>DATMNC010000074.1:0-80992 GCA_035569395.1 Thermoanaerobaculia bacterium | reverse complement strand
CGCTCACCGTGGCCAGCGAAGTCGGAAGAGGGAGCACCTTCACCTTCACGCTTCCGGTTCATTTCGCCGGCACGACCATCCCCAGCCCGATCATCAATATCGACGGCACAGTGATACCGCCGGGCGAACGGGTGCTCGTCGTCGAAGACGAAGACCTGGCCTACTCGACGCTCGCCGCTTATCTGCAGGCGGCCGGGTACGTGCCGATCCGCGCACGCACCGGTGATGAAGCGCTCCGCCTCGCGCGCAGCATCCGTCCCGTCGCCATCACGCTCGACATCGTGCTCCCGGGCGCGCAGGGATGGGACGTCTTGCGGGCGCTGAAGGCGGATGCGGCGACGGCCTGCCTGCCGGTCATCATCGTGTCGATGATCGACAATCGCGAGCTCGGTCTTGCTTTCGGCGCTGACGACTATTTCGTCAAGCCTGTCGACTGGACGCGGTTGATGCGCCGGCTGCGCGAGATCACGGTGCGCACTGCCGCGCCAAAACGGCCGCGGCTTCTGCTCATCGACGACGACGTCAGCATCCATGACATGCTCGAAGCGGAGCTGACGAAGCAGGGGTATCAGCTCGAGAAGGCCTTCTCCGGGGCCGAGGGGCTGCAACGGGCGGAAGCGAGTGTGCCGGACGTCATCATTCTCGACCTGGCCATGCCCGGGATGAGCGGCTTCGAAGTGGCGGCGCAGCTGAAACAAAATGATGCGACATCACACATTCCGGTCCTGGCGTTCACGGCGAAAGAGCTAACCGTCGACGATCGCGAACAGCTGCGCGGCTTTCACGCCGTCGTGGCGAAGGGAGCATCCTCCGGGAAGCGGCTGATCCACGCCATCCGCGCGCTCGACGCCCGATCTACGATCGGCGCCGTGTCGTCGTAATCCGCTACGGCGCGATCTGCTTCAACAGGAACGTTCGCGTTTCCGCGGTCGGATAGAGCACGTTCCCCTTGCGGTCGGCGACGCGGTAGTCAGCGATGAAGTCGTCGTAGCCTGGATAGTCGGCAGTGAGCCGATCGTGCAGGCCGGGCAGCGAATCGTCGTTGAAATAAGCGCCGTAGCGATCACGCACCGCGAAGCTCCAAACCGCATCGACATCCTCATAGACGAGGATGGCGCGCCGCAGCGCATTGCGTTCCGCGCCGAGGGGCATCAGGTCCGCGAGCGACTTGGCGACGGCGAGAGCGCCTTCGAAGCGGCGAAAATCGTTCGTCTCGTTCGAATCGCGCAGCGCGGTGAGCGCGATTGCCGGCACGACTGCCGGCAATCGATGAGGAAGCGGCTTTCCGGTGATGGCGGAAGCACTCAGAACAGGGATTACGCAGGACACCGCGGCCACCGAAAGCATGGACCGAAGCGAATCCACTGCGCCCCTCCACCTGAGTTGAACTGCTGAAAGAAAAACCGGCTACTTGCCGGCCATCGGCCGGCGGGAGCTCTCGGCGCCGAGCGCACGCGCGGTCTCGATCAGCTCCTGAATCGTCGCCTGGTCCTTGCCGGCTGCCTGCAGCATGTAGATGCGGATGGCGCTTCCGACGGGGATCAGCGTGTTGGCCGGATCGGCATAGAACTTCTCCAGGCCGGAGACCAGCTCGAAACCGGACATCTTGCCCGCGGTGGAGCTCTGCCGCTCGGTGCGCGCAGCCAGACTGGCACAGGCTGAATTCGGTCCGGCGGCGACGTCGATCTTGTTCAGGGCGTCGAGATAGCCCTGTGAATAGCCAATCGACCAGAACAACTTCTCGGTGCTGCTCAGACGCAGGAACTCTTCGCCGTTGGCGGGCGGCGTGATCTCGGGCGTCGTCGCTCGTTCGGCGGAGTATCCGACGATCGCGAACAGCATCAGGGCGATAGCAACGGCAAGTTTTTTCATGTCAGCCTTTCGAAGACGCTCGCGGATTCTGGGCGACTCACTCAAACGGATTTTGGTGATTCTACCAAAGGGATGTGTCAGTTAGACAAGAGATTGCGTCGTCACTCGATCGCTCCCTCGATCTTCGCGCGATAACGCGCGACTTCGGTCGTCGCGGCGATGTAGGGAAGCGCGATGGCTAGCTCGCGCTTTGCTTCCGCGTAGCGGCCCGTTTCGTACAAGGTCACCGCGTAGTCGTAGTGGTATTGCTCCTCGCCGTGGACGAGGGTGCCTGCACGCTGGAAGGCGCGCGCGGCGTCCGGGAAGTCACGCACGCGATACAACCCCTCGGCGAGGCGTAACGCCGCGGGATGCGGGAGCGGAGGACCTGTCAGGAGCGCGTTGTAGATCGACCGTGCGCGACCGCTCTCACCATCGTCGACTGCCCGCTGTGCCTCGGCGAGGCTTGCGTCGGCATTCTTCATCGCCGGCTGCGGCGCGGGATCCGGCGTCACGGGCTGCGGCCGCGGGGGAGTCGTCTCCAGTTTCGGCGAAGCGACCGGCTGGGGGGTCGGTGGCGGCGGTGGCGGCGCCGGTTGCGACGCCGGCGCGACCGGTTGCGGTTGCTGGACCGGTTGCGGCGTTTGAGGCACCGGTTCAACAGGTTGTGGAGTGGGAACAACCGGCTGCGGAGCGGGATCCACGGGTTGCGGTGCAACCGGCACTGGCGCGACCGGTTGCGGGGTTGCTTTCGGGCGGGTATTGGGAGACGCGGTGTCGTCGGTGGCTTCTTTTTCGCGCGGCGCCGTCACGGCAACATTGGGACCCTTCGTCGGTGTCGGTACCACGACCGGTGGCTTTGCCGCGGCCCCTGCCCGCTGTACCTGCTCGGGAACGCCAAGGAGCGTGCACTCCTCGGTCGTCAACAGTGCGGCGGCAACAATATCGACTTCTCCGCGCACATCAACAGGAAGCGTGACCGAGCGGAAGTGCGGCTGAATCTTCTCCGCCGAGACGATGCGCATCAACGATTCGCGCGCATCGTTGTCGTGACCAAGCCGGTGGGCGGCGATGATTGCGTAGGCTTGCGCGGTCTCGAATTGATCGACGTGCTCGACAAATCCGAAGGCGGCATTGCGCAGCTCCATGAAGGCATTGACGTAATCGCCGGCGGCAAAGTGCGCCAGTCCCCGCTGATAGAGGCGCACGTAAAACTCATCGCCAGACGCGGCCGATCCCGCGGCGGGAATGAGCAGCAACCACAACAACACCGCCAGTTTGCGCAACGACGTTTCTCCGGTTGAATGCACGTGTTACTACACGAGTGGCGTAGCCGGCCACGAGAACAGTGGAGCCGCAGACTTTTCATCCTGGGGAGTTGGACCGAATGAAATTGTGCCACACTTCATCCACCCGCGCTGTGAATTCGCGGTAGCATCTGCCCTCAATCGTGTCGAAGAACGTCATCATCGTCGGCGGCGGTCTGGCCGGCCTTTCGGCAGCGGTGTTCCTGGCGCGAGCAGGACGCACCGTGACGATTTTCGAGCGCCGCCGCTATCTTGGCGGCCGCGCGGTGACGCATCTCCGCCACGGCTACCGGTTTAATCTCGGGCCGCACGCGTTTTACCGCAACGGCCTCGGCTGGAACGTTCTGCGTGAGCTCGGCATCCCGGTGCGCGGAGGCATTCCGAAGCCCCGCGGCGTGGCGATCCTCGGCGATGAGCGATACAAGCTTCCCAGCAACCCCTGGTCCCTGCTCACCACGTCGATCTTCGGACTGAAAGCGAAAGCGCAGGCGGCTATGCTCCTGCTTCGCATCCGGCGCATCGATCCGAAACCCTACGCTTCGATGACCGTCCGCGAATGGATCGACGCGAACGCGTCGGACGAACGCCTGAGGCAGGTGCTGGAGGCCATGTTCCGCCTCGCTACCTATAGCGACCGCGCCGACCTTCAGAGCGCCAGTGCGGCGTTGGCCCAGCTGCGGCTGGCCATCCGCGGAGTCGTCTATGTCGATGAGGGGTGGCAGAAAATCGTCGACTCGCTACATAGTGCCGCAGTCGCGTCGGGCGTCAATTTCGTGACCAGCTCGCGCGTCGTGAACGTCGATCACGATGGCGGCGCGGTTCGCGGCGTGGAGCTCGGAGGACTCGAAGTCGACGTCCGCAACGACACCATGTCGCTGGCGATGCCGGACTTGTCCGATCCGGACAAAGGGACGCGCATCCCGGCTGAAACCGTCATTCTGGCTGTCGATCCCAGCACCGCTCGCGAGCTTGCTCCCGACCTCGACTGGCCAACGTCCAGTGCTGTAACGGCCGCCTGCCTCGATGTCGCCCTCTCAAGACTTCCCGAGGCGCGGAACACGTTTGCACTCGGCATCGACAAGCCGCTCTACTTCTCGGTGCATTCGAAATGGGCGCAACTGACGCCGAAAGGCGGCGCTCTCCTCCACGCAATGAAATATGGCGAAGGAACGGAGGCAGAGCTCGAATCGCTCATCGACGAGATGCAGCCCGGCTGGCGCGAGCTCATCGTCCACCGCCGGTTCCTGCCGGCGATGACGGTGTCCAATGCCCTCGCCGAGCCCGAGGGCCGATCTTCGAGAATGCGCGCCGCTACGCCGGTACGCGGTCTTTACGTGGCCGGTGACTGGGTGAACGAAGGCGGCATCCTGTCGGACGCCGCCTTCGCCAGCGCGCGTGCCGCCGCGAAGGCAATCCTCGCGGCTGGATAAATTACTTCTGAAGCCGAATGTCGCCGCCGGAGCTGCGGAGCACGAGCTTCGGGCCGCCACCGTTCAACTTTCCGTTCAACGACGAATCGTTCTGCTTGCCGAGAATCGTCACTGGAACATCCGAGGCGACGTCGCCGCCGCTCGTATGGGCGTCGATGTCGAGCGCTACATTGGGAGCGAGGGAAACGGTGATGCCTCCTCCGGATGTCGACAGCTTCGAATCTCCACGAGGCTGCCGCGACAGGCGTGCCCGGATGGATCCGCCCGAGCTGGTGGCGTCGATGACTCCGCCGGCATCGCCGATCTCGATCGACCCTCCGGATGTGTACGCCTTCACATCGGACGCTGCGCGTCGAATGTCGATCGAGCCGCCCGAGGTCTTCACGCTTAGCGAACCGGCAGCGTCGCCGACTTTGATGTCGCCGCCCGATGTGGAAAGCATCGCGTTTGCGTGCGAGCCGGCCATCGAGACGTCACCGCCCGAGGTGTGCGCGTCGACGAGGCCATTGATCCGTCCGAGTGAAACTTCGCCGCCCGAGGTCTTGGCCCGCACCTGTCCGTTCAAATCGGAGATGGTGATGTCACCGCCCGAGGTGGTCAGGTCGACGTTGTACTGAGACGGAACATTAACGACGTAGTGGACGTCGAGGTCGGTGTTCCAGTGAAACCACGACGTGGGATGGTTGTAGCGCGAGCGGATACGGACGTCGTTTCCTTCCTGAGCGAAACTGACGTCGAGGTCTTTGAAGAGCTCGTCCGCGTGCGAACGGCTCGATGTCCTCGCGCGACGGATGACGTCGACGCTGACGTTGGCGGCACCTGAGGTGACTTTGATATCGCCGATGTCAGCGTCGATGGTGATCGTCCCGCCGGGGCGGACGTTGAAATTGCGGTGAATGGGGCTATCGATCGCCGCATGGGCGGCCGAAATCGATACAAGCCCAAGCACGGCCGCGAGCACTGCACTGCGGATGCGCTTCATGGTGTGCCTCCTGTGCAGAGTAAGTACGCCGTGGAAGCCGAAAGGTTAGCAGCGGCGTAGCTTCGTTCGGCTGTTGGCGCAACTTTGCCCACTCGCGATTGATCGAAACCGGAGAGAACTGGCTGGACACGCAAAACCAGCCGCTGTCGGTGTTGAGAACAACGACGATCGCCCGTTTCACGGCGCGCACTGTTCCACGCGCGTAGACTTCCGAGATGTTGAGCACTCTTGCAGCCCTTCTCATGGTGGTGATGACTCCTTCCCCTCGTTTTCTCGCCCTCGGCGATTCCTACACGATCGGCGAGAGTGTCGCCGCCGCTGACCGCTGGCCGAATCAGCTTGCGCTCCAACTACGCAAGAACGGGATCGACATCGGCTACCCGGAGATCATCGCCAAAACCGGCTGGACGACGGACGAGCTGTCATCAGCGATCGATGCGGCGAAGCCACACGGACCGTACGCGCTCGTGACGCTGCTGATCGGCGTCAACAACCAATACCGCGGCCGCGAAGCCGAACAGTATCGAATGGAATTCGTCGCCCTGTTGCAGCGCGCCATCGCCTTCGCAGGGAACGATCCGAAGCGTGTACTGGTCGTCTCCATCCCCGACTGGGGCGTCACTCCATTCGCCGCCAGCCGAGACCGGGCGAAGATCGGCGCCGAGATCGATCACTTCAACGCCATCAACGCCGAGGAGACGAAACGAGCCGGTACACGCTACGCGGACATCACGCCGGTCTCCCGCCATGCCGCCACCAACGCGGCGCTCGTGGCGCCCGACGGCCTCCATCCCAGCGCGACGATGTACACCGAGTGGGTCAGGATCATTTTGCCGCAGGCGGAGGCGGCGCTGAAGGGGCGTTGATCTCGATGGCCTCGAGCTTCGTGTTTGCGGTGGGCATCCCCTGCGCCATGCCCGCTTCCGCGAACGGGAAGAGCAGGCCGTTGACGCGCCGGAAGTCGCTGTAGTCGACGACGAATTCGAGACCCGACGCTTTCCCGGTCGACCGGACAATGTGCGACGTCTTCGTGTCGACATTGACGGTCAGCGTCAGCGACGCCGAAAGGGGGATCTCGATCGTGCAGACGCCGTCTTTCGTACCGAGGTCGTGAAGGGAGGCACGTTTCTCGGCAAGGAGCAGCGGCAGCGCCAGACGGGCCGCCTGCAGCTTCATGGCGTCGAGCGATCCGCCGGTGACCTCTTTGTCGTTGCGGGTTCCATGGTCACCATCGACGATGCGCACCTCGCGCTCGGTTGGATAGGTGACGTCGAAGCGCAGTTTGTCCGGTTTCTGCCAGAAGCGTGTCATCTTGCCGTCGCCTTTGCGCATCATCGGCACGACCGTGCCGCTCTCGCGCAGCGTCGTGACCTTCTGCCAGGCCGCCTGGCCCCCGTACTCCTTCATGACGCTCGAAACGACGTCATCGAGCGACTGGGCGTGCGCGGTAGCGGCGAGAAGGAGCGCGGCGACGATGGAAAGTTTTCGCATGATGGGATTGTGCCATTGTTGACTCGCCGCGCGGTGATGTATACGGTCCCGCCCCATGACCACCGAAGCCCCATCGAAGCCGCGCGACTTCATCCGCGAGATCGTTGAAGAGGATCTTGCCGCCGGCAGGTACCAGCGCGTCATCACCCGCTTTCCGCCCGAGCCGAACGGTTACCTGCACATCGGCCACGCCAAATCGATCTGCCTCAACTTCGGCATCGCCGGCGAATTCGGCGGGCAATGCAATCTCCGCTTCGACGATACGAATCCGACGAAGGAAGAGGTCGAGTTCTCCGAATCGATCAAACGCGACGTGGCCTGGCTCGGCTTCTCCTGGGGCCAGAATCTCTTCCACGCCTCTGACTACTTCGACCAGCTCTACGCCTGGGGCGAGGAGCTGATCCTGAAGGGAAAAGCTTACGTCGACAGTTCCTCGGCCGATGAGATGCGGGCCATGCGCGGCACGTTAATCGAGGCCGGCCAGGAGTCGGCGTATCGCACCCGGAGCGTGGACGAGAATCTGGATCTCTTGCGACGGATGAAAACCGGCGAGTTCCCGGACGGCGCGCACGTGCTGCGGGCGAAGATCGACATGGCTTCGCCGAATATCAACATGCGCGATCCGGTGCTCTATCGCATCCGGCACGAGCGCCACGACCGCACCGGCGACGCTTGGTGCATCTATCCGCTGTACGACTACGCGCATCCGCTGTCTGACGCCATCGAGCACATCACGCATTCGCTCTGCACGCTCGAGTTCGAGGATCACCGCCCGTTGTACGACTGGTTGATCGAGAGCGTCTCCGTGCCGTCGCGCCCTCGGCAGTACGAGTTCGCGCGGCTCAATCTCAACTACACGGTGATGTCGAAGCGCAAGCTGCTGCGTCTGGTCGAGGAGAAGCACGTCAGCGGCTGGGATGATCCGCGCATGCCGACCATCGCCGGACTGCGGCGCCGCGGATACACGCCCGCGTCCATCCGCAACTTCTGCGAGCGCGTCGGCGTCGCCAAGCGGGAGAACGTCATCGACGCCGGTCTGGTCGAGTTCTGCGTTCGCGAGGATCTGAACACCACCGCGCCACGGGTGATGGGTGTGCTCGATCCCCTACGCGTGGTCATCGATAATTACCCCGAGGGTGAAACGGAGTGGTTCGATACCGGGACGCGCAAGGTTCCGTTCGCAAGAACGCTTTTCATCGAGCGAGAAGACTTCATGGAAGAGCCGCCGAATAAATTCTTCCGCCTCGCTCCCGGCCGCGAGGTCCGCCTCCGCTCGGCCTACTTCATCACCTGCACGGGAGTGGTGAAGGACGACGCCGGCAACATCGTGGAGCTGCACGCGGCCTACGACCCTGCCACGCGCGGCGGCGACTCGCCTGACGGCCGGAAACCGAAAGCAACGCTGCACTGGGTCTCCGCCGAACACGCCATCGACTGCGAGGTGCGCCTTTACGACCGTTTGTTCCGGTCCGAGAACCCGGAGGAGAGCGGCAACTTCCTCGACGACCTCAATCCGAATTCACTCCAGGTCGTACCGCGCGCGAAGCTCGAGCCCTCGGTCCGCGGCGCGGCTCCCTTCACGCGCTATCAGTTCGAGCGGCTGGGGTACTTTTGCGTCGATCCCGATTCGTCCGGCGATGCCCTCATCTTCAATCGTACAGTGACGTTGAAGGATGCGTGGGCGAAGGTGAAGTAGTACCGGGTTCGCGGTCTCGCGGTGTTCGATTACACCCCCCGCCAGACTCCGCAACCGCGAGACCGCGAGACATTGGGAATCTTTAATCATCATTCTTTTTCATCTGCTATTCTTAACGCCATCCAATCGTCCATCTTTTTCGAAAGGGGTCGCACGCGATGGCTGTTTGCTGGCGTTGTCCGAGTTGCGGTGAAGTCAGTTGCGAAGATGACGTGAACGCGGCCGGTCAGCCTGTCGCCTGCGATCACTGCGAACGGCCCTTTCCCCAGCGGGACACCCTCTGCCCCGTCTGCGACGCCCCCAATCCGTGGAAGCGGCGCGATACGCTGCACTTCCTCTGCCGCGAGTGCGGGACGACGCAGACGTTTTTCTCGCACCTGTCGATGGCAGGGTGATTCAAGCCCGCGTTGTCCTGATTCGAGGACAACGCGGCGTTGCCAAAGCCTCTGAACGAGCTCGGAGAGCTCATTCGTGAACTCGAAAAGCTCGTTCGTGAACTCGAAAAGCTCGTTCGTGAGCTCGGAAAGCTCGTTCGTGAACTCGAAAAGCTCATTCGTGAGCTCCGAGAGCTCGTTCGTGAACTCGAAAAGCTCGTTCGTGAACTCGGAAAGCTCGTTCGTGAGCTCCGAGAGCTCGTTCATGAGCTCCGAGAGCTCGTTCGTGAGCTCCGAGAGCTTGTTAGGAATTGCTATGATCCGGCGAAGGGAGTGCAAGCATGCCGCTGCTGGAAGGAAAGACCGGAATCGTTTTCGGGGTCGCCAACAAACGCTCCATCGCCTGGGCCATCGCGCAGGCACTGTCGCGCGAAGGGATGCGGCTGGCCTTCACCTATCAGGGAGAGCGGCTGAAGGATAACGTCGAAGAGCTTTGTGCTTCGATGCCGGACTCGCTCATCCTTCCCTGTGACGTTACGGTGGACGCCGAGGTCGACGCGGTCTTCAAGGAAGTCGGCGAGAAGCTCGGCGGGCTCAATGCCCTCGTCCACTCGGTTGCCTTCGCGCCGCGTGAAGACATGGAGAACGACTTCGTCGACACATCGCGGGAAGGGTTCAAGACCGCGCACGACATCTCCGCCTACTCCCTGGTCTGCCTGACACGCGCGGCGCTGCCACTCTTCGAGAAATCGGGCGGCGGCGCGGTGCTGGCCATGACGTACTACGGCGCGGAAAAAGCGGTGTTGGGTTACAACGTCATGGGTGTAGCCAAAGCGTCGCTGGAGGCGAGCGTCCGCTACCTCGCCGCGAACCTCGGCCCGAAGAACGTCCGCGTCAATGCCATCTCCGCGGGACCGGTCAACACTCTGGCCGCGCGCGGCGTCAAAGGCTTTACCGGCATGCTCAAGCACCACGCCGAGCGCGCCCCGTTGCGCCGCAATGTGGAGCTCGAAGAGATCGCCAACGCCGCGCTCTTTCTGCTCTCTTCCATGTCGGCCGGCATCACCGGCGAGGTGCTGTTCGTCGACGGCGGCTACAACATCATCGGGCTCTGATCGCGGCGAGCACGTCGCCGGTTGACCGTACGCGTCCTATGCGCGGGAAGATGGTCGTTACCGCGAATTCATGAGCCCCGGCGGTCAGCCCCGACATGGCATCCTCGACGAAGATCTGCTCGAAGCCGCGTTCGTACGCATCGCGCGCGGTCGATTCGACGCCGAAGTTCGTTGCGATGCCGCCGAGGACGATGGTACGGACGCCGCGGCGGCGCAACTGCAGTTCGAGACCGGTCCCGTAGAACGCGCCCCACTGCCGCTTGACGATGACGATGTCGCCGGGGTGCGGCCCGATCTCCGGCACGATCTCGCTCCAGTCGGACGGCACCGGTCCCGCGGGAGGTGCGCTGTCTGCTGCCGGCTTGAGACGGTCGCCTTCGTCGTCCGAGAAGGCCACGTGAACGAGGATGACCAGCGCCTTCTCATGACGAAACGCCTCCGTGAGCCTCGCACAGCGCCCGACGACGTCGGACGCCGAATGCGGTGCCGCCGGCCGCGCCACGATGCCGCGCTGCAGGTCGATGACGATCAGTGCCGTAGTGGTCGGGTCGAGGGAGAGATCCGCCATGCGTCTTACGTGTTTCCGGCCACGAAGAAATTCGTGTTCGTCGGTTGCGCGACGCCGCCCTTCGACTCCAGCGTTACGGCCAGGCCTTTGATCTCCGTCGCCAGCGGGAGATTCTCGATGGAGATCGATGCGCCGCCGGACGGGGTCACGTCGAACACGCCGGCGCTTTGCGGCTTCGGCTGATCGCCGCGAAGGATCCAAAGCTGGTAACTCTTGTCGCTCGGATTGGCGGGGAGGTTGTAGAAGAAGACGACGGCGCGGCGCTGTTTCGGCTCGAGAAAGACCTTCGCCGATGCCGACGGCGAGACCTGCTGGCCGGTGAGGGCGATCGTGCGCGTGTCCTGCGAAGCGAGCGCCGCCATCTCCGCGCTCAGTTTCTCGTTGCGCGCCGTGAGGAGCTGATTCTCGCCCGCCAGCCGCCGCATCTCGGCTTCGCTGGTCGTGGCCTTCTCGCGGCTGACGCGAACGGAAAGCTCGCGCCAGCCCCACAGCGCCAGGAAAAGCGCGGCCGCCACCATCCACCAGCGCCTGCTGCCGAAACGATCGCGCGCGTCGACGACGTTGTCGCTGCTTTCCTGGCCGTCGATGGCCAGGAAGATCCGATCGCGCAAGGCAGGCGGAGGGGTGACCGGATCGAGATCGTGCGCCAGGAGTGTCGCGGCCTCTTCGTACTCGTCGCGGGCGCGCCGGCAACCGGCGCACGAGGCCTGATGCGCGCGGAAGGTGCTTGCCTCGTCCGCGGTCGCGGCACCGATTGCTTCGAGCGCGGCAATCGATTCGAGCTCAGCGTGGCTTTTCATAGCCGTCATCATCGAAACGCCTTCAGGCTCTCACGCAACTTCTTCATCCCCAGTTGCATCCGGGTCTTGATGGTGCCAAGAGGCTCGCCCAGCTTCTCGGCGATCTCCGATTGCGACAATCCGTCGAAATAGGCCAGCGCCAATGCCACGCGCTGCGCCTCCGGCAGTTCCGACAACGCACCACGCACCGCTCGGCGCTCCTCGGATTGGATGGCGTCGTCCGCTCCGGTTCTCTTCTCCACGAAGCCGAAACTCGATGACAGCTCCCGTCCAGCCTCGTCTTCACGGTCGCCGCGAATCCTGCGGGAGCGGAGCCGGTCGATGCCACGACTGCGAGCGATCGAGATCAGCCAGGCCACGTCGCTGCCGCGAACGGCGTCGAACATCTTCGCGTTCGTCCACGCCTTCACGAAGGTCTCCTGCAGAACTTCCTGGGCGTCGTCCGGATTGGCGAGGATACGGAGAAGGAGGGCATAGAGGGTCGAGGAATGACGGTCGTAGAGCTGCTCGAACGCGGTGAGATCACCGTGTGCGACGGCAGGCAGCAGCGAGCTGGATTCGAAGCTCGTGTTCATTGCGGCGGTCATGGCGCGGCGTTGATGTTACGCTCCGGCGCGCTCGGCGGATTTAGTCGTTCGACGGCTCTTTGGTCTCGGGCGGGAACTCGATGTCGGTGCGATATCCGGTCCGCGAGGGCGACCGCTTGCCGGGGGAGCCACTCGGCCGGCCGGACGACTCCTTGTTCGTGCCGTGGCCTTGCGCTCCACCGTCCCAGAAACCTTTACCCTTCGCCTGCTCGCCTTGATTTTCGGACATGGAGTGGATTCTATCGAAAATGGCTCCTGGGTAGCGCGGTCTCGGCTAGGAGCCTGCGCGGCAGAACGATCGAGCGGAAATGGTGGCCGAGCCTTGGGCAACCAGCGCCGCCGGCCGTGCCGGCCTATCCAGGCTGCGCTACCGGCACCTCAACTGGCGGCGGCGCCGGCTCGGGCTCGGGGAGCGTCTTCGACTCGCGGCCGACGCGCTCCGTCGTCTTTTGATCGGCGGCACTCCTGTCGAGCAGAGCGATCTTGAGCACCTCTTCGACATGCTCAACGAAGTAGAACTGCATGTCGCGCTTGATCGGCTCCGGGACGTCGATCAGATCTCGCTCGTTCAGCTTCGGCATGATTACGGTGTTGATCTTCGCAGCGCGGGCGGCCAGCACCTTTTCTTTCAGACCACCGATCGGGAGCACGTCGCCGCGAAGGGTTACTTCGCCGGTCATGGCCACATTCCGTTTCACGGGGCGGCCGGTGATCATCGAGATGATCGCGCTCGTCATGGTGATGCCTGCCGAGGGTCCGTCTTTCGGAATGGCGCCGGCGGGAACGTGAATGTGAATGTCGTGCGTCTCGAAGTAATCGGAAGGGATGTTCTGCTCGTCGGCGTGCGCACGCGCGTAGGTAAGCGCCGCCTGCGCCGACTCTTTCATCACATCGCCGAGCTGACCGGTCAGGACCAGCTTTCCTTTGCCCTTCACTGCCAGTGCCTCGATGAACAGGATGTCGCCGCCGACCGCGGTCCAGGCCAGACCCGTCGCCACGCCGACTTGATCGCGCTCCAGCAACTCCTCGGCGAAATGCTTCATCGGCCCGAGGAACTTTTCGACCGAAGCGTCGGTGATGCGGTAACTCTCCTGCTGATTGCCGCCCGCCACCTGCACCGCGATCTTGCGGCAGATGGTACCGATCTCGCGTTCCAGATTGCGCAGGCCCGCTTCCTTCGTGTACCCGGTGATGACGCGCATGATGCCGGAGTCGGTCCAAACCACCGGCGTCTCTTTGATGCCGTTCTCCTCCATCTGCTTCGGGATCAGATGCTGCTTGGCAATCGACAGCTTCTCCTCATCCGTGTAGCCCGAAAGACGGATCACTTCCATGCGGTCGAGGAAAGCAGGCTGGATCGTGTCGAGCACGTTCGCCGTAACGATGAACATCACGTTCGAGAGGTCGTAGGGAACGCCGAGGTAATGGTCGCGGAACGAGAAGTTCTGTTCCGGATCGAGCACTTCCAGAAGCGCTGACGATGGATCGCCGCGGTAGTCGGCGCCGATCTTGTCGACCTCGTCGAGCATGAAGACCGGATTCGACGTCGCCGCCTGATTGATGCCCTGAATGATGCGGCCGGGAAGTGCGCCGACATAGGTCCTGCGATGGCCGCGCACCTCCGCCTCGTCACGCACACCGCCGAGCGAAATGCGGACGAACTTGCGGTCGAGCGCGCGGGCGATCGACCGGCCGAGGGAGGTCTTGCCGACGCCGGGAGGCCCTACAAAGCAGAGAATGGGGCCCTTCATCTTCTGGCCGCGAAGTTTGCGGACAGCCAGATACTCCAGGATGCGCTCCTTGATCTTCTCGAGGTCGTAGTGATCCTCGTCGAGAATCTTGCGAGCGCGTTCGAGGTCGTGATTGTCGGCCGACATCTGACCCCACGGCAGACCGGTCATCCAATCGAGGTATGTGCGGATGATCGAAGTCTCCGCCGAATCGGGATGGGAGCGCTCCAGCCGTTTGATCTGTTTCTCGACCTCTTCGCGCGCCTCGGTCGGAATCTGTTTTTCTTCGATTTTCTTGCGGTAATTCTCGACGTCCTCGGCGACGTCTTCGCCTTCGCCAAGCTCGGACTGGATCGCCTTCAGTTGCTGCCGCAGGAAGTACTCGCGTTGCGACTTGTTCATCTCCCCCTGCGCCGCCGAGGAGATCTCCTGCTGCATGGTCAGGAGATTGATCTCGCGTGAAAGGAGGTCATTGACCCGCTTCAGGCGCTCGACCGGATCCATCGTCTCCAGGATCTGCTGCGCCTCTTCGAGCTTGAGGTCGAGGTTTGATGCGGCCAGGTCTGTGAGCCGCGCCGGGTCGTCGAGATTGGCGGCGATGACCATGACCTCGGGGCTGATGTTCTTCCCGAGTCCGACAGCGCGGTCGAGGTTTTGTTTTACAGCACGGATGAGGGCCTCGGTCTCGAGTCCTCGATCCTTGGTCGTGGTCTCTTCGATGCGGGTGATCTTTGCCTTGAAGAACGGCGCGGTCTGGATGAAGTAGTCGATCCGGGCTCGGCTCAGGCCCTGCACGAGGATGCGGATGCGGCCGTCCGGCAACTTCAGCATTCGCATGATGATGGCCACGGTTCCGACGCGATAGAGATCGTCTTCGGCCGGGTCTTCGTTCTGAAAGTCCTTCTGCGCCGTCAGCATGATGACGCGGTTCTCGGCCAGCGCCTGATCGACCGCGTTGATCGACTTCTCCCGCGACACCGATAGTGGAACGATGATGAACGGAAAAATTACGAGGTCCTTCAGCGGCAGAACCGGCAGGACGTCGGGGATTTTGATCGCTTCTTCTTTCGCGGTTTCGGTCGCGTCGGTCATCTCAGCCTCTCAATGGGGGAACCATCCTCTGCAATGAGTGTTCCTTGTATCGCGGTTTCGCGGTCTCGGGGTTGCGTGGTCTCGCGGTCTACAAACTACTCTGACCGCGAGACCTCGCAACCTCGAAGACCTCGCTACCGCAATTGATGCAATTCCTTCACAAATGCGTCCACATCTTCGAATCTCCGGTACACCGAGGCAAAACGAACATAGGCCACCGGATCGAGCTCGCGAAGGCGCTGCATGACCATCGTTCCGATTACCTTGCTCGACGCTTCCCGCTCGCTGGAATCCTGCATGGCTGCCTCGATCGCATCCGCAAGCCGCTCGAGTGTTTCCTGCGGTACCGGACGTTTACGGCAGGCCACCTGCAAACCGCGCATCAACTTGGCGCGGTCATACGGCTCGCGGCGCTCGTCGCGTTTGACGACCTGAAACGGAACCAGTTCGATCTTCTCGTAGCTGGTGAAGCGGCGCTCGCACTTCGTGCACTCACGCCGGCGGCGAATGACATCGGCCTCACGGCTCTCGCGAGAGTCGACGACACGGTCTTCCGTGTTGCCACAGAACGGGCATCGCATCGGAACGCCGTATATCACGACTGAGGGGGCGTGTCGCCCGCCACATCTTCGGCTTCACGCCTGAGGTCGCGCCAACGGAGACCCTCGCGGGCGAAGAGCGTCACGCCGGTGGCGACGACCGGGATGGTGCCGACCAGATGCATCAACAACGCGAGCGCGACGGAACTGTCGATGTCAAAACCGTAGAACGACGTCAACGCCCACTGGCAAAGCTTGTGGAAACCGCCGACGCCTCCCGGCGTCGGGATGGCCACGCCGATCGTGGTCACGCCACTGATGAAGAACGTTGCGTCATAGGGCAAAGGGTGATGCATCGCGATGAAAACGAGTGAGTACTGCGCCGTCAGGCAGACCCAGACCGCGGCGGTGGCGAAGATGACCGTGAAAAAGTCCCCTGGCCGTTCCGTGACCGACAAGGTTCTTGCGAAGGCGTCGAAGAATTTCATCCACGGCTCGCGGAATCGCTTCGGCAGGATGCGGCCGATCGTCCCGTGCAGCCGCCGGACGGCGCCGCCGAAGAAATAGAGGCTCACCAGCAGAAGGATTAGCAATGCAAGCACCACCGTGCAGCCGATCGCGCCGCCATGAACGACGCCGGCTTCATTCGGAAAGCTGTTCCAGCGGAGAACGCAGAACCAGATAAAGATGCCGAGGATGCTGAAGAGGTCGAGGATGCGCTCCGTGAGCACTGTCCCCAATGCCTCGGCGAAGCGCACGTTCGTACGCCGCGCCAGCAGTGCCGGGCGCGCCACGTCGCCGGCGCGGATGGGCAGTACCGTGGAGAGCATGTAGCCGGTGGTGTTTGCGAAGAACGTCGGATAGAAACCGGGCGGGTTCGGCCCGCCGAGGAGCACCCGCCAGCGGATGGTGCGAAAGATCAGCGCCAGCCAATTGACCAGGAACGCCGACGCCAGCCAGAGAAGGTTGGTCGCCAGCATGATTCGCCAGACATCGTGAAGGTTGCTCTTCCAGAGAAAAAGCCCGAGGAAGAAAATCGTCAATAGCGCGATCGATGTCACCTGGAGAATGCGGCGCAAAGTCGGGAAGTTGTACCACGCCGATGCTGAACATCTATACGAATCCCGTCTTCTACGAACACGACACAGGAGCTGGACATCCTGAGTCGGCCACGCGGCTCGATGCGGCACTGGCGGGCGTCGAGCGCGCGGGGCTCGCCGATCGCATCAGCCGCGAGACTGCTGATCACCCGGACACCGATCGCATCATCGCCAAAGTTCACTCGGCCGACTACGAGCGGGCGCTGGACCAGGCGGCACGATCCGGGATGCGCGATTTTTTCTCAGGCGATAACCCGATGTCGTCCCAGACCTTCGCCGCGGCGCGAACAGCCGTCGGCGCCGCGCTGACTGCCGCCGAGGACTTGATGAACGGTCAGGACAACCGCGCGTTTGTCGTGGCGCGGCCACCCGGTCATCACGCGGAACGGCTTCAGCCGATGGGGTTCTGCTTCTTCAACACCATCGCCTGTGTTGCCGAATGGATGCGCGAACAGCCCGGCATCGAGCGCGTCTTCGTCTTCGACTTCGACGTTCATCACGGCAACGGAACGCAGGCTCTTTTCTGGGACCGCGACGATGTCTTCTACGCGTCGATGCATCGCTTCCCGTTTTATCCCGGCACCGGTGCGGCCAACGAGATCGGTGGCGGCGCCGGCCGCGGCTACACGCTGAACATCCCCTTCGAACAAGGTCTGGGCGACGCCGCTTACCTGCGGGGAGTGGAAGACGTGATCGTACGGGCCATCGATGACTACCAGCCGCAGGCGATTCTGCTCTCGTCGGGATTCGACGCCCATCGCCGCGATCCGCTCGGCGGCATGCGGGTCACCGAGGAGGCGTACGGCGAGATCACGAGCCGGATCGTCGAAAAAGCGGCCCGCCACAGCGGCGGCCGTGTCCTCTCGCTGCTCGAAGGCGGCTATGACATGGAGGGGCTTGCGGCCAGTGTTGCTGAACACGTGCACGCTCTGGCGTAGACTCTGCGCCGGAGGTCTCCTATGACCGTCACGCCGACGCCCCCGCCCCCGTCCGGATCGTACACACCGCCCCAGGGCAGCAGTTACACCCCGCCGCCCGGTGCTCCCCCCGCGCCGGCGCAGAAGTCAGGCGGCTGCTGGAAAGCGCTGGCCATCGGCTGCGGCGTCATCCTCGTGCTGGGGTTTGCCGCGATGATCGCGCTGTTCGTCTTCGTCTTCAGCGTCATCAAGCGCAGCGACGTCTACCGCGAGGCATTCACGCGTGCGACCAGCGATCCGCGCGTGGTCGAAGCGCTCGGCACACCGATCGAGAAGGGTTGGTGGGTGATGGGGAGCGTACACCTCGACAACAACACAGGCACCGCCAACATCGACTTCCCCATCTCCGGACCGAAGGGAAGCGCGCACGTACACGCTGCCGCGTCGTACGACGGCAACACCTGGACCTACTCGTCGCTTGTCGTACGGCCGGATGCTGGAGGGGAGATCGACGTCCTGCACCCGGCAGCGAGCTCGGCAAGAGTATTCTTGCCAAAATTGTATAAACTACTTATTTAAAATGAGATAAATGTCTTTGGGCGCCAAATGAACTGGTTCCGTGAACGCAAGAACTCGTTCCCGGAACGAGAAAGCTCGTTCAAGCAGACATTTAGCGCCAACTCGATGGGCGTCCGTCAGCGATTGCTGATCTCGCCGTACAACTTCTCCAGCCGCGTAATCCGCAACTCCTTCGAGAACCCGTGGATGACGTGTTCTCGCGCGTTCGCGGCAACCCTCGTTCTTCGCGGCTCGTCCTCGATCACCTCGGCGATGGCACGAGCGAGCGCCGTGACCTCCTTTGCCGGAATCAGCCAGCCGACCTCCGGCGTGGCGACAAGCTCGCGGTTGCCGCCGCAATCGGTGGCGATCACCGGCTTGCGCATGGCCATGGCTTCGCGGATCGTGCCGGTGATCCCGGTCCCGGCCCACGAGGCATCGACGACGAGGTCGCAGGAGGCGAAGACACTCGGCATGTCGTCGCGATACTCGATCGCCGTAACCCGGTCGGCGATTCCTCGCTCCCTCGCGTACGCGCCGACTTCCTCGCGCTCGCTCTCATCGCGGCAGCCGATCAGCGCGAGATGCACATGCGGATGCCTCGGGAGGATCGAAGCGACAGCATCGATCAGCTCTTTCCACCCTTTCCACGCACGCACACCGACCTGAGCGACGAGAAAGGCATTGTCGGCAATCCCTTTCTCATGCCGGAACAGTCTCGCGTCCCATCTTGCTGGATCGAAGAGGATGACGTCGGTGCCGGCATAGACGACTTTGACTTTCCCGGGCGGCAGGCCGCCGCTGTCGACGATCACGTGCTTGATCTGTTCGCAAACGGTAACGACGCGATCGACGCGGCGCGTGCGGTACTTGATGCGATTCCAGAAATCGAGCGGGAACGAGACGCCGCGGTTGACGACGAATGCCCCAACCGGCTGCAGGAAGGTGGCGGCCAGCGCAAGTGAATGGGCCACACCCTTGTGTACGTGAACGACGTCCGGCTTCGTCTTCCGAAAAAGCCGCCCCAGCTCCCAGGCACTGATGACGTCGAAGCCACTGCGCATCGATAGACCTGCGAACGCTACCCCCGCCGCGCGGGCCTGCTCTTCCATCACGTCATCGGGCCGGCTGATGATCGTGACCTCGTGTCCACGCTCGCGCAGACCGGCTGCTGCCTGAAACATCTGGTGCACCGATCCGGTGTTGAACTGGTTGAATTCGAGGATCTGGAAGATACGCATCGGCGAGGGCACGGATTGTAGCGGCGGTAGCGCGCAAGCGCGCACTTGCTATATCGTTTCCGGTCCCGACCGACCGTTCATTCTCAACGGGCTGTCAGTTGCCTGCTGTCGGAAAACCGAAGCGGCTGGCAGCTGAAACCCGACCGCCAAGACCATGGACAAACCAAAATCCGAGATCAAAGTAACGGACAGACGGATCTTCACCGCCGATGGGGAGATCCGCGAAGAATTCCGCCAGGACATCAAACCGGGCGATCCTTTCGTCGCGAAACCGGCGGAACAGAGCGCGGAACCGCCGGCTGCGAAAGCCGAGGCGAAACCGGCTGAGAGACGGCCGAGCGCGAGCCCCGAGCCGCCTGCCGGGGAGCGGCGTAATAAATCGATCGCCGACAAAGCGCAGAATCCCGGCACTCCGTTCGCTGACTTCGTCGAGCCGCTCATCGCCCAGGCGTACGTCTCGCTGGGGATGTTGCGCGATCCGTATGGCCAGAAACCGAAGATCGACGTCGGTGCCGCGCGGCAGATGATCGAGATCCTTACGATGCTCAAAGACAAAACCGCGGGCAACTTGACGCCGGACGAAGACGATTTTCTATCGACACATCTGGGAGAATTGAAACTGGCGTTCGTCCAGCGAACGAAAAGCATTACATGAAATCCCGTCTCCTCCCGCTTCTCGCCGCGTGGGCGTGCCTGGTGTCGCCGGTGGCACGCGCGGAGGAACTTGCGCCCCGCGACATCTGGCCTCAGGCGATGTCAGCCGCCGATGCGGGCAATCTCGATGCCGCAGCCAAGAAGACGAGCGAGTTGACCGAAACCGGCAGAACGTACGGCATCAAGACCTACCCCCTTTACGCGGTATCGGCCGCATCGCTGTCGCGTCAGGCCGCAAGGCAGGGAACCAAGCCGGAAGCCGACTGGGCTGCTCATGCCGCTGATGCGCTCGACCCCATCTCGCCGGCGGTCGCGTTCATCGGAGCGGATACGGCGGCCGACTCGAAGAACTGGGGAGCGGCTCTGACGGCGGCGCTTCGAGGGTTCACCAACATCCTTCGCGACTATCGCTCTCGCCTCCTCGGTCGAGCAGATCTTCTGATCACGATCCTGCTGGCCCTGGCCCTGACAGCGGCGATCTTCGCGGTCTCCCTCCTCGTTCGCTATGGCCGCGCAATGACCCATGACTTCCGCGAGATTCTCGGCGGAACGATGCACGGCGGGTCGGTCTCCGTTCTTGCTTTTGCTCTTCTTTTTCTACCGGTCTTTCTCTGGCTGGGACCGGTGTGGCTCATGTTCTATTGGTTCATCATCTTCTTCAGCTACGCGAAGCGGGGAGAGCGGATACTGATCGTTCTCCTTTCGCTACTGATCGCCTCCGCGCCTCTGGCGCTCGATCTGGCCTCGCACTGGATCGCGGGCGTCGACAGCCCGGTCGTCATGTCAGCCATCGCCAGTGAAGAGCGCAGCTATCAGCCCGACGCCCTCCGGCGCATGCAGGAGCTGATCAATATCGTTCCCGATGACGCCGTGCTCCACCTTTTGATCGGCAACCTCTGCCTGCAGGATGGCGACGAGCAACAGGCCAATCTTCATTACCGGCGCTCGGTGGATCTCCACGACAGCGCGGGCGCCCATGTGAACCTCGGAGATCTCCACTTCTTCAACAACGACTTCGCCACCGCGGTGACGGAGTACAACAAAGCGGAAACACTCGACCCGCGGCTCGCCATCGCCTACTACGATGACTCGATCGCGCTCGGTGAGTTGTACAAATTCGACCAGCAGGCGCAGAAGCTCGATCAGGCAAAAAAAATGGATCGGTCCTATATCGAACGCCTCAACTCCGAGCCGCCCGCACAGAAAGTCGTGCTCTATCACCCGACGATCCCGCAGGCCTGGGCGGTTTCATCGAGCATCGCCAGACGCGGCGTGGCGCGCTCGCTCTTCGGCAATTACGCCTGGTTCGATCCGGCCGAGAGTGTGCGCAATCCGCTCACGCTCGGAGCGATTCTGGCCGTGATTCTGGCGCCGCTCGTCTTTCTCAAGCGCCGCAGAGCGGGATTCGCCGGCCAATGCATCAAGTGCGGCCGGACGTTCTGCCCACGCTGCAAATCGGCGCACGAAAGCACCACGTTCTGCACCCAGTGCATCCACATCTACCTCAAACGTGACGGCGTTTCGATGGCCACGAAGCGCGCCAAGCTGGAAGAGGTCAGCGAGCATCTCGGCGGAGTACTGACGCGCAATCGCTGGCTGGCCAGTTTCCTCCCCGGCTCCGCGCAGCTCATAGAAGGACGCACTGTCGCCGGCACCATCGGTTCCTTCGTCTTCGTCTTCTTCGTCTCCCTGGCCCTCCTTTCCGGCCGGCTCGCTCCGGTGCTCGCACCCGGAGAGGTGGCCAAGACCATTGTCCGTATCGTGGCGATTCTTCTCGCTTTCATCCTCTGGCTTCTCATGACGCTGCCGATCTATCGGCGGCGGGTAACCGCGGTGTAGACCATGGCACTCGAAGGCACACTCAAAGACTTCAGCCTCGCGGACATCTTCCAGCTCATCGGGCTGCAGCGGAAAACAGGCGTGCTGACGCTGCGCGCCAAGGACGACACCGTGACCGTGACGTTCCTCGACGGCAAAGTCGTCGGCGCCGATTCGTTGAGCCATCGCCTCGAGAACCGCCTCGGACATGTGCTCATTCGCGGAGAGCTGCTGACTCAGGACCAGCTCAACCGTGCCCTCGAGATCCAGAAGGAGACACTGCAGCGCCTCGGTTTCATCCTCGTCCATTACGGAATCATTTCGGTCGACGCCCTCAAGCAGGCCATCCAGCTCCAGATCCTGCAGATCGTCTTCCGTCTCTTCCGCTGGAAGGATGGCGACTACCACTTCTCGCAGGAAACGACGATCGAATACGACCGTGACTATGTCGTCCCGGTCAGCGCCGAATCGATCCTGATGGAAGGGGCGCGGATGATCGACGAGTGGCCGATCATCGAGAAGCGCATCCGCTCGTACGACATGGTCTTCCGCAAGAAGCTGACGGACCAGGAGATCGTCGTTGTCGGCGCCGAAGATGCGGATGAGGTCGACTTCGACTATGAAGCCACGCCGATGCGCCGCCGTAAACAGATCGCCAGCGACAGGATCCGTATCTCGCGCGAAGAGAAAGCCATCTACGACATGGTCGACGGCACAATGAGCGTGCGTGACGTCCTGGAATTGTCGAAGTTTTCGGAGTTCGACACGGCCAAGGCGCTATACGAGCTACTCACCCGCGATCTCATCGAGGAAGTGCGCGGCAGCGCCGCAGCGGCCGTACTCGCGCAGGTGACGCCGCTCGACGAGACCGAGGTTGCCGAGACACCGGTCCCATTGCCGCTTGTGGCCGTGCTGGCGTTGCTGGCCATCATTTCGCTGGCCACGTCCTTCCGGAACCCGCTCAACTCGCTTCACCCGCTCGGCCCCGCGCAGCGCGCGTCGTCCGCCGCGGAAACACGCAAGGCGATCTCGATCGAGCGTATCGAACAGATCGGCGAAGCGGTCGAAGCCTACAGCCTCGTCAACGGCCACTTGCCGCCACGGCTCGCCGACCTCACCCCCGTTTACATCTCGCCATCGCTCCTGCACGACCCCTGGGGCCACGCGTACAAATACCTCCCGCAGCCACAGCGCTATCTTGTCATCGGCTTCACTCCGGACGAGAAACCCGACACCGATCTCTTCCTCTCCCACGTCATCGACGCCGGCGCCCCGTCCGCCGCCGCATCGAAGCCGGTTACGGGTGGGATTCAGTTGCTGGACTAGGCCGGCACGGCCGGCGGCGCCGGTTGCCCAAGGCTCGGCCACTATCTCCGCTTGATCGTTCTTCCGCGCAGACTCCTGGCTTTTCGAATACGCCGCTGCGCGACGCTGTTCCACCGCTCGGCCCGCATGAAGTACGCAATCTTCCTTCTGCTTTTTTCTGCTGGCGCTGCGTTCGCCGCAACGCCCACGCTCCCTCTCGTGGAAGTGCCGTCCACCAACGGCACGTCGGACACGCTCGTCGTCTTCGTTTCCGGAGACGGCGGATGGGCGTCTATCGACCGCGAAATCTCCAAAGTTCTGACCTCCGACGGGATGCCGGTCGTCGGCCTGAATGCCCTGCAATACTTCTGGAAGAAGCGGACGCCGGAAGAGGCCTCGCGCGACCTCGCCACGATCATCGACCGCTACCTCGGCGGGTGGCACAAGTCACGCGTGTTGGTGGTCGGCTACTCGCGAGGCGCCGACGTGCTTCCGGCAATGATCAGCCGGCTACCAGCCGACACACAGGCAAAGGTCCGCATGCTTGTGCTTCTCAGTCCAAGTCCGAAGGTCGAGTTCGAGTTTCACGTCGCCGACTGGATGCACAACTCCTCGGCGGGCGTGCCTGTGAAACCCGACGTCGACAAACTTGGCTCACAACGCATCCTCTGCCTTTCGGGCCAGGACGATCCCGACTCCCTCTGCCACGAGCTCACCGGACGCCCGAACGTCGAAATCGTCACGCTCAAGGGATCTCACCATTTCGATGGCGGCTACGGCAAACTCGGGCAGATCATCATCGAGCACCTCAAGTGAACCGACTGCTATCTGTGCTTCTGCTCTTGGCCGCTGGCGCCTCGCACGCTGCCGTTCCCGACGAGCGCTGTCCGGCGCGCGCGGACATCACCGGCATTCCCGTCGTGACCCTCGGCGCAAAGATCCCGAGCGATCGATTCGCCGTCATGATCACAGGCGACGGCGGCTGGCGGCGCATCGACCAGAAGATTACCGACCGCCTGCGCGCCGACGGCGTTCCCATCGTCGGCTTCATCGCCTCCGACTACTACCGCAAACGCCGCACGCCGGACGAGTCGGCGTGCGCTTTGGAGCGGGTCATCCGCTACTACAAGATTCAGTGGCACAAAAGCAAGGTGATGCTGATCGGCTATTCGCGAGGCGCCGACGTACTGCCTTTCATGGCCAGCCGTCTCCCGAGCGATCTGCGCGCGTCGACACAGCTCATCGCGCTCCTGGGGCTTTCGCCGACGATAGGGTTCAAATACTCGCCTGCCTGGAGCCTGACCGCATACACGCACAAAGAACCTGAGTACGCGGTCAAGCCGGAGATGGAAAAACTGCGCGGGCAGAACGTTCTCTGCGTCTTCGGAGCAAAAGAAAAAAACTCGCTCTGCCACGTTCTGGACCCGCGAGCATTCAAAGTCATCGCCGAACCGGGGGGACATCACTTCGCCGGCAAGTACCGGGACATCGCGGACATCATCCTGATCGAGTCGGCGGGAAGGTAAGATTCCTCGTCGCTCCGCTCCTCATGATGATTTCGTGAGCCACCCTCGCATCCTGGCCACGATCACGATCGCTTCGGGAATCGTGTATTCGTCTTCCGCACCGAGCGCGTCCTCCCACTGCAGGTCCCACGCGGCCGCCTCACGTTCGGGCTGTGCTGCATCGCGAAAATTCAACTCGCAGATATCGCCGATGTATTGATCGGCGTTGCGCAAAGGAAGGCCGAATGTCCGGCAGACGAGCGGACGATGCTCGTAAATCAGACATTCGCCGCGCTCATTCAGATTCGGACATGGTGTCAACGCGGTGCGCGCGAAGAACGATTCCTTTTCCGCCGGCGAGCACTCGCGAAGATCGGGATGTCCCGACCTTGTCAGAATCTCCTGGGCCCGACGGACGATCATCCTCCGACGCGCCGGATGCATCTTCGCCAGGCCCTCGGCGATGAGCGGAACGTCACCCGAACCGATCTCGAAAAGACCGTAGCAGCAGAGCGAACAGCCCTTGCCGCATTGCAGGTTCTGCGGCTGGGCCGAGGCGACGGAACGAAAGAAATCGTCCGCGCGATCAAGTATGCTCGTGTACGTTTCGTCGGGCGTTTTTTCGGGCACGCCACGCAGAACCGATGAGGTGACAACGTTCTTTCCCTTGTGGTATACAACCGCCGCCTCGGGGTTGGGCGTCGGCTCTGCGCGCCCTGTTTTCCGGCTCCAAACAGTCTATGCAAATCAATTTGACGCCCGATTACTCTCTGTTCGCGATCATGGTGATTTTTATCCTGAACTACCTGATCGTCAGCAAGTTCTTCCTCCGGCCGATCAATCAGGTGATCGAGGCCCGCGAGCACGAGGTGCGCTCGGCGAACGAGGTCTACGAACAGTCAATGGCGCGTTTCCACGAAGCGACGACGCTGATGGAAGAAAAACTTCACATCGCGCGACATGCCGCCGCCGACGTGCGCGACCGCTTCCGCAAAGAAGCTGCCGCCTATCGCGCCTCCATCGTCGAGAAGACACACAACGATGCAGGCAGCATCGTCAGCGAAGCCGACGAGAAGCTCAAAGGCGACGTCGCCGAAGCGCGCGCGAAGATCGTTACCGAATCCGAAGCGCTGGCGCACCTGGCTGCCGAGCGTATTCTCGGGAGGCCGGTCTGATGCGCCGCGGACTCCTCATCTTTCTTCTGTTGCTCGTTCCGGCGATCGTTTTTGGGCAGGAGAACCACACCGTCGACGCCAACAACGCCCCTCAGGGCGCAGAAAAAGCGGCGCACGAACAGACGCATCCGACGGAAACGCACGGCGGCGAGATTGAGGCGCCGAAGAAGTACTTCGGCATCCCAGGCTGGATCCTGAAGCTGGCAAACATGATTCTCTTCATCGGTGTGCTCGGCTGGGCTCTCGGCGGACCGATCAAAAAAGCCCTCAACGACCGTCGCGTTCAGATTCAGACCGAAGGCGATGAGGCCCGGGCCCGACGCGTCAAAGCCGACCAGCTCGCGGCCGACATCCAGGCCCGGCTCACCCAGATCGAGATCGACGTCCGCGCCATTCACGAGCGCGCGCAGGCGGAAGGCGAAAAGCAGAAGCGGGAGCTCATCGCGGCCGCGGAAGCAGAAGCCCGGAAGATCCTGCAGTCGGCACGCAACGAGGTTGATAACCGTCTCAAGCACGCCCGTCACGAGCTGACGGAATACGCCGGCGAGCTTGCCACGCAGCGCGCGGAACAGATCCTGCGCGAGAAGGTCACGGACAAAGACCGCGAACGGCTTTTCGATGAGAGCGTCCGCGAAGTCGCGGAGGCGCGGTCATGATCCGCCGTTTCGCCAGGCCGTACGCCCGCGCCGCGATGGAAGTTGCCGAGTCGCCGGAAAAAGCCTCCCTGCTCAGGGATGAGCTGACCACATTTGAGCAGGTGCGCAAGTCATCGACCGACCTCCAGCAGATGTACGCCAACCCCGGCATCGACGTCGATTCGAAGAACAAGGTTACGGACGCGATCGCCAAACGGCTCGGCCTGTCCGAACTCGCGGTGCGGCTGCTCGACGTGCTCATTCGCAACCGCCGTATCAACGACCTGAGCGACATCGTCGCCGGTCTGGCCACGATGATTCGCGAGGCCACCGGCACGGTTGCCGCCGAGGTGCGCGCGGCCAGCAAGCTGTCATCGAAAGAAGAAGCAGATCTTCGGGCCATGCTCGAGCGCAAGGCAGGAGCGAAAGTCGACGTCGACATCACGGTCGATGCCTCGCTTATCGGCGGGTTTGTGGCGAAGATCGGCAGCGAGGTCTACGACGCTTCCGTATCCGGCAAGATCGAGAAGTTCCGCGAATCCTTAGCGTGATCTATTTTCAGGAGACTTTATGGCTGTAGATTTGAGAGCAGAAGAAATCACAGAGATTATTCGGCAGCAATTAAGCGGAATCGGCCGCGGCGTCGACGTCTCTGAAATCGGCACAGTCGTCTCCGTCGGAGACGGTATCGCCCGCGTCTACGGCCTCGATCGCGTCATGGCTGGTGAGCTCGTGCAGTTCCCGCATGACATCGCCGGCCTTGCTCTCAACCTCGAGGAAGATAACGTCGGCGTCGTGCTCCTCGGCGAGGCCTCGGCCATCAAGGAAGGCGACGAGGTCAAGCGCACCGGCAAGATCATGTCCGTCCCTGTCGGCCAGGCTCTCATCGGCCGCGTCGTCAATCCGCTCGGCATCCCCATCGACGGCAAGGGACCGATCAACACCACCGAGTTCTACCCGATCGAGCGCCTTGCCCCCGGCGTCGTCGACCGCAAGCCGGTGAAGGAGCCGCTGCAGACCGGCCTCAAAGCGGTCGACGCCATGATCCCGATCGGCCGCGGCCAGCGTGAGCTGATCATCGGCGACCGCCAGACCGGCAAGACCGCCGTCGCGGTCGATACGATCATCAATCAGAAGGGCAAGAACGTCATCTGCGTTTACGTAGCCATCGGTCAGAAGAAGTCGACCGTGGCCCAGGTGGTCCGCACGCTCGAAGAGAACGGCGCCATGGACTACACCATCGTCGTCAACGCCTCCGCATCGGACCCCGCACCGCTGCAGTACCTCGCGCCGTACGGCGGCTGCGCCATGGGCGAGTATTTCTTGTACAACGGTCAGCACGCCCTCGTGATTTACGATGATCTCTCCAAGCACGCCGCCGCGTACCGCGAGATCTCGCTGCTGCTCCGCCGTCCACCCGGCCGCGAGGCCTACCCAGGCGACGTCTTCTACCTCCACTCGCGCCTCCTGGAGCGTGCTGCGAAGATGGCCGATGAAAAGGGCGGAGGGTCTCTCACCGCGCTGCCGATTATCGAGACCCAGGCTGGCGATGTCTCCGCCTACATCCCTACGAACGTCATCTCCATCACCGACGGTCAGATCTTCCTCGAGACGGACCTCTTCCACTCCGGCGTCCGGCCGGCCATCAACGTCGGCATCTCGGTCTCGCGCGTCGGTGGATCGGCGCAGGTCCGTTCGATGCGGTCGGTCTCGGGCACGCTTCGCCTCGATCTCGCGCAATATCGCGAGCTGGCCGCGTTCGCCCAGTTCGGCTCCGACCTCGACAAAGTGACGCAGGCGCAGCTCAATCGCGGGCGCCGGCTGGTCGAGATCCTCAAACAGGGTCAGTACCGGCCGATGCGTATCGGCCTTCAGACCGCCTCGGTCTATGCAGGCGTCAAGGGCTTCCTCGACAATCTCGCTGTCAGCTCCGTCCTTCCGTTCGAGACGGCCATGCATCAATACCTGAGCGATGAAAAGCAGGACGTCATCGATCGTCTCGAGACCGCTTCGAAGTTCGACGCCGATCTTGAAGGCGCCCTCCGCGCGGCCATCGAAGAATTCAAGGCGCAGTACGTCAAAGACAACGCGAACGCACTCGCGGCGTAATCACACATGCCCAGCACAATCGATATCCGGCGCCGGATCCGCAGCGTCAAGAACACGCAGCAGATCACCAAGGCCATGAAGATGGTGGCGGCAGCGAAGCTCCGCCGCGCGCAGGAGCGTATGTTCGCCGCGCGCCCGTATGCGGGCGGCCTGCGCCAGGTGTTGGCGTCGGTGGCAACACGCGTCGACATCAGCGCGCATCCGCTGCTGCAGACGCGCGAGCCGGAACGCAACGTCGTCGTGGTCGTCGTCACGGCCGACCGTGGCCTCTGCGGCGCCTTCAACGCCAACGTCATCCGCGCCGCGCAGAACTTCATTCGCGAGAACGCGTTTGAAGGCGTGGAGCTCCTGACGATCGGTCGGAAGGCGAGCGACTTCTTCCGGCGGCGCACAATTCCGATCCGTCGTAACGTCTTCGTCGCCCAGGCTTTGTCACTCGAGGTCGCACGAGAAATCGCCGACAGCCTGATCAAAGACTTCATCGACGAGAAAATCGACGGCGTCTACGTCGTCTACAACGAATTCAAATCCCTCATCGCCCAGCACGTCCGCGCGGAACGGCTTCTTCCGATCGCGCGCGAGTTCGAGGCTGACCCGAGCCGGCCGGCGATCGATTACCTTTACGAACCCGGGCCGGAGCAGATCCTTTCGGACCTTCTGCCGAAACACATCGAGTTCCAGCTCTACCGCGTTCTCCTCGAGTCGGCCGCTGCCGAACAGGGAGCGCGCATGACCGCGATGGAAGCGGCTACGAAGAACGCGTCGGACATGATCAATTACCTGACGCTCACCTATAACCGCATCCGTCAGGCGGCCATCACCAAAGAGATCATCGAGATTGTCTCCGGCGCATCTGCCGCCCAATAGACAACGGAGAAGACATGGCAAACCAAGACACCACGACGCAGCGCACTGGTAAAGTGATCCAGGTCATCGGACCGGCACTCGACATCGAATTCGAAGAGGGTCACCTCCCGGCCATCTACAACGCCATCCGCATCGTCGACAACGGCGAGCTCGGAAAAGTGCCGATCGACGTCGTCGCCGAGGTTGCCAACCACATCGGCGAGAACCAGGTCCGTTGCATCGCCATGAAACCGACCGACGGCATGGTCCGCGGCATGAAGGCCATCGACACCGGCGGCCCGATCATGGTCCCCGTCGGCCGCGAGACTCTCGGACGCATTCTCAACGTCCTCGGCGAGCCGGTCGACAACAAGGGCCCTGTCAACTCCGAGACCACGCTCTCCATCCATCGGCAGCCGCCGCGGTTCGACGAGCAGTCGACCAACATCGAGATGTTCGAGACGGGCATCAAGGTCATCGACCTGCTCGAGCCGTACACGAAGGGCGGCAAGACCGGCCTGTTTGGCGGTGCTGGCGTCGGCAAAACCGTTCTGATCATGGAATTGATCAACAACGTCGCCAAAGAGCATGGCGGTTTCTCTGTCTTCGCGGGCGTCGGCGAACGGACGCGCGAAGGGAATGATCTCTGGCTCGAATTCGCGGAGACCGGCGTCATCGTCCCCGGCGATCCGTCGAAATCGAAAGCTGCCCTGATCTATGGCCAGATGACCGAGCCGCCAGGTGCCCGGCTCCGCGTCGGCCTGACCGGCCTGACCGTCGCCGAGTATTTCCGTGATGCTGAGGGGCAGGACGTGCTGCTCTTCATCGACAACATCTTCCGCTTCACGCAGGCGGGCTCCGAAGTGTCGGCACTTCTCGGCCGCATGCCCAGCGCCGTCGGCTATCAACCAAACCTGGCTACGGAGATGGGCGAGCTGCAGGAGCGCATCACCTCCACCAAGCGGGGCTCGATCACCTCGGTGCAGGCCATCTACGTTCCCGCGGACGATCTCACCGATCCCGCGCCGGCCACTGCCTTTGCGCACCTCGACGCCACATCCGTCCTCTCACGCCAGATCGCGGAGCTTGGCATCTACCCCGCCGTCGATCCGCTGGCATCCACCTCCAAGATTCTCGATCCACGCATCCTCGGCGACGAGCATTACAACACCGCCCGCGCCGTGCAGGCGGTCCTTCAGAAGTACAAGGATCTGCAGGACATCATTGCCATCCTCGGTATCGACGAGCTGTCGGAGGAAGACCGGGTCATCGTCAACCGTGCGCGCAAGATTCAGCGGTTTCTCTCGCAGCCGTTCCACGTTGCCGAGCAGTTCACAGGCATCAAGGGGCAATACGTCAAGATCGCCGACACCATCAAAGGCTTCCGTGAGATCGTCGAAGGGAAGCACGATGACATTCCTGAGCAGGCCTTCCTGCTCATGGGTACGATTGAGCAGGTGCTCGAGCGCGCCGAGCAGATGAAGAAAGAGGCGGCGTAAGGAAAACGATGGCCGACGTTCTTCCGACGAAGATCAACCTCACCGTCGTCACGCGCGAACGGAAAATCATCGACACCGAAGTCGATGAGGTCGTCCTGCCGGCGAGCGACGGCGAAATCGGTGTGCTCCCCGGCCATACGCCGCTTCTGACGACGTTGAAGATCGGGCAGATGCGTTACCGCAGCGGCGGAATCGTTCATCGGATGGTGCTGTCGTGGGGCTTCGCCGAGGTGTTGCCCGACCGCGTCATCGTCCTGGCGGAGCGCGGCGTGCTTGCCAGCGAGATCGATCCTGCCGCCGCAGAAGCGGAGCGGATTGCAGCGGAGAAGGAGCTGCAGTACCTCTCCTCGCACGATCCCGAGTACAACCGCGTTGAAGCGCGCCTCGAAGAGTCGGTGGCAATGATCGGCATGGGCCGCGATCATTAATCGAACGGCGCTAAGCTTGCATTGCCTTGCCCGACTTGTCGGTCGATATGGAATCCTGGCTCGAGAGCTTTGCCGCGACGAACTTTCGTCGGAGCAGCGACACGGCGCACGATCTCAAGACGCCGTTGAACGTTGCTGTGCTCAATCTCGAGCTGCTTCGCATGCGCGTTTCGAAACTCACCGGAGGCGAGGACGCGAAGGTCAACGCCTACGCAAAGTCGATCGAGCAGGAACTGCGGCGGATGGCGCACATCTTCGATACGTTCTTCATCCTTTCCACGCCCCCGAAGGATGACGGAGAACCGCAGGATATCGATCTCTGCCCGCTCTGCTCCGAGGCGGCCGGCCGAGCGGCCTTCGAGATTGACCCGATCGACGGTTCATTCAAGGTTCATGGACACGAATCCAGAATTCGTCAGGCGCTCAAGATGTTTTTTGAGGGCGCGTCGCACGTGCTGATCAGCGACGGCCGGCGGGCTACGTTCGAGAGAGCCCCCGGGTTTTTCACTCTCGTGGTCACCGGACGCCACGCGGTGGAAGACTTCGAGTTGACGAAGGTTTTCAAGTTCTACCACACGGACGCGCTCGGTAATGCGGACCTTTCGCTGGCCGCCGCGCGGCTCATCGCCGAGACGTACGGCGGTGAGCTGAACGCCGTGGAGGATCGTGATAAGGTCACTCTCAGGCTCTCGTTTCCAGGTGAATGAATGAAGAAAGTATTAATCGTCGACGATGACCGCGCCACCAGCGCCGGCATGGCCGACGTGGTCGAAGAGTGGGGCTACGAAGCAGAGGTTGCCGACACGGTGAAAGCGGGCTGGAGCTCTGTTTCCAAGATGGTCCCTGACGTCGCCATCGTCGATCTCAAGCTTCCCGACGGCTCTGGTCTCGATCTTTTACACCGGATCAAAGAGACGTACCCGGATGTTTCGGTCGTGATCCTCACGGGCCACGCCACTGTCGACTCCGCCGTCAAGGCGCTCAAAGTGGGCGCTGAGGACTATGTTACCAAGCCCGTCGACCTCCCTCGCCTGCAGGTCATCCTGAAGTCTGTCGAAGACAAGCAGATGATGAAGCAGGAGATCCTCGAGCTTCGCCGGCAGCTGCAGAAGATGGGCGCGCTCGGCCATCTCGTCGGCAAATCGCTCCGGATGCAGAAGCTGTTCGAAGAGATCGAGATGGTCGCGAATACCGACGCGAACGTCTTCATCGTCGGAGAGTCCGGCTCTGGCAAGGAAGTCGTCGCCAACACGATCCACTCCCTCTCCAGGCGCCGGGCGAAGCCGTTTATCGCCTTCAACTGCGGGGCCATCTCGCCGACTCTCATCGAGTCAGAGATTTTCGGTCACGAGAAGGGAGCCTTCACCAATGCCATCAAACGGCGTGAGGGCTACTTCGAGGTGGCCAAAGGTGGCACCGTCTTTCTGGACGAGATCACGGAAATGCCGATCGAGCTGCAGGTCAAGCTCCTTCGCGTGCTCGAAGAGGGGAAGTTCCGGCGTGTCGGCGGCAACGAGGAGATCTACATCGAGGCCCGCGTCATCGCCGCGTCCAACCGCGATCCGCAGAAAGCGATCGTCGACGGCAAGATGCGTGAGGATCTCTACTATCGGCTCAACGTCTTCCCGATCGAAGTTCCGCCGTTGCGCGAGCGGCTCGAAGACATTCCTCTTTTCTCGCACTTTTTCCTTCAGAAGCTGAACGAAACCGAGGAAAAGAAGGTCGAAAACATCGAGGCCGACTTCATCGAGGCCTTGCAGCAATACGAATGGCCCGGCAACGTGCGCGAGCTGCGCAACGTGATCAACCGCGCCTTCATCATGGCCCGGGGAAGCAGCCTGACGGTCGAGTGCCTGCCGGACAAGCTCCTCAGCGCGCGGAAGCGGCGCGTGAAGAACGGCGTCACCATTCCCCTCGGTCAGCCGATGGAAGAGGTGGAGCGGATCGTGATCGAGGAGACGCTCACGATGACCGACGGCGATCGCCGCAAGACCGCGGAGATCCTCGGAATCTCCTACAAGACGCTCTACAACAAGACGAAAAAATACAAGGCCGCCGGCGGCGGAGAAGACGAAGAAGAAGAACCCTAGGCCGGCATGGCCGGCTGCGTTGGTTGCCCAAGGCTCGGCCACCATCTTCTTTATCCGATCAAACAGCTGCGCTGAACCCCAGGCTGAAATCTACAAGCTGTAGTTATTTTGGCCTTCTCGCGACGCGGTGTTATCGTCCCCCGCTCAGATCATTCCGCCGCCTTCGTTCGCGCGCGCAGGATGCGCGCGCGAGGAATTCCGGCGTCGGCGTGGAAGTTTGGGGCGTTCCGCAATGGCCAAAAACTTAGTCATCGTCGAGTCTCCCGCGAAAGCGAAGACGATCAACAAATTCATCGGCAGCGACTACATCGTCAAGGCATCCGTCGGACACGTCCGCGATCTGCCGAAGAGCGACCTCGGCGTGGACGAGGAAACGTTCGAGCCGACCTACGAAGTGCTCGAAGGGAAAGAAAAGGTCGTCAGCGAGCTCCGCGCTGCCGCGAAAAAAGCCAGCATCGTCTACATCGCTTCTGACCCTGATCGCGAAGGGGAAGCAATCGGCTGGCACGTAATGAAGCTCCTCGGGACCGACGCCACGAAAGTCCGCCGCATCCTCTTTCACGAGATCACCAAAAACGCCGTCCGAAAGGCCATCGACCAGCCGGGCGAGATCGACATGAATAAGGTGAACGCGCAGCAGGCCCGCCGCGTTCTCGATCGTCTGGTCGGCTACAAGCTCTCGCCGCTGCTCTGGGACAAGGTCCGACGCGGTCTCTCCGCCGGCCGCGTGCAGTCAGTGGCCATGAAGATGATCGTCGACCGCGAGGAAGCGATCAAAGCGTTCCTCCCCGAGGAGTACTGGACCTTTGCGGCGAAACTGGCGGCCGGATTACCGCCGCAGTTCATCGCCAAGCTGACGAAGATCGACGGAAAAAAAGCTGACGTCACGAATGAGGAGCAGGCGCGCGTCATCGAGACGGCGCTGAAGTCCGGCGGCTACGCGGTCGAGACGGTGGCCCGCAAAGAAAAGCGCCAGAGTGCGGCAGCGCCGTTCATCACCTCGACGTTGCAGCGCACGGCGTATAACCGCTTCAAGTATCCGGTGAAGCGGACGATGCAGATCGCCCAGAAGCTGTACGAAGGCAAAGAACTTGGCTCCTTCGGTCACGTCGGCCTCATTACCTACATGCGAACCGATTCCGTCCGCATCAGCGATGATGCCATTGCCGAGGTGAGACAATATATCAGCACGAAATACGGCGCTGATATCCTACCGGAAAAGCCGAACGTTTATCGTGTCAAGAAAGCTGCACAGGCGCAGGAGGCCCACGAGGCCGTCCGCCCCACGTCACTCGAACACGACCCCGAGACAATCAAGGATCACCTCACCCGCGAGGAGTACAACCTCTACAAGTTGATCTGGGACCGTTTCGTCGCATCGCAGATGAAGCCGGCATTGTTCGATGTGACCGACGTCGACATCCGCAACGGCGCCTACACGCTGCGCGCATCGGGTGAAGTGCTCAAGTTCGCCGGATTCCTGGCCGTCTTTCAGGATGCGTCGGTCGAAGGTGCCGAGGATGACGACGAAAAACCCGACAACAGCAAGGCCCTGCCGGCGATGAACGAGGGAGAGCCGCTGACTCTCCTGAACCTCGAAACGAAACAGAACTTCACCCAGCCGCCGCCGCGCTATACGGAAGCGACGCTGGTGAAGGCGCTGGAAGAGAACGGCATCGGCCGCCCCTCCACATACGGCTCGATCATGACCACGATTCAGACCCGCGACTACACCTACAAGTCGGACGGAAAGTTCTTCCCGACCCAGCTCGGCATGCTGGTCACGAAGCTCCTCAAGCAGTCCTTCGGCGACATCATCGATGAAGGCTACACGGCGGAGCTGGAAGGAAAGCTCGATGAGATCGAAGAGGGTCGCGTCGAGTGGCACGAGGCCATGAGGGACTTCTCGCTGAAGTTCAACAAGGATCTCGTTCGCGCCGGCAAGGAGATGGTGGAGGTAAAACGCACCGGCGTCGAGACCGACGAGGTGTGCGAGAAGTGCGGCTCGCCGATGGCCATCAAGTTCGGCCGCTTCGGCGAGTTCCTGGCCTGCTCGAACTATCCGGAGTGCAAGAACACCAAGGAGACCGCGCGCGGCGACGTCGCCGAGCAACCCGAGGGCGAGTCGATCGTCTGCGACAAATGCGGCAAGCCGATGCAGCTCAAGCGGTCGCGCTTCGGTCAGTTCTACGCCTGCACCGGCTATCCCGACTGCAAGAACACCAAGGATCCTCGGCTGCTCAAAGCGGACATCCCGACCGAGCCCCAGCCCCCCTGTGAGAATTGCGGCAAGGAGATGGTGCTCAAGTCCGGCCGCTACGGACCGTTCTTCTCCTGCTCCGGCTACCCCGACTGCAAGACCATCCGCAAGATCGGCGGCGGCAAGGGTACTCCGCCGAAACCGACCGGCGTGCCGTGTCCGAATTGCAAAGAGGGAGAGCTGGTCGAGCGTCGTTCGCGCCGCGGGATCTTCTTCTCCTGTTCGCGCTACCCGAAGTGCGACTTCGCCTTGAACAACCGTCCCGTGCCGCGGCCCTGCCCGAAGTGCGCGGCGCCGTACCTTCTGGAGAAGGAGACGAAGCGCGAAGGTCACATCGAGTACTGCAACAATCCGGAGTGCGACTACCGAGCGCCGATCGCGGCGCGGCCGAATGCGGCGAACGAATAACATCATCCTTTGTGGTGTGTATTCAGGCTGGTTAATAATGCTGCATTTCATTCGTGTTTCGTGTTGATTTAGCCCTGATTAACAGCGCCTATTAACGCGTCGCTCCGCCGCGCTACACTCCTCTTACGGAGGTCCATCCATGAATAGCTTCTCGTCGCGCGCATGGCGACGCCTTGCCTCGCTCTCGCTCCTCGTCGCCACCGCCTCGTTTGCGCAACCGGCTCTCAACAGCGCGAACATCCCGATGCTGCGGCAGATCCTTCAGGCCATGCCGAAGGGCGGCGACCTGCACAATCACCTCTCCGGCTCGGTCTACGCTGAGTCCTACCTCCGCTACGCGGCCAACGACGGGATCTGCGTCGATTCTTTGAAGTTGACGATTACACAATGCGCAACACCGGAGCAGATCGCGGCCAACCCTGCTCTTCCAGCGGTGATCGTTCCCGCTTCGACTGTTTTCGCCCCGTACTCCTCACTCTATGGCCAGATGCAGGACGCTCTCTCGATGCGCCAGTTCCGCCCGGTGCTGGAATCCGGGCACGATCACTTTTTCAACACCTTCGGCAAGTTCAGCGCGGTCTCTAAGGGACATGTGCCGGAGATGCTGACTGAGGATGTGTGGCGCCTTGCCAGCGAGAACGTCGACTACCTGGAGACGATCTTCGCCCCCGACTTCGGCAAAGCACACGATCTGATGAAGTTCACAAAGCCTGGCCAAAGTCTTGCCGACATGCGCGGCGCGATCATGCAGAGCGGGCAGGTTCCGCCGATCATCAGCGCCGCCCGCACCGTAATCGACGGTGCCGAGGCGCGCGTGAAGAACGACCTTCACTGCGGCACGCCGAACGCCCAGGCGGGATGCGACTCCACCGTCCGCTATCTGTACGAACTGCACCGCGGAGTCCCGTTGCAGCAGCTTTTCGCCGAGATGGTCGTCGGCTATGAGCTCGCCAGTGCCGATCCCCGCGTCGTCGGACTCAATCCGGTCATGCCCGAAGACAGCTACATCTCGATGCACGACTTTGACGATCAGATGAAGATGTTTGCCTTCTTCCATCAGCTCTACCCGAAGATTCATCTCACGACACACGCGGGCGAGTTGTGGCCGGGGTTCGTTGAGCCTGAGGGGCTGCGCCATCACATTCGCGACTCGGTCATGATCGCCGGTGCCGAGCGCATCGGCCACGGCGTCGACCTGACCTACGAAGACGATGCCGCCGGTTTGTTGAAGACCATGGCCAGCCGCGGTGTGGCCGTCGAGGTCTGTCTTACCAGCAACGACCTGATCCTCGGCGTTTCCGGCAAAGCCCACCCGCTGCGCGACTACCTGGCCGCGGGCGTGCCGGTCGCCCTCGCCACCGACGATCCCGGCGTTTCGCGGGACGATATGACGAACCAGTACATGCGCGCCATACAAGATCAGGGTCTCGATTACGCCACGCTCAAGCGCTTTGCCCGCAACAGCCTTGAATACTCCTTCGCCGAAGGGGAGTCGCTCTGGGCCTTTCACAGCTACGAAGGATTCGCGAATGCATGCGCGGGCGAGAAGGTCTTGTCGAAACCTGCCGACCGCTGCGCGGCGTTCCTTGCCGCCAATACCAAGGCTCGGATCGAATGGAAGCTCGAAGGGCGGCTACGGGAGTTCGAGGCGAGCTGGAAGTGAAACGTCTGACAGAAAACCGGTCACGGCCGGGGTGATCAGGTCGTAATCGATCAGAAAGGTGTCGTGCCCGTTCGGTGATGCGATTCGCTCGTGGTGCACGGGCGTGCCGTTCGCAGCCATGGCGTTTTCGACTCGCTCGACCTCGGCGACCGGGAAAAGCCAGTCTGTATCGAACGAGATGAGGAGCGTCCGGCCTTGCCATTTCGCGAATGCCGCCTGCAATGATCCGTGCTGCTCCTCCAGATCCATCTCATCCATCGCCGCCTGCACCCGGATGTAGGAATTAGCGTCGTATTGTGCGGCGAACTTCCGGCCCTGATACTCGAAGTACGAATCGATCTCGAACTGGCGCGTGGCGCCGCGGCGCCGACGGCCGAATTTTGATTGCAACGCCCGAGCGGAGAGGTATGTCATATGTCCCACCATCCGCGCCACCTGCAGTCCGCGTAGCGGCTCGGGGTGGTCGTAGTAGTCGCCTCCGTTGAAGCGGTCGTCGCTCTCGATCATCTTCCTCCCGATGATGTGCCAGGCGATTCCCTGCACCGGCACAGCCGCACCAGCGGCCATGGTGATGATGGAATCCATGAATTCGGGGTAGCAGGCCGCCCACATCAGCACCTGCATACCGCCGAGCGAACCGCCTGCGATGGCGTGCAGATGCTCGATGCCGAGCCGGTCGAGAAGGATCTTCTGCGAATGCACCATGTCTTCGATGGCTGGCCACGGATAGCGCGAGCCGTAGGGCTTGCCGGCAGTCGGATCGATCGACGACGGCGCGGTCGTCCCGTAGCACGAGCCGGGGATGTTCGCGCAGATCACGAAGTATTTGTCGAGATCGATTCCCTTGCCATGCCCGATGAGCCCATCCCACCAACCCGGCCGTTCATCGTCCGCGTCGGTGTATTTTCCGGCGACGTGCGCGTTGGCTGACAACGCGTGACAGACGAGGACGGCGTTCGACCTCTCGGCATTCAGCTCGCCGAACGTTTCGTAGCGGATCGTGAATGGCGCAATCGTCTGCCCGTGCAGGAAACGGAAACCGTCATCGAGAAGGAGATCCTTGGGCGGAGCTGCAATGAGTGATGTCTGCATCGGGACCGCGAAGGATCTCATTCCTGACGCTCGCGCTTCAACTGCCCTTCGTAAATACGCCGCACCTCGTCGATCGTCGAGATCTGTTCGACCGTCTTGTCGTCGCGAATGCGGGCAATCCGTGGGAAGCGAAGCGCGAACCCCGCCTTGTGGCGTGACGATTCCTGAATCCGGTCGAAGGCGATCTCGAGGACGATCGCCGGCTCGACCGTGTGTACCGGCCCGTAGCGCGCTGTCGTCGTGGCTTGAAAGTGCTTCGTCAGTCTTTCGATCTCGGCGTCCGTGAGGCCCGAATAGGCTTTTCCGATGTTGACGAGCTCAGTGTCGCGGCGAACCGCAAAGGTCACATCGGAAAGCACCGCGCGTCGTTTTCCGTGGCCGTACTCCGCCGCGGTCACGACGCAATCGAGAGTTGCCAGCGCCTTCTTGTACTTGAGCCACGACTTGCCGCGCCTTCCCGGTGTGTAGACGGAGCCGGGGGCTTTGACGACAAGCCCTTCGTTAGCCCGCGCGCGGGCGGCTTCGAAGAGCGCATCGACATTTGCGCCATCGCGCGCTTCCGACTGAATCGTGAAGCGGATCGCCTCCCGCCCGGCGCCGATGACATCTCTCAATCGCTGCAACCGCTCGCGAAGAGGAACCTCGAAAAGCACCTCGCCGTCGACGAACAGGATGTCGAACGCAAAGAAGACAACCGGTGCGTCACGCAACAGCGCCTCGGACACTTTCCGCCGTCCTAGCCGTGTCTGGATCGTCGCAAACGGGAGCACGCGGTCGCGGAAGGCGACGATCTCACCGTCGAGCACGACCGAGTGTCCGAGCGCGCGCGCCGCTGACTCCAGCTCCGGAAAGCGGTGAGTCACGTCGTCGAGCGTTCGCGAGTAGATGCGCACCTCGGCTACTGTCGCATGGATTTGCGCACGGACACCGTCGTACTTGTCATCAGCGAACGCGTCTGCGCCGAGCATGGCCACGATCTGGTCGGGATCCTCCTCCGGCTGGGCCAGCATGAAGGCGAAGGGATGGAAGAGATTCATGCGCGCGGATGTGAGCGCATCACCCCGCGCAAGCAACGCCGTTGCACCGATATCGCCGGTCAGCATGTTCGCGCGACGCACCGCCGCGAGCGGCCGGTCGAACGCCTTGGCCACCGCAGCTTCGACCAATCCTTCCTGCAATCCGATCCGAAACTCGCGAAGCAGGATCTTCAACACGAAGCGGACGCCTTGTGCGTCGAGCTTCCGCAGCAACGTCACCAGGGCGTCCTTCTTCCCGATCGCTCCCGACGTCGCGGCCAGCCGTTCGAACGTCTCCCCAACCTCGGCAATCGTGACGGTGCGCGCCGGATCGTCGTCGAACAACTCCGCCGCCGTATCGCCCGCGTCGCCGTAATTTGACCATGCCGCCCAGACCTCGGTGGACGGGCGTCCGGTCACTTCGACCAGAGCCTCGGTCAGAGCTGCACCGCCGACACCGGCGGTGCGCTGGTCCTTACGGGGAAACGGAGAGCCGGAAAAGAAGACCGTGGCACGTTCCAGCGACGCGTCGTCGAGCGTCACCAGGTAGTCTGCCAGCAGCCGCTCCTTCTCCGACTTTTTCGTCGTCGCGGCGATGGCGTTGGCGGTCTTGCAGAAGTCGTTGAACATGGTTGCAAGGTCTCGCGGTTGCATGGGTCTCCGCGGCAAAGGGCATCTCACCACCGCGAGACTTCGAGACCTCGCAACCGCGAGACCCCCCGTATATGATCCTCGCCGCAAAATATCGCACCCAAGGGGCTTCGAATGAAAACGAAAGTCACAGTCGTCGGCGGCGGCAATGTTGGCGCAACCGTCGCCCAGGGAATTGCCCTCAAAGAGCTCGCGGACATCGTTGTCGTCGACATCGTCGAGGGGGTCCCGCAGGGGAAGACGCTCGACCTGATGGAGACCGCGCCGGTCGAGAAATACGACTCGATCCTTCGCGGCACGAATGGCTACGACGAGACCGCCGGCTCCGACCTGGTGGTCATCACCGCCGGGCTGCCGCGCAAGCCGGGTATGAGCCGCGATGACCTGTTGTGGAAGAACGAAGAGATCGTTGCCGGCGTCACCCGAGAGATCGTGAAGCGCTCGCCGAATACCATCCTGGTCATCGTCTCCAACCCCCTCGACGCCATGTGCGAAGTTGCGCGCCGCGTCTCCGGCTTTCCGCGCGAGCGCGTGATCGGCATGGCTGGCGTGCTCGACTCGGCGCGCATGCGCGCTTTCATCGCCATGGAGCTGAACGTCTCCGTTGAAAACACCCACGCCTTCGTCCTCGGCGGACATGGCGACACGATGGTGCCGCTACCGCGCTACTCGACCGTCGCCGGGATTCCCATTACCGAGCTTCTCTCGAAAGAGCGAATTGACGCCATCGTCGACCGCACTCGAAACGGAGGCGCGGAGATCGTCAATCTTCTCAAGACCTCCGCGTGGTACGCGCCAGGCGCGGCAACCGTGGAGATGGTCGAAGCGATCCTCAAAGACAAGCGCAAAATCCTCCCCTGCGCCGCCTATCTCACCGGCGAATACGGCTTCAACAACCTCTACGTCGGCGTGCCGGTGAAGCTTGGCAGGAACGGCATCGAGCAGATCATCGAGATCACGCTGACGGCCGACGAGAAGGCCGCGTTGCAGAAGTCGGCGGATGCGGTGAAGGAGTTGTTCGACACGTTGAAAATTACCGCGTAAGCCTCGCGCAAGCCCCATCCTGCGCGAAGACGCAGGATCTCCGGTGAGACCGCGCCGGCTGTATTCAAGAACGCAATTCCGGCTTACACCCTGCCGGCATCACCAGAGATCCTGCGTCTTCGCGCAGGATAAAATGCTCCGAAACCCATGAAAAAACTCGTCATCGACATCGAAACCGTCGGCACCCCGTGGGAAGAACTCGACGCATACGTCCGCGAATACCTGATCAAGGGGCTCAACGACGGTGATGCTGAGGAAACTCGGCGGGCCGGCGGACTCTCTCCCTTTCGCGGGCGGATCATCGCCATCGGCGTCATTAACATCGAAGACGGACGTTCCTGCGCCATGTACGAAGTACCGGGGCAGACGCAGCTCTCGATCGAGAAGTCCGGCCAGCGCACCTACATCTCGGGAAGCGAGAAGCAGATCCTTGAGAAATTCTGGGAGTTCTTCGAAGGCGACTCGCGATTCATCACCTTTAACGGCCGGCAGTTTGACGGACCGTTTCTGATGATCCGTTCGGCCATCAATGGCATCGTGCCGAAGCGGGATCTCGTCGGCTATCGCTACGGCTTCCATCCGAACTGCGACCTGCGCGAAGTGCTCAACTTCTTCGGTACGACGAATGCGCGTCAGTTCAAGTTCAACCTCGATCTGGCCTGCAAAGTCTTCGGTGTCGAGACCTCGAAAGGCGAGGGGCTCGACGGACGCTCGGTCGAGACCTGGTATCGCGCCGGGCGTCATCGGGAGATCGCCGACTACTGCCTCGATGATGTGCGGGCCACGTGCGAGCTGTACGAGAAGGTTGCGCCGTCGCTGCTCATTTTCAACAAAGAGTTCCGCGAGGCGGAGGAGCGGGCACGCCGCCGCTTCCCGCTGATCGAGAATGCGTCGCCGCTCATTCCGACCAGCGAGGCATCGTTCATCGAATCGGTGACTCAGAGCTCGCTGGAGCTCATACCCGCCCTCGAGGCTACGCCGGAAGCGCCGGCGGCGGTCACATCGCTTACGCGCGCCATCGTCCTGGAGAAGCTGGTCCAGAAGGCGGAAACGGAAGAAGACATCCCGACGGGGATTGATGAAGCGAGCACAGAACCCGGTCGGTGAGAGAATGCGCGCGTGAAGCTGTTCCGGGGGCGGATTTTCTCGCCGGTTGCCGATCCATTCACGGTCGATGCGGCGAAGTCGTACGTCTACTACGACGACGGCTATCTAGCCATCGACGGCGACCGAATCACCGGCGTCGGCGACTGGCGCAACGTTCCCCGGCAAAGCTCGGCGCTTACCCAGCTGGGGCGCGACATGCTCATCACGCCGGGATTTGTCGACACGCATCTTCACGCGCCGCAGCTCGAGATGATCGGCTCCTACGGCGGCGACCTTCTCGAATGGTTGAACCGCTACACCTTCCCCACCGAGGCGAAGTTCAGCGAGTCAAAGCACGCGGAGATGGTGGCCCGCGTGTTCTTCGAGGAACTGCTGCGCAACGGAACGCTCTGCGCGCTGATCTTCTCGACAATCCACTATCGTGCCACCGACATCTTCTTCGCTGAAGCCGAGCGGCGCGGATTCCGGGCCATCATCGGCAAGACGATGATGGACCGCAACGCGCCGGAGGCGTTGCTGGAGACTCCGAGGCAATCGTTCGAAGAAAGCCACGCGCTGCTGCAGAAGTGGCACAAACGCGGGCTGCTCCGCTACGCCATCACTCCGCGCTTCGCGCCGACGTCGACGCCGGAACTGCTCGAAGCGGCTGGTCAGCTGAAGCGCGAGTTTCCCGACGCCTACGTTCATTCGCATATCTCCGAGAACCGCAACGAGGTGCAATGGGTACACGACCTCTTCCCCGAGGCCGAGTATGCGGACGTCTATGATCGCTACGGCCTCCTCGGCGAGCGGACAGTGCTCGCTCATGGCGTCCACCTGAGCGAGGAGGAACTCGAATTGCTTGCTCGCCGCGGAACGCGAGTGGCTCACTGTCCGAACTCGAACCTCTTCCTCGGCAGCGGCCTCTTTCGTCTCCACCACACTCTGGACGCCGGCGTGGTGGTCGGCCTCGGCACCGACATCGGAGCGGGCACGACGCCTTCGATGTTCACCACGATGTCGGATGCGTACAAAGTGCAGCAGGTACAGGGCGTATCCCTTACGCCGTTCCATCTCTGGTATCTCGCCTCGCTTGGAGGTGCCCGCGCCTTGTCGATGGACGGGGAGAGCGGAAGCCTGGAGGCCGGCAAGTCAGCGGATTTCCTCCTGCTCGATCTCAAATCGACGCCGCTGGTCGCCCTGCGCAGCGAGCGGGCCTCGTCGATCGAGGATCTCCTGGCCGGCCTGATATTTACGGGCGACGATCGCGTCGTTCGCGAGTGCTGGATCGCGGGCCGGATGGTTGCCGCGGTCTCGCGGTAGCGCGGTTACGCGGTCTCGCGGGGCCTTGTGGCTCGCCCACCGCGAGACCCCGAAACCGCGAGACTCCGCAACCCGTGACTGGCAGCGCTCTTGCGGCGTCTAAAGGCCCAGGAGGTCTCCATGAGAAAAATACGAGCGATCCTGGTGTTTGCGGCGCTCTCCACTGTCGCCGCATTCGGACAGGATCGTACTGTTTGGCGGACGAGTGCCGATGTGCAGGAAGGCGCCCGCGGAAGTGCCACCGGGACGGTCTCGGATACAGAGGCCGGTAGAAACCGCCTGATCCTCACACCGGATGAAGCACAGAACGATCGCATCATCGTCGACACGGACTCGGTTTCGACGCAATACAACGGATTCGGAGGGACGATCAACGGTGCCCCCGAGATCTTCGTCGGCTCGAACGGCTTCAACAACGTGCGTGTCGGCGATCGTGTCGAAGTGCGTGGGATGGCGACCGGCGGCGAGGTCATTCGCGCGGAGCGCGTGACGCTTCTGGGCCGGCCGGTCGACGCACCGCAGACCGGCGTTGGCCAGACGCGAACGCCCACGTCGATTTCCACTCCGACCGCGTCGGGAACGACACCGAGCGGTACGAGTCCCAATAGGGTCGGGCGCATTGAAGGCGTTCTGCAGGAAATCAACGCCGAGGCGGGGCGGCTGGTCGTCGTTACCGACCAGCGTGAGGTGCTGACCGTGCGAACGCCGCAGGGGACGCCGGTGCGCTATCACGGTGATACGTATCGCGTTTCGAACCTCGAGGTTGGCGATCGCATCCGCGTCGAGCCGCAAGGTGGTGTAGCGGCCAATGGCACCGAGGTTCACGCGCGATCGATCGAGGTGATGCAGAGCGCTCAGGAATCCGGCGCAGCGCCGACCGGTGTTGGCGGCGTGAGCGGACGGGTGATGCGCGTAGACCGGTCAGCGAACGTGATTCAGGTCGATACCGGGCGCGGAACAACGATCGCGGTCGACCTACGGAATGCCTCCGATCCAGCCGGCAAGCCGGTACGCGCGCGCGATGTCCAGGCCGGTGACCATGTCGAGCTGAGCGGTTCGTACAGCGGAGGAACCTTCCTGGCCTCGACGCTTCGATTCACGGATGACAACGGATCGTCAGCCGCGCCTGGCCCCCCGGTCCCCGCGCCGTCTACTGGCGACCTCGGCGTTGTGACGATCTATGGAACGGTGAGCCAGACGCTGGTTGACGGCCCGCAACTCGTTCTCCGCGACACTCAGAACGGAAACCGGCCGATCCGCGTCTACGCGCTGGAAGACCTTCCTGTGCGTACGCGCACCGGCACCTACACGACCGCCACACAGTTACGCCTGAACGATTCCCTCGTGATCAAGGCCTACCGCGACGGCGAAGGGAACTACATCGCGCAGACGATCAGGATTCGGTGACACCGGGGGTCGGGGGTCAGACAGGAGATCCACCGACTCCCGACTCCCAGAGATATTATTTGGAATAACAAAACTCGTCTCAACGTCGAACAATGTGCGATGGAAAAGCCCGTTCGGCGCACTCTGCTCCCCGGCGTTTCAGACGCCGGAGCGCCCCCTCTCGTCATCATCGAGTCGCGCGCTGTCGTCGCCAGAGCACGGCGCCGCGCGATCGTCCGCGATATCATCGATCTCCTACTCCTGGTATGCGTCGACGGGCTTTTCCTACGCTGGCCGCTGGCACATGTGCCGTTTCTCAATCGCTACGACTCGCTGCTCGTGCTCCTTGGCTTGAACGCGATGCTGGTCGGCTATGTCTGGCTTGCCCGCGCGTTGCCTCGCTGGACGGCGCGCCGCGTAGCGACGACCTGGTCTCTGCCGGAACGGGCGCGGTTCTTCAGGCGCTCGTAGGGCTCGCCTTCCGGATCACGAACTTCTGCAGCAGCACCCCGACGAGAAGAAGAGAGATCGTCAGTCCGAGGAGAGAGCCGACGCGATAGAGCCCGCCGAGCCGCGCCAGGTCGTGCAGGAAGCACTTCAACACCGTCACAAGCAGCAGAATGATGGCCGCCACGCGCGAGGCGCGGCTATGCAGCATCAGCCCGACGATGAGCATGGCCACGGAGAACACCGCCCACCCGATCGTGTAGGTAAGGTCCTGGGCCAGCGATGACGAGAAGAAGTTGAATGTCAGCGCCGGTCCGGTCGAGTAGAAATCGGCGATCTCGATGTTTACGAGAAGAAAGAGAAGAACCGTTCCGCAGGCGTTCGCGGCCGGCCGCGCCGCCCCGTACTGCTTCGATTCACTATCCGGCAGCAGTCGCGCGGCAACGAAGAACGCGGCGACGCTGACGAGATACGTGTAGAGGAACCAGTTCACGATCGCTCTGTGACTGGCCGGGTGATACGAGAGGACGGCTGGGTTCAGCGCCAGACGCACGAACGCCGCCGCGAGCAGTACCCCCGACCAGAGCAGAAGGCCCCGATGCGGAATGCGCCGGAACAACCAGACGAGTGCCGCTCCCTCCAGCGCCCAGCCGATGGTGATCCATTGCTTGTCGAGCTGCAGGGGAATGGCCACGGTGATGAACGCCAGTGCCGCGGCCGCGGTCAGCGCCAGACGCCCGAGAAGCCGCTCACCCGCCGGTTCGATGCGCAACAGACGCCAGACCAGCAGCAGCATCAGCGCCGCTTGAAATAGCGGAAGGATGCCGATGGCGTAGTCGTACCCGGCGACTCTGATGGCTTTGCGCGCCAGCAGGAAGAACGGAACCCCGGCCAGCACCGCCCCCAGATAGGGCTGCAGGAAGCGCCTCGCTCTCGTGCCGAGGAGTAACGGATAGGCGATAAAGAGCGCGTAGATGGCGCCGGCGAAGCCAACTTGCCGGGCCGGAGTATCCGCGCGGGATAGGAATGCGCCGAGACCGAACATGACTACCGCGGCCACGACGATGTCATGCCATTCAGTCATCCACGCCATCGCCAGCAGTGCGATGCCGATGACGATGTGGGACGCGAGCAGCGAAACGAACAGTGGCGTTGACGAAACGCCGCCGGCGATGATGACGACGACATCACCCGCGAACAGCGCCACGATTGCTGCCACGCTGAAACGCCTGTCGATCAGGAACCAGATCAGCGCAAGAGCGCAGATGGCGATCGCCGCCAGGAATGCCACCACAGGCCACGGTGCGGCGTGCGCATCTGCCGCCCAAGCCATCAGCACGATCTGTGATGCCGCCATCGCAGCGGTCATCAATGTCGCTCGACGGAGGTAAAACGCGGCCACGCCGATGGCGAGATCCAGCACGAGGAGCACGGCGAAGAATGGCCACGGCGGGAATGCCAGCGCCGGCTGCACCGCGACCGCGAGCAGGAAGAGATGTCCGATCAGTCCGAGGTAGGTCGTGCTGGCATCGCCGTCCTGCCCACGGCCGATGAATACGCCGCCCGCGACCGCCAGCAGTGCGAAACCACCGATCAGCGTGAGCGCCGCAAAAAGCGTTGCTGGCGTCAACGCGTTCGCGCACCAGACCGTGACCACGATCCACGAGAGCACGATCGACGAGGCGGCCAGGATGGTGCGCTGCGTTGATTTCGCCTCATTGATCGCGCCGATGTTTATGACTGCCAGGAGAATCGCCAGAGCCGCAAGCGCGTACTGCGCGATCGGGCCGGTGGTAAGAAAGAAGAGAACGCCGATCGAGCCGAGGATGAGACCGAGCATCGTCCATTGCGAGACGACGTTCCGGCCAAGGCGGCGGGCAATCACCGGAACCGCCAGGAACAGCAACGCGAACGCGGCGTAGATGATCAGCGCGGTCGTCAGGTGCTCACGGGTCACGTTGTCGGCGAACCAGACCCCTTCCGTGGCGATGGCCAGGAACGCGGCAATCGCGTACACCGGGCCGGCCTCGCGCCTGATCGCGTACGCGGCGATGAGCGCCACCAGCACGAAGAGGACGCCAAAAAGCAGCATGGGCGCGGACGCGGGCACCGGCATCGCCGCGAAGGCAGGGAAGAGCAGAAGAAAGAGCGGCGCGATGACCAGGCGCGGAGCCTGCGTGAAGTGCGACAGCACCAGTTGCACGACCACGAATGCTGCGATCCAAACCAGGATCCGGGGCCACGCCTCCGGCGTGTAGGACGACGCCCGCCAGACGATCAGTACCAGCGCGATCGTCAAACCACCGAGCAGGTGCAGCCAGGCGGGTCCGCGGAAGATGGCGATCACCGACAGACCGGTACTGATAAAGAGCAGGAACGTGAAGAGAACGTTGTACTGCACGCCGTAGCTCGATACCGCGGCGACATAAATGGCGAAGAGAAGCGGCAAACCGGCCGAGGAGATGGCCGCGAGGTCGAAGCTTCTCTGCGCGTTGTCCGCCCGGCGCCGCAGCCAGAGCGATGCTCCGGCCGCCGCGGCGAAGAGGATGAAGATCGAAACCGCGAGCGGAAGCTGGGAAACCGTCAGGAACTTGCTGATCCAGCTCCACTCATAGATCACGGTAAAAACGACGCTGAGCGCCGTCAATAGCGGCCAGCGACGCTGGATGGCCACCCAGAGCAGGCCGATGTTGAGCAGCAGTAGGTAGGAGAAGAGCGCGATCGGTTTGTTCTCCCCGGTCGACAACAACGCTGGCGTCGCAAAGCCGCCGGCGAGGCCGAGCAGAGCGATGAAAACCGAGTCGCGGCGGATCGAAAGCAGCACGGCGATGGCCGTGACGATCAGCATCAGCGCGAAGACGGCGCCTACCGGCAGCAGGTGCCAGAGTGCATGGATGGCGAAGAGCGTGGCGTAGAGGATGGCGATACCCGCGCCGTCCATTGCATTCGCGGTGAAGCTGTAGTCGCGCGCAACACGCAACTCGCAAACCAGCAGCAGCACGATGCCGGTCACCATCCCCAGCGACGCGCGAACCATGGGGCTGAGCCACCCATGCTCGACGGAGTAGCTGAGAAAGAAGAGCGCCGCCAGAACGAGCGCGATGCCGGCGATCCAGGAGAAGAGCTTCACGCCGATCAGCGACTCCCAGTCGAGGGGCTTACGGGGGGCGGGCGTGGGGCGTCGGGGGTGAGGAGCGGGGAGTGGTGGATGAGGACCCGGGAGTGGGGGGTGGGGAGTAGGGGCCGCTATGGGCTTCGGTTCGGGCTCCGGCCCTGCCACGAACGCGGCGATCGACTCGGGCTGAGGCACGGAGGGGGGAGCGACGATGACCGGTTCGGGCTTCGGTGCCGGCTGTGGAACGACGACTACCGGCTCGGGCGTTGGCATCGGTTCAGGCGGAGGCACGGTGGCCGTGTGCGGCTTCGGAACTCGATCGAGCCTCCGCCGCAGCTCAGCGAGCTCCGCGATTGCTTTGCTGGCCCGGCCGGAGGCCTGAATCGCTACAACGAACGCGATCACCGCAAACACGGCGACCAGAAAAAGCGCACAGCCTTGCATGGATACGCAAAGGATACATCTACAGAACAAAAGGCCCGCCGAAGCGGGCCTTGAAGAGATCAAACGGTTCCTTGATTGTCAGGCTTTTCGTACCTTGGGCGCCAGCAACACTTCTCGTCCGACGAGATACAGCAGAGCGATCAGAATGACGAACGGAATGCACGACAGCAGGTCGGCGTGGCCGCCGCTGACGAACGGATTCACGCCTGCCAACTTATCGAGCTGGTCGTTGAACGCAATCAGTCCCTTCGACGGCACGCCGGCCATGATCGCAATGATGATTCCGGCGATCGCTCCACCGGCGATGTAGCCCGAGGCCATCAGCACTCCCGGGCTCTTGTCGCCTTCCGCCACGAGTTGTTCTTCCGTGAGGTTTGCGCCGCGGTACTTCTTGCGCACGTACAGGTCCGACAGATAGCGCACCATGCCGCCGATGAAGATCGGGCTCGATGATGACAACGGCAGGTAGACGCCGACGGCAAACGCCAACGACGGGATACCCGACATCTCCAGCACCAGCGAAATCATGACACCGAGGAGCACAAGGCCCCACGGGAGTTGCCGGTTGAGGATTCCCTTGATGATGTACGACATCAGCGTTGCCTTGGGAGCGTCGAACTTCTTTGGCGCCGCCTTCCCGTTGGCGAGGAACTTGTGAGTGCCGTTGATGCCGGGGTCGACGAGATATTGCGGTGTACCTGTCGAGTCGACGAGGTATTGGGTCGCCGCTGCGCCCCCAGGCGGGGCGTAATGCCACACGAGGTAGTCCTTCCCCTCGTACGTCTGATGTGTGGTCAGCGCTGAGGCATCGGTGTGCAGGCCTGCCGGCCAGTTCTCGATCTGCTTGAGCGGACCCCCTTCTTCGCCGCCGGCCGGTTCCATACTCACGCGAGGCAAGTGAACGCCGGAGGCCGAATTCAGGGTCAGCAGGATCGGGCCGAGGATGATGGCTGACGCCAGGGCGCCGATGAGAATGGCGATCTGCTGATTCTTCGGCGTGGCGCCGACCAGGAAGCCGGTCTTCAGATCCTGCGACGTCGTGCCGCCGTTCGACGAGGCGATACAGACGATGGCGCCGATCGAGAGCGCAGTCACGTAATAGGTCGAGCCGGTCCAGCCGATAACCAGGAAGACCAGGCAGGTGATCAGCAACGTCGCCACCGTCATGCCGGAGATCGGATTCGATGAGGAACCGATCTCGCCGGTCAGGCGCGAGGAAACCGTCACGAAGAGAAAGCCGAGGATGACGATGAGCAGCGCCCCCATGATGCGCGCCGCCGCGCCGGTGCCGCCGACGTACAGCGGATTGGCCAGCGCGATGACGGCCACGAGAGCAAAACTGCCGATGAGCACGAACTTCATCGACAGGTCGCGGTCCGTACGCTCCATCCCCTCTCGCGCGGACGCGCCGCCGCGAAGATCCTTGAGCCCTTCCTTCATCCCGTGCCAGATCGTCGGCAGTGAGCGTCCGAGACTGATGATGCCACCCGCGGCCACGGCGCCGGCGCCGATGTAGAGGATGTAGGCATTGCGGATCTGCCCAGGTGACATGTTGCGGATGAGGCGTGTCGTTTCCGGCGCCAGCGGCGCTAAGAGTCCGGCGCCGAAGAACTTGATGGCCGGGATCAGGACGAGATACGCCAACACACCGCCGGCGCACATGATCGAGGCGATTCGCGGCCCGATGATGTAGCCGACGCCGAGGAGCTCCGGAGAGATCTCGGCCGAGACCGATCCGGCGTTGAACGGCGGGCCGAAGACCCGTTCCGGCGTGTCTTTCCATCCGCGGAATGCAACATTCAGCGCTTTGTAGAGGAGGCCGATACCGAAGCCGGCGAAGATCGTCTTGGCGCTCGTCCCCGCTCCGCCGAGTGCTTCCATCTCGCGTTTCGCGGAGTCGGAAGCGGCGGCAATCGAGTCATCCGACGCCCCCGCCTTGAGCACTTCCGCGCATGCGGTCCCCTCGGGGTACTTGAGTAGCCCGTGCTGCTGCACGATCAGCGCGCGCCGCAACGGGATCATCATCAGGATGCCAAGCAGCCCTCCCAGGATCGCCACCAGCATCACTCGGGTGATCTCGAGGTCGAAGCCGAGGATCAGAATCGCCGGCATCGTCACGCCGACGCCGAAGGCGATCGATTCGCCCGCTGACCCCGCCGTCTGCACGATGTTGTTCTCGAGGATCGTGGCGTCCTTCCCCCCGAGTTTCGAGAGGATACGGAAAAAGGTGATGGAGATGACGGCCACGGGGATCGATGCGCTGACCGTGAGGCCGACCTTCAGCACGAGATACAGCGACGACGCGCCGAAGATCATGCCGAGGATGGTGCCGATGATGACCGGCAGCGGCGTCAGCTCCCGCAGCTTCGTCCCTGCGGGGATGTAAGGCTCGAACGGTGCTGGTGCGGGGACGGGTGCTGGATAGTCCTGTTCGACAGCGCTCATGAGATCTCCTGTCCTGGAGAAGCTGGCCGTTGCCGGTTCGGCCTTGCATCGGGCGGGCCATTCTAGCATCGGAAATTGGGCGGTTTCGGGAGGCGTATCATCCGACGATGAAGCGCATCGCTGCCGTTCTTCTGTTGGTCCTCTGCTCCGCGGCTCAGGCCGCGGACGATCCGCTCGACGGCCCGAAGCGGATCTTGCACGACGAGCTTCTCGACAATCTGGCCGGGAAGTGGTCGCTGACTCGGGAGATCCGCGGCAAGACGTTACAGAACACCGTCGATGCTGAGTGGGTGCTCAATCACCAGTTCCTGCGCATCCACATGAAGGACGTGGCCACGCCTCCCACGTATGAAGCGATGATCTTCTTCGGCTACGACAATGCCAGTGAGCGGTACGTCGCGCACTGGATCGACATCTACGGAGGCCGTACCAGCGAGACCCTCGGCTACGGGAAACGCAGCGGCAACTCCATCGCCTTCAACTTCGAATATCCCGACGGTCCGTTTCACAACACGTTCGTCTGGGATCCGTCCGACAAGCAGTGGGTCTGCCACATGGAAAACAAAGACGCCGCCGGGAACTGGAAGCCGTTCGCCACCGATACGCTGCGCCGGGCTTCGCAATGACTCAGCCTCACGAACGCCTGCGCGCTGCCGTCGCCGAAGCCTTTCCACGTCTGTCGGCGATCTCTGATTCGGATGCAGGGAAGCCGCCCGCTCCCGGCAAGTGGTCGCCGAAGCAGGTGATCGGGCATCTGATCGATTCGGCCTCGAACAATCACCAGCGCTTCGTCCGCGCCAACTTCGTCGATGACCTGATTTTCACCGGTTACGACCAGGAGAAGTGGGTTGAGTTGGGTCGCTATGCCGAGGCGCCGTGGGAGTCGCTGCTGACCCTCTGGCGCGAGTTCAATCTGCAGATTGCACGAGTGATGGAAGCGACGCCTGACGAGGTTGCAAACGCGCCCCGAACACGCCACAACCTGCATCAACTGGCGTGGCGCACCGTCCCCGAGGATCAGCCGGCGACGCTCGGCTATTTCCTGAGCGACTACGTCGATCACCTCGAGAATCATCTGCGGCAGATTCGTGGGCTCTCATGAGCAGAATGCCACCATCCAGGGTCAATGAGGCGCACTTCAAGATCACAACCGATAGGGGTCAAGATCAGGATCGACCCACCTTAAGTTCAGGATCGATGGGGTCAAGATCAGGATCGACCCACCTCAAGATCAGGATCGATGGGGGTCAAGATCAGGACTGACCCACCTCAAGATCAGGATCGATGGGGGTCAAGATCAGGACTGACCCACCTCAAGATCAGGATCGAGGGGGTCAAGATCAGGACTGACCCACCTCAAGATCAGATGTGTCACCGAAAGATGACAGACGTTGACTTGATTAAGTTCGGTTTTATGGCGATCGACAGCTTCAAAAACACCTTCCAGCCACGAACGCGCCGCCTCGGGTTTGTCTCTCGCGATGTACTTCCGCCCTTCGTGAGCGCGCTCGATGGCGAGCAGCGACCAGACGATTCTCAGCGAGCGAGCCTCTTCCGAAGTTTTGTTTTCGCGCTGCGGTTCGAGACCCCGTGTCCTTCGTCGATCTGCTTCATCGACGTGCGCACGTCGCTCAGAAGTTCAAGTTCTTCGATCAGCTCCTGATAGACGGCGACATCCAGCAGGACCGCGGCAGATTCGCCGCGCTGCGTAAGCACCAGCGGACGTCCGCTGGTCTTCACTTGCTCGATCATCCCCGCGGCGTTGGCTCGGAAGTCGGACACCGGCTTGATCGGATTGTACATAACGCGGGGGCCGTTTACGTCGATCACCTCGAGCAACATCTGCGACAGATCACACAAGCGGTGTTTGATGCACCGTGACGTCACGCTGTAAGCGGAAGAAGAAATAGCTTCTACGAAAACCGGTGGTCGGTCGCACATGACCACCGTCATACCGAGAAGGCCGATTATTTTCACCCGACGGTCGGACGGACGGGAGAGTCCGACCTACGTCACCTTCAAGGAGCGACCCGTTTCCGAAGTTCTGCTTTCGCTTCGCGGTTGGAAAGGCCCTCTCCGGATGCAATCTGCGTCATAGCCGTAGACACATCGCTCACGAGCGCGACCTCTTCTGGAAGAACGGCTGCGCGTACAAGATACCGCCCCGTAATGCTCCGCTCGTTCGCCGCGATCTCCTCCGGCGTCCCCACACCAATCAGCTCTCCACCGCCATCCCCACCCTCGGGACCGAGGTCGATGACGTGGTTGGCGGCTTCGATGAGCTGGATGTTGTGCTCGATGACCAGGACCGAGTTGCCGCGGTCGATGAGGTTGCGGAAAGTGTTGATGAGCTGCGCGACGTCGGTGTGATGCAGGCCGGTGGTCGGTTCGTCGAAGAGGAAGAGACGGCCGCTGTCGCTCCTGGTCGACTCGGAGAGGAACGAGGCCAGTTTGAGCCGCTGCGCTTCGCCGCCGGAGAGGGAGGCGGTCGACTGGCCGAGTCGGAGATAGCCGAGGCCGACGGAACGAAGGGAGGAGAGCTTCTTCAACAGCGCCCTTTTGTCGACGAAAAACTTCATGGCCTCGTCGACGGTCATCTTCAGGATGTCGTTCACGTTCCTGCTCTTGTACGTGACCTTCATGACCTGCTCGTTGAAGCGTTTGCCGCCGCATTTGTCGCAGACGACTTCGACGTCGGCCAGGAACTGCATGTCGATGGTCACCGTGCCGGCGCCTTCGCAGACGTCGCAACGGCCGCCGACGGTGTTGAACGAGAACATGCCCGGCGTAACGCCATTCAGCTTCGCCGCCGTCGTCTCGGAGAGGATTTTGCGCACCTCGTCCCACGCCTTCACATACGTGGCCGGATTCGAGCGCGTCGACCGGCCGATCGGCGACTGATCGATGAACTGCATGTCGTAGATCTTGTCGGTGCCTTCGAGCGTCGCCGCGCCGACGTCGAGGCCCGTCGCCCCGCGGACGTCGCGCTGGTAGCGGTTGTAGAGGCAGTTGCGGATCAGCGTCGACTTGCCGGATCCGGAGACACCGGTGACGGCCACGAACTGGCCGAGCGGGATGGTTACGTCGATGTTCTTGAGATTGTGCTCTTTCGCGCCTCGGATCGTGATGGCACCGAAGGTGTCGCTGAGCGACGAAGGATGTTCGACGACCGTTGCCGGAGTTTCAGACCCGCGAGGTGGTCCGACATACAACACCGATCCTCCGTACTCACCCGCGCCCGGACCGAGCTCGATGGTCTGATCGGCACCGGCGATGATGGTCGGATCGTGCTCGACGACGATGACGGTGTTCCCGGCGTTACGCAGGCGCTTGAGGACGGCCAGAAGCCGCTCGCTGTCGCGCGCGTGAAGGCCGACGGTCGGCTCGTCGATGACATACATCGTCTCGGTCAGCGAGCTGCCGAGGGCCGCGGCAAGGTTGATCCGCTGCGACTCGCCTCCGGAGAGGGTTCGCGTCTGGCGGTCGAGCGTCAGGTAGGAGAGGCCAACCTCATCGAGGTACGTCAGGCGGTTGACGATTTCGCGCCGGAGATGACCAGACAGCGCCTCCTCCGACTTCGAGAACGGCAGGAGCTCCCAGAAACGCCGCGCGTCGCGCACATTCATGGCGAAGAGGTCGCCGATCGTCAGCCCGCGGAAGGTGACATAGGAGGCCGATGCCTTCAGCCGCGAACCATGACACTGCGGGCACGGCTCGTAGCTGCGGTACTTGGCCAGCTTCACGCGGACGTGGATCTTGTACTTCTTCGTCTCCAGCCACTCGAAGAAGCCTTTGATGCCGTACCACTTGCTCCGGCCGTTGTAGAGCAATTCCCACTGCTCGGCGCTCAAGTCTTTAATCGGAACGTCGAGAGGCAGCCGGTACTTGGCCGCGGCCTTCCGGAGGTCGTCGTAGCAGTCTTCGTATCCCGCGGAGTTCCACGGCGCGATCGGCATCTCATCGAGCCGCAAGGCGCGGTTCGGGATGACCTTCTCCATGTCGATGCCGATGATCCGCCCGTAACCCTGGCAGTTCGAACAAGCGCCAAGCGGCGAGTTGAAGGAGAAGAGATGCGGCGTCGGCTCGATAAACTCATTGCCGCACCTGTTGCAGGAGAAGCGCGAAGTGAAGCGGTGGGAAATCCAGTTTCCGTCACCGCCGTCCTCGAGGATGTTCACATTCCCCTTCGAGACCTCAAACGCCTGTTCGATGGCCTCGGTGATCTGTCCGGTGCGCTCCGGATCGACGCGCAACCGATTGATGACGAGTTCCAGCGACGTGAAATCGCTCGTATCGGTCTCGTTGAGATCGCGCACCTCGCCGCCGATCCAGGCCCGGTAGTAGCCGGCCTTGACGAGCTGCGTCAGCACTTCGCCACGGTTTTCCTTCTCGAAGAAAATCGGAGCGAGAACGACCACGCGCTTCCCCTCCAGCGACTCCGCGATGGCTTTCGTGATCGATTCCGGCGTCTCGCGGCGCACGGTGACCTGACAATCGGGACAGATCGTCTCCCCCGCGTAGGTCATGAACAGCCGGATGTGGTCTGCCAGCTCTGTAGCGGTCGCAACAGTGGACCGAGCGTTCTTGACCGTGTTCCGCTGCTCGATGGCGATGGCCGGGAGGATCCCGGTGATCTCGTCGATGTCCGGCCGGTCGATGCGCTCGAGGAACTGCCGCACGTACGTCGACATCGACTCCACGAACCGCCGCTGCCCCTCGGCATAGAGAGTGTTGAACGCCAGCGACGACTTCCCGGAACCAGACGGACCCGTCAATACCGTGAGCTGGCGCTGCGGGATATCGACCGAAACGTTCTTGAGATTATGCGTCCGCGCCCCGCGAATGGAGATCGTGCGTGAGGGCATGTCGAGGTGAGAACGTGGGAGGGGTGGGTGGTGTTCCGTAGAACGTTGAGGCGTCGCGGCGCCGGAGCGCTGGCATCTCGCCGGCAAAGAGGCAGTAAGCTGCTTCACCAGAAGCGGTTGACTCGTTCCCAGCGGCTGTTAGTCGTTCCCGGAGGCTGTTAACGGCCTCCGAGAGGCTGTTAACGACCTCCGAGAGGCTGTTTGACTGCCTCCAGCGCCGCGATAGCGGCGTCGTAACGTCCCTCCAGTCGCTGGCGAAGCCGGCGATGCGCCAGCTTTCGCTGGCGAGACTGTAGCGAAACGGACCGGACACTCATTTCCGGGAAGCTGAACGAAGTCTACTTCGCCGCTTGAAACAACCCCATGCGATTGCCGGCGGGGTCTTTGAACAACGCGAACACGCCGGTTGGGATCGTGATTTTCGGCGTGACGATTTCGCCGCCGGATGCCTTGACCTTCGCCATCGCCGTGTCGAGATCTGTGACGCCGATATAGATGATCTTCTCCGGCGGATCCTGGCGCAGTGTACCTTCGAGCGACGGCGTCTTGATCAGGTTGGCGGCGTCGATGCTCCATCCGAAATTACTGGCGTAGAAAGCCTTGAGTTTCGCCGCGTCGGGACCGGCGATGTCGAAGAATACGATTGGCGAGCCCGATTGCGGTGCTGTCATGGCTGTCCCCTTATCGGCGGCGAACGCCGCCCCAAAACCAAAGAAAACGATCGCGGAAATTACGAACAGATTACGCATGGAGAGGCCGAACACGATGACGACGTTCTTCATTTTGAGATTTCCTTTCACGGCGCAAGGTAAGATCGAACCGTGATCCCGTCGGCCTACTTTCGGGTGATTTTCGGGTCAACGAAAGTGTGAAATCGTGGGATTTGCCCGTTCCCCTCATATCCTGACGTTGTGCCGTTGGTAGAAGTTGTAATCCCCCAGCCGTGCCCGCAACTTCTGCACGACATCCTCGGGTAGCCAGGCATCGCCGGCGGTGACGTTGCTCTCGACCTGGTGGATGTTCTTCGCGCCGGGGATAGCCGTGGCGATGGCATCGTTGGCCAGGACAAAACGGAGGGCGCCTTCGATGAGGGTGCGGGCTGTACCGCCGATGATCGACTTCACTTCGTCGACGCGGTCAAGCGCTTCCTGCAGGCGGCGCGGTGTGAGGAAATTCTGGCGGATGTCATCAACCGGGAAGGTGGTGTCGATCCGGAACTTGCCGGTGAGGAGGCCGGACGCGAGCGGGACACGGGCGATGACGCCATAGCCCTTTTCCTTCGCGATCGGAAAGAGCTCCTCCGCCGGCGCCTGATTGAGGATGTTGTAGAGCACCTGCAGGGTGTTACCCCATCCTTGCCGCATCACCTCGAGCCCCTCCTCGGGGTTGGAGACCGAGACTCCCCAGAAGCGGATCTTGCCGTTGTCCTGCAGCCGTTCCATGGCGTCCTGAATCTCTTCGCGTCGCAGGTCGTCGATGGTCGGGTTGTGGACCTGGTAGACATCGATGTAATCACTGCGAAGGCGTTTCAGAGAGCCGTCGACGGCGACGAAGATATGCTGTTTCGAGAAATCCTTTTTCAGCTCGCCGGTCGAGTTGCGGACGACACCAACCTTCGTGGCGATGATGACGTCCTCCCGTTTGCGCGAAAGGACGATCCCGAGGAGCGACTCGCTGCGGCCGAAGCCATAACTGTCGGCTGTGTCGAAGAAGGTAACGCCGAGGTCGCGGGCGCGCCGGATCGCGGCAAGCGAGTCCTCATCAGTCGTCCGTCCCCATCCCAGTGGAGTCCCCGAGGCCTCGGATGGACCGCCGATGGCCCAGCCGCCGAAGCCGATGGCGCTGACTTTGATACCGGTCTTCCCGAGCTCGCGGTACTCCATCGCCCCGATTCTAAGTCACTGCTCCGGTTGGAGTGTGACGTTGATGACATGCGGGTCGTGGTCGTACATTGCGCCGGTGACGCGGTCGATGATGAAACCTCCCGCGCCGGCGAGACCGACGATCAGCCAGCCGGCAGCCGAGCCACCACCGCCGAGACTTGATGCGAAGACGCCGATCGGCAATCCGAGCGAGGGAGCGAAATTCATCCAAAACGGTGCGTTGAAGCCGCGCTCGAGCTCCACATTCCGGGTTTTCATTCCGCTCTTCTCGATGTTGACGTTGCAGCCGTCCGCCTTGCGCGGAATCGTGAGCCGGGCCGGCGTCGTACCGCTGGCTGAGATATTGCCGGCGCATCGGATCGTGGCATTGGCACCGGAAGGACTCGACTCGACGCTGATGACCTCGTTGCTTCCATGCGTCATCGTGGCGCACGAGGAGAGCAGGCAGCCGACCAACAGCAGCGCGATGGAACGCATATTTTGTTTTTCCTTTACAGGCGGACCTGTTTCACCTCGACGATGGCTTGGAAAAAGCGGAGTGCGTTCATGGTATCGGCGTCGAGAACAGAGTCGATGGTAACAATCGCCAACGCTTTGCCGCCGCTGGCCTCGCGTGCCAGGTTGTATTCGGCGATGTTGATCTCGCGTTCGCCGAGGATCGTGCCGACCTTGCCGACCACGCCGGGAACATCTTTATTGATGATGTAGAGCAGCGTCCCCTCCGGCTTGAACTCCACGCGGAAGTTGTTGACCGAAACGATGCGCTGATTCTTCTCGCTGAACAACGTCGCCGAAACGCAGGTTTCATCTGTCGCCGACGAGGCGCGGAAGGTGACAAGATTCGTGTAGTCGACCGGCATCGGATGCGTCGTCGCGGCGATGGCGATGCCGCGCTGCTGTGCGACCTGCTCAGCGTTGACGAAGTTGACCGACTCCGCAAGGTGCGTCGTCAGCATCCCTTTCAGTGCTGCCACGGAGATGATCTTAGTCAAACGCTCGTCGATGCCCCATAGCTCCACGGCGGCGCGCGTGATGGGTCCGCTGATGATCTGGGAGGCGAAGAGTCCGAGCTTCTCCGCCATGTTGATGAGCGGCGCCGCGTCGGCGCCGGCAAGACCTTCGAACGGCAGGTTGACCGCGGAGACGAAAATCGAGCCACGCAGCGCGTCGATCACCATCTCCGCCGTCTGCACAGCCACGCGGTCCTGCGCCTCGATCGTGTTCGCGCCGATGTGCGGCGAGAGAATGATATTTTTCGCCGTGAGGAGCGGATTATCCGTCGGCGGCTCTTCGACGTAGACGTCGATCGCGGCGCCGGCGATCCTGCCGCTGTTCAGCGCATCAGCCAGCGACTCTTCGTCGTAGATGCCGCCGCGGGCGATGTTGAGGACGATTGCCCCCGCTTTCATTCTGGACATTTCCGGCGCACCGATCATGCCGCGCGTTTCATCCGTCAGCGGTGTGTGGACGGTGATGACGTCCGCTCGTGCCAGGAGGTCGTCCAGCGGCACGCGCTCGGCGCCGACTTTCTCGAAGACGCTCGGTGCGATGTACGGGTCGTAGGCGATCACGCGCATACCAAAGGCCCGTGCGCGGATCGTGATGCGCGTGCCGATGCGCCCCAGGCCGATGATTCCGAGCGTCTTGCCATCGAGCTCCGTCCCGAGGAACTTGGAACGGTTCCACTCGCCGCGCTTCACGCTCGCATGGGCCTCGGGGATGTTGCGGCAGAGCGCCAGGAGCATGGCCATGGTGTGCTCGGTGGCCGACATGATGTTGGCCGTCGGGGCGTTGATGACCAGGATGCCGCGCGCCGTGCAGGCGTCGACGTCGACGTTGTCCAGCCCTACCCCGGCGCGGCCGATGATGCGCAGTCTCGTCCCTGCATTCACCAACTCCTCGGTAACGGCCGTTCCGCTGCGCGTAATGAGCGCGTCGGACTCGGAGACCGCTTTCAGAAGCGCGGCACCCTTGAGGCCGGGCCGGTAGTCGACATCCATATCGCTCGCCGTGCGGAGAATGGCCAGTCCGGAATCGGCGAGCGTGTCGGTGACCAGAATCTTCACGCGCCCGCGACCTCTTCCAGGGCGTCGAGCATGGCATTGAGAGCGTCGAGTTGAATGTCTCCCATATGCCCGATGCGGAACGTGGTCGCTTTCCACTTCCCATATCCGCCGCCGAGTGTGAAGCCGCGTTTTTTCATCTCGGCGCGAAGCTCATCGGGCATGCGATTGGGAACAAGCGCGGAGACTGTGGCCGACGCATACTCCGGATCGGCAGCAAGCTCCGCGTAGGCGGCCGTTCGGCGAATCGTCGTGTCGCGCATGGCCATGTGGCGCTGGTAACGAGCATCGAGCGTCTCGATCCTGATGATGTCGTCGAGCTGCCTGGCCAACGCGTAGAAGTGCGGGATCGACGGCGTGCTCGGGACGTTTCCCTCGTCCGCGTGCCTCTTGTAATTGAGAAAGTCGAGGTAGGTTCCGCGGTACGGCCGTTTCCTGCACCGCTCCAGCGCGCGGGCGGAGACGGCGAAGACGGCGATACCAGGCGGGAGGGCGATCCCTTTCTGCACGCTGGCGAGGCAGACGTCGAGTCCCCATTCATCGAACTGCACCGGAATTCCGCCGAGCGACGAGACTGCGTCGACGAGAACGAGCGTATTGGGCGACTCCTCATGCACGACGCGCGCAAGCGTGGCCACGTCGTTCGTAACGCCCGTCGAGGTCTCGTTATGAGTAAGCGTTACCGCGTCGTAGTGTGTGCGCCGCGACGTCAGATGATCGGCCAGCCTTTCGGGATCGACGGCATTTCCCCAGCCGGCGTTCAATTGATCGACCTCGAGGCCGAGGGTCTGGCCGATGGCCAGCCAACGCTCGGCAAATGCACCGCAGGTCGTTACGAGCACGCGCCGCGGCACACAATTCGTGAGCGCCGCCTCGAGGAGGCCCGTGCCGCTGCAGGCGGCAACGAGTGTGTCCTGCGTCGTACCGAAGAGCGGCTTGAGATTCGCGGCGACGCGCACGAAGAGCTCGCCGAACTCTGCCGATCGATGGGCGATCATCGGTCGGGTCATCTCTTGCAGGATTTCGGGTCGCACCCACGTCGGGCCTGGAACGAAGAATTTGGCGGTAGTCATAGAAGATGGCTCAACACGTCAGGCATACTGGTGGTGTAGACGTCGGCATTCTCCTTCACACGCGGGCGGACGACAACGCCGCCGAAGCCGATAAAGAGGTCAACGGCCGGCTTGGCCTCGAGATCGCTCACTCCATCGCCGACAAACGCCGCCTTTCCGTGAGAACGGGCACGAATGTCGCGCACCACAAGCTCCTTCCCGCCGGGCCGGGTGAGAAAGGAACGGCGATCGAAGCCCTCGTAGCCGCCGGTCGGATCAAACATCAGCACAACGGCATGCACGTTTCGGCGCGCGATGTTCAGTTCGTCCGCAAGCGGAAGAACGGCCTGTTGGATGGCGGCGGTAACGAGATGGACTACTACGCCGCCGTTCTGAAGTGCCGCAATCGTCCGCTTCGCGCCGTCGACGAGCGAACGGAGGTAGGTCGACGCAAGCTGCGCAACCTGTTCACGTCCCGGCCTGATCATCTCCAGGCGCCGTGCGTACACCTGATCGAGCGGGATCTCTCCGTTCATCGCGGCGCTGGTGAGTTTGGCGATCTCAGGATCGCCGCGGGCAAGCACGTCAATCCCCTCGATGGTGACGAGGGTTGAGTCGACGTCGAAGAAAGCGAAGCGGTAGGTCATGGTTGCTGGGTTGGCCGGGTTAGTGAGTTACTGAGTTGCCAGGTTGCTGAGTTGCTGGGTTGCTGGGTTGCTGAGTTGCTGGGTTGCTGAGTTGCTGGGTTGCTGGGGTTACTGAGTTGCTGGGGTTGCTGAGTTGCTGGGGTTGGGTTGCTGGGGGTTACTGAGTTGCTGGGGTTACTGAGTTGCTGGGGTTACTGAGTTGCTGAGTTACCGAGTTGCTAGACAGCCCGAGCACGCAGCACCAAGCAACCTTGCAACCTTGCAACCCAGCAACCATCCTCAAGCACGAGCAACCACCCTCACCAGATCCCCAAAACTCTCCAGATAATGATCCGGCTTCGCCGCCCGCAACGCCTCGGCTGTTGACGATCCCGTTGCAACGACCGCTACGTCAATCCCGCTGTTGCGCGCGGCGTGGACGTCGATCGGCATGTCGCCGACGAAGAGGGCCTCGGAGGCGGCGCAGGAAGTCGCCTCCAGCGTGTGAAGGACGTGTTGTGCCTCCGGCTTGCGTGCGCCGGCCAGATCGGGGCCGACGATTGCGCAAAAGTAGGGCGCCAGCTCCAGGAACGTGAGGATCTTTTTCGAGAACGATGTCGGCTTGTTCGTGCAGACGGCCATCAAAACTCCGAAGCCGCGGAGAGTGGCCAGCGTCGTCTCGACGTCGGCCAGGATCGTCGATTCTTCACAGCAGATCTCGTCGTAGCGTGACTCGAAGGCGTCCTTCACGCTGCGCGGCACCTCATCACTGCCGAACGCACGGCGGAGGAGGGTGTCGAGACCGTCGCCGACGAAGTCCCGTATGCGCGCGGCGGTCAATTCGTTCAGGCCGTGCTCGCGCCGCGCAAAGTTGACCGCCTCCGCCAGCGCCGCGTACGAATCGACGAGCGTTCCGTCGAGATCGAAAAGAACTGCACGGTAACGAAGCGGTGGCAAGACCATGCGCGAGGCCTGATTCTATCGCCGTGCCCGCACCGGACGTGGAGAATGGCGGAATGAAACGTGCGCTGGCTGCGCTGCTCTTTCTCCCGCTCCCTCTATTCGCCGCTGACGGCAGGATCGTCATCGCTCTCGAAGCGCTCGGCGATTCGCAGCAGGGAGGTGTCGTTACGCGCGTGACCTATCGCTTCACGGTTCCGACCGATGCGCCCTCAGGCGTGCCGCTCGTCATCACCGGATCGATCTCGCAGAGCGGTGAGGTCGTGAAGCGCTTCCGCTACCCGCTGTCGGAAACGACCACCAGTCCGCTGACCTCCGTCCAGACTCTGCCGCCCGGCGAAGTAGAGATCGAGGCGCGGCTCATGGTGCCGCTCGAAGAGCAGACGCCGGTGATCCTGGCCAAAGCGACGCAGAAGTTCACGATCGCCAAAACGGACAAGATCTATGTCGCTCACGAAGGCGACAACGCCGACGCCATCCTGGCCGAGGGAGTCGTGCCGGAGGGAAGCGGCACCGTGAGAATCATCGCCCCGAGGCGTGACGTCGCTCCGAACCTGTTCATCGTCGAAGTCGATGTGCAGCCTCCGGTCACGCGCGTCGAGTTCTGGGTGGACGGCAAGAAGATCCTGGCCCGCAACGCTCCCCCCTACCGCGCGGAGCTCGACCTCGGCGCGCTGCCGAAGCGGGTCGAAGTGCGCGCTGTCGGTTACGACGCTCAGGGACACTACATCGACGCGGACTCATTCGTCGTCAACGAGCACGAGACGCCGCTCGAGGTGAAGATCATCCGAACCGTCACTCCTGATGACGTATCGCATTTCAAACTGAGCGTACAGAATCCGAAGGCGACGACGATCAAATCGGCGGTGTTTTTCGCCGGACAGAAGAAGCTCTACGAGTGGTCCGCGCCACCGTACGCGCTGGACATTCCCAACTCGCGACTGCGGGACGTCGAGTTCGTCCGCGCCTCCGTGACCGACGAAACGAATTACGAAGCCAGCGACCTTCTTTTTCTCAACGGCCAGCGCTTCTCCGAAGAGATCGAGGTAAACCTCATCGAGCTGCCTGTGATGGTCACAGACGCTTCCGGCGTGCCGGTGACCGATCTCAAGGAAGGGGACTTCAGCGTTCTCGAGAACGGTAAGCCACAGAAGATCACGACGTTCAACTACGCCTCGAACCTCCCCATCTCCGCCGGCGTGCTGATCGATCATTCGGGAAGCATGAAGCCGCGGATGGAGCAGGCGAAGTCGGCGGCGTTGGAGTTTTTCAAGCAGATCATGAAGGGGGGAGACCGCGCCTTCGTCACCGGCTTCGCCTTCGACGCGACATCCGGATCGCCGTTCGTGACGGACGTGTCGTCGCTCGAGTCGCAGGTGCGCGCCATCCCCGAGGCGAGTGGCGGCACGGCGCTCTACGACGCCATCGTCACCGGCCTCTATCGCTTCCGCACGCTCCAGGGGCGCAAGGCACTGATCATCCTCACGGACGGTGAAGATACGACGTCGCGTACGACGTACGAGGAGATGCTGAACTACGCCCGCTCGGCGCGTGTACCGCTCTACTTCATCGGCGTCGGCCTCGGATTGTTCGACGCCGGCGGCGTCTCGAAGATGAAAGCGCTGGCCGCGGAGACAGGCGGCATCGCTTACTTCATCCACGACATCAAGCAGATCGGGGAGACCTACGCCCAGCTCGAGAAGGATCTCCGCTCGCAGTACCTGATCGCCTACAACACCCAGTCGACGACAAAGGACCGCACCTACCGAAAAGTCGAAGTGAAGGCGAGCCGTCCCGGAACGACGGTGCGGACGATCCGTGGGTTCATCCCGTGATGCGCCGCACGGCTGCGATCCTTCTGCTTCTCGCGGTGGCCTGTACGCCACCCCGTCCGCGCAATCGTTATGGTCTGGCCGTCGACGTCGATCTCCACGGCGCGCCGGTGACATTGCTCCACTTCTGGGCGGCGTGGTGCGGACCATGCCGCGAAGAGTTGCCCCGTTTCGTCGCCTTCGCCGCCGAGCACCACATGCGGGTGGTGGCCGTCTCGATGGATCGCGACTACCCGTCCGCGGAGCGTTTTCTTCGCGAGCACAACATCGACATGGAGACGCTGATCGACGACCGAGGCCGCTTCGCCGCCAAGAATCACGTGCGTGTCATCCCGACCACGATCGCCTACGACGCAGAAGGAAAAATGATCGATCGCTTCGATCAGTCGGTGGATTGGAGCGATCCGGCGGTTGGCAGGAGAGTTTTGCGGTAGGCCGCATCAAAATGCGCGCTTCGCGCGCGTTGTCAGTTATCAGTTGTCAGTTGTCGGCAGTGGCGTGCCAACCGGCGCAACGAACTGATAACCGACAACCGATAACCACAACTCTCTCCTCGTCGCGCGCGCGTCGCCGGTGCTCCTCCGTTTCTACGGGTACATCCGCTTGTACGTCGATGCCAGCATCACCACGTGCTTCACGTACGTCCTCGTCTCGCGGTAGGGGATGGCCTCGATGAACTCGTCCATCGGTTTGCCGGGCGACGCGCGGCGCCATTGCAGGACGCGGCCCTGGCCGGCGTTGTAGGCCGCGATCGCCAGTTCGTTGCTGCCGTTGAAGAGGTTCACGAGCATCTTGTAATGGGCTGTACCGAGGCGGATGTTCGTCTCCGGATCGTCGAGGCGCGGTGCGATGTGGAAGTTTGCCGCCAGTTCGCGCCCCGTGGCAGGCATGAGCTGCATCAGCCCCGTCGCGCCGGCGCCCGACTTTGCGCTGGCGTTGTAGTAGCTCTCCTGGTGGATCAATCCCATGATCGTGTAGGGATCGGCGCCACTCTTGCTCGCATACTTGCGGATCCAGTCGTCGTACTTCAGCGGGTAATACATCTTCAGGAAGTAGGGTGGAACGGAATCCTGCTCCACCGTGGCCAGCGCAGGGAAGGCGCTATGAAGCGCCTTGAGCATGGGGATCGTGTTGCCGGAGGCGTGATAGAGGTCGGCCAGCAGAGCATCGGCGAACGGCCGATTCCCGCGGCCGCGGTTCTTGTCGATCTCCTGCTGCGCGTCGCGAAAGTCGGATAAGGCCGTCAACTCGTATCCGAGGCGCAGCTCCTTCGGCATGTTCTGTTCGGCGATGTCGCGCCAGTCGGGACGATTGGCCGTCAGCGGGTTGTCATTCGAAACCTGCCGTTTTGCACCGCGATTCTCCGCCTCGATGGCGTAGATGTCGTCGTACGGGGCGGAAGCCAGCTCGTGATACATCGCCGCCGCCTCGGCCTTCCTGCCGAGCCTTTCGCCGCAGCGCGCGTACCAGTACATCGCCTGTCGTTTTGTGTTGGGACCGCGGTATGAGTCGCGGACGAAGGCGAGCAGATCACGCGCGCCGTTCAGGTCGCCCCGTGCGTACGCGGCCCAGGCCTTGTCCCAGAAATGCTGGAGACCCGCTTCCTGCGACGGATCGAGCTTTGCCAGTTGGACGACGAGCTTCTGTTCGTAGTCGTCCTGATTCCTGGCCTCGGTGAGACCGATGAGCGTGTTGAGCACACCGATCCGCACGTCATCGGCGAGCGGAAGTGGCAGGAGGTCCTTCAACCGTTCCGCGGCGAGATGATCGAATTCGTCCTTCTTCGCTTTCTTCGCCAGGTCGACCAGTTGGACGTTCTTCTTGACCCTCGTGAATTTCTTCTTCTTACCCTTTGCCTTGACCTGTTGCTTCACGAAGATCGTTTTCGTGACCATCGGATTGATCGACGACGAAAGCCCGCGGTAGTTCTGCGATGCCGTGAAGATCGCCGGGATGGCAATTCGGTAAGCAACCGACGCGAGCGGCTCCAGAACCTTGTTGGACTCCTCGAAGCGATGAAGTTGATTCAGCGCCAAGCCATGATTGAGCTCCAGGGGTAGGCGCAAGTCAGCCGGAACGCCGCTCGTATCGAGGGCGGTCAGCTCATCGAGCGCATTCTGCGGATCTCCATCTCGAAGAAAGGAGACAGCGCGCGTGAGCTTCTCGGCGTCCGACAGCTTGACCGGCGCATCCTTCGTCACGCCGGTAATGGCGCGAACGAGCTCGAGGGCGTGCGGTGCCTGGGCGGCGCGTGGATTCCTGATGGCGATGTTGCGCGCATCGTCGAGAACGGAGGCGATGTCGCCACGGGCGAAAGAGGAGTCGATGGCGCTCCAGCGCGCGCTTGCCGCGATCGCGGAGTTGTCCGCCTGAGCCGCGACTTCGTCGAAGACCTGGGCAGCGTGGCGCCAATCGGCGATCGAGGCGTAGAGCCCGCCGAGGTTCAAGCCGGCGTCGGTCTGGACGACGAATGCTGGATGACGGTGCCAGAGCTGCGCCAGCGTGGCACGTGCGCGGGTGCGCTGGCCGGCGAGCTGGCAGGCGTTGGCGAGGTAGTAGAGACGATACTGGTCGACCACCCGCTTGCCGAAGGTGAAGGACGAGAACTGCTTTACCGCATCGGCGCCGTCACCGCGGCGAAGAGCCTCGAGCCCCGCGTCAAAGGCAGGCCGCAACTTCTGCAGATCGGGCGGCGCTTCCGGCACGGCCGGTACGACGAACTCCCGGTTTAGCCAGCGATGCGGCCGCACCAGAAGCACGATGACTACGGCCATCACCGGAGCCAATACCGCCGCAACCACGACAACCCAGCGTCGACGAGCCCTCATCCGGCTGGGCCCGGTGCGAAAAACGGGCCGTGATGCTGCGCTGCGCGCGCCTGCGGCGCGTTGTCTGCCGGCTCACGCCGGCGTTGGCGGTCGGATTGCGACAGGAAGTTGATTACGAGCCAACCAGTCTTATACGCGCGAGTGGTAACAACGCGCGAAGCGCAGATAACGCGCGCCGCAGACAACGCGCGTCAGCACAGCTTCACAGCCCCAACGCACCGGCGTCGCCGTCGGCGAGGATTCTCACCAGCTCGTCGTAGAAGTAGTTCGACGACTTCCTCACATCCTCGGCGATCCGCTCGTCGTACATCTGGCGGCTGCGATCGATGTCTTCCTTGAGGCGTTCGTAAAGGTCCTTGTTCTTGCGCCCGGCGTCGACCTTCGGCTCGTTGTAGAGCTTGATCTCGGACACCAGCAGGCGGGCGAAACGACGGGCTTCGTCGTGTCGTTTCGCATCGTCACCTACAGGTCGGGGGTCGGTGGTACCGCCGCGCGTGATGTTCGGTGGCGGGATGTACTGCGTGCTGGGACGCTCGTCCCGTTCATGAATTGCAGGTGGTGGTGGAGGTGGAGGCGGCGGAACCGGCCGCGGAGGCTCCAATGCGGGAATCGCCGTCGTCATGAAGGATGCAGTAGCCTGCTTTCCGGATGACGGCACTCCGAAATCGGTATCCGGCATTGAGAAAGCCGGCTTGGCGACGGCCGGCGTGATCATCTCGCGTAACTGGCCCGCTGATACCGCGACGGTTGCGTCCTGCGATTTCTCGACAACCGGAGCCGGTGGGGCGGGCCGTTGAGGCGGAGGTGCTGGCGGGGCAGGACGCGGCGGAGCTGGTGCCGGTAGTGCCGCCGTAGTCAGCTCCGGATCATTGAGACTCGGCGACGGCGTTTTTTTTCGAATCGACAGCGTGTCGATGAGCAGCCCGGTCGTGAAGACGAGCAGCTCGATCGAGGCGGGGTCAAGCTTCGACGCATCGATCTCTGTGGCATCGACGTAAACCGCCGCGGCGACTTTGTCCTTGATCACCATCGGCACGAGGATCGCCGTGGCCGAAGCGGAGACGCCGAGCCGCGTGGAGAGGTTTGCGCCGTCCCAGATCACGACTTGTTCATTGCGGAGGACGCGATCGAGCTCAGGAATCAGCCCGGGAGCAGCGTTGAAGCGCTTTACCATCTCATCGTTTCCGCCGGCAGCGGTGAAACCGACGCCCTTCCAGCCGCTGAACGTCTCGCCGCGCAGGATCAGCATGGCCGCGCGGGAACCGAAGTCCAGGCACTGCTCCAGGAGGGCATTGAGGATGTCCACCTGCGACTTGCCATGCTCGACGGTCTGCACCGCTTTCTTCACGCGTGCGGCACCGGAGCCCTCCGGAGCGCTGACCGCGGGAGGCGGCAGCGCGGCGGTGATGCTCTCCTCCAATTCACCGATCGACTTCTGAATGTGGGGCAGAAAAGAGACGGCGTTGACGTCGGCCTGAACGCTCTGGAGCGCCGCCTTGAGCTGCGAGTCGACGACCTCGCGGACGTCTTCGATGGAGGAGCGAATCTCGCCCACCAATTTCTCCATCGCATCGCGGACATGCGCTTCAATCGAGCCCGCGACTTCGTCGCCCCTCACGGCCATAAGTCCTCCGAATCCTGTAGGTTGTAAAAACCCCGCAGATGGCGCCGGATTATAGCGCAGAGAACGTGTGCTACTTTGACAGCCGATGCGCCGCTTTCTCATCCTGATCGTGCTCGCCGCGGTGTCGTGCAGCGGCGGCAGCCGTGATACCGCCGACAACCCGTCGGAATGGCTTCATGTCCTTCGCCACAAACAGGCGGCGGCGGCGCCGAACGCACCCCCTCAGGCGAAACAGGTCTACGCCGATACGCTTGGGGCATTCGTTCTGCGCCATCCGACACACAGCCGCGCCCGCGAGGTCTACCAGCACATCCAGATCGACTTCGCCCGCGAGCTTGCCTCTCTCGGACGTTATCAGGATGCCGTTCGAATCTATCGGGCCGTGCTCGTGCACGATCCGAGTAACGTTGCAGCGCTCCGCGGATTGAGCAACGCCGTCGACCACCTGGCCGTATCGCACGAGAAGTTGATGACTCTGGAAAAGGGGATGTCTCAACGTGACGTCGCCAACCTCCTCGGCAAGCCGATTCCAGGCTGGCAGGTTCGCAACGAACGGCCTGACACGACGATCGAGTCGTGGTACTACCGACGGACCGACGGTGGCGTGGCCGGCGTCTACTTCCGCGACGGCGTGCTTTTCGCGGCCGAAGAGAACTCGCAAGCGAAGCTTGCGCCGTTGATGAAACAGTAGATTGGTTGATCAGTGGATTCGTGCCGGGATTCCGGCAACACCAAGCCGTTCCAATCCATTAACCGACTAATCCACTGCCCTTTCGGAATCGCGCTGTCACCGTCTTCGTTCACTTCGCCGCATGCCTATCTTCGAATACCAGTGCACGAACTGCAATGACCGGACCGAGGTCATTCAGAAATTTACTGATCCTCCATACGCGGCGTGCACGAAGTGTGGTGGCGAGGTGAAAAAGTTGGCCTCCGCGCCGGCCATCCAGTTCAAGGGGTCGGGGTTCTACAAGACTGACTACGCCAGCGCGTCGTCGAAGGCCGACGCGAAATCGGAAGGCAAGAGCGAATCCTCGGGCGACACCAAGCCGTCCGAAGCAAAGAGCGAGACGAAAACGGAATCGAAGGCTGAAACCAAGAGCGAAACAAAAACCGAAACGAAAGCCGAAACGAAATCCGAAACGAAATCACCGCCGAAAACGGAATCGAAGAGCTCCGACTAGAGTGTGCGCGGCAGAGCGATGGAGCGAAGACGGTGGCCGAGCCTTGGGCAACCAACGCAGCCGGCCGTGCCGGCCTAGGCAGCATCAGACGATATGGGAAAAGCCCGGGAACTGAAGAAGCGAGCTGACTCGATGCTCGAGGAGGTTTTCCGGTCTCTGTTCGAAGAGATCGACACGGAGAAGATCCGCCGCGATGTGGCCGCGCTCAAAGAGAGCGAGCCCGACTTCCATTCCCGTGACCATGCCCGGCTGCTCGTGCGCCGCACCGCTCTCCGTTGCGCAGCCGCCGGAGCAGTCTCCGGACTCCCCGGTGGAATAATTGCCATCGGGGCGCTGGGGGCGGAGCTGGCCTTTCTCGTTTTTCAGCAGTTTCGCCTGATCCTCGGCATCGCCACTGTTTACGGACGGGAGCCTTCGCAACGCGAGCGCTTCACGGAAGCGATGTCGTGTCTCGTCTACGCGTCGGGAGTCGGCATCGGGAAACAGGGCCTGGCCACGATGCTCGAATCGGCGACGATGGAAGGCGGCGTCATCGCCGAGAAACTCGGCGCGAACTTTTTCCGCGAGCGGCTGGCCAAGGTCATTCCGTTTGTCGGAATCGTGTCCGGTGGCGCGCTCAACTATGTTTCCGTCCGGGCGGTCGGCCGCGCCGCGATCAAGTTTTACGAGTCGCAGATCGACACCGTCATCGCAGATGAGATCTGGGCCGAAGGTGATCGGGAGCACGCATGAGAGGGCACGGCCCGCGGCGTTGGTTGCCCAAGGCTCAGCCGGCAGTGTCGTGGCCAATTTGATCGCCGCGTGAACTCCTTTGTTCGTCTAACGGAATCGAGGAATGCGACGCAAAGCATCGCCGTTTGAGCGCGGTAACTGAGCATGAGCAAGTACGCCATGGATTCGACGATGGAAGTCCGCTCGCCGTTTTTCGAGCGGCGGCGCCTACGCCGTATCCGGATGATCGTCGAGCTCACGCTCAATCTCGTCGGCAGTGACATGACCGTGTCGCACCGTGAAGCACGATGCCTCGTCCGCTGTGCGCGCAAGGCAATCCTCGAGCTTCACCCCGGGTTCGAGCAGCGCTACGAGCGGATCGTCCGGCCGTACTTTGAGCGCGTTCTGGCCAGCCGCTGGCCGCATGAACAAGCGCTCGACGACGACTGCTGCGACGTCGTCAACTAGGCCGGCACGGCCGGCGGCGCAGGTTGCCTAAGGCTCGGCCACCATCTCCGCTCGATCGTTCTGCCGCGCAGACTCTTAATCAGCCGCTCCCTTTTCCAACTCCCGCACGACTCTGACGTCGCCGAACTGCGCCCTGGCGCGGGCGATCTCCGAACGAGCCGCGTCGCGGATCTGCACGCTCGTGTATCCGACTGAGGGATCGTCGGGAACGAGAAAGCGGAACTCGATTGGGGCGAGTTGCTCCGGAGGAAAAGCATCACGACGTGCGAAAACCATCGCCGCGTCATCGAAAGCGATGAGTGCCCACTGGCGCCGACGGTAGCGAACGAGAGAGGCTGGCAAAGCGCGCCGTTGCCCACTGGCTACGTCGATGACTTCGATCCTCTTTTGATATTCATCGACCGCCAGGACGGCACTGTACTTCGCGATGAGCGCGTGCCATGCGCGGCTGTCGCGGTGAGCCGCGCCATCCTCCGCGATGAACTCCTCAAAGAGCTCGTTGCGGCCGTCGGTCAGCGCTCGACGCGCGGGATAGAACGTCCATTCCAGCAATCCACCGAACTGATCCGCGTTGTAGATGTTCCCGCCGAGTCGATAGGATTGCAGCGCCGTAACGGCGCGCATCGGAAAGCGCTCGTCGTCGATGCCGATGCGATGAGTATCGTGCTGAAACGCCCATCCGAGCGGAAGCAACGCGCAGGCGGCGAGCGAGATCGACGCGCGCCTCGGTACCTTGCCGAGCGGTGGCAGGAGCAGCGGCAGCGCCGCGAAATAGAGGCCCTGGTTGCGCACATAGCGGTAGGCGATCGCCGAAAGGATCGCGAACACCGCGAAGCGCCAGGCGTTGGTACGTTTGCCAGGCGCGATGAGAAAAAGCAGCAACACGGCGCCCATCGTCACGTACAGCAGCGGGAAAATCGTGAACGGCGACGGCAGCCATTCGGCATTGATGAAACCGCCGCTTCGGAGATCCGACGCCAGCCGCAGCGGCGCTACGATGGCGTTCCAGCCGAACGGATTGACGAGTAGCGCCGCGGCGCTAGCAGCGGCCACAGTCCAACGCCGCACGTCGATCAGCATCGTGATCGATGCCAGCACAGGCGCGAGAAGCGCCGACGGATGGACGTTGATCCAGACGATCGTCACACACGCATAGGCAATCGTCAGCGGTGTCAGCCGCAGGCGCGATCCGAGGAGACCGAGTGCGATGACGATGAGAAGCGCTGCCGCCGCGGCGGGGCGGACGCCCAGACGATCGGACGCTCCGGCGAAAGCGATTGCCGCGATGAAAAGCGCAATGCCGGTCTCCTGTTCGCGCGAAGCGAAAACGAATCCGGCCGTAAAGATCGCCGCCGCCAACAGAGCGCTGGCGATTGAGATCCCGCCGTCCCCGGCAATCCCGTGCAGTGCGTAGAGCACGATCTCGTACAGCCACTCACCGTTGATCCACGGGACATGTGCGCTCGCCACCGCCAGCGGATCGAAAACCGGGAGGGCATGATGCTCGACGATCCAGCGGCCGGTGGCGAGATGCCAGAAGTAGTCGTAGCTGCGGATGGGTGCGACGGCTGCGATGGCGACAAGCACGAACAGGATGGCGGAGGGGACGCGTCTCGACATTCGGAGCGAGTATAGGCATGAAACGTTTTGCGGCGGCACGGCACTACTCGATGAGCCCCTTCGCATTTGAGATGCCGGAACGGTCTCCCGCGGGGGTCGAAAGGAGAGGGAATGAACACTGAACAGACAGCACAACCGGCGTTGCATATCAATCAAGAGAAGTTATTAGCCTTTGTTCGCGCAACGATCGGAGGAACCAGAGGACGCGATGATGACGACCATCCTTTGCCGCCGGGACCTTGGGATCCCGTAATCCGCGTCGCATTGCAAAGCCTCACTTTTCGCCCGGAGACAAATCCCTGGAGAACATTTGGTCCGAGTCCGGAGCCGTGGAACGTGATTGCGGCGAGTATTCTCGGAACTCGTCCCGGCGCGGAAGTGGAGCTCAATCCCCAACCGGAGCCGCCAGGCGTCGCGTTCTTGGTATCGGTTGCCAAATCGGTAATAAGCCGCGCGGCATTTCTTCAGGAGATTGCTGATGCATCGGCGGGCGCAAACGAACAACGCGGTAGGATCGATGTTGAAGGGTACATCTCGAGATTTGTTGATGATTGGTGCGGCAATGGATTCCGATTGAGGTATCCGTTCCCGGGACCACGTCCGCATTGGTTTGTCAACGAGCTCGGCGGCATCGACTTGTTGGTGATGGCAGCGCAATTCGCTCAAGAGGCGACGGAAACGTTTAGCGCACCATTGCGCCAACATTTGTCCGACGCCAGCACCGAATTCGCGAGAGCGGGCATTGCGAAGATGGGATAAGGGGACCGGGCAGAACGCGATCTAACTATCTTTCGTAACCGGTGGTGCCGGAGGCGCCGGCACCACCGGTGCCTGCGACGCGGGAGGTGCAGGCGGCGGAGCCGTATCGATCTTGATGTCTCCGTTCACCGTCGTGATGCGCAGCTCGTAGCGGCCGCCATTCACCTCGCCGGAAACGCGGCGGCTGCCGGGGTGCGAATGGATATTCAGCGGGAACGCTGCCTCGATGTCGCCGTTGACCTGCGAGAAATCGCCGGTGAACGAAGCGGTCAGCGGCAGCACCGCGGTCACGCCTCCGTTGACCGTCTTCAGCGTCGCTCCCTGGAACGACTTGGCGAAGCGGGCCTCGATTCGGCCGTTCACCGTGTGCGCTTCGACTTCGCTCGACCCGGGCGTATCGATGTTCACCCTGCCGTTCACGGTCACGGCCTTCATCTCGCCGTCGACACCATGAGTGGCGATGCGGCCATTGACTGTCCGGAGATCGAGCGCGACAGACGCCGGCACGCGAAGGTCGTAGTCGACGCGCGTCTCATTCCCGAAGCTGAAGAAACGGAAGTGGTGCTCGTTCCTGCGGCCGATCACCAGCGTGTCGCCCGATAGCTCGGTGGTGAAGTAGCCGAGGTTCTCCTGGTCATTCCTGGGAGCGCGGCGGCTGCGGACGGAAGCGTCCATCGAGATCTCGCTCTCCGAGCCGGCCTCGATGTTGATCGCACCGTCGATCTCCCGCACCTCGATGTGATGAATCGCCCCGGCAGGCCAGTGCCTCTCGATGTGCGCCGTCCGGCGCTCCATCACGGCACCGCAGCCCGCGACGAGAAGCATCGCGGAGAGTGAATAGAAGATGCGATTCCGGCTGTTCATAGGAGACCTTGCAGCAGGAAGGTACGAGAACGGGAGAAAAGAGTTTCGCATGACCACGGACGGCTCTCAAACGACGTTATTGCGCATCGCCGCCTTCCTGGTCGACGCCCTCTCCATCTCGCTCCTCCTGGTGCTTCCCGCGGCCCTCGTAAGCTATACCCTGGCCTGGATCGGCGGTGAGATCAAAGCGATCCAGATTGTCTGGTACGTAGCGCTCAGCATCGTCATGGTGGGGATGCTCCTCCGCGACGGCTGGCGCGGACGCTCCCTCGGCAAGCAGATCCTGGGCCTGCGCCTGATCACCCCGAACGAGCGTCCCTGCGGCTACCTGCGCAGCGTGGCCCGCAATGCCTTGATACTCGCGCCGGGGGTGAACTTCATCGAAGTGATCCTCGTCGTCGCCGGCAAGCGCCGCATCGGCGACAAAATCGCCAGGACGACGGTCACGGAAGAGTGATCAATCGTCTCTCCGTCAGCGCTTTCGCAAACTCTTCGGCTCGCGACAGCCGCACGTCGAAATCGAATTCGTTGCTCTCGCCGTAGCGCTCCGCCGCGAGAACCACGTGGGGCGCGTCGATGAGCCGGTAAACGATGCCGAGCTGATCGAACGGGACTTCGATCCGGAACCGTTGATAGACATAGCGATCCGCAATCGGCGCAGTGCGCAACGCCTCCGATGCCGTTTCGCGATACGCCCGCGAAAGACCACCCGTACCGAGCTTCACACCGCCGTACCATCGCACGACCACCACCGCCGCGTCGTAAAGATCCGCTCCTTCGATCGCACTCAGGATCGGCCTCCCGGCTGTCCCTGATGGCTCGCCGGCGTCGGCGCTGCGCGCGCGAACCTGGCCATCCGCGAATAGCCGGAATGCCCAGCAGAGATGCGTGGCGTCATAGTGCCGTTTCGTCAGTGATGCCAGCTCGGCGAAGAAGGCGTCGTCACCGTCGACAGGAAAGGCCACGCCGAGAAACTCTGAGCGATCGATCTTCTGCCGGAACTCAGCGGGGACGGACAGCGTACGGTAGCGATCGAGCATCTCGGCTTGCTTTCTATCACTCCCCACCCCCCAGGCTCCCAATCCATATAATCCGTCCATGTTCAAGATCGAAGAGCTTTTCGCACGTGAAATCCTCGATTCCCGCGGCAATCCGACAATCGAGGTCGACTGCCTGCTCGACTCTGGCGCCGCGGGACGCGCGGCCGTTCCGTCCGGGGCGTCGACAGGTTCCCGCGAAGCTCTCGAGCTCCGCGACGGCGATAAAAAACGGTACCTCGGCAAAGGCGTGCGCAACGCCGTCGACAACGTCGACATCATCGCCAAGGAAGTCGAGGGGATGGATGCGCGCGAGCAGGCAATGATCGATCTCCTCATGAAGCAGATCGACGGCACTGAGAACAAAGGCAATCTCGGCGCGAACGCCATCCTTGGAGTGTCGCTTGCCGTCGCCCGCGCCGCGTCGGAGGCCTCCGGTCTACCGCTTTTTCAATACCTCGGCGGACCGGGAGCTCGCACGCTCCCGGTGCCGATGATGAACGTCATCAACGGTGGCGCGCACGCCGATAACAACCTCGACGTTCAGGAGTTCATGATCATCCCGGCAGGCTTCGACTACTTCAGCGACGCGCTTCGAGCCGGCGCCGAGACGTTCCACCACCTCAAGACAATTCTGCACGGTAGAAAGCTGACCACCGCGGTCGGCGATGAAGGCGGCTTCGCTCCCGATCTGAAATCGAACGCCGAGGCGCTCGATCTCATCCTCTCGGCGATTGAAAAAGCCGGCTACCGCGCCGGCGAGGAGATCTTTCTTGGCCTCGATGTCGCCGCTTCCGAGTTTTTCTCAAAAGGGCACTATGCCTTCGAAGGCGAAAAGCGCGACAGTGCGGCGATGGTTGCCTACTACGAACAACTCCGCGCCAAATACCCGATCATCTCTATCGAAGACGGCATGTCGGAAGGCGACTGGATCGGCTGGATCGCATTGACGAAAACGATGGGCGCCGGCACGCAACTCGTCGGCGACGACGTCTTCGTGACGAATCCTGCCATCCTGGCCAAAGGGATCGAGCAGGGCGTGGCCAACGCCATCCTCATCAAGGTCAACCAGATTGGTACACTCACCGAAACCTTCGATGCCATCGAGATGGCCAAACGCGCCGGCTACCGCTCCGTCATCTCGCACCGTTCCGGCGAAACCGAGGATTCGACGATTGCCGACCTTGCTGTCGCCACGAACGCCGGCCAGATCAAGACAGGGTCGCTCTCGCGCAGCGAACGCATCGCCAAGTACAACCAACTGTTGCGCATCGAAGAGGAGCTCGGCGATGCCGCGGTATTCGCGGGGACGAGCATCTTCAGGGCGTTGTAGGCCAAATCGGCACCAATTTAGCCAATTCCACAAGCTCATCCACAGGCGCATCCCGACGCGCAATCGTAACCACATCCTCCAGCCCAAACCGCGCGAGCTCCTCGATCTCGAACCCACGCACCGACTGATCACAAGCGCAATCATTCTCGGGCGTGATGTAGTTCGCAATCACACCGCCGACATGCATCCCGCGCCGTTCGACTTCGGCGATGAGTCGTTTGCTCTCGGCGATGACGACCCGCTCCGGCCTCGTGACGACGATGACGCGCGTGGAGTCGGAACGCATCGCATCGTCGAGGGCATGAAGAGAGCGCGAAGCGCGGATCAGCTCTTCGCCGAGTGAGCCTGGGGCAATCAACTCGCGATAGCGGAGGAGGATGCGCATGAACTCGCGCACCCACTCACCGGCGGTCCGCGGTAAATCGATCAGCCGGAGGAAATGGCCGGTCGGCGCCGTGTCGACGATGATGGCCGCCTGTTCTTCGTCAGCGATGAGATCTGCCAGCCTGGTGATGGCGAACAGCTCGTCGGCACCGGGAGGAGCGATCTCCACCAGCTTCTTCATCGCATCGGCGTCGTAGGCGACCGTCATCCCGCCGGGCGTGATGGCACCGATAGCGTGCTCGATCTCTTCACCGAGACTGTCGCGAAATCGCCGCCACTTTGCGCGCGTATCGATCGTCTCGACGGTCAGATTCGCTGGTAGCGCTTCATGAGCGAAGACATCGCCAAGCGTGTGCGCCGGATCGACGGAAATGACGGTGTACTTCCTATCGGGCGCCCTTGTCGCGAGCTGCAGCGCGATCGAGGCCGCGCAGGTAGTCTTGCCGACACCGCCCTTCCCGGCAAGAAATGTGAGCGCGGCGATCCGGAGCGCTGGCGTCTCGCCGGCTGGTCCCGCAGAGCCTGCCCTGAGCGAAGCCGATGGGTCTCGCCGCTGCGGCTGGGGCTTGTGCGATGAACCACGGCGAAACGCTGGCGAGACGCCAGCGCTCCATCGTTCGATCGCCTCCACCGTATCCAGCGGAACGCAAGCTCGCGGCGCATCCACGACATCCCCAAACCTCTTCCGCGCCTCGGCGTCGCGTCCCCGATCGCAATCATCGTCCGCAACAGCCCGATTCAGCATTACGAACGGCACATCGATCCCGTCGGCCCGCACATCGCGCACGAGCCGTTCCGTCTGTTCCGCCACCCACGGCTCCGACAACGTCACCGCCACAAACACGGTGCGCGCGGGATCGGTGAGAAGATCGCGGCGGCGGCGGGCCTCGGCATCGAACTGCTCGATGAAGACATCCATCGCATCGCGAACATTGCGCCGCGTGAACTGCCGCACCATCCCCCGATGCTTGGCCTGCATCGAATCGAGCGCCTCCGCAAACTGGCGGAAGTGATCCGCGGACGAGAGCATCCGCAGCGTGTGTCCCGTCGGCGCGGTATCGACGATGATCGTCGCATCGGCGTTTTCTTCCACTAACTCGCCGATGCGCATCCACGCCATCAACTCGTCGACGCCGGGGAGCGACAGTTCGAAAAAACGGCGCAGCTCGTCTTTGTCGAGATACGTCCCTCGGTCGCCAAGCTCGAGGAAGCTCTCCAAGTTACGGTCCAGAAATCGGCGGTAAAGCGCGCTGGCGTCAAGCGCTTCGGTTCGCAACTCGCCGCGAAGGATGTCTCCGAGGTTCGACGCGGGATCGGTCGTGAATAGGATCAGAGGGCGGGATTTCGAGAGATGCAGCGCCGCCGCAATCGAGATCGTGGTCTTGCCCACGCCACCCTTGCCGCCGATCAGGATCACGCGGCGTCCAGTGAGACGGTCGAACGCCGCCGCCAGCGTCACTGCCCGTATCCGGTATAGATACCGACGCCACCGTCGTCGTCATCATCGCCGCGCTGCTGCCGCGCAATCTCTTCACGGCGCGCACGGATATCGCGGAGGGCCTGGAAGACCTGCTCCTCCTGCACCGTGTACTCCTCTTCGCTGATGTCGCCGACTTCCAACATCATCTGCAGTTCGATGAGCCGTTCTTTCCACGGCTGATCGTTCAACAACTCCTCGTTCGCCATCGTCTGGATCTGTTTCATGATCCAGTTGAACCCCGCGACGGGGAGCTTGATGGGGATCATGAGGATGTCGTCGAGAAGGAACATGGTGGTGCGGGTTACTGAGTTGCTGGGTTACTGGCGGGACCAAGCAACCCAGCAACTTAGTAACCCTGCAACTATCTCTCCGCTCTCTCCAGCTTCAGCCGAATATTCACGAAGTTATACGGCGGCCACGGACCGGTGTAGAGAAACGACAGTTTGTTCTCGTATTTCTTCGCGATGTCGGTGATCTGATCATCGAATGTCTTCGTCTTCTCCCGGTCGACGAGGAATGCCGCGTTCAGGATCATCTTGTCGCCGATCGGCTTGTTCGATCGTGACGCGATCGCCGCATCGCGCAGCGCTTCATAGATCTCGCTGACGTACGCATCCGCTTTTGCTTGTAATGCAGACTCGACCACGCGGCCAAGCTGCATGCGCGAGAAGTAGGTGGAGGTCGACGTATTCGACTGAATCTCTTCCTTCAGCCGGCGGATCTCTTCATTATCGTTCTCGATCTCCCGGACGACCTGGTCCTTGTTCCAGTTCACTTTCAGACCGAACTCGATCTTCCCGTCCATCTTCTGCAGCACGTCGGAGAGCGCGTCATACGTTCCCTTAAGGAACTCCTTGATGTCGTTCTCCGTGCGAAACACCGTGCCGAAGCTCATCGGCAGCACGGTGAAATCCTTCATCACCAGCTCGTTGACATGCTCGTGCGCGAGCGCGTTCTCGCGTGTCGGATCGAAGACGATCAGCGGGCAGTTGGAGACGACGGCCGCGAATTCTTTGTAGGGGACGGTGTGGACCTTGTCGCCGCGTCCGCCGATGCCCACCGGACCAAAGTCACGCGGAATGTCGGTCTTGATGATGCAGTAAACGTACTTGCCCTGTTCCGTCTCGGGTTGTTTCGCCTGTGCTTGATCTTCCATGTCAACGGCGCCTCGGAGATGGTGCGAAGCATACAATACAAAGGATTTGCCAGCCCGCCGCCTCGCCTCTCTTACCGAGTCATGGTTCCGCAAAAACCAGCGCCCCCTGCCGTGGCGCAACGGCTACGATCCCTATCGGGTCTGGGTCTCCGAGGTCATGCTCCAGCAGACCAGGATGGAGGTCGTCCTCGGGTACTTCGGGCGGTTCGTCAAGCGCTTTCCCAGCGTCGCTTCGCTCGCTCGCGCCAGCGTCCATGATGTAACCGCCGCCTGGTCGGGCCTCGGGTACTACCGTCGCGCGCGCATGCTGCGCGATGGAGCGAGCGATGTGATGACACGCTTCGGTGGCACGATCCCAAAGACGATCGATGAGCTGATGTCGATTGCCGGTATCGGCCGCTACACCGCGGGAGCGATCGCCTCGATTGCACACGGCCGGCG
>DATMNC010000073.1:0-28481 GCA_035569395.1 Thermoanaerobaculia bacterium | reverse complement strand
GTCCCAGCGACACATGGGGTAGTCCCAGCGACACATGGGGTAGTCCCAGCGACACATGGGGTAGCTCCAGCGGCTCATGGGGTAGTCCCTGGGACAGATAGGGTAGTCCCAGCGGCTCATGGGGTAGTCCCAGCGACACATGGGGTAGTCCCGGCGACTCATGGGGTAGTCCCAGTGGCTCATGGGGTTGGCTCAGAGCTCAGCCAAAGGCCCGCGATCTGGCCGTACCCTTGCATCGACATCGGCATGTTCAACAAAACCAGCAGTTTCAAGAGTTTCGCGTACACGTTCGTTCTCGGAGCACTCACCGGCGCGGCAGTAGCCCTGCTCTATGCGCCGATGACCGGGAAGAAGATGCAGCGGAAGGTCGCCGATGTAACCGACAAGGTCAGGGACGTGGTCGAAGACTCCGTCGACAACGTTCAGACCATCCTCCGCAAAGTCGCGAACGCGTAAGCATCATCGGTCCGCGCCGGTGTGCTGCGTTCCGGCACGCCGGCGCGTCCACGTCGCATCTTCGCGTGAACGCCGTTCCCGCGCTCACTTCCCTCTTCGCACCGCCTCCAACCGCGCGATCTGTTCCGCGGTCAGGGAGTTCTTGATGCGCACCAGCAGCGCCAGATGGACGCGCTTGATGTCGCGCTCGTAGCTCATGATCTTGTCCGCCAGCTCGAGCACTTTGGCCTCGTCGATCGGGGTCTGCTGCAGGAGCTGCGTCATTTTGCTCGTCTGCTCCTGCATGTCCCACTGCGCGTCGAGGAACTTTGCCTGCATCTTCTGCACTTCGGCCTTGATCGTGGCGCGCTGCTTTTCGGTGAGACCGATCTGCTCGGACTGACTCATCACCAGCTCGGGCGGAATCAGATAACGGCCCATCGGATCGTTGTCGGGCTGCGGCGGCGCCGGCTGCTGCGCGAAGAGGGCAAACGGCGACAGGAGGAGAATCAGAAGGAGCGACGCTTTCATCACAAGCCACCTTTCATCGAATGAACATCGGGGATCACCGGAGTGGTCAGAAGGATTTCGCTGCCCGGCGTCCGCAGCAGAAACTCCGTCGGCGGATGCCACGCCGCAATCGATCGCACCGCGGCGCGGTCGGAAGCAGAGAAGGTTGTCCTGCGCGACCGCACGCTGATGACCACCACGAGCACCAGAAGAATCAACGCCGCCGCGACCGCGGCCAGGCGCCGAGGAGCGAGCCGCCGCCGGGGACGAGCGACGCAGAATCGCGGCGCAAATCGGCTCTCTTCCTCGCGAAGCTCCTCAAAGCGCGCCCGGAATTCGCCTTCGTCATCGATCATCGAGAACCCTCCCGCAGCAGGGCGGCGCGAAGCCGCTCTTTCCCCCGCTGATAGTGCACCCGCGCCGTTCCGAGCGAGACACCGATGACCTCGGCCGACTGCTCGATGGTCATGTCATGGTAGAAGACCAGCTCGATCACTTCCCGCTGCCGCGGCGCGAGAGAGCGTATCCCGCGCAACAACGCCGCGGTCCTCTCCGAGTGCACGAGTCGCTGCTCGGCCGATTCGCCATCGTCCGCGACGTCGCCCCCATCGTGGGCCACGAACCGAAGCGCCCGCAGCCAGCCGAATCGCCGATGCGCCGCAGCCGTCCGGCGGATGACCGCGAACAGCCAGGTCTTCAACGCCGACCGACCATCGAAGCGCGCCTTCCCATCGAGGATCTTCAAGTACGTCTCCTGCAGAACTTCCTCCGCGTTGCCACGGTCGCGGCCGCAACACCCCAACGCCCAGGCGAAGCTCGCCGGATGAAGCTCTTCGAGCTGCTGTTCCAATTCGGCCCGATTCATCGCCCGGCAATCCTTTGTGGAAGTGACGCTCACTTCATATGACACGGCGCTAACGCGCGTTGTCGGTTGTCGGTTGATTGCGCTTCGCGCGTTGTCCTGGAACCCGAAAACCGACAACCGACAACCGTCATATAGCGAGCCGTCCGGTTGCACTAAACAGCCAAGGAGAACGCCATGAAGAAAACCTGCCTCGCCGTCGCTTCCCTGATCACACTGATGATGCTCCATCCCGCCGCCGTACGCGCGGACGCCGGTGAGCTTCCCCCGCCGATCGCATTCGTGAGCAACTTCCTTCAGCTTTCGGAAGCGCAGACGGCATCTCTCATCGGGATGATTCAAAGCCGTGACGCCTCGATCCGCCCCATCGCCGAAGCACTGCAAACCAAACAGCAGGCGCTTCAGAGCCTCCTGGACACTCCCAATCCCGATGCCGCGGCGGTCGGAACGCTGATGATCGAGATCCTCACCGTCCAGCACCAGATCGCTGCGATCGCCCAATCCGCCGCCTCCACATTCGCCGCCACGCTGACTGATGAACAGAAGCAGCGCATGAACATCGTCCACCAGGCCGAACAAGTCGCGCCGGTCATTCCAGCATTCAAGGCATTGGGGCTGTAGAGGCGCTGCGCGTTGTCGGTTGTCGGGTTGTCGGTTGTCGGGGTTCTAACCCCAACGGGAAGCAACCGACAACCGATAACCGACAACGCGCCGAAGGCGCAGCCTACGGCTGGATCCACCCCGCGAAGTGCGTTGTGCCGCCGTCGATCTTGATCATTGCTACCGGCTTGATCGGATCGCGGCCGGGGCCCATGGAGATGACGCCGGAGACGCCCTGGTAATCCTTTGTGGCGGCGATCTGATCGCGGATGGCTTTGCCGTCCAACGATCCGGCGCGTTTGATGGCGTTGGTCAGGACGTAGAGCGCGTCGTAGCCGAGGGCGGAGTTCGCGTCGGGATTCTTGCCGGAGCGCTTGCGAATCTCGGCGACGAAACGCCGCACCGCCGGGCGCGGCTCGTCGAAGAAGTAGTGATCGGAGAAATAGCAGCCGTCGACCGACTTGCCGCCGATCTGGATCACCGTCGGAGAGTCCCAGCCGTCTCCGCCCACCATCGGAACGGTGATACCGAGGTCACGTGCCTGGATGGCGATCTGTCCGACCTCGGTGTAGAAGCCGGGGATGAACAGCACCTGCGGATTGGCCCCTTTGATCGCCGTGAGCTGCGGACGGAAATCGCTGTCGCCGCCGCTGTAACTCTGCTCGGCCACGATCTTGCCGCCGAGGGCCGTGAGCTCCTTGCGGATCACCTCGGCCAGCCCGACCGAGTAGTCGTTCTTGTTGTCGCGCAGGATGGCCGCGGTGGTCACGTGCAGAGTGTTCCGCGCAAACATCGCAATCGCTTTCCCCTGGTACGGATCGGTGAAGCAGACGCGGAAGATGTAGTCGCCCTTCTTCGTGACCGCCGGATTGGTCGACGACGGCGAGATCATCGGCACCTTCGACGCCTGCGCGATCGGCGCGGCGGCGAGCGACTGGTTCGAGGAGTTCTCGCCGAGGATGGCGATGACGTTGTCGTGCGTGATCAGCTTTGTCACGACCGACGCCGCTTCCTCCGCCTTGCCCTGATCATCTTCGGTGACGAGCCGGATCTTCCTGCCGAGGACTCCGCCGGCTTTGTTGATCTCCTCGGCGGCGAGTTGTTCACCCTGCACCGTGGCCTGGCCGAACGCGGCCTCGGAACCGCTCGTCGCGGCGTAGACGCCCACGGGGATGTCGGCCGGAGCGCCACTCTTTTGTTCGGCGGGACGGCAGCTCAGAAGCGCCGCAATGCAGAGAGAAATCGTGATGGTCCGTTTCATAGGGGCGGGAGTTTACGCTCACCGAGGCGGTAGATGAACATCGAATAGCCGGCTTTGCCCTCGAGCACGGCTCCGTTCCTCGCGAGAAATGAACGCCAGTAGTCACGGCTGTCGGCGGCGAGCGTCGCCCCCTGCCACGCCGTGGCACCGATGGCCAAGTAGCGGGATGGCGGAACGTCACCAGGAGCCAGGGCCGGCTCGGCAAAGTAGCCGAGGGCAAGATTGTGGTGACGAATTCCGTAGTACCGCGGGTCCGCTGTGCCTGTGTAAACGAGGTCGATGGGATCCTCAACGTGATGTTCGCGCAGCCACGCCGAAAGTCGCGGCAAGTCCTGCCCCCAATCGAAATTTGAATCGACGAGACGCGTGAACCCGCGATCCGGACCTCCAGCCAGTTCGTTCATGTACGAAAGATGACGCGACCAGATCGGCGCCGGTGTTCCCGCGAACACGAAGAGACTTGCCGTGACGATCCACGCGATTGCACAGACCACAACGATCATGCGCCGGCGAGGTTCCATCGTTTCCCAACGTGATGCCAGCGATCCGCACAGTACGTAAAGAAACGGGTAGATCGGCAGGATGTGGCGGTGGCCGATGTTGACGCCCGACCGGACCGACACGATGAAGTAAATCGCGATCGGCCAGAGCAGAAACGGAAGCAGCCCCGCGGGCCTGATCGGACGCCGGGAGTCGGGAGTCGGGGGGCGTAGCTGTGCTCGATTCCGGCTCCCGACCCGTGGCTCCCGACTCCCGAGGCCACGGCGGACCGCCACCACCAAGGCGAGAAGGATCGCCGCGATGGCTGGCAGCGGTGTCTTGTAAACAAACGTCCAGAAAAAGTAGTCGCTGAAACCGGTCGTCGAGTATTCACCCCGGAGAAACGAGTTGCGGACGGTCATACTGTCCTGCAGAATGGCCATCCCGTACAGGTACGCCTCAGGCAGGAGTCGATTACCGGCCGCGAAGATGATGGCCCGACCCAGCAGGCCGACGGGCGTCGACGTCCGAGCGCGGCGCACTTCAGCGGGCGGCGCACCGTTCGGAAACTCATCAGCAAGCGCGCGTCGAACGGCCGATTCTTCGACGAGCTGCCGTATTGGCGGGTGCCCATCGGTGACTGGACCGTCGAGCCCTCGCTGCGCCAGCGTTGCACGCGCCGCCGCTTCCTCCGACGCCGCACGCAGTGGGTCGGCGGCCATCGAAAAGCGGAACCCATACGCGGCCCAGAGCATGATGTACGTGCTGACGAAGGCGATGCCGATGGCCAGAGCGATCCGCGGTAGCCGGCGGCGACCCTGCATCAGCGCGATGACAATGACCGTGGGGACGAGAAGCAGCGCCGAGAATTTTGCCGCCTGAGCCAGGCCAAAGCAGAGCGCGAATGCGGCCACGTTCGGCCACGAAAACGCCCGGCAGAGCCGCCAGAACAACCATAGGCTGGCGAATATCAGCAGTGACGTGCCGACATCCGTCGTCACCAGACCGCTGTTGGCGATGAAATTCGGGTCGAAACAGAAAAGCAGCGTCGACAACGCCGCCGCCCATGGTCCCCAGGCCTCCATCGACCAGAGGAAGATCGCCACCGCCAGCAGGACACCGCACAGCAGCATCACTGTTCGAGCACGAAAGAACATCGTCGCTGAGTCGTTCAGAAAATCGCCCGGTGTCAGCGCGGCCGTCGACGGGACGCTGGAGGCCTCTGCTCCAAGGCGCTCCAGAGCGGCATCGCGCACTCCATAGAGCAGATGGTGCGCGTAGTACCACGCCGCCATCGGATTGGTTACCGCCATGGCCCACGATTCGTTGAGGAGGCCCAGCGTCTTCGATCCATCGGCGAAGGCGCCGCGTTCGCCGGGCCAGACCCGCATCGATCGAAGCGGAATCGCGGCCATCATTTTCAAAAGGGGAGGATGTTCGGGACTCAAACGATAATCATGCGCCGCGAGAGAGCGCTCCCCGGCCACGAGGTGAACGGTCTCGTCCGTGGTCGGCGACGTGGCTCTGATGTTGCCGAGAGCGAGAACGACGAAGGCGGCGGCCGAAAGAGCCGCGATGACGAACGCTGCCGGACGTTGCGGAGGCGGAGGGGCATGCGCCGCTTTTGGCTCTCGGCGCTTTCCCTTCGGGCGGCTCATTCGAGGAGCGGTAATACAGACTTTTCGTTGCGCTGTAAAGCGGGGTTGCGGGGTCTCGCGGTTGCGGGGTCTCGCGGTTGACGCGTTGCATTGTTGCTGGGTTGCTGGGTTGCTAATTCAGGAACCCAGCAACCTTGCAACCCAGCAACCCCACCGCGAGACCGCGCAACCCCGCCGCACAGGAATATCACTCACATCACCCGCAGTTTGGCGGACGGCAGCAAGACCAACACCGCGAGACCGCGCAACCCCGAGACCGCGCGACCGCCGCCGAAAGGATTCACCACTTCATGCAGGCCAACGACATTCGGAGAGGGATCGTCATCGTTTTCAACGGCGATCTCTGCAAGGTGATGGAGTTCAATCACCACACCCCGGGCAACCTCCGCGCGATGGTGCAGGCGAAACTGCGCAACATGCGCACCGGCAACCAGTTCGAGCACCGCTTCCGCTCGCAGGACGAGATCACGCAGGCGTACATCAATCAGCACGAGATGGAGTACCTCTACTCCGACGGCCACGCCCACCATTTCATGAACACCGAGAACTACGAGCAGGTGGAGATCTCCGAAGACGACCTCGGCGAATCGGCGGCGTGGCTGAATCCCGGCGTGAAGCTGCAGGTGCAGTTCTACGAAGAGAAACCGATCGGCATCGAGCTCCCGAAAACGCTGCGCGTCCGCATCGCCGAGACCGAGCCGCAGGTTCGCGGCGCCACGGCCTCGGCGTCGTACAAGCCCGCCAAGCTCGAGAACGGCGTAACCGTGCTTGTGCCACCGTTCGTCTCCGAGGGCGAAGAGATCATCGTCGACCCGAGCGAGAACCGGTATCTGGAGAGGGCGAAATAGAATCGCGGCCACGTGCCCTCCGTCCACTTCCTCTGTCTTCACTGCGAACAGCGCCTCGGGCGCGATGCCGGCGAGGCGTCGCGCCCTTGTGATTCTTGCGGTGCCGCCAATGCGGTCGTCGCGCCGGACGCCGATGCCGTCATCGATCGCTGCGCCGCGTGCAGACACGAGCAGCTCTACTTTCAGAAGGATTTCAACCGCAAGACCGGCATCGCCCTGGTCGTCCTCGGCTCGATCTTCGTCCCCTGGACGTACGGCCTCTCACTCCTCGGCGTGACCATCCTCGACTACATCGTCTGGCGCATCGTGAAGGACGTGATCGTCTGCTACGAGTGCCAGGCCGTACACCGCGGATATGCAGCGAATCCGGCGCTCAAACCGTTCGATCTGGTAAGTCATGATCGACATGTGTATGGATCGGCGCCTCCGGGTGCAGAGGAAAGGCATGGGTGAGTGCCTCGCGTTGTCGGTTATCGGTTATCGGTTGTCTGGTGATTGGGAATCGCGCGCCGTCGTCAGACCCTGTGCCAAACCGACAACCGACAACGCGCGAAGCGCAGCCTCACACCGGCAAATGCACCATCGCACTCAACCACGCACCTAACACCTCGCCAATCACCACCGCTACGACATCGACATACAGAATCCCGGTCGCGGCCATCGTCGAGCGGATCTTTACCGTTCCCCACACCATCGGATAGAGCAGTAGCGGCCCGAGGAGACCCCATCCGGCGTGCATCCAGAAGAAGATGCCCTGACGGACGGCCACCTCGTACCACGCGCCGCCGGCAACGATAGCGATCGTGACGACGGCGATCTTGACGATCGTCGCGGCCAGCGTCGCCATCGTGAGACGTTTGAGCGGATCGATGGCCATGCCGCGCACGACCAGATACCAGTGCCCCAGGAGCATGGCCAGATTGACGCTGCCGAGGAGAGCCACGCTCGATAACGCGCCGGCGATCGACCAGCCGATCGACGCATGCGTCGCCTCTCGCCACGCCGCGACCGGAAGGACGACGTAGACGATGCCGAGCAGCGCCGCCGGAATCCGGAAGATCAGCCGCTTCGGATAGCGCAGCGTGGCATAGACGATGAGCGTGAGCGCGATCGCCAGCAGGCCGCGAATCCGGAATGTGCCACCGCTCGCCGAGAAGTCGGCCAGGTACGAGCAGAGCGCCAGCACGCCGCTGGTGATGAGGATGAGCCGGTAGAACTTCACCCCCGCGTGGCGCCGGCCGACGAGGGGTAGGAAGAGATAGAGGCCCGCGGCGAGGTCGATGAGGAAGAGGGCGAGGAGCATTTGGGAGGAGGAGTGTAGCGCCGGCTACTCGACCACAGAGCTTGCCCGCACGAACCGGAACCCCTTCGCCCGCAGCTTCGGCGCATCCTCGGTCAGCACCTGCATCGTGGTCGGGTGCATGTGACCGATGCCGATGGCGATGCCTCGCGAGGCGGCGGTAGACGCCAGCTCGTCGAGCTGATGTCGAATCACGGCCACGTCCTGCACATCGTCGAGAAAGACATTGCGCGACGCCGTCTTCACGCGCATTTCGTGTGCCACGGAGCCGGCCACGGAGTTGCCGGTCGTTTTGGAATCGATGAAATACATCCCCTTCGGGAACGCGCCGAGGACGTCGGTCATCACGCGGCGGTCCGCGGTGGCGCGGGAGCCCATGTGATTGTTCACACCGCGCGCGAAACGGATCGTCTCGATGTTGGCGCGCGTGGTCCGGGCGATCTCCGCATCGGACATCGCCGTCATCACCGCGCCGTCGCCGGGCGAGACCCGGGGGAAGCCCTCCGGTTCCATCGGCAGATGACAGAGCAGCTCGAAGCCGTGGTCGTGCAGCGTCGCGGCAAACTCGGCCGAGCGCTTGCCGTTCGGGAGGACGGCGAAGTTCACATTCGGATCGATGGCCATGGCCGTCTCCAGCGGCTGATGATCGAAGCCGACGTCGTCGAGGATCAAGACGATGTCGCCGCGATGCGGCAGTATCCCGAGCGCTGACGTTTCCGTGTGGGCAGTCGCAGCCGGGCGGCGAAGCTGCTCAACCGCCCCTCGCAGAAAGCCCCATAAGAAGAACGCGAGAAGAGCAGCGACGGGGATCAGTAGCAGGGCGAAGATGTGCGAGCCCGACCGCGGCCTCAGACTGCGCTTCCCCTCCCGTCCGGTCATGCCGGTTGAGATTGTCGCACACCCGTGTTAGCCTTCGCTTCCCACCCGAGTGCCGCCCTTCCTGCGCGGTTCGCTCTCCGTCTTTCCGCACCACGCAAAACCACTATGAAACGATTCATTCTTTGCGTGTCTCTTGTTGTATCTACGAACGTGATGGCAGCGGTCCCGATGGCCCGCTTCGCCGGAGTCATCGACAGCCGGACCATCGTCGTCGAGCGCGTCGGCGCCAGCGAGGTCGTTCACCTCACCAACGTCAACGTCCCGGCCGAGGATGAGCAGGCCGCGCGTACATACCTCCAGGAGACGCTGGCCGGCACGTACGTCTACGTCGAGAACGGCAACGTCTATCGTTCGCCCGACGCACTCTTCATCAACCGTGAACTGGCCTTTGGCGCCTACGGCGCGCCCACCCTCAAGATGCGCGTCCTCGGCGAAATCAATCCAGGCCCGCGCACGCCGACAAAACAGGCAACGCCGATCCGCGAGCCGATGCAGGTGCCAAAGCCGCATCACGCCAGGAGGAAGCGGTAGAAAGTGGCGGTCTCGCGGTCTCTGGGTTGCGCGGTCTCGGGGCTGCCGGCAACCCAGAAACCTAGAAACTCAGCAACCGCGAGACCGCACAACCCCGAGACCGCGCAACCGCAGTACCAGTTTCCTTCCCCCCACCCTCCGTGTCCAACGGACAAAACGGAGGAACCCTTTCATGCGCAACCGACAGATCCACTCCGCCCTCGACGGCGTCGTGCTCATCCTCTCCGCGCTCCTTTTTTGCCTGCTCAGTTGCATCTCCTGCAAGAGCGAGGTGAAGCCGTCGTCCACTCCGCTCCCGCCACCGCCCCTTGGCCGTAGCGCGCCGCAGACCGCCGGAATGGCAGCGCCGGCCAGCATAGCTCCCGCAGAGGCGCAGCCGGTGGAGGGAGGCGTCGAAGGAGGCGTGCCGGGCGGGGTCGTGGGAGGAGTCGTCGGCGGCGTCCTCGGCACGAACGGCCTCGTTGTGCCGGCTCCTCCCGCCAGCTCACCCGGAAGTCCCTCGGCCGCGACTACGAAGGCTACCGCCGCGACTTCCTTGACGATGATCGACGATGCGGAGAGGGTGATGGAGTAGCGCCTACCGGCGCGTTGTCTGCGGCTGCGCCGCGTTGTCGGTTGTCGGTTGTCGCGGGGCGGAATGTAGGTCGGACTCTTCAGTCCGACCGCTGAGACTTGGACGTCTGCCGGCTACGACGGCGACTGGACCGATACGCTCGAGAACCTCCTCGGAGAGCATCGAATCCTGCCGGTGGGCCTCATTGGTGGGCTCGGAGCCTCTCTAACTCACCAGAAATGGTGAGCTCACACGCTCGTAGAGTCCATGATTTGACTCCATGAGTCCATGATTTGACTCCATGAGTCCATGAATTGACTCCGCGAGTCCATGAATTGACTCCGCGAGTCCATTAATTGGTAGTGGTAGCGTTTGACCCCTCGGTTGTAACAGCGGCGGCTGGTGGTACCCTCGCCCGATGCGAGATTTCTGGTTTCCCATGCTTCTCGCTGCTGCCGGGGCGGCTGTGAACATCGTGGGCTGGTACAGCGATGGAACCGCCCGCAGAATTGCGTGGTCGATTGCCATTCTCTCGTATAGCTTGGCGGCGCTGAGTTGGGTATGGGGCGATCCGGTCCGTGGACCTTTCGCTAAGTTGATCCATCCTGGCGCGCCCGACAAGTTTCGCGTGCACGCGGGCGGCATCCACGCGTTCCCGGTTAACGACCTGAAGGACGGTATCGACTTTTCGCGGGTGATCTACCCACCCGGACCGCTACGACTCCGGATATCAAGACGTTGGTTGACCGGCATGAAATACGACATCGTTCTCAACGGGATAACGAAGATCAACAGTGAAGGGGTCGAAGGGCTGCCGATCGGGTGGGATGTCAATGCCGACGACAACGCAGTCGAAATAGTTTCGCAAATGAGTCTCCCTTTGTTCCAAGTCATCCAAGACGGTGACTACGATGTATACGTGAACGCGGTCATGGGCCGTCCCGGTGGCTCATTCCTGATCTTGAGCGGCGACAAGCTGAGCATCAAGCCAGAATCGCAAGTTGGCCCGGAAGACATGCCGCCGACCATCTTCAAGTACCCGTCATATATGCATCGCGGTCAACGCAGGTAACCGGTTATGCGGCGACCTTCGCTTCGCTCCACATGTCCAGCCTGAGCATGTCGGCAGCCGTCCACCGGTAGTCCGTCAGGCCCGCGATCATCGCCGGAGTCTTCCCGCCGAGTGACTTGTGCGCGTGGCAGTAGTTGTAGAAGACGACGGTCAGCGCGAGCATGTGGCAGTGGTTTTCGAACTTCTTCGAAAACGCATTCGTCAACCGCGTGAAGCGCCGGTTTCCCATGCGGAGGGTGAGGTTCCAGCGCTCCATGTACGAGGTCGAAACGTGCTTCATGTCAGGCGTTCCGAGGACAGACGTTTTCTCGATGGAGAGCAACCGCCCCGGTGAGTACCTACTCGCTGCACTGTTCGGGTTCATCCCCGGCTGCGGGGCGCTGGTCGCATACGTCTTGACGACCTGACCGAGTGACGCACCGCCTGGAGTGAAGCTCTGCATGACGGCATCGATGTAATGAGGTAGGCCATCCGAGGAGATTTGCAGGTGCTTCGTCGTGCGGGACTGGAGGTCAGCGAGGAGCGCGTTCGCTGCCTCGGGACTGCGGTTACTCGCGAGCCACGAGATGATCAGCCGGGAGTCCGCATCGATCGCCGTCCATGTCCAGATCGAGCCGATTCCGATGGTGTCCTGCAACTCGGCGGGCACGTTCTTCTGCTTCATCGCACAGAACGACCAGACCTCGTCCGCTTGCACGCGCTCGGTAGCGAGGTTGCGGACCTGCTCATCATGGAACTGCGCGCAGGCAGTTCCGACTTCGCGGAGGAGCCGAAGGATCGTGGTTTTCGCGACGCCGGTCATGCGGACGATGGAGGAGATCGAGACGCCTTCCACGAGGGCGGCGATGATGCGGGCGCGGACTTCAGGACTCAGACTGTTCATGCACAGTAATATATGCTTGCTCGGGCAAGATGTCAAGCTGTAACACGACAAAAACGCGTTCAGGAGTAAACTTTCTGCGTCCGAAAGGAAGTGGCGCCCCGGGCAGGATTCGGACCTGCGACCAACGGTTTAGTAGACCGTCGCTCTCTCCACTGAGCTACCGGGGCGCACCTTTCATCTGGGAGTCCTCACTAGTCTGAGTCGTTGACGTGGCGTCTCGTACATCCCCGCGTACTCCTTTGGATTGAGCGCCATCATGCGAGCGATAGAGTCGGGCGTGTAATGCAGCTCAGTTTTGTGGGCGGTGAGCAGCTTCGAAACGAGGGTCGGCTCCTCGATCGGAAACTCAAGCTCCGGTGGTTCCTTGGTCTTGTATCCGAAATAACTCATTTGCTTCCAGAGCGCTGTTTGCTGTCGCACGCTCAGAGTACCGAGATCGCCCGCTCGCTTGAGTAGGGCACTGAGCGACACCCTCCAAAACGGAACCATGGTCGCGAGCTTCGCGAGGGTCACACCATGCAGTTGTGATTTGATATCGGCCGCTGGCATCAAGAACTCTGCCGCGAAACGATCGGCCTGCGCCTCCATCTCGGTGTGAGGGAAGCGGTGCATGACGATATGTCCAATTTCATGAGACAGGCTGTATCGAAACCTTGCGCCGTTTCGCTGGCAGTTCATGAAGAAGATCGGCGGGAGCGTGGGTAGCTCGCGGCTGATGCCATCGATCAACTCGCTATCGAAGTCGTGTAGAAAAATCACGCCCCCGGCATCCTCAGCAACGCGAGTCACGTTCCGAATCGGACCGCGTGGAATATGCCACGCCGCCCGCACCGCGCGTGCGATCTCGGCCACATCGCCGCCGAATTCGTCGATATCGTAGGAAGGAAACACTTGGGGCGCATTCAACGAAGCGCCGTCAAGAAGTCGGCTCAGGTGTAGCCGCCGGACATCGAACGCCGCGTGCCACTGGGTAAGCGCTTTCTCTCGAACACTCTTGCGTTTTCGGTAGTGATAGAACTCACTCGGACCGAGACCGCTGCGGTGGTCCGGCTGGAAAAAGAAGTCCGCGGGATAATCCAACACTTCCGATAGACGAGGAAGCAGATCGTCCTGGATAGGAAGTAACCCCGCCTCCATCTTAGAAACTCGTCCCTGCGTGATGTCTAACGCCACGGCGAGTTCAACCTGCGACATCCCCCGGCTCTCCCGCGCTAAAGAAAGCATCTCGTGATTACTGCCGCTTCTTTCCACCTGCATCGGTCTCTCCACTCTTCGTCCCCCTCCCCTTCCTTGGATTGGCCGTCGTTTCGGATTCGCTTTCCCCGTCGTCGGGGAACAGCAGTGGCATTTCGAAAATCTCGCCCTCGACTCCGCCGTCTTCGAGCGGAATGTCCCAGATCAACGTTTTATCGAGAACGAAGACAACGTGTACAGATTCGATATCGGTGAGGAGAGGGCGCCTCAGCACATACCCGATCTCGGCGGTGGTACATGTTTCGCCAAGACCCGGCAATCTCCCTTGTCCTCGCATCTCGCGGTACTGCAACGTTGGATACGTGCGAGAGCGAAGGGTAGGGTCGAACTTCTTCAGCTTGAGAAAGAGAATATTCTCGATGTGGATCATCGTGAGGCAGTTGATGTCCACGACGCCAACACCCGGCACGCCGTCGGGAAACTCGCGGCGGGCGATGTCGCACATCGCATCATGCGCGGCGTTCGCGATCGTAGTCGCGTCGAAGTAGGGATGCGCCTCCGCAACGCTTCGGCTTATCGCTACGGCTTCCGTGACAATCCGATACAGCCGAGGGTAGTAGGGGGTAAGTAATTGTCTCGCACGTTTCAGCCCGATCATCCCTGTTCCTTTCGAGTCAAAAGGGTATCACGGGTGTCGAAGAATCTGCAACAAATATTACTGTACCTATTCCGTCCCTCTCTTGCGCCACCGTGCCGAAGCCGCCTTTTTGGCGATCTCCGACCGCCGTTTCCCGCTCAGGCTGGCTGCCCGCGCCTCTCCGCCCTTCGACGCTCCCAACTTCGACAGCGCAGAAGCGGCAGCACTCACGGCGGGATCGACGACACGCTCCGTCTTCTCGATGACGGTGCGAATGACGCGGACGGCGGCCTGAACTTCATCTTCCTTCGGAGGCTTCTTGCTTGCTCGTGTAGGCATGAAGCAAGTCTACCTCAGATGTCAATGTGATCGATCAGCGAGCCGGGACGGACATCGAGAGCACGAGCGAGCAAGAGGATCATCGTCAACTTCGGAACGTTGTACCCGCGTTCGATGAAACCGACCTGAATCGACGCGATACCTGCGGCCTCGGCGAGTGATTCCTGCGTCAGCTTCCGCTTGGTGCGGACCTCGCGGACCTTCGCGCCGAATGCGATAGCTTCCGGCGCTTTCTCCTTTCTCGGCGGCATTTGCTTGTACTTTGCCACGGCAAGCATTACCATACCACTTGCCACGGCAAGCACGAACATAGGGAGGATGCATGCCTACGAAGCCGATGTTTGACCGGTACCACCTGACGCGGCTCGAAACGTACATACGCGAATGGGGCGTGACGATTGGCGTATTCGCACGGCGCGCGGGGATCAGCCATACGGGTCTTCTGAGGCTTCGCCGGGGTGAGACGGAACCGAGTCGCCGAACCATGATGGCACTCGCTGACGCGGCCAGCGAGATGCGAGAGAAGCCGGTCTACATCGTGGAACTCTTCGAGCTGTCGCCAGCCGATGAAGCGATCTATCTGGCCCTGCTGGAGAGGAGAAACGAGCCGTGACTCTTCCGAAGGTGGAAACGGTCAACGTCGTTACGATGGAACATGGGAAAGACTTCGCGGAGCTTTGGTTCGCAGGCAGCAACATCACTGAAGCGTGCAGCAAAACCGAAGTCCTGAAGTGGCCCGACAACGAAGAGATGCACGCGGATTACCTCGACTTGGAGGACGACATCTGCACGCGCGTCTTCGATGCGGTAAAGCAGCAGATCGCCGAGGCGTTCGTTCGTATCGCGAACGCGGCAATCGAGGAGGAGCGGACGGCCGACGATACGGAGCTAACACCGCCGCGCGTGCAGACGGTGCCCATCGTGACCGCCGAACACGCGGAGATGTTCGTGGATGACATTCACCAGAACCTTATCGACACTGGAGGATTCGTGGAGGCATTCTCGGAGACGCACATCTTGAAATGGCCCGACGACGACAGCGCCGCACAGGAGCATCTCGAAGAAATGGCGGACGAGATCCGCGACCGGCTTTTCGAAGAGACGCGCCCCGTCATCATGGAAGCCTTCGTCCGCATTGCCAGCGATGCCACCTCGCGCGAACGGAGCCGCTGAATGCCCGATCTAGCCGACTGGCGCGAACGTCTCAGGGGCGCGATACGAAAAACCGGAAGGCGGCAGAACGCCATCGCCGAGCAAGCTGGCGTGAGTCCCGAGACGCTTTCCAATATCCTCACCGGACGGCATGCGAATCCGCGATTCGAAACTGTCGTGGCGATCACTCATGCCGCAGGTGAAAACGTCGGATGGCTCCTCGGCGAACAAGGATTCACCCTCTCGGGTGCGCAACGGGACAAGGTTCGGGAGGCTGCGGCGGTGCTTACCGATCTGACCCGTCGTCCGACCCGCCATAACCCGCCATGACCCGCAAAGATGTTACAAACGGACGTTCAAACGCTACCACTACCCATTAATTGACTCCGCGAGTCCATGAATTGACTCCACGAGTCCATTAATTGACTCCACGAGTCCATGAATTGACTCCACGAGTCCATTAATTGACTACACGAGTCCATTAATTGACTCCACGAGTCCATTAATTGACTCCGCGAGTCCATGAATTGACTCCACGAGTCCGTGAAGAAACGCGTGTCCGGAACCAACGGCATCGCGAGCGCAGGTCGGACTGGAGAGTCCGACCTACGTTGGAGTCCGACCTACGTAGATTCGCGATCTGCCCCCCAACAGTCTCGATTGCGGAGTCGTATGATCAGTGCGTATGAAGCTGCTCGCCGCCGCCGTCCTTGTATCGGCGATCGTCCCTTCGCTCTTCGCACAGACGGGGACCGGAGCGCAACTCGCCATCGTCTCCGGCGGCGCGCGCATCGTCGATCGCGATCCCTCCTCCGCGGCGTCGAATTGCAGCGGATGGTCCTACGGCCCCTCGCCCGTGCTCGACGACCAGGGCCATCTCGCGGAGATCTACACCGTCGAAGACCAGATCACGAACCATTGCGATCCCGATCTCCTCTCCCCGAAACGCTTCGGCGACACCATCTGGCACCACGTGCGCAAGCCCGACGGCTCCTGGACCGCCAGCGACGGCAAGGCCGCTCTCGCGCGCGACAACCTGGCCTGGATGCAGGATCCAGACTATCTCCTGACCCACCCTGAGGCGTACGTCGGACATCTCGGCTCGCCCGCGGTGGTGAAACGCGATGGCCGCTATTTCATGGCCTTCACCGCCTCCATCTCCGACCCGAACCTCTGTGCCGCCGAGCATGACGACACCTCGGCATGCGGTTCCTGCACCGATCCCTGGTCTTACCTCGTGGTCCTGTGGGCCACCAGCGATGACGGCGTGCAATGGAAGGTCGTGACCCGCGATGCCACCGCCCCCAACCGCGCCCTCGGCGCGGCCATCCTGTGGCGCCAGCCGCCCGCGCCGAGTGCCCGGGGAACGTTCAAAGGCATCGCTCGCATATCGATGTTCCCAGTGGTGGACGAGAATGGCCAGAGCTGGTTCTACATCGCGGCACAGTACTGGAGACCCGATTCCGCCCAGCCACCGGCCCTCTTCCGCATCGCCTATGACCCGAGCAGCCCGTCGGGAACCCGCGGCAATCCGCAGATGCAGATCGTGTTTAACGCCAGCATTGCCACCTGGATCGACTGTCCTTCCGGAGAGATCCCGCCGGCGTTGAACGATCCGCGCCAACACAGCCTCATCCTCGACTTCAATCAGCTCTCGACGATCGCGCCGATCAGGAGCTTGCCTCCCTACCGGTATATCGCCACGCTGTTGAATGGCCCCTTCGGATTCCCGGGAGACCGGCCCGCGGCGCACATCGTCTACGAGCTGTCGGCTGACTTCGTGCATTGGACGATCGCCCAACCGCTCCTCAGCACCATTACCCATTTTGCGGACAACCTCAGCTATCCGTCGTCGGTGATCGACCCCACGCTGTTCGAGGATGGCTCGGGAGTCGTGCACCTGCTGGTGGACTCCGCCGACGGCGATCCGGCCAAGGGGGTTCCGCGCAGGGGCACCGATCCATGCGACACGAGCGGCTTGGGACCCACGGCACCATTCATCGGGACCGGAGTGTATGAAGGCATCGTTGCCCCTGTCGGAGCGCTCACTCCCACCTCGGTCACGGCATACCCGGTCTACTCCCCCGATGGTGTCGCGCGTCTGCTTCAGATCAGGGTCCTGGCCACCGGCGCGCCGCCCAACGGAACGGCCACCGTCAACATCGGCTTCGAATTGGTCGTGAGCGTCCCGATCGTCGGCGGGGCCGGCTCGGTCGCGCTCTCCGCGTTTAACCGCGGCCACTTTGACGTGAAGGTCTCCTTCGCCACCTACGGCCTCTGGTACGCCAGCAGCGTCGACATCGGCAACGTGACGCTGGACCAACCCCTCCCCCCCCGACGCAGACACTCTGTGATCCACTGAGGGGATGCAGCTTCACATAGTTGAAGGAAAACGCAACCGGTCAAGGCGCCGGCGACACGTTAACTTGTTCCAAACCTCGAGTGCATCGAACTAATCCCCGAGCAACTCCTGCAGCTCCTCCACCGTGAATTGCTTGACCAGGGACGGGTCGTCCACGCGGATGACGTCGTCGGCCAGTTGGGCCTTGCGGGCGATCAGGGCGTCGATCTTCTCTTCGACCGTGCCGCGCGTGATCAGCTTGAGAACCTGCACGCCCTTGTTCTGGCCGAGGCGGTGAACGCGGTCGGTGGCCTGGTCCTCGCGGGCCTGGTTCCACCAGCGGTCGTAGTGAATAACCACCGAGGCGCTGGTGAGATCGATGCCGAGGCCGCCGGCGCGGAGGCTGGCGGTGAAGACGCGGCAGTCGGGATTGTCGCGAAAGCGCGCAATCTCGGCGCCGCGCATGCGCGTCGTCCCCTTGATCGAGGCGAAACCCAACTCGCGGCGCTGCAGCTCGCGCTCGATGAGCTCCAGCATTTTCAGGTACTGGCTGAAGACGACCACCTTCAGACCGCTGCTCATGCACTCATCGAGCAGCTCCAGAAACAGCTCCCACTTCCCCGAGGTCACGTTGACGTCGTTGAAGCCACCGCCGGCCGACGCGGGGTGATTGCAGATCTGCTTGAGGTAGTTGAGGGCGGCGAAGACGTGGATGTACGACACGGCCGCCCCGGCCCGGAGTTGGGCCTGCAACGGCTTGGCGCGCGCCTCGATCACGCGCCGGTAGAGCGTGCGCTGTTCCGTGGTCAGCTCGCAGTGGCGCTTGTCGACGATCTTCGGAGGGAGCTCGGTCAGCACCTGCTGCTTGGTGCGGCGAAGGACGAACGGCCGCACCAGCCGCTGCAACGTGGCCCGATCGTCGACGCGGCACGAGAGGTACCCGGGGACCACGACGTCGAGCAGCGTCATCAGCTCCCCCTCGTGATTCTCGATCGGCGTACCGGTCAGGCCGATGGCGATGCGCGCGTCGATCGACCGCAGCATCTGATGGGTGGCTGTATCGGCATTCTTGATCATCTGCATCTCATCGAGCACAAGGAGGTCGAAGCGCCGGCCGCGAAACTGCTCGATGCGCGTACGGACCATGCCGTATGACGTCAGCGTGACGTCCGGCCCGGCGTCGTAGCGGGCGAGCTTCTCCCGCCAGTGATCGAGCACCGAGGTCGGGCAGACCACGAGCACTCGTGCTCCGGGATTCGTCAGCGTGACGGCGCGGATGAGAGCAATGGCCTGGTGGGTCTTGCCGAGGCCCATGTCGTCGCAGAGAAGTGCGCCGAAGCCGTTCTGCTGGAGCAGCCACAGCCAGTGGTAACCGGTCTGCTGATAACCATAAAGGTCCATGCCGAACGCCGCGGGCGGCGGCGCGTCGCCGGCACCGGGGAGCTCGTCGAACACCCGGAAGATCTGCCGGCAGGCGGGGTCGCCGCGGAAGACGGCTTTGCCGCGCAGCGAGCCGCGGATGCGCAGGAGCTCGAGTTTCGTCACCAGCACGTGGCCGCGCGGATCGAGCGTGGCGTCATCCAGCCATTCGAGCTGTTCGTCGGCGGCATCGATCCAGATGTTTCCACGCACGAGCGCGCGAACGCCTGCGCGCCGCGCCAGCGCCAACTCGCCCGCGTGTACGGCTTCCCCGCCGGCCTCGAAGACGACGTCGACTTCGATCAGGTCGCCCGCCGCCGGCGAAAAGTCGAACACCACCTCGCCGTCGAGCCGGTGCGGGTACGCATTGCGCACCACGTCCGGCGCCAGAGACTCGGGCATCCGTGCGAGCTCCTCCCGGTGCGCCTCGACGAAGGCGAAGGCATCCTCCTCGGCGATCAGCGTCTCACGGTCGAGAGGCAGTCCGGATGACGGGCGGGCATCGAATAATGAGGTCTGTTCCGTTTTGCCTCGCTCGGCAAACATGGGCGAGACCGCGCCCGCAGAAGCGAAGCGTCCCAGCAGGTAAAAGAACTTCCCGAAGCGGGGCAGCGTTGCGCGGACGTGAACCGTCGTTCCCTCGAGCAACACCGGGATGAACCGCAGTGCCCTCCCGGCTGTCAGCTCGACGCGCAACGACGGGGTGAGGGAGTGAAGCACGACCTCGAAGCCGCTGGCCGCCGCGACGGCGCCGTCGTGGGCGGTGATGACGTGTTCGACGGCGCCGGCCGGTAACGCCACAGTGTCTTCGCCAGCGCTCAGATGGAAGCGGTCGCCGCGATACTCGATCGTGACTCCCTCGCCGTCCGGAAAGCGAGAGAACATACCGCGCGCCCAGCGATACCAGGGCGAAACCTCCCAACGCAGGCGTGCCGAGGCAGCACCGCGTTTCAGAAGCTCACTCTCCTGACTGGTCATTGTGAGCTTGCGCAGAAGCGCCTCCCGAGGATCGACTTCGGTGTCGATCGCGAGCGGACGCCCCTCGGCAGCCAGCTCGAAGCCGGCCGCGCGCCAGAGGCTGGCCTCGAAACGTTCCGCCGGCAGGACGCCGCCGGCGCCGGCACAGTGATTCAACAGCGCGCCGAGGTGCCAGCAGAGGTTATCGAGAGGCATCTCCGGCAGACAGGTACAGCGCGCGTGGGAGACGCCGGAGGGACTGACGACGACGACGGCCATGTAGCTGCGTCGCCGGTTTTCGGTGACGTTCGCAGCGTAGGCGTTTCGGAAGAAAAGCGGCGAGGTGACGACCAACGTTGCGGCGTGTTTCTCGAAGTTTCGCAGGGTGGCCGTGGTGAAGGACCTGCGCAAGTGTTCCGGGAGCATTCGCGAGGGGGCAGTGTCTCACGCGGAGGCGCAGCGACGCGGAGAAAGCAACTCTTTCCGTGAGCAATTGACACCCTTCCAGCCGAAGGAGTACTTTTCGCCCCTCGTTTCCCTGGACTCGCTGAAGCTTCCCTCCCTACCCTACGGAGGTTCGTATGAAGCATCCCGTTTCTCTCACGGTGAACGGCGCAAAGCAGGTTGCGGAGGTGGAGCCTCGTCTGCTCCTCGTTCACTTCCTTCGCGATGCCCTCGGCCTCACCGGCACGAACGTCGGTTGCGACACCAGCCAGTGCGGCGCGTGCACGGTCATCATCGACGGACAGGCCGTCAAGTCGTGCACCGTCCTGGCAGTGCAGGCCGACGGTGCGAAGGTCACCACCATCGAAGGGCTGGCCACGAACGGCAAGCTGCACGTCATGCAGCAGGCCTTCTGGGACAAGCACGGTCTGCAGTGCGGCTTCTGCACGCCGGGGATGATCATGACCGCCTGCGATCTCGTGAAGCGCAATCCCGACCCGAGCGATGAGGAGGTGCGCCACGGCATCGAAGGCTCCCTCTGCCGCTGCACCGGTTACCAGAACATCGTCGCGGCCGTTCGCGAAGCGGCCGCGCAAATGAAGGCCTGAAGGAGGACGCTGCCATGGCACCGCGCATCCTGGGTTCCGGCATCAAGCGCCGCGAAGACCCGCGGCTGGTCACGGGACAGGCGAAGTACACCGACGACATCGTCCTTCCCGGCATGGTCTTCATGTCCGTGGTCCGCTCACCCTACGGACACGCGCGGATCAAGCGCATCGAGACGAAGAAGGCCGCGGCCATGCCTGGGGTTCTCGGCGTCTATACCGGCCAGCAATTGAAGGACGCCGGCTTCGGGCCGATTCCCTGCGCCTGGGTCGTGCCGGGGTCAGACACGAAGACGCCGCCTTATCCGCCAATAGCCATCGACATCGTCCGCTACACTGGCAACGCCGTGGCCGTCGTCGTGGCCGAAGACCCCTATCAGGCCCGCGACGCCGCCGATGCCGTCGACGTCGACTACGAGCCGCTGCCGGTGGTGGTCGACGGATTCAAGGCCACGCTGCCGAAGGCGCCGCGGCTGCACGAGGATGTACCGAACAACGTCTGCTTCCACTGGCACGTCAGCGGCGGCGACGTCGAGGCGGCCTTCAAGTCGGCCGAGGTCATCGTCAAGGATCACATCATCAATCAGCGGCTGATCCCCAACGCCATGGAGCCACGCGGTGCCGTGGCCCAGTATCTCCGCGCCAACAACGAGATCACCCTCTGGAGCACGACACAGAACCCGCACATCGCCCGCTTCCTGATCTCGCTCGACACCGGCACACCGGAGCACAAGATCCGGGTCATCGCGCCGGAGGTGGGCGGAGGGTTCGGCAGCAAGATCCCTCACTATCCCGAGGACTCGATGGCCATCTTCGCCTCGAAGATGCTGAACCGGCCGGTGAAGTGGACCGAGAGCCGCAGCGAGAACTACCGGGCCACGATTCACGGCCGCGATCACATCCAGGACGTCGAGCTGGCGGCGATGAAGGATGGCACCATCATCGGGTTGCGCGCCAAGGTCTGGGCCAACCTCGGCGCCTACCTCTCGACGGCGTCGACCGGCATCCCGACCATCCTTCACGGCCTCATGCTCTCCGGCGTCTACAAGATCCCCAACATTCACGAGGACGTCTACGGCGTGTTCACCAACACCACGCCGGTCGACGCCTATCGCGGAGCGGGGCGCCCCGAGGCGACGTTCATGGTTGAGCGGATGATCGACCTGCTCGCCCACAAGCTGGCGATGGATCCCGTCGCCCTACGGCGGAAGAACATGATTCCGCCGTTTACCGACGGATACCAGGTCGCCACCGGATTGACCTACGACACCGGAAACTACGAAGGGGCGTTGGCCAAAGCGCTGGAGATGGCCGGCTACGAGAAGCTCCGCAAGCAGCAGAAGGAGATGCGCGCGAAGGGCGAGTACCTCGGCATCGGAATCTGCACCTACGCCGAGATCTGCGGTCTCGGTCCGTCGCAGGTGGCCGGCGCGGTCGGCTTCGGCGGCGGCCTGTGGGAGAGCGCCATCGTCCGCTTCCACCCCTCGGGGAAGGTCAACGTCATGGTCGGCATCTCGCCGCACGGTCAGGGAGAGGAGACGACGTTCGCCCAGATCGTGGCCAACGAGCTCGGCGTTGACGTCGACGATGTCGAGATCACGCACGGCGACACCGAAAAGACGCCGATGGGCTGGGGCACCTACGGCAGCCGCGGCACGGCGGTCGGCAGCGGGGCGCTCATGGGCGCCATCGCCAAGATCAAGGACAAGGCCAAAACGCTGACGGCACACCTTCTCGAGGCATCCGTCGACGACATCGAGTACGCCGACGGGAAGTTCTTCGTCCGAGGATCGCCCAGCAAGTCGAAGAGCATTCAGGACGTGGCGCTGATGGCGAATGTGGCCTGGAACATGCCCAAGGGCCTCGAGCCGGGGCTGGAGGCGTCGTCGTTCTTCGATCCGGCGAACTTCGTCTACCCCTTTGGCGCGCACATCGCCGTGGTGAAGGTCGACCCGGAGACGGGTGAGATCGCTCTGCAGCGTTACGTCGCCGTCGACGATTGCGGGAAGGTCATCAACCCGATGATCGTGGCGGGCCAGATCCACGGCGGCATTGCCCAGGGAATGGGGCAGGCGCTGTGGGAAGGGGCGGTCTACGACGACGACGGCCAGCTGCTGAGCGGCTCGATGATGGATTACGCCGTTCCGAAGGCGGCCTTCTTCCCGAAATTCGAGCTGGCCATGACCGAGACACTGACCACGGTGAATCCGCTCGGCGTGAAGGGCATCGGCGAGACCGGCACGATCGCCTCGACGCCGGCGGTCTACAACGCCGTGGCCGACGCGCTGGCACCGCTCGGTGTAAAGACGATCAACATGCCGCTCACTCCCGAGAGGGTGTGGCGGGCCATCCGGGAAGCGAGGAGCTGATTATGTTCGCTGCCGAGTTCGAATATCACCGTCCGAAGACAGTGGCCGAGGCCGTGAAGCTGCTCCGCAAGGTCAAAGGGTCGAGACCGCTCGCCGGAGGGCACAGCCTTCTCCCGGCCATGAAGCTCCGCCTGGCATCGCCGGCGGCGCTCATCGACATCAGCCGCATCGCCGAATTGAGCGGGATCAAGTCGACGAAGGATGGCCTCAGGATAGGCGCCATGACAACGCACGCAGCCATCGCGGCGTCCGCGGTGGTGCGGAAGCACTGCCCCGTGCTCGCCGAGACCGCGGGGATCATCGGCGACCTGCAGGTGAGAAACCGCGGAACGATCGGCGGCTCGGTCGCTCATGCCGATCCCGGCGCCGACTATCCGACGATCCTGCTGCTCCTCGACGCGCGCTTCACCGCCGTCAATGGAAAGGAGAGGCAAATCGCGGCGGAGAAGTTCTTCGTCGACCTCTTCACCACGTCGCTCAAGAAGGGGGAGCTGCTCTCGGCCGTCACCATACCGTCGATGATCTCGGGCGCGTCCGCGGTCTACCTCAAGCATCGCCATCCCGCCTCGTCGTTCGCCGTGGTGGGCGTCGCGGCACTGGTTCAGGTGAAGAAGGGGACGTGCGCGGACGTCCGAATCGCCATCGGAGGCGCCACGGTCACCCCTGTCCGCGCCAAAGCGGCGGAGAAGCTGCTGACCGGGCAGGCCCCCACTGCAGAGAACATCGCCCGCGCCGCGGCGGCCGTCAGCGAAGCGCTCGACAATCCTCTCGGCGATCCCTACGCCTCCGGCGAATTCCGCGTGCACCTGGCCTCGGTCATGACGAAGCGGGCATTGACCGAGGTGACTGGCTAGCGCGAAGCGCGAGCACGGGTCGACTGCAGCCGAGGACCGCGCGTAGAACGCGCGGCCCTCGGCAAGCCTTAGTGCCCGGGCCCGTGGCCCGGAACGACGTGGACGGTTGCGGTACTGCTGTTGTTCCCCGGCGCGGGGTCGGACGTGGCGGCCGATACTGTGGCCGTGTTCGGAATCTCCTCGGAGTGTGACACGGTCGGAGCGGTGATCGTCAGCGTGATCGGGGGGGCCGATCCAAGAGCGAGCGTCGGCGTCGTACAGGTGACGCTGCCGGCCGAGAATCCACAACTCCATCCCGAACCTGTGGCGCTCACGAATCCGGCGCCGGCGGGGAGCGGGTCGGTCACCGAGACCGATGACGCGGCCGTGGGGCCGTTGTTCGTAACAGCGAGGGTGTACGGAACCGTGGAGCCGCTGAATGCGTGCGGCGGACTGGAGAGGTTGGCGGTCTTCGTGATCGTGAGATCGGCGCTGCCGGTCTGGAAATTCGTGACCTCCGACAGCTCGGTTGCCGACATGCACTGCTGGGCGTTGGGCCCGAACCCGGCAAGGTTCGCCGCTTGCGCCGCGGCCGCGGCCTTCGTCCCCTGGCCCGTGGCGTAGTTGACGATGATCTTCGTCTGGCCGGGGTTGAGCGTGATCGAGTACGACCAGAAGGGGTTGTCGTCACCATTGACGAAGTGGATGTTCGACACCGGCGTCGGCGCGCCGCTTCCCTGGAAGACATGTCCGATACGCGGGTCGCTCGAGGTACTGCCGGAGAAATTCTGGAAGGAGGTGGCCCAGAGGTCGCCGGGCGTGGCGATGGCATCACCGCTCGAGGTCGTCACCAGGATGGTGTTGCTGTCCGACCCGAGGTTGTTCGACGTGATCATGGTGAAGGTGATGGGAGCGCCGGACGTGTTGGTGAAGAAGTTCATCCAGCGGATGTACCGGTCATTCGTCGGGACGTAGACCTTGCGCTGCACGCTCAAACCGCCGATGGTCTGCGACCCGAGGACGACCTGCCGGTTGACGCATTCGGGAACCGCCGGCACGGTGGCGTCGAACGTGGCCGGACCGTTCTTGTTGTAGATGACGAAGTTCGCGTTGCCAGTCTGGCATGGTCCGGTACTGTTGGTGAGACTCACGCAGAGGGCGTTGTAGCCGTCAAACATGTCGTTTAGCGTCGACATCGTCGTCCCTCCGGCGACGGTGCTGGCGGCGATGGCGTGGGTATACGAAGCCTCGGAGGCGGCACCGGAGGCCGAAGAGCTGGTGCTGAAGGTGATATCCGTATTAATAAAGTACTTCAGACCACCGGCATCGATGAGGGAGATGGAGCCGGTGGCGGTCACCCTGGGATGGAATTGAAACGACTGCCCCACCGGCGTCAGTCCGGAGTGCGCATGGCGTGCAAGCTTGGCGGCATGCTTGGCGGCGTTCGCGGCGGCGGTGGACGCCTGGTCGGCCGGATGCGGTTTGAGTTGCCGCAGCGTAGACGACTTGTCGGTCAAGGCGATGTCGGCGAGTGCGGCGTGAGCGAAAAGTAAGAAGGCAAACATAAACCCGTATCGTTTATTCACGAAGTCTCCTCTCTCTAAGACAGTTTTCCGGGGGCCTGCTAGACGCCGTCAATCTAGGGCTGAATTCGGTAAAGTGCCAGCGGAAGAAGTGAAGGAAATGTAAGAATTGCGGCGTTGCCGCGTTGTCGGTTCTCGGTTATCTGTAGCTTCGCGTTGTCGGTTGTCGGTTGTCTGCGCGCTGAGGCGCGCGTGGCCGTTCCAGGTCAGAGCTCGGCGAAGTCACCGACAACCGAGAACCGGCAACGCGCGAAGCGCAGATCGCGCGGAGTTAACGTACGTCCGTACGGACCAAGGAGACCGAATGCGATTCACGAGTCGAACACTGCTGATCCTGGTGATCTCCATGACGATATGGACGACCGGTACGGCCAGCCGGGCTGCGGACGCCACCGCTGACGAAGTATCCGTTGCGGCCACCGAGGCAGCGATCAACGAGGCCATCGAACAGAAGGATCTCGCCGCGCTCGATCGCCTCTGGGCCGACGAATACACATTTGTGAATCCGTACGGACAGCTACAGACAAAGGCCGATCGGCTACGGCTGCTGCAATCAGGCGAGCTCAAGGTGGAAGCGATCAGTTATGACCAGATCGCGACGCGCATCTACGGCGATACTGCGGTGGTCGTAGCGCGGTCGACGGTCCACGGTTCACGAGTGCAGGACGATATCAGCAGCCAGCGCCGTGTGACTTCGGTTTTCGTGCGGCGCAACGGTCACTGGCAGGTCGTCGCCCAACAGAGCACCATCATCGTAAGCAAGCGGTAAACCACTCGCCATCGGCGAAGCCTCAGACAACGCGCGAAGTGCAGCATGACACCAGCCACCCACATAGTCCTCGAGCTCATCATGCGATACCACAGCATCATGGACATTCTCACTTCGACCGCCCTGGCAGCCGCGGTCGCCTTCGCGGCTTCGCGGCTTCGCGTGACGCAAAGAGAAGCTCACAACTCCCGCAACAACTCCTGATCCACCTTGGCTCGCACCGTCCGTCGGTCGATCTGCAGTTTCTCGGCGACGGTGCTGTAGTTTCGCGACGTCGCGTAGAGCAGCGTGCAGTAATGGCGAAGGAGGTCGTCTGCGCTGAAATGGCCTGCGACGATGTTTTGGGCGATGCGCTGGCGGGCGTCGGTATGCCCAGCTACGCGCGGCTCATACGTTCCGCGGAGCATGACGCTGCGGACGCATTGTTCGAGCTCGCGGAAGTTGCCGGGCCAGTGGTAGCCGAGCCCCGGTGACACTTCGATTGATCGCACCACCTCGGCGGCGAGAGTCTCGGACTCCTCCTCGCCGGCGACGCGGGTGCAGATGAAGCGAATGAGGTGTTGCAACTCGTCGGGAGTTCCGGCGAGCTGCTCCTGCAGCGCGGGAGTGGTGACCGTGTCGGCACAAAGGCGGTAGTAGAAGTCTTCCCGGAAACGCCCATTGCGGATCTCGTCCGCAAGGTCGCGGTTGGTTGCGGCGATCAGCTTTCCCTCGAACGGGCGCGTCGTGGTCTCGCCGAGGCGCTGGAGGTTGCGGGACTGGAGAACGCGGAGAAGCTTGACCTGGATCGACGGTTCCACCTCACCAATTTCGTCCAGGAATGCAGAACCGAGTGGTCCACACGATTCGAGGAATCCGACGCGGTCGGCTGCCGCGCCGGTGAAGGCGCCTTTGCGGTGTCCAAACAGCTCCGACTCGATCAGCGCCGGCGAGAGCGCGGAGAGGTTGACCGCCACGAAGGCCGGCTGCGGCGGACCGGTGAAGCGCTCGTGGCGCTCGTCGAACGGGATGTAACGGGAGAAGGCGATGGCCCGCGCCACGAGCTCCTTACCGGTGCCGGTCGGGCCGGTGATCAGCGTGGGAACGTCGCCCATGCGTGGCCAGAGTGAACGGCGGTAGCGGCGCACGTCGTGAGTGAAGATCGACTGCCAGACCGTGGCCCGAAGTCTGGCCACGGGCCGGGTACGGCCGACGATGTTGCGGAAGACCTGATGAAAGGCGCGGCGTACCTGGTAGAAGCATGCAAAGAGATGCCCGGCATCGGTACGGTCGTCGAGGTACGCCGACACATCAGCACGGAAGCGCGGATAGAAATCGACACGCTCTGCCGCCTCGCCGCGCTCGATCAATCCGAGAATCGCTTCGCGATAGCGCTCGTAGAGGAAATAGATGACGACGTCGTCGTAGAGCTGGAAATCTTCGCGTGACGGGCGTGCGTCGTTCAAGCGTAAACGGAGCGTCTCCACGAGGGCGCCGCAGCGCGCGGCGATGGCTTCGATGGTGGCGTCGCGTTTCGCGTCCGGCAGCAGGCTCCAGTACGGTCCGCTCCCGACGTATCCGTCGCCGAGGATCCGCTTTTCGTGGGTGATCCTCTCTTCGAGAAACGGGTTGGCGTAGACCAGTGCGGCGATATCGAGGGCCAGCGTACGTTCATCGACAGTGAGGAATGGCATGGCATTGAATGTATGCCGCTGTACGTTGAATGTCCATGACATCGGCGGTGAGATCGCCTAAGCCATTGAAAACAATGATGAGCGCTCGTGGCAGCCGCCTCGCTCTGTTGCCAGCCAGCACAGATGGAGGCCGACATGAAGCGAATCCTATTTGCGAGCCTGATGCTCCTGACAACACCTGCCCTCTTCGCCGCGGGCACGCTGACTTCCGTCGCATTGGGAAATGCACCGATGCAGATCAAAGAGCATCTTGTCAACGTCGTCATCGACAACGGCTTTGCGCGCACCGAGGTC
>DATMNC010000072.1:0-3940 GCA_035569395.1 Thermoanaerobaculia bacterium | reverse complement strand
AGTCGTGGAAGGACTATCCGATTCTTACCTTCGCCGAGACGCCCGAGACGAACGTGGAAATCATTGCCGATCCAGACTTTCCGTCGACCGGCGTCGGCGAAGTCTCGCTCGGGCCGACCGCCGGCGCCATCGCGAACGCGGGCGCAAGTGCTTTCGGGATGCGCATCCGAGAGCTCCCTCTCACGCGAGAACGCCTGATGAAGGCAGCACTCGAGGCTGAGTGATCACCGCTGCGGCGCAGCAGCTCGCTAATCAACCCGATCTACCGGAGGATATTTTATGGAAGCGTCAACAGCGACCAAGTTCACGGGCAGAATTATCGAAAGTTCCGACGACGTGACGTCTGCAGTCCTCGAAGCGATGGCGCAGGCAGATAATCCGCGTCTTCGCGAGATCGCGGCCTCCTTCGTGCGTCACATGCACGCATTCGCGCGCGAAGTTAGACTGACCGAGGCCGAGTACGATATCGGCGTCGATTTTCTCAATCGAATCGGAAAGGCCACTCACAACAGCCATAACGAAGGGATCCTTTTCGCCGACGCGATTGGCTTCTCGACTCTGGTTTGCCTCTTGAACAATGGAAAGGCCGGCGCGACCGAGACTGCTGCGGCGCTGCTGGGCCCGTTTTGGCGGGCCAACTCGCCGAGGACGGAGAACGGAGGATCCATCGTTCGTTCCCAGACTCCCGGCCCCGAGCTGTTTGTGGCGTGCGAGATCGTCGATGCCGCCGGCAAACCGCTCCCAAACGTCGAGGTCGACGTCTGGCAATCCTCTCCGGTCGGTCTCTACGAGAACCAGGACGACACGCAGGCGGATATGAACCTGCGGGGGAAGTTTACGACCGACGCCGCGGGACGCCTCTCTTTCAGGTCGGTCAAGCCCGCCGGCTATCCGGTGCCCACGGACGGTCCGGTTGGTGAGATGCTCCGCGCTCAGAACAGGCATCCTTATCGCCCGGCGCACATCCACTTTCTGGGTTTCAAGCCTGGCTACAAAACGCTCATCACGCAAGTCTTCGTCGATGACGACGAGCACCTCGAAAGCGACGTGGTGTTCGGAGTGACGCGCGCGCTGGTCGGAGACTATCGCCGACATGACGAGGGCGAACCGCCCGCAACCGACGTCCGCGCCCCCTGGTACACGCTCAACTATCGGTTTGTCATGCAAACCGGCGAAGCGATCCTCCCAAAACCACCCATCAAGTGAGTCCACAGATGAAGAAATCCATGAACGGCAAGGTTGTTCTCATCGTCGGCGGGGCCGGCAGCATCGGCGCCGTTACCGCCCGGGACTTTGCCGAGCTCGGCGCACACGTTGCGATCAGTCATCGCGATGTCCCTGAGGAAGCCGCAGCAGCGGCGAAAGTCGTACAGTGTCTACCCGGAGAGGGCCACGCCGCGCTGGTCGCCGACGTAGCGCGGACGGACACGTTGAAGGCGCTGTGTGCTGAGATCGAACGGTGCTACGGGCGTCTGGACACCCTTGTCAACGCCGCCGGCTTCACCAAGCCTGTGCCTCATGCCGATCTCGAGGCCTTGGACGACGATCTGATCGACAAGATGTTCGCCGTCAACTGGCGCGGACAGTTCGCGACCATCCGCACCTTTGCTCCACTCCTGAAGGCCTCCGGCGACGGCTTGATCGTATCGATCTCATCGATCGCGGGAACAAACGGAATTGGATCCTCGATCGCGTACTGCGCGGCCAAGGCTGGCATCGACGTCATGACCAAATCACTGGCCCGCGTACTGGCACCGGAAGTGCGGGTGCTCGCGGTCGCACCCGGCGTGGTCGACACCAATTTCGTTCCCGGTCGCGGCACCGACTTCAACGCAAGGACGGCGGCCACCACGCCGCTGAAGCGGATCGCGACCCCGGAAGATATCGCTTCGGCGATCCTCGCCTGCGCCACGCAACTCGGCTTCGCTACCGGCACCACCTTCGTGGTCGATGGCGGCCGTTCACTCTGAAGGAGAAATCCCATGCGATCCCCGCGTGACAAGGTCATAATCACCTGCGCAGTGACTGGCAATCTCACTACGCCTGAGCAAACGCCCTATCTGCCGATCACACCGCAACAGATCGCTGACGCCTGCCTCGGCGCTGCCGATGCCGGCGCTGCGATCGTCCATATCCATGTGCGCGATCCGCTTACCGGGCGCCCGTCGATGCTGCTCGACCACTATGTCGACGTCGTGCAACGCATCCGTGCCCGCAATCCCGAGCTGATCCTCAACATCACGACGGGACCAGGGGGACGCTTCGTGCCTTCCGCGGACGATCCGAAGGTCGCCGCCGAAGGTACGACCTTGATGCTGCCGGAGAAGAGGGTTGAGCATATCGCTGTGCTGCGCCCCGACATCTGTACTATCGATCTCAACACGATGAACTCCGGTCGGGAGGTGGTCATCAACACGCCACCCAATGTCCGCAGGATGGCAAAGGTAATCGCCGAGGTTGGCGTCAAGCCGGAGATAGAATTGTTCGATTCAGGCGACATCGCACTGATGCGCGATCTGCTTGCCGACGGCACACTGCAGGGGTCCCTCCTCTGCTCATTCGTGATGGGAGTTCGCTACGGCTTCCAACCCGCGCCGGAAACGGTCCTCTACGCGCGCGATCTGCTCCCCAAAGACGCTGAGTTCACGGCGATCGGGATCGGCAAGGCCGCATTCACCACTGTTGCGCAGTCCTATCTTGCCGGCGGTCACGTACGGGTCGGCCTGGAGGATGCGGTCTATCTCTCCCGGGGACAGCTCGCGACATCAAACGCCGAAATGGTCGCGAAGGCGCGCCGCATCGTCGAGGACCTCGGAGGCGTGATCGCGACGACCGAGGAGGCGCGCCGGATCGTTGGACTCCCGGCGAACAACGTAGCCTAGGAGGGTGCGATGAACGTCACAAGCGGAGTGGCCGGTACGGAATCGAACGACATTGTCGAGGCGAGTTGCGTACGACTTAACGCCAAGGCAGCCGATGCAGCATCGATAACGCCCGTGATCGAACGCCGCTCTCTTTCACGGCGCCCAGACGAGGTCGTGGTCGCGATCGAGGCCGCCGGCGTCAACCCTTCGGACGTAAAGGCCGCGACAGGACTGATGCCCTATGCGGTGTTTCCGCGCACACCGGGCCGTGACTTCTCGGGGGTGGTGGTCGACGGACCGCGCGAATGCATGGGGAAGGCCGTCTTCGGAACCTCGGGCGATCTTGGCATCCGCCGCGACGGAACGCACGCCTCGCACCTTGTTGTTGAAGCGGCGGCCTTGGTTGAAAAGCCTTATGGGATTTCCATGGAAGAGGCCGCGGGGGTCGGGGTGCCCTTCGTGACCGCCATCGAAGGTTTCCGAAGGTCAGGTATGCCCAAGCCCGGCGAATCTGTTGTCATTTTGGGCGTCAACGGCAAGGTCGGCCAGGCGGCGGCGCAACTGGCGACGTGGCAGGGCGCAAAAGTCATCGGTGTTGTGCGAAAAGATGAGCCTTACGAAGGACACGCCAACGCGCCGATCGCGATTATCAATTCCGCCACGACCGACGTCGCCAGGAGAGTAAGCGAACTGACCGACGGCAAGGGCGCGAATATCGCATTCAACACTGTCGGCGACCCCTACTTCAACGATGCAAATCGGTCCCTTGCCAAGGGAGGATGCCAGATCCTGAGCGCCGCGGTCCATAAGGTCGTGGAATTCAACATCTTGGAGTTCTATCGCGGTCGGCACACCTATGTCGGCATCGACACCCTCGCCTTCTCCTCCACCGAAAGCGCCGACGTCTTGCGCAGCGTCATGCCAGGCTTTGCCGACGGCTTCCTTCGGCCGTTCCCCATCGCCGCATCATCGATCTATCCGCTCAGCGATGCAAAGGCGGCTTATGCCGCCGTGATCGGATCGTCGCGCGATCGCATCGTGTTGCGTCCCTGACATTGTCCGCTTCGCCGCGGCGC
>DATMNC010000071.1:0-27943 GCA_035569395.1 Thermoanaerobaculia bacterium | reverse complement strand
CGGTGAATCACGCCATCAACCGCGGCCGGATCAACGAGCGCGTCTTCGCCGGTCTCGGCGTCGCTGCAAAGTCTCTGCTTCCGCCGGGCCTCCTCGGCTACGACGAGAACCTCCGCGGCCTCGAACACGACCCGGAGCGGGCTCGTGCGCTGATGCGGCAGGCCGGCTACAGCGGCAGTGTCCGCGTCGAATACCGCACCTGGGACACGGACGAGTTCAACAACTCCGGCCAGCTCCCGCTGATCATCGAAGACCTCGCCGCCATCGGCATCGATGTGAACGTGACGAAGCATTCCGCGGTGGACGCGCGCAAGCCGCTGACCCGCCCCGGACACGGCCTGGTCTTCTGCGGCAACTGGTACGCCGACTTCCCCGACTCCGACAATTTCTTCTACATCTTCTTCCACAGCGACGCGCATTCGGTGCCCGGCTTCAACTTTCACAGCGCCGAGATCGATGCCCAGATCGTCGAAGCGCGCCGGTCGAACGACAGCGAGCGGCGGGCCGAGATCTACCAGCAGCTCAATGAGATGGTCGTCCGCGAAGCGCCGCTGGTGACACTCTTCCACGAGCGCTTTTTCGTCCTACAGAAACCCGAGGTACGCGGCCTGCGCACCTCGCTGGCACCGCCGCCGGTGCGCTATCACCAGACGTGGATCGAGGAGTAGGGCTTGCGGGTCTCGCGGTTGCGCGGTTGCGCGGTCTCGCGGGGGGCGAATTGATTGGGCTGCGTTATTGCCGGAACGCGGGGGTGGGGAGAGTCAGAAGCGGAATGTTCAATGTTGAATGAAGCAAGGCAGCCGCGCGGTCATCATCATTCAACACTGAACATTCAACATTCAACATTCGCTTTTCCATAAAAGCCTTCCATGAGAAAGATCATCCACATCGACATGGATGCCTTCTACGCTGATTTAACAAACTCCCGCCGCGAGACCTCGCAACCGCGAGACCGCGAGACCAGCTACCTACGTCCTGACGCCCCGACCTGACACATACACCCCCGCCACGATCATCGCCCCGGCGACGAGCGCGATCAGCCGGATCTGCTCTTGGAGGAAGACCGCGGCCAGGATCACCGCGAAGAAGGGCTGCAGGTAGGTGTAGGCGGCGACGACCGAGCTCTCGGCGTACTTCAGTGCCCACGCCTGCATCAGGTATCCGGCAATGGTCGGCCCGGCGATGACGAAGGCAAGCGCGAGCCAGGCCTGGGACGGGACCGACCGCCACTGCTCGTGCATCATCGGCCATGCCGCAATCGGGAGCATCAACACCGAGGAGACGGCAAACATGCGGGCGATCACGCGGCGCGCGGATAGGCGGGCCATGACCGGTTTCGACGCCACCAGATACAAGGCGTAGGAGAGTGAGTTGCCGATGATGAGCAGATCACCGATGAGCGACTTCGTCGTTCCGGCAAACCCTTCCCCTCCCACGAGGGTCAACGCGCCGGCCGCAGCCAGCACGATGCCGCCGATCTTCATGGCCGTGGCACGCTCCCGGCCGAGTACCAGGGCCGCGCAGAGGGCGAAGATCGGGACGGCGGTGATGAGAATGGCGGCAGCGTGGGCACTGGTCAGCGCCAGACCGGCCAGAAAAAGCGATTGATTGATGACCACGCCGAGGATGGCGAACCAGGTCAGCCGCCAGCCGTCGCCTGGGGCGAGCGGTGCGGCGTTGCGCTCACGGACGACGACATTGAGGATGACGGTGGCCCCGATGATCCGTAAGTACGCGAATGTCAATGGGTTGAAGGCATGCATCCCGATCTTCGAGATGATGTAGTTGAGCGAGAAAAGCACGGCCACGGAAGCCATGGCACCGTGGACGAGAAGAGCGTTAGGGCGGCACGGCCGCCAGCGCTGATTGCCCAAGGCTCGGCCACCTGACCCGCCAGATTGATCGTTTTCGTGAGGTGCTTTGAGATGCTTTTCCAAGGGTTGGGCATCATAATCGTGTAAACGCAAGGAAAGGATGGCCGTCCAAAGGGACGTGGGTACCGTGGCGACATTCCGAGTGAACCCGATCAGCGAATCCGCGCCGTCAGACCAGGAGCTCATCGCTCGCACCCTGGGCGGCGACGGCGGCGCCTTCGGAATTCTGGTCGAGCGCTTCCAGCGCAAGATCTATCGCGTGGCCAGCGCCATCGTCCGCGACGACGCCGAGGCCGATACCATCACGCAGGACACGTTCATCCAGGCGTACATGCACCTGGCGCGGTTCCAGGGGCGGTCGGAGTTCGAAACATGGCTGACGCGGATCGCCATCAACCGTTCGCGCGACTGGCTGCGCCGCCGCAAGTTCGTCGGCCTTTTCACGCACGACGACCGGGACGACGACGTCGAGTACGTCTTCGAGCCGGTCGATGACCGCCCCGATGCCGAACGGCAGCTCATGTCCCATCAGATCCGCGCGGCCATTCTCCGCGCCGAACGTACGCTATCCTCGCAGCAGAAAATCATCTTTCGTCTGCGGCACTACGAGAATCATTCGCTCGAGGAGATTGCAGAGCTTCTCGGGCTGCGCTCCGGAACAGTCCGGGCGCATCTGTTCCGTGCTATCCATAAGGTGCGCAAAGAGCTCGCCGAGTGGGTCACGTTGAGAGAGGAAAGCCCCGATGAAACACTATAACGAAGCAGATTTACTGGAGACGTACTACACACAGCCCGGCGAATCGATGCCGGTGATGATGCATCTGGCCGATTGCCAGGAGTGCGCCGCGCGGTATGCACGGCTGGAGCGAAAGCTGCGCGAGGCGGCCGTCTGCACCACCGAGAAACCGGCCACGTTCTGGACGCGGCAGCGGCTGCAGATCATGCGCCGTGTCGATGCGCAGCATGCCCATGCCAAGACCACTGCCCGCACGCTGCGCGTGGCCGCCGCGGCGATCCTCTCCTTCTTCCTCGGCGGCGCCGTCGTTTACGAGACGGTCAGGCCGGTGCAGCACCAGCCGGCCCCTGTCGTCGCGGCCCCATCGGCCGCCGTCGCTCCGGCCGCCGCGGTGACCAACCTTCATGACGCCTGGCAGTCGGACGAGTTGAAAGACTTCCACAACGTCGTGGAGTGGGAAGCGTGGGTACCTGAAGAGAAGACGGCCCCGAATCCGGAAAGCTCGCTGTGAAGCGGATCGCTGTTACCCTTCTCGTTCTCGCGATCGCCTCTTCGGCGTTCGCGCAGGCGAATCTTCCGCCCGGCAAATGGTGGCGTCGGCCGGAGATCGTCCAGATTCTGAGTCTCTCCGAGGAGCAGCAGGAGAAGCTGGAAACGATCTTCCGCAACGCTTCCAGCGATCTGATCGATCTGCGCGGCGAAGTGGAGAAGCAGAACATCAACCTTCACGGCGAGCTCGATCAGCAACAGCTCGATCGTGCCGTCATCCGGCGCGACGCGCAGAAGCTGTCGGACGCGCGCGGCCGCCTGTTCGAGCGGGAGCTGACCATGCTTGTCGACATGCGCGCCGTGCTGAACGACTCGCAGTGGAACCGTATGCGCAACGGTCTGCTGGACCGGCTCGGCAACGCGGGGCAACAGCAGCGTCCGAAAGCGAACGGCGGGGGGATGCGGAAGCAGAGGTAGGACTCAAAAAACCATTTCAACCACAGAGGCACAGAGATCACAGAGGTTCTTTCCTGTTTTCCTCTGTGTTCTCTGTGCCTCTGTGGTTAAGTGCTTTTCAATCGGAACCGCGCCGGATCATAACGCAGCGCCATCAGCTTTCCCTTGTGGATGCTCATGTTTCCGGGCAGCGTGACGCGTAGCAGAAAGGCGCCGCTGAGCACTCCGCGCACGTGCCAGGCGCCGCCGTAGAAGCTCGCTTCTTCGACGCTGAAGATGAGATCCGATTCCTCGCCGGGCGCGGCCACCGAAAAATCATCCGGCCGGATCAGGGCAACGCCCTCTCCCTGAAACGGCGCCGGAGCGATCGGCCACGATCCGATCACCGACTCGACCATATCCCCTCGAATCGTGACCGGAACGATGCTGACGTCGCCGGTGGCCGCGGCCGCGGCGGCGCTGCACGGGTCGCCGTAGACCTCCGACGGAATCCCCTCCTGCACGACGCGGCCGGCGTCGAGTACCACCACGCGATCGGTCGCGCCGAGCTCGACGACCGAGGAGGGCGCGGTGATGACCGTGGTACCGAGCACGCGAAGCGTCCGGTAAAGCTCGTCCGCTAGATCGACGCGCTCCGACAGATTGACCCGTTCGAGTATCCGGTCGGCCACGAGGATGGCCGGCTTGAGAATCTCGATACGCGCCATGTTTGCCCACGTCCCCTCGGTCGACGAGAGCGTGTCGATCCGGCGGTCGAGCAGCGCGCCGAGCCGCCACTTCGTCGCGGCAAGATCGACCTCCTGCTGCCTGTCCTCGCGATCGATGCTTCGCTGCCGCGCCGCCGCGACGAGCAGATGCCGCACCGACCACCGTCCCGGCGCGTCGATCGACGACGTCGTATAAAGCAACGGACGCCGCCAGCGCTTCAATTCGTTGACGACGCGGGCACCGATCCGTACCTCCCCCGACTCCGGCCGCAACTCGCCGGCGATGATCCGCAGCAGCGTCGACGCCCCGCATCCCGCCGGCCCGACGATCGCGGTATGCGTCGATCTGGCGAAGGCGACTGTGACGTCGGCGAGGGCGAATTGCGAACGGACATTGTGGAGAGAGACATCGAGCATCGACGGGGATTGTAGGTTGGTTGCTGGGTTGCGCGGCCTCGCGGTCTCGCGGTCAACATAAATCATTCGCAACGGCGCTGCTCAACCTATCCGCCACCGCGAGACCCCGCAACCCCGAGACCGCGCAACCCTGACAACGCCCCCACGGTACGCGCTTTGCAGTCTCCTTCACCGACTTCGGAACCTCAACGATTCACGCGACCTATACGGAGCACAGGTGAGCATTCGAGCCCGGCGCACGCCGTTCAAACTCCGCAAGCTGCTGGTCATCGACGACGACGCGAAACTGCTCGCCTCGTATCGCGATCTGCTGCTGCCGTATGGATTCCAGGTCCTCACCGCGGGCGATGGACAGGACGCCATTCCGATCGTCGAACAGAATCCCGACATCCTCCTGGTCATCCTCGACCTGGCCATGCCACGCATGGACGGCCGCGAATGGCTGCGCTGGTTCCGCGGCTGCCGGAAGGATTCGCCGGTCATCATCATCTCGTCTTACAAGCTTCAGGCGGACGATGAGGATCTCAATCCGGCGGTGATTCTCGAGAAGCCCTTCCACGTCGCCGAGCTGCTCGACGTCGTCGGCCTTTTCTGCGGTCTCGGCACACCGATGGCCGCGGAAGCCACATAATCGGCGTTCATGGCGCGCATCGGGATCATCGGCACCGGCTGGGGATCGCGTGTTCAGGTCCCCGAATTTCGCGAGGCGGGACTCGAGGTCGTCGCCATCGCCGGACACAATGCCGAGCGCACACGCCGCGTGGCCGGACAGCTCGACATCAAGCCCTTCGACGATTGGCATGCTCTGATCGAATCCGACGTCGATCTTGTCACCATCGTCACCCCTCCCTCGGAGCATCTGCAGATGGCCACCGCCGCGCTCGACGCCGGCAAGCACGTGCTCTGCGAGAAGCCGACGGCGTTGAATGTTGACGAAGCAACGCAGCTCGTCGCCGCGGCGCGGAAGCATCCCGATCAACTGGCGCTCATCGATCACGAGCTGCGCTTTCTCCCTTCGTTTCGCGCCGCGCGCGAGCGGATGAGCGACCTTGGCGGAGTTCGTTACGCCGAGGTGCGGTACGGAAGTCCAAGCCGGGGGGATCGAACGAGGGAGTGGAACTGGTGGTGCGATGCGAACCACGGCGGAGGTATCTGGGGCGCCGTCGGCTCGCATTTCGTCGACACGCTCCGCTTCCTCGGCATGGAGATCGAGGCGGTGCAGGCCACGCTGCAAACCATCATCGCCGAGCGCCCGTTCCAGAACGGCACGCGGCCCGTCACCGCCGACGACTTCGCGTCCGTCAACCTCCGCTTCGCCGGCGGCGCCGTCGCCGCGATCACACTCAGTACCGTCGCCTCAGGGCCCGACGAGCCGAGCACCATCACCATCCACGGCGAAGAAGGAGCGATGCGCCTGGCCGGCGAAGAGCTGCTCACCGCCATGCGCGGCGAGCCATACACCGTCGCCACCAGGGCAGGCCGCTCCGATCGAAAAGGCAACTCCCCCGGTGGCGCCTTCGGGAGCGGCACCTACCTCCTAGGCCGCGCGCTTCGAAGCGCTCTCGATGACGGCGATCGCACTGCGCTCGCGATTGCTGCGACGTTCGACGATGGCCTCGCGCAACAGCGCGTGCTCGACGCGGCGCGCGCATCGAACGCGCGAAACGGAACCTGGGTCGCAATCTAATCTGCGTTCCATCTGCGTTCATCTGCGGATAAGACTTTTCCGCAGATGGCGCAGATGGAACGCAGATAAAAGCAGTTACTTCACCACCGGCACTCCCGCGGCCAGCTTGTTGAACGCGGGCAGATCGGTGTCCCAGATCGCCTTCAGCTTCGCCAGCTCGATATTGATTTTGGCTACCAGCTCGTCGCGCACCGCGATCTGCTGCGACGTCGGCGCGTAGGGGCCGGATGCCGCCGAGTCGCCCACTCCCGCCAATTTGTCGTTCAGGCGGATCGGATAGTTCAGCGGATCCTGCGAGCTCTTGTTCTTGGTCTGGTACAGCGCCTCTTCCACCGCGGTCATCTTCTTGTCGAGATCGTTTGCCGCGGCGACGACGGCCTTGTTGTCGGCCACGCGCTTCTTCACGTCCGTGAGCTGCTTGCGCACTTCGCGGATCCTCGTGACCGACTCATTCACCTCGGAGAGTTTGTCGTGAACGCTGGTGACGAAGTCGAACTGCGCTTTCAGATCGGCGGTTGACGACGTGCTGCGCGGGTCCTGCCGCACTTCGAACGGCACCGTCACCGCCGGCTGTTCGCCGACCGTGAGCCGTGCCTGGTACATGCCGGGCGGCACGCGCGGTCCGAGTGTGCCGCCGGCCCACATGATCAGCCCGGGAAAGCGCTTCGCTTCGGCCGTGCGCAGGTTCCAGACGAAGCGGTTGTGCCCGTTGACGACGTCGGTGAGCTTGCTGGAGTCGCGGCCGCGCCGCCCTCCCTCCTCGCCGCCGCCCTCTTCTTCGGCCGCGTCGCCTTCGGACTTGACCGCTTCCTTCGGCTCGGCTTCCGCCTGCGTCGTGGCAGGAGGCGCGGCGGTCCCGCTGGCTTCCCGTGGTTTGGCCGCCTCGGCCTGGACGGTTCCGGTGTACTCGCGGATCACCTTGCCGTCGCCGCCGAGGAAGGCGATAGCGACCTTTGTGCCGGGCTTTTGATCGTGAAGGGAGTAATCGATGACCGCGCCGTTCGGCGGGTTCGTTCCCGCGAATCCACCGCCACGCCCACCCCCGCCGCCCGTCCGCCAGGTCAGCAACGGCGTGAAGAGATGCATCGGCTTGGTGGCGATCTCCGGCGTCATCTCGCGCAGCGGCTCGAGGTCGTCGAGCATCCAGAAGGCGCGGCCGTGCGTGGCGGCGATCAGCGCATCCTCGTGGACCAGCAGATCGTGGATCGGCACGATCGGGAGCTTGTACTGCAGCGACTGCCAGTGGCCGCCGTCATCGAACGAGACGTAGATGCCCCGCTCCGTGCCGGCATAGAGCAGGCCGCGTTTTTTCGGGTCGGCGCGGATGACCCGCGTGAACTCGCCGGCAGGAATCCCGTCGACGATCTTCGTCCAGGTCTTGCCGTAGTCGGCGGTCTTGTAAAGGTACGGGTGAAAGTCGTCCCACTTGAAGTTCGTCGCCGCGACGTAGGCGACGCCCTTGTCGGTCGGGCTGGCGTCGATCTCATTGATCATGATCCATTCGGGCATGATCGTCTTCGGCGGCGTGACGTCGTCCCAGTGTCCGCCGCCATCACGAGACACGTGCACCAGGCCGTCGTCGGAGCCGATCCAGAGGACGCCCGCCTCGACCGGCGATTCTGCTCCATAAAAAATCGTGTCGTAGTACTCGACACTGGTGTTGTCCTTGGTGATCGGCCCGCCGCTCGGGCCTTCCTTTGTTTTGTCGTTGCGGGTCAGATCGGGACTGATGACCTTCCAGCTCTGACCGGCGTTCGTCGACTCCATCAGGAACTGCGACGCCGCGTAGACCTTCGACGGATCGTTCGGCGAGAAGAAGATCGGGAAGTTCCACTGGAAGCGGTGCTTGATGTCGGCATCGCCCCAACCCATCGGATTGTCGGGCCACGGGTTGACGTCGCGCTCCTCGCCGGTGCGGTGGTTGTAAATCGTCAACAGACCGCCGTAGGAGCCGCCGTAGACGATGTCGGGATTCTTCGGATCGGCGACGATGTAGCCGCTCTCGCCGCCGGCCGTCTCCTCCCAATCGCGCGGTCCGATGCCGCCGCCGGCGCCCTGATGACGGATACGTACGGCGGTGTTGTCCTGCTGCGGTCCAAGGAGCCGGTAAGGAAAGTCGGTGTCGACCGAAACGCGGTAGAACTGCGCGGTCGGCTGGTTGTCCTGCTTGGTCCAGTTCACGCCGCCGTCGGTGGTGACGTTCACGCCGCCGTCGTTGGCCTCGATCATCCGCTTCGGATCGTTCGGCGCGATCCAGAGGTCGTGGTTGTCGCCGTGCGGTGTGTTGATGGCGCTCCACGTCCTGCCGCCGTCTTTCGTCTTGTGGAAGCGGACGTTGACGACGTAGGCCGTGTCCTCATCCTTCGGATCGGCGTAGATCCGGGAGTAGTACCAGGCGCGCTGGCGGAGATCGGCCAGATCGCTGGTCTTGGCCCAGGTGTCGCCGCCGTCGTGCGAGCGGAAGACGCCTCCCTCCTTCGCCTCGACGATGGCGTAGACGTTCTGTGTGTTTGATGCGGAGACGCTCACGCCGATGATGCCGAGGGTGCCCTTGGGCATGCCCTTGTTGCGCGACAGCTCCTTCCACGTATCGCCGCCGTCGGTCGACTTCCAGAGCGCCGACCCTTCGCCGCCGCTGTCGAAGAAGTACGCGCCGCGCCGGAAACGCCAGGTCGAGGCGTAAAGGACGCGCGGGTTCGACGGGTCCATGTTCAGATCGACCGCACCGGAGTCGCGGTTGACGAATAGGACGCGGTCCCAGCTCTTGCCGCCGTCCCGCGAGCGATAGACGCCGCGCATGTCGTTCGGCCCGAAGGCGTGGCCGAGAGCGGCGACGTAGAGCAGATCGGGATTCGACGGATGGATGCGGATGCGGGCGATCTGCTGCGAGTCATCGAGCCCGATGTGCGTCCAGCTCTTGCCGGCGTCGGTCGACTTCCACATCCCCGCGCCGGGCGAGACGTTGCCGCGGATGGTCTCCTCGCCGGTCCCGGCGTAGACCACGCTCGGATCGGACGGCGCTACCGCGACGGCACCGATGGTCCCGCCGAAGAATCCGTCCGACACCGGCTTCCACGACTGCGCGCCGTCAGTCGTCTTCCAGACGCCGCCGCCGGTCGCACCGAAGTAGTAGACGTTCGGCTGATCGGCGATCCCGGCCACTGCATCCGCCCGCCCGCCGCGGTACGGCCCCACTTCGCGCCACTGCATCCCTTTGAGAATGGAGGCGTCGGGCAGAGCAGGTGATGTTGCTTTGGGAGGTGTTGCCCCGTAGGCAACGGTGACCAGAAAACCGGCAACGAACAGCAGACGAAAAACACGATTCATGCGCTCTCCCTTCAAGGGGCGCATGTTTACCACAAATGGAAACGCTGTCCGGGGAATGGTGTAATAGCATAAAATCCCTCTCATGCCCAACACCGTTCGGGTTTTCATCATCGCCGTCTTCCTTTCCGTCTCCTCGTTTGCAGCCACCCTTCCTCCTTTCGGCGCGCCTTTTCCGCTGACCAACACCCGCTACGGCGCGACATCCGGCGCTCCGCTGCTGCGCACCAACGGTCACGACGCGTTCGTCTTCTGGCTCGACGACCGCCTCCGCGTGCGGCGCGTGGTCGCCGGCGAGAAAGAGGTCGGACGTCCCATCTTCGACATTCCGGTCTCGGACGGCTTCACCCGATTCGACGTGGTCTGGATCGGCGACCATTTCCTGGCGGCGATCGACGATCAGAAGGGCATTCTCGGTCGGATCATCGACGCCAACGGAGTCCCGGCCGGCACGCCCTTCACGATCGCCAACGGGGCTTTCTGGCACATGGCCTCCAATGGTAATTACGTCCTGATGCTCATGATGGGCACCGATCAGGCACTGGTGTTGACACCTGACGGCCGGCAGGCCGGGTTCCCTCGGCAGTTGGTACCGCGCTTCTCGTCGACGGCGCCGGTGGTGACGAGCAACGGAACCGGGTTCGCCGCTCTCTTCGCGACAGGGCTCGGGCAGGAGCTGCTGACGTTCGATGCAAGAGGACAGATCGCCTCGGACCGCATGCTGACCGGCGACTTCGGTGGCGTATGGTCAATCGCAAGCGATGGAAATCGCTACCTGGCCGTCTCGAGCTCTTTCAATTCCGTGGACGCCTATCTCGTCAACAGCGACGGCTCGTCCGCGGCCACGCTGGCAATCGATCAGTCACCCGGCGGTGCGGCGTCCCTATTTTTCAAGGACCCGACCGCGGTCTGGACCGGATCCGATTGGGCGCTCGCCTATGACGCCGATGGGCAAACGCCGGCAGTGCGCCTGGCACACCTCGATGCGGGGGCACAATCGATCGTCTCGCGAGAGGCACTCCCCTTCCAGGAAGATTGGGCGCTCGCCGCTCTCGGCGGACACCTGATCGGCACGTGGACAGACACCGGGACGATCCTGTCCGGTCAGTTGCCCTTCACCGCAGGAGCCGAGTCCGTGGCCTTCGCCGCCACCCGCCAGGAAGTTCAGGCGGTGGCGTCGTCCGCCGATGCCACGCTCACCGTATGGCGCGAGATTGAAGACGATCACGCCACCACCCGCGCGGGAATCCGCACGCGCGACGGACTCTGGCGCGAAGGGGAGATCGGCGCCGCCAGCGCAACAGCGATCGCCGCCAGCGACGGCCAGCAGTTCGTCGTCGTCCTCGGCAATACAGCGATCTTTCTGGATCACAATGCGCAGCCGATCCACGGCGCGGTCATCGCGGCGTTCCAACCCGCCGGCATCGCCTGGAACGGCCAGAGCTATGGCCTCACCGGAATCATCAGCGGCACACCGGTCGGGGCTTTACTCTCGCCCGACGGCAGCGTCTCGGATACCCGGATCATCAAAGCGCCGCAGCAGGCTGCCGCGCCGTCGATCGCCTCGGACGGAACAGGGTTTTTCGCAACCTGGTTCGTCACCACACCCTGCGGTCCGGTCGACGATTTTTGCACACCGACCACGGGGCTTGCCGGAATCCATCTCGATGCGCAGCTCCACGCAATCGACGCGACCCCCACGGTCTTCGTGACGAACGATAGAGTCGTTCCTGGACGATTGGCCTGGAACGGCAGCCGGTATGTCGTCGTCTGGAGCAGCCTGACACGTGGGGTGATGGCGGCAAGCGTTGGAGCCTCCGGCCCACCAGAGCTTCGCGTCCTCAACCCGAGCGTTGGAGGCAGTATCAGCGTCAGCGCAATCAACGGAGGCGTCGCCATCGGCTGGGGTGATCTGATCACGCCGACTGATTACCTCGTTTCCATCCTGTTGGATAACGGGCAGAGCGCCGGCCCGGCAGTGATTCATCAGGAGCCGTCCGGCGTCTCATGGTTTGCCGAACTGACATCGCTCGCCGACGGAGAGCTGACGTTCATCTATTCGTCTCCCCAGAGTCAGGCGCCGCAGCACGGCACCGCGCACGTGATGATGGCGGTCGGAACACTCGGGCTTCCGCAGCGTGCGAGCGCGCCGCTGCTGACGGTCGTAAAGCAAACGGGCGCGGCCCTTCTGTCCTGGACCGCGCCTCCGCAGCCCGTGGCCGGCTACCGCGTCGAGTACCGCATCGGAGATGGGCTCTGGACCGAGGTGGACACCTGGCTCGATGCCGGACAGCGGACTTTCTCCTTCCCGCTATCGTCTCCCGCAAGCGCGTACACGTTCCGCGTTCGCGCCTGGAACGACGCCGGCACCGGCGACTACTCGATATCTGATTCCGGCCGCCGGCGGGCCGTTCGGTGAAAAACGCCGCCCAAGGGCAGCGTTTTTTGCCGCGTTAGCGGCAACGAGAGGGTAGCCAGGGGTGCGAGCGCTTTTTGCGAGCACCCCTGGTGAAGAGATGCATGGTTTGGTGCCGCGTCAGCGGCACTTGATAGTCGGGACTCCATCCAGGGCCGCTGACGCGGCACGATTTCAGATCGCATCGGGTTCCAGGGGTGCTCTCGCAAAAAAACGCTCGCACCCCTGGCTACCTTCTTGAGCCGCTATCGCGGCGTCGTAACATCCAATCTCCAAAACGCCGCCCGAAGGCGGCGTTCAATCAATTGCCGTTGAAACGATTACGAGTTCCCACCCTCATCCCCACCGCCCGTCTTCGGCGCGTCGGATGAACCGGACTCGTTGTTGAAGCGCGGAGGACCGTCGTGACGCGGGCCGCCTTCGTGGCGGGGGCCGGAGTCGCGGCGCGGGCCGCGGTCGTGATCGCGCCGCGGGCCGCGATCCCCCGATCCTCCACGTCCGCCACCACCGTCACGGCGAGGACCGCGATCGCGGTCTCCGAAACCACCGCGTCCACCGCGGTCACCGCCGCCGCCCGGACCGTCGCGGCGCGGCGCGCGCGCGGCTGCTGCCGCTTCCTCCTCGGTCGGAGGCGGAAGGAGCGGCTTGCGCGACAGCCGGATCTTGCCGCTGTCAGGCTCGATTCCGACGACCTGCACTTCGACTTCATCGCCGATCTGCATGACGTCCGTCACCTGGCCGACGCGGCCATGAGCCATCTCCGAGATGTGCAGTAGCCCGTCCTGACCCGGAAGGATCTCGACGAACGCTCCGTACGGCTCGATGCGCTTGACGGTGCCTTTGTAGTTCTTACCGATCTCCGCCGAGGCGGTGAGACCCTTGATGATGTCGATGGCGCGCTGGGCTGATGTGACATCGCTCGAGGCGATGGTCACCTTGCCGTCGTCCTCGACGTCGATCTTCGTGCCGGTCTCCTCGACGATCCAGCGGATGGTCTTGCCGCCGGAGCCGATCACGTCGCGGATGCGGTCCTTCGGGATCTGGATCGTGTAGAGGCGCGGGGCGTACTCGGAGAGCTCGGCGCTCGGCACCGCGATCGCCGCATCCATCTTGTCGAGGATGTGGATGCGCCCTTCCTTCGCCTGCGCCAGGGCGCGGGCCATGATCTCGCGCGGCAGGCCGGCCACCTTGATGTCCATCTGCAGCGCGGTGATGCCCTTGCGTGTGCCGGCGACCTTGAAGTCCATGTCGCCCTCGTGGTCTTCCATGCCGGCGATGTCGGAGAGGATGGCCACTTCGCTGGCGTGCTGGCCGGTGACCAGACCCATGGCCACGCCCGCCACTGCCGACTGCAGCGGAACGCCCGCCTGCATCAGAGCCAGCGAGCCGCCGCAGACCGACGCCATCGACGACGAGCCGTTCGACTCGAGGATGTCGCTGACGATGCGGATGGTGTAGGCGAAGTCTTCCTGCGGCGGCAGCATCGGAGCGAGGGCACGACGGGCAAGGTTGCCGTGGCCGATCTCGCGGCGGGCCGGGCCGCGCATGAATTTCACTTCACCGACCGAGAAAGGCGGGAAGTTGTAGTGAAGCATGAAGCGCTGGAAGGTCTCGCCTTCGAAGTCTTCGATCTTCTGCGCTTCCTGCGGCGTGCCGAGGGTCACGGTGACGAGCGCCTGCGTCTCGCCGCGGGTGAAGATGGCCGAGCCGTGCGTACGCGGGAGCACGCTCAGGTCGATGGTGATGGGACGGATCTCGGTGAAGGAGCGGCCGTCCACGCGGCGGTTTTCCTTCAGCATGAGATTGCGAAAGATCTGCACTTCCATCTCGCCCCAGGCGGCGCCGACAGCGGTGAGCCGCTCGGTGTCTTCAGGCGGAACGGTGGCGAGGATCTCCGTCTTGAGCGCCTTGAGCGCGGCGTAGCGCTCGAACTTGCCCTTGGTCTGCATGGCCGCTTTGAGCGTCTCGCCATACTGAGCCATCAGCTCATTCACCAACTCATCGGTGAACTTCGGCGTGTAGGTCACTTCGAGTTTCGGTTTGCCGGCTTCGGCGCGCAGCTCGAGTTGCAGCGCGCAGAGGCGGCGGATTTCGTTGTGCGCGGTTTCGAAGGCATCGAGGACGACGCTCTCGTCGACTTCGCGGGCGCCCGCTTCGACCATGACGATGGCGTCAGGCGTACCGGCCACGACCAGGTCGAGGTCACACAAGTCGCGCTGGGCGTTGGTCGGATTGACGACGATCTTGCCGTCGATGTAGCCGATGCGGACGGCGGAGATGGGATTCGGGAAGGGGATCTCGGAGATCACCAGGGCGGTGGAGGCGGCGTTGATGGCCAGGATGTCGGGATCGTTCTCACCGTCGGCGGACAGCACGAGGGCGATGATCTGGGTCTCCTGGCGGTAGCCCTTGGTGAATGACGGGCGGAGGGGCCGGTCGATGAGGCGGCAGGTGAGGATCTCCTTCTCGGTGGGGCGCCCTTCACGTTTGAAGAAGCCTCCCGGGATGCGGCCGCCGGCGTAGGTGTACTCCTTGTAGTCGACCGTGAGCGGCATGAAGTCGCCGAGGACCGCGCCATCTTTGTAGCAGGCTGTGGCAAGGACGACTGTGTCGCCGTAGCGGATGACGCAGGCGCCGTTGGCCTGGCGCGCGACCGCACCGGTCTCGAGCGAGAGCGTGCGCCCGCCGATCTCCAATTCTTTCTTGTTCATTTGATTCCTTTGGTGCCCGAGGCCACTCATCACCTCGGTGCGTTTGATTTGTCCGCTGGTGGCCGGACGATGGGATCCGGCCGGAGGGAGTCGCGCGTGCCAGGCACGCGCCAGAAAAACTTCGGGCGCACTTGCGTGCGCCCGTTTGCTGCGGGCGCTGTCCGCGCCCCGATCTGGTTACTTGCGGATGCCGAGCTTGTCGATGATGGTGCGGTAGCGGTCCTGGCTCGTCTTCTTCAGGTAATCGAGAAGGCGGCGGCGGCGGCCGACCAGCTTGAGAAGACCCCGGCGGCTGTGATGATCCTTCGCGTGGGTCTTGAAGTGCTCGGTGAGGTAGGTGATCCGATTCGACAGAAGCGCGATCTGCACCTCCGGCGACCCCGTATCGACGTCATGAACCCGATACGAGGAAATGAGCTCCGTTTTCTGCTGCTTGGTGGTCGGCAAAATCATGTCTCCTTAAGACTTAACCCTTCTGAATCCATTCGTCCGCTTTGAAATCGCGACACCATAACAGCGGCTGATCTCAAAATCAATCCCGCCCGCAGCCAGAGAAGGGGCCAGCTACATGGTCCGGTTCAGAACCTCGCCGGGAGCTGGAGAATTGCATGTGGGTTTTCGGACTGAAACAACTCCCGCACACACTGTAGGAGACAGGCCCTCAGAGCCTTCCTCCCCCCGATCCGCCATAATCCGCGGCGCATGAAACGCTTCGTCCTTCTCCTTCTCTTCGCCGCCGCGGCTAACGCCGCCACCGTCCAATCCCCTTCCCAGTTCCTCGGCTTCGAGGTTGGGGCGGATCGCAAGCTCGCTGACTACAAGCAGATCGTCTCGTACTTTCACGCGCTGGCCGCGGCATCGCCGCGGGTGCGGGTGGAGTCGCTGGGGAAAACGACGCTCGGCGAAGACTTCATCATGGCCGTCGTCACCTCCGAGGGGAACATGCGGAACCTCGAGCGGATCCGCGAGACGGCCAGGAAGCTCGCCGATCCGCGCGGGCTCTCCGAGGAACAGACCGGACAGCTTGCGCGCGACGGCAAGGCCATCGTCCTCGTCACCTGCAACATCCACTCCTCGGAGATCGCATCGAGCCAGATGGCCATGGAGTGGGCGCATGCGCTGGCAACCGCCAACGACCCCGAAACCAAACGCCGCCTCGACAACGTCGTCCTGCTGATCGTGCCGTCGCTCAATCCCGACGGTCAGATCATGATCACCGACTACTACCGGAAGTACCTCGGCACGCGCTATGAGGGCGGCCGGCTGCCGTGGCTCTACCACCACTACGTCGGCCACGACAACAATCGCGACTGGTTCATGCTCACGCAGCTCGAGACGAAAGAGCTGAGCCGCGCCGTCTACCACGAATGGTATCCGCAGGTGTGGGTCGATGAGCATCAGATGGGGACCGACGGGCCGCGCATGTTCATCCCTCCGTTCGCCGACCCTCTCGATCCCACCGTTCACCCGCTGATCTGGCGCGAGGTCAATCTCGTCGGCACGAACATGGCCTTCCGCCTCGAGCAGCAGAACAAGGCGGGACTGATCTACGGCTACTCGTTCGATGCCTACTGGCTCGGCGGGACGCGCAACACCGGTTGGTGGAAGAACATCACCGGCCTGCTGCTGGAAACCGCCTCGGCGCGCATCGCCTCGCCGATCACGATCGATCCGAGCGAGCTGCGCGGAGGGGCGAAGGGGCTCATCGACTACAAAGCCACCATCAACCATCCGCACCCGTGGACGGGCGGGACGTGGCGGATGCGCGACATCATGGACTACGAGCGGATCGCCTCGGATGCGCTGCTGGAGACGGCGGCCGACCGCCGCGAAGATCTCCTGCGCGACGTGGCCGTCCGCGCCCGCGCGGCCGTTGCTTTCGGGGGCAGGAACGTCTACCGCATCCCGCATGATCAGCACGATTGGCCGAGCGCGCAGTTTCTGGCGGCACTGCTGCTCGAGCACGGCGTCGAGATCGAGCAGGCCGACGACGGCGACTACTGGATTCCGATGGCACAGCCGTACGCGAGGTTCCTCGTCGAGCTGCTCGAGCCGCAGCGCTACCCCGAGGTGCGGCTGCAGGCGGGGAAGGAAATCCTAAGGCCGTATGACGTCGCCACCTGGACCCTACCGCTGGCGATGGGAGTGACGGTCGAGAAGACGATCGCGTGGGCGGCGAAGACATCCTACAAGAAGGTCACCGAGATCAAGCCGGAGACGAAAGAGGTTCTGCGCAAACACGCCTCACAGCCGAAGCCGCGCATCGCCATCTACAACCCCTGGGGAGGCGCGCTCGACGAAGGGTGGACGCACTGGCTCCTCGACACCTACGGCTTCACGCCGAAGTCGCTCCATCCGCAGGAAGTGAAGGCGGGCCTGCAGAACCTCGACGTCTTCATCCTCCCCGACATCGACAAAGAGGAGATCGCCACCGGCAAACGCGCCGGCGGTGAAGGGGCGATGAAGTACGTCGATGAGCTGCCGCCGGAGAACCGCGGCGCATTGGAGAAGGAGGGGGCGCAGGCGCTGCGGACCTTCGTCGAGAACGGCGGGACGCTGCTGGCCTTCAACGCCGGCTGCGACTACGTCATCGACAACTTCAACATCCCGGTGCGGAACGTTCTGGCCAAAGCGGCCGACTTCTCCGTCCCCGGCTCGCTGGTCCGCGTCAAGGTCCGCAACGACCATCCCGTCACCGCGGGGATGCCCGAGGAGACGGCCATCTACATCGACCATCCGGTCGCCTTCGAGACCACCTCCCCCGGCGGCGAAATGGAGCGCTGGGTGCTGATGACCTACCCCGACGACGCCCGCGACATCCTCCTATCCGGCTGGATCACCGGCGAGGAGAAGCTGACCCGCAAGGCGGCGGCCGTGGCGATGACGTTCGGCAAAGGCCGCATCGTCCTCTTCGGCTTCCGCCCGCAGCACCGAGGGCAGACGCACGCGACGTTCCCGATGATCTTCAATGCGTTGTATTGGGGAAGGGAGTAGCGTTTTCCCTGGATAGGTGTCTGTGACGTGCCACATTGGTCCTGCCAAGCTCCGGCACAGACAAGAGTGTCTGTGCCACATTAGTCCCCGCTTGTGGCCTCAGGCCTCGTGGCTCGCCAATGTGGCACCGCACAGACTGTTTGGCCAAAGCGGCGGCCAATGTGGCACAGACACTCTTGTCTGTGCCTGGCGGCGAAGCCGCGCATTCGCCGGCCGAAGCCCGGGAGCTACGGTTCTCAGAAGGGGCTCCGCAGACGAGCTGAATGTCCAACTCAATAACGCGGGCGAGACGCCCGCGGTCCCAGGAAAAACAGCGAAACCCGGCGCCGCAGACAACGTACCTTCATCCATGCGCGCCCTCGCTTCGCTCGTGCTTCTCCTCGCCGCCACCACCGCCTCGGCTGACCTTTTCGGCAACTGTTCGTTCAGTGAAAAGCGCAACGTCGCCGCGCCGTCGGCAGGCGTCACGCGCATCGTCATCATCGGACGCGCGGGATGGCTCCATATCAACGGACGGCGTGGCGCGGCCCAGGTGACCGCCAACGGCACGGCCTGCGCGTCGAGCCGCGACCGTCTGAGTGAGACGAAGCTGGTCCTGAGCCGCAGCGGCTCGGAGCTCCGCATCGAGGCGGTCACGCCCGACCACGAGATCTTCGGCAGCTCCAAGCTCGACTTCGACGTCGTCGTTCCCGACAACGTTCCGCTGGAGGTCGAAGACGGATCGGGCGATCTGACGATCGACAACGTCGGGCCGACCGCCGTCACCGACGGAAGCGGCGACATGACCGTTCGAAACGTCGGCGGCAACCTCTCCGTACACGACGGATCAGGCGACATGACGCTCGAGAACGTGGCCGGCGACGTCCGCATCACCGACGGCTCCGGCGGCATCGAAGTCCGCGGCGCTGGCAGTGTCGACATCGTCAGCGACGGCAGCGGCTCGGTCGACATCCGCAACGTGAAGCGGAACGTCCACATCGGCAGCAAAGGCTCCGGCAGCGTCGCTGTCTCCGACGTCGGCGGCGACTTCCGCATCGGCAGCAAAGGCAGCGGGTCGGTGAGGTGGCAGCGGGTGGCGGGGCATGTGGATGTACCGGAGAGGTTCCGGCGGTAGAAGACGTTGGCGGTTGTCAGTTCTCGGTTGTCGGTTGGCATCCTCGACAACTGACAACCGATAACCGACAACCTGTTTCGCCTCTCCGACAACGTGCTAGTCTTCGTCCCCATGCGGGGTTAGCTCAGCGGTAGAGCGTCTGCTTTACACGCAGAGGGTCACTGGTTCGAATCCGGTACCCCGCACCATTCCGAAAACCGACAAGAACAACTTCCTACGTTGCTAACGTCTCGTTCGCGCCGCTTGAATCGGGACTGACATGCCAGTCACACACGGAGTCGTTCTCGACGCCGCCACGCCCGGCGATGCCGCGCTGCTGTCGAACCTGCTCCAGCTGTATATTCACGACATCAGTGCGGCGTTCCCAAGCGTCGAGCTGGGCGCTGATGGACGCTACGGGTACGAACCGCTTCCACTCTACTGGTTAGAACCGGAGCGGCGGTTTCCGTTTCTCATCCGATTCGAAACGCGAGTCGTGGGATTCGCGCTGGCCATGCGGGGTTCACCGGCCACGGACGATCCCGAGGTCTTCGATGTCGCCGAGTTCTTCGTCATTCGGCGCCACCGCCGGTCCGGGATAGGCCGCGCAGCGGCGTTCCTCCTATGGAATCGTCTTGCCGGCCGGTGGATGGTCCGCGTCTCCGAAGGGAACCCGGGAGCGATTCGATTCTGGACCGACGTCATCACCGAGTACACGAGGGGCACGGCAACACGCTTCGAACGTTCCGGGACGCCGAACGCCTGGCGTGTGTTCTCCTTCGACAGCGCGCCGCAGATTGTACGAGCCTGCTGACGCGGCTACGCTGCCGGTCAAGACTGGATGTAGCAGGAGAAATGAGGGAGCCAGACCTTCGTTTTTCGCTCCGGGCCATCGGCTCTTCCGGATGACAAGGTGGTTTTCGGCTCGAAAAGGACAGCGAGCGTCTCTCAAAGGACGGCGGCTGCTCTGCGAATGACGACGGCTGCCTCGACATCGAAAACTGGCGCCTCCATATCAGGAACGCCAGCCTCGATATCGAGAACTTTGGCCACTACAACGGGAATCTCCGCCTCGATATCAGGAAAAACTAATTCGGCAGTCGGAACCGCTTCCTCGAGAATGACGGCGCGTCAATATGAGAGTACCGCGGTGTCATTGTCGAGGCAGGCGTTTTCAATCTCGAGGCGATCGTTTTGAGTCGCGAGGCGGACGTTTTCAATGTCGAGGTAGTTTTTGTCATTCGTGAGGAAGATCGCGCCGGGAGCGAGGTGAAGACCGTCAATCCCGAGGCGGAGTGGGCCGTTTGCGAGGGTGAGCTCGCCACTCGCGAGGAATCGTCCGTCCAGAACGATGATGTTACGGCTGCGTTGCCGGTCGTCGGTCAGGACCGGATGTAGCATGCGGAACCTCACGAAAGGGGAACCGCATGGTCAACGTAGCGCTGTTTGTTCGTCTCGAGGCAAAGGCAGGCAAGGAAGCGGAGGTCGCGGCGTTTCTCAAGTCCGGTCTCGCGATCGTCATGGAAGAGCCGGCCACGACGGCCTGGTTCGGCTTGCAGCTCGGGCCCTCCACGTTCGGCATCTTCGACGCCTTCCCGGACGAAGCAGGCCGGCAGGCACATCTCACCGGCCGGGTCGCTGCAGCACTCATGGCCAACGCTGCTGAGCTCCTCTCGCAGCCACCTTCCATCGAGAAGGTCGACGTGCTCGCGGCCAAGCTTCCCTAGCCGGAGCATCCTCGCCTCGCACGGAAACCCCCGCCGGGCGAGGACGCCCGCCGGGAGCAGGCAGGATGCCTGCTCTCCGGGTACATGGCACCTATCGTGGATAGATACATGATGCGCGCCGGTTTCCGCGAGCCCTCATCCATGCGTTCCCTATTCAAGCGCCGCAAGCGCGTTCTTCTGCTCGATGACGATCTCTCCATGCAGCGCCTCGTTGCGCGCATCCTCGGGAATCAGGGATTCCGCGTCGACGTCTTCCTGACCGGAAATCAGACCATCGCCGCGCTCAAGCGGCAGGCGTACGACGTTATCCTGCTCGACCTGATGATGCCGCACGAAGGGGGGATGACCGTGATCCGCCATCTCCGGCTGAACGATCCACCATCGCTGAAGCGGTCCATCCTGCTGACGGCCTCGCCTGACTCGCTGATCGGCGCCCTCTCCGGCGAGGTGGAAACGGTCGTGCAGAAACCGTTCGAAGCGCGGCAGCTCATCGATGCCGTCCGACAGATGAGCGGGACATGAAGCCGGCCTTTACCCTCCTCGACGGCCACTACGCCATCGTCCGCCTCCAAGCGGACGAGGCCATTCCGCCGTGGGCGCACGGCACCTTTGTCTCTATCACCCGCACCGCCCACGAGCTTTCGATCGTCTGCAACGAAGGCAACGTCCCCGACGTCGTGGCCGACCGCGGCTGGCGTTGCCTCGAGCTGGCCGGTCCCCTTCCGCTCGATCAGACGGGGGTCGCCGCCGCGTTTACGCGCGTCCTGGCCGAGGCCGGAATCGCCCTCTTCGTCATCTCGACGTATGACACCGACTACGTTCTGGTGCGCGACACGGCGCTGGAGCGCGCCACAGCCGCGTTGCGCGTCGCCGGATACGCGGTCCGCTAAGCGCTATGATCGTCGGACAGATGGAACAAACACTCGCTGTCCCGGCGCCGGCTCCGACACGCGAGCGTTTCGTGCTCCATCGCGCCGCCGCCTCACCATCGAACAGCTTTGCGGACGATGTCCGGCGCGGGCTCATGGCGATGCCGAAGTTTCTGCTTCCTCATTACTTCTATGACGCGCTGGGCTCAGCGCTCTTCTCGGCCATCTGCGAATTGCCGGAGTACTACGTCACCCGTGCGGAGGATGAGATCCTGCGGTCGCGGGCGGCGGAGATCGCCGCGGCGTTCGGCCCGCGTGTACGCCTGGTCGAGCTGGGTAGCGGCAGCGCGCGGAAGACGCGGCATCTGATCGGCGCCATTCTCGCCAGACAAGCGTCTCTCGACTTCTTTCCGGTCGACGTCGACGCCGGCATCCTCGCCTCCAGCGCGCAAGCCCTGCTGACCGACTATCCCCGACTCTCCATCGCCGCGATCTGTGGTGATTTCCGCAATCCGGCCACACTGCTCCCCCCCTACCTCCCCCCCTCCGAAGCACGGACGATCGTCCTCTTCCTCGGCTCGAGCATCGGCAACCTCGATCCTGCCGCGGCCGGTACCATGCTTTCCAATCTCCGCACCGCCCTCGCCCCCGGCGATGCCCTCTTCCTCGGCGCCGACCTGCGCAAATCCGCATCGATCCTCCAACCTGCCTACGACGACCCCCTCGGCGTCACCGCCGCCTTCAACCTCAACCTGCTCGGCCGCATCAACCGCGAGCTCGGCGGAACGTTCGACCTCTCCTCCTTCGCCCACCGCGCCTACTACAACGAAGCCGAGGGACGCATCGAAATGCACCTCGTCAGCAGAGAGGCGCAGCGCGTCCTCATCGATGGATATGAAGTTGCGTTCGAAGAGGGGGAGTCGATCCATACGGAGAACTCGTACAAGTACGACGATGCCAGTCTGCGCGCGCTCGCCGAAGCGGGAGGATTCACGATCGAGCGGAGGTGGAGCGACAGTAAGGGCTATTTCGCCGATCTGCTGATGGTGGCGGCGTAACTGCGCGCGGCAGAATGCATTCCGCCCACCCGCTGTTCTCACTCGCGCCTCACGTGGTTTCTGAGTATCATTCCGCGTCCTGTGCCGAGGTAGCTCAGTTGGTTAGAGCACCAGATTGTGGATCTGGGGGTCGCCGGTTCGATCCCGGCCCTCGGTACCAAACCCGCTTTCGCGGAATGTTGAATGCAGAATGTTGAATGTTCAATGTTGAATGGGTCTCGCGTCATTCAACATTCAACATTCAACATTGAACATTCAACATTCGGCCTCCTCTCCGCCGAATGACCGATACCGTCGAACCTCGTGTCTCCCGCGGCCTCCGCGACCTTCTGCCCGACCAGATGCTGGCGCGGCAGTCGATGATCGATACGATCCGCCGCGTCTATGAGCTCTACGGATTCGTCCCCCTCAGCACGCCGGCCATTGAATTCCTCGACGTCCTATCCGGCAGCGCGGGGGCCGAGGCGCAGCAATCGATCTTCCGGGTCACGAACCCGGAGAACGAAGCGCTCGGCCTGCGCTTCGACCTGACCGTACCGCTGGCGCGCGTCATCGCCCAGTACGCCGACCTGCCGCGCCCCTTCCGACGCTACCAGGTCGCACCGGTTTGGCGCGCCGACAAACCGGACAAGGGACGCTACCGCGAGTTCACGCAATTCGATCTCGACTCTGTCGGAACGGTCTCCGAGGTCGCCGATACCGAGATCATCGCCGGGATGTGCGACACGCTGTCGTCGCTCGAGGTCGGCCGATACCTGGTGCGATTCTCCAGCCGGGCGGTGCTGAACCTGTTGCTCGATTTCGCAGGCATCGGCGCCGAGCAGGGAGCCGACGTCTTCCGCGTCCTCGACAAACTCGACAAGGCCGGCCTCGACAAGGTCTCGCGCGAGCTGATGAACGGCTACAAGGACGAGTCTGGCGACACCATCCGCGGCGTTGGGCTGGATGGCAGCCAGGTCGATCGGATCAAACGCTTCCTCGACATCAAGTCCGACTCGCGGCGTGAGGTCGCGGCCAGGCTGCGCGAGCTCTTCGCCACGCTCGATCACGCCCCGGCGCAGATCGACGTCGTCGAGCGGATCTCGAATCACCTCTACGCACTCGGCTACGACGACGACCGCGTCTCGCTCGATCTCTCGATTGCCCGCGGCCTGGCCTACTACACCGGCCCGGTCTTCGAGGCGATCCTGCTCGATGCTCCGCAGTTCGGCTCGATCTTCGGCGGCGGCCGTTACGACGGCCTGGTGATGCGCTTCCTCGGCGAAGCGATCCCCGCCGTCGGTGCGTCGATCGGCGTCGATCGTCTGCTCTCCGCCCTTGCTCACCTCGGACGCGTCGACACCAGAAAAGCAACCGCCCGCGTGCTCGTCACGAACATGGACAAAGCGCTCACCGACGACTACCTGCAGATGACATGGGAACTGCGCCGCGCCGGCATCCCGACGGAGTTCTACATCGGCACCGCCAAGCGCCTCGGCAAACAGCTCGAATACGCCGACCAGTACGACATCCCCCTGGCCATCCTCTGCGGCTCGAACGAGAAATCTCAGGGTATCGTCACAGTCAAGAATATGGCCGCGGGACGGGCCAAGGCGAAGGTGCTCGACGACCGGAGCAGTTGGCTGGCTGAGCGACCGGGGCAGACGACGATTCCGCGAGAGCGGTTGGTTGAGGGGATTAAAGGATTGCTTGCAGAAATTGAGAGACTGTCATCCTGAAGCTGCCGAAGCGCCGAGCGAGCGTAGCGAGCGAGATGCGCGTAGGACGCTGAAGGATCTCCAGTGGCAGCGCCTGTGGCAGGCGCAGCGTATTTCGAGATCCTTCGCCGTCCTCCGCGCATTTCGCTCGCTCCGCTCGCTCAGCGGCGTGGCTGCCCTGAGCGCAGCCGAAGGGGCAGGCTCAGGATGACAGGTTCACCATGACCAACACCATCACTCTCGACGGCAACTCGCTCACCATCGAGCAACTCGTGCAGATCGCGCGCGGCGGAGCGAACGTCGAAATCGATCCATCGACGGACGCGCGCGTCGCCGCAGGCGAGCAGCTCATCGCGAGGGTGGTGGAGAGCTACAGAAGGGCGTGGGAGGCGGGCCAGCCGGCGGCGACCGAGTACGGCGTCACGACCGGCTTCGGTGAGTTCAAGGACAAACCGATCGCTCCGGACGATCTCGAACAGCTCCAGCGCAATCTGTTGCTCTCGCACTCGGTCGGCGTCGGCGAGAACTGCGATCCCGACGATCTATCGAATTACTTCCCCGCGGACGTCATCCGCGCGGTCCTGGCCACAAGGCTCAATTCGTTCCTGCAGGGACACTCAGGCGTTCGCCGCAAGCTTGTCGACGTCCTCCAGGCCATGCTCAACCGCGGCGTCATTCCGCTCGTGCCGCTGCGCGGCTCGGTCGGTGCCAGCGGCGACCTCTGCCCGCTGTCGCATACCTTCGCCACCCTGCTCGGATCGGGACGTTTCTACATCGCCGGCACCACGGAGCTCCGCGACGCCTCCGAGCTGCCAGCGCTCCTCGGCTTTCGGGCCGAGGAGATCAAGCCGACGTTCAAGGAAGGGCTGGCGCTCGTCAACGGCGTGAACTTCTCGGCGTCGATGCTGGCCTTCGGCGTCGCTGACGCGGAGCGGCTGGCCGATCTGGCCGACGCCGCGGCGGCGCTCACGCTCGAGGCGATGTGCGGCTGCACGCGCGCGCTCGATCCGAAAGTCCACGCCGCCCGCGGCCACGCCGGCCAGATCGCCAGTGCCGCGCGCATGCGCGCGCAGATCGGCGGCAGCAAGCTCGTCGAGCGCGCCGGCGCCGTGCAGGATCCCTATAGCCTACGCTGCGCGCCGCAGGTTCACGGCGCCTCGCGCGCCGCCATCCGCTACGCCCGTGACGTGGCCGACCGCGAGATTAACGCGGCAACAGACAACCCGCTCTTCTTCGCAGGCGAGGGAGATCCCTTTGATGTCCAGTTCCGCGACAACTGGCCGGCCGGCTATCGCGGCGATGAACGCCTGGCCTACTCCGCCGGCAACTTCCACGGCCAGCCGATCGCCCTCGCCGCCGACTTCCTCAGCATCGCACTGGCCGAGCTGGCCAACATCTCCGAGCGCCGCACCCAGACGCTCCTCGACAGCGATCACAATCGCGGCCTCCCCTCGAACCTCACCACCCGCCCCGGCGTGAACTCGGGACTGATGATCACGCAGTACACCGCCGCCTCCCTCGTCTCGGAGAACAAGGTCCTCTCCCACCCCGCCTCGGTCGATTCGATTCCGACCGGAGCGAATGCCGAGGACCACGTCTCGATGTCGACGCACGCGGCCAGGAAGATGCGGACGATCCTCAGCAACGTCCAGAGCGTCCTGGCCATCGAGCTGATCGTCGCCGCACAGGCGGTTGAGTGGCGCGTGGCCATGATGCGCGGGGTCGCCGAGGCCCATACGCTGGAGGAGGCGGAGACGCAGGCGAAGGCTTTCGAGCAGGCTGTCTCGGGACGTAGCGCGGTGATCGCGCAATCCCTCGGCACCGGCAGTGCGGACGTCTACCTCCGCGTCCGCGCGCTTGTCGACCCGCTGCTGGCCGACCGGCCGCTGAGCGAAGCCATCCGCCGCGTGCGGCTCGGCATCTGCCAGTAGGAAAACCGGCAGGCAGTCCGTCGAAAAAGTCGGTTGCGAGACGCTGATCCGTGACTTACATTGATGGCATTCCCCAACCACAAACGATTTCGAGGAGGCGTCATGCTCGTAAGAAGACTCGCATTCGTTCTGTTTTTCGTCGCCGCCGGCGCGTTCGCCCAGGGGTCGTCGAATCCCCCAACGGACACGGCGAAGAAAGAAACTGTACCGGCGCCACCACCCGCGGACAAGAAAACCCCAGACAAGGCGTCCGCGGATAACGCGCCGCAAAACAAGAACGACGAGAGCAAACAGCCCACAGGCGCCGACGGCAGCAGCGCGCCGAACGTCACGATCGACGTGGTCATCCTCCCGCCGCCGCCAACGTCGGCGGACGAGTTAAAGGCACGCGTTGCGAACGCCGAGACGCATGAAGTTGAGGCGAGGCTCGGCGATTCGATCATCCTCGTCACGAAAAAACCGGACGAGCTGAAAGCCTACGTCGACTGGGCCTCCAATCATTCAAAAGACATCACGCTCTACATCAACGGCGTCGACACCGGAACGACGCGGGAAGCAATCTACCCGACGGACGGCGCGCTGCAATTCCACCTCGAACGGACATCGAGCAACAAGAATCTCTGGTCAGCACTGCTGCGAGAGCCATTCCTGAATTGGACGCGTCCGAAAGTCATTGCGACCATCGGCATCGATCACGGTGCCGCGGCGCCAACCAACGCGCACTTTACGCTCGTCGTCGTAAAATTCGTCTGGTATTCATGGCTGTGGCTCATCGCGCTGGTCCTCTTTTTGGTGGCCATCTTCTGGCTTGCGAAAAAGCATGGTCTGCTACGCGACGGCCCTACCGTCGATGGAGTGCTGCCTCCCTACAGCCTCGGACGCTGCCAGATGGCATGGTGGTTCGTACTGATCATCGTCAGCTACGTGCTCATCTGGCTCATCAGCGGTAATCAGGACACGATTACACCGTCGCTCCTCGGCCTGATGGGTATCAGCTCCGGTACCGCGCTCGGCGCAGTACTCATCGAAACGTCGTCGGCTGGCACCACGGCGAAGGCTCCCAAGACGAGTTGGTGGCTTCGCGAGATCCTGAGCGACTCGGACGGCAACATCGTGCTGCACCGCTTCCAGATCGTGGTGTGGACGATCGTTCTGGGGATCATGTTTCTCGTCTCGGTCGCCACGCAGCTTACGATGCCGGAGTTCAGTGCGACGCTCCTCGCCACGATGGGCATCAGCTCCGGCACCTACCTCGGTTTCAAGTTCCCGGAGAAGTAGTCGTTGGCCTGCGCGGCCGGGCATGTGCCGGCCGCGTATGATTCGCGCCAAATGCGCGATCTCGACCTCGGCGACGGCATCACGGTGCCGTCGCAACTTCTGCGTGCTGCTACCTCGCGCGCCGGTGGCCCGGGAGGGCAGAACGTCAATAAGGTGGAGACGCGCGTCACGATCGAGGTCGACGTCGATGCGCTGCCGCTGCCTGAGGACCGCAAAGCGCGCATCCGGGAGCGCCTGGCCGGGCGCATCAACAAACTCGGCGTGCTGCGCGTGACGTCGCAGGCCGAGCGCAGCCAGCTCGCCAACCGCGACCGCGCTCTGGCCCGGATGGAAGAATTGCTGGGCGACGCCATCACCGAGCAGGAAATTCGAAAACCGACGCGCATCTCCCGAAGCCAGAAGCGCCGGCGTCTCGAGGAAAAGAAGCGCCGCGCGGAGACCAAGCGGCTGCGCACACGGCTGGAGTAAGCTACCCTCAT
>DATMNC010000070.1:0-58830 GCA_035569395.1 Thermoanaerobaculia bacterium | reverse complement strand
CCCGGAAGAGGCCGGGATGAACGATGGGGATGTGGTATCCCTCGAGACAGTTGTCGACGTAGACCTTCCAATTGCAGTCGAGCGCCCAATCCTTGCGCGCGGCCAGCTGGTAGCCGGCGTAATCGCGGGGCGCGAGGCGGCTGACCAGGTCGCCGAGAAAATCGCCGAGCGGCGCGGCGGCGGGATCGAGGTTCACGAATACCAGCTCGTTCCAGACCTCCACGCGGAAGCGCGGCAGTGAAAAATCGGCACGATCGAAACACTCGATGCCGGCCATCTCCGGAGTCTGCAGGAGGTGGCCGTCGAGCCCATATGTCCAGCCGTGATAGCCGCACTGCAGCACCGGGCGTTTCCCTTCCCCCCTGGCAACAGGACCGGCGCGATGGCGGCAGACGTTCGAGAGCGCGCGCAACTCCCCATCCGCACCGCGGACGATGACGACCGGCTCGTCCGCGATGGTGGTGGTGACGAACTGCCCGGCGTCGCGCACCTGATCGGCACGGCCGGCCAACTGCCAGGTGCGGGCGAAAATGTTGCGGTTCTCGGCATCCAGCGCCGCCTGGTCGAAGTAGTAGTGCGACGGGATCGTGCGCGCGAAGGCGAGGCGGGGATCGAATCGGTAGCCGGTCATTTGCGTCGGACAAGAAGGTACAACGGGATCGACAGAACGAGCACGCCGACGGCAAAGAGCGAGTTGTGCATGTCGCTCAGGATCGCCCCGATCAGAAAGGCGACCGAGGCCAGGAACGCCAGCCCGGTGGTGAAGGGATGGCCGATGGCGCGGAAGGGACGCGGCGCGCCGGGCGCGCTGCGGCGCAAGGCGAAGAGGGAGGCGAAGGAGAGCGCGTAGTTGGCCACGAAGAAGAACGCCAGGATGGCGATGACCTGCTCGAACTTGCCAGAAATGACGAAAACGGCCGCAAGAAGGCTGCTGAAGAGCAGCGCGATGTCCGGCGTCCCTCCTTTGTTCACCTCGGCGGCGCCGCGCCAGAAGAGCCGGTCGCGGCTCATGGCGAAAAGGACGCGCGGCGCCATCAGGACGTTCGAGTTCGCCGCGCTGAGCAACGAGATGATCATGATCACGCGCAGGATCGGATCGCCGTAGGCACCGAAGAGATGGTGCGCCACCACCCCGGCCGCCATCTTCTGCCCGGCGATGCTGCCGAGCGGCACCACGCGCAGGAAGGCCACGTTCACCAGGAGGTAGATCGCCATCACCGCAAACACGCCGCCGAACATCGCCCGCGGGATGTTGCGTCCCGAGTCCTTCACTTCCTCCGAGAAGTAGATGACCGCCGTCCAGCCGTCGTAGGTATAGATGACCGACTGCAGCGCCAGGATGAAGGCGATGGCGAGCGAGCCTTCATGCTCCGCCACGATCGAGGCCGCCGTCGGATGGCGCGTGCCGAGGTAGAAACAGGCCGCGATGAGGAAGAGGAACGCCAGCGCTTTCAGCAGACTGGTCGCGTCCTGCGTCCAACCGCCCCAACGCACGCCGAACCATTGGATGACGGTGAAGATGGCGATGACCGCGAGCGCGATCGGCTCGATGCCGCGCAGCGCCGGAAACAGGACGAGCGTGTACTCGCCGACGACGATGGAGACCGCGGCCGTGGTGCCGCAGGTGGAGATCCAGTCGCTCCATCCCACCACGAGCCCGGCGTAGTCGCCGAGGGCGCGGCGGACGAAGACGTACTGCCCTCCTGATTCGGGAACCAGCGTCCCCAGCTCCGCCAGCGCATTCGCGCCGAGGAGGGCGTACAGACCGCCGATGATCCAGACGGCAAGAAACGGCCAGAAGGTGGGAAGCTGCGCCGCGATGTCTCCGGGCGTCCGGAGGATCCCCGCGCCGATCATGTTCCCGACCGTCACGGCAAGGCCGAACGTCACGCCGAGGACAGTGAGGAGTTTCGCGCGGGCCAAGGGTGCTAAGTGTAGCGCTGGCGGCTTCGCCGCGTTGTCACCGGGGGGGTGTGGGGTGGGTGTCGGTTGTCGGTACTCGGTTGTCGGTTATCAGTTGTCGGTTGTTATCTGACCACCGACAACCGATAACTGATAACCGACAACGCATACCCAACCGAGCACCGACAACCGACAACCGACAACGGAGAAGCCGCCAACTGCGTAAGAACCTACTACTCCCCTTCCTTCACCGACACCGGCCCGTTGTGCGTCGAGAGCGACACGGTGCGGGCGCCGGAGCCGAAGTCGAGCTGGCGTGGCCAGCGGGGACCGAAGTCATCGTCGCTGCTGCTCTCGGCGTAGGCCTTCTTCGCGGCGCGGCAGGAGGCGCCGCGGCAGCTCACGGGCGAGGTGCCATCCGTCTCGACGTGCACGCCCGAGGCGTAGCCGGCCGGGACCTTGAGCGAGAGCGGGCCATTCTCCGTCGATGCGTCGAGGCTGCCGGAGATCCATCCTGATCCGTCCAGTTTGACCGAGATCGGGCCGTTGTTCGCGCGCAGCTTCACGTTGCCGGTGTTTCCGACGAAGGAGATCGGGCCATTGTCCGTGTGGATATCGAGCGTCCCCGACGACGCCTTGACGGCGATTGGACCGTTGAGAGCATGCGCGGTCACGGAGCCGTCGACGCCGGCCACCGAGATCGGACCGTTGGTGGCGTCGAGGTCGATCTGGGCGTTGCGAGGGGCAAAGACGAGGAAGTAGATGATGGAGCGCGCGTCGTTGTCGATAGGGTCCGCGCTCACTTCGTTGCCGCTGACGGTGACGTGGAGATCGTTCACGTTTCCGAGTGCCGAGGCCTTGCAGGCCTTGACGCCGTAGGTCGATGACGTCGTGCCGATGACGCGGATCGATCCGTTCCGGTCGCTGCGCACCTTCAGCGAGCGCAGGCTGCTCACCGGCACATTCTCCTCGACCACCAGAACGCTCCGGTTGTTGTATTGGACGTGAATCGAGCTGCAGTCGCGCACATCCTCCCAGTCATCGGTCGACACCGAGAGGCCGTGGCCCGAGTACTCGTTACTGTACGAATGAGATCCGGCGGCGAGGGGCAATGTGAGGGCGATGAGGGCAGGCAGAAGGGCGAGTCGTCGCATGGTGTTCCTCCGTTCGATCGTTGGACGCCGGGAAAGTGGGGAAGTTAGCTGTGACTGATACGATTGCCGTCTTCCGGAGTTGCTGAGAGAACGGATGAACTGCTTCGACCTGCAGAAAATGGCCGAGGAACGCGTTGCCGACGCGGCGGCGTTGCTTGATGCCGGGCGCTTTCAGGCCGCGTACTACCTCTGCGGCTACGCGGTCGAATTTGCGCTCAAGGCCTGTATCGCCAGAAAGACGCGCGAGTTCGATTTCCCGGATCGGAAGGTTGTCAACGACAGTTACGTTCACAACCTGACAAAGCTGCTGACCGTTTCCGGTATCGAAAAGCTCCATGACGAAGAAGCGGGTCGAAACAGCGTTTTTGCAGAGAACTGGAACATCGTGAAAGACTGGTCGGAGGTGAGCCGGTATGATCCGGCAATCACGGAGACAAGAGCATTCGGCTTCTTTCTAGCAGTCACTGATCCGACGAATGGAGTCCTGGCATGGCTGAAGACATTGTGGTGAAAGAAGTACTCACCGACGAGATGAAACGCGACGGCGCTGCGCTCACGCGAGCGCTCGACGAGGCCGGTTGGCCGGTCGTCGCCTCGTTCTGGTACTACGAATCCGACGACAATTTCTGGAAGCTCATGCTTGCATCGCCCCGGGTGAGCACTTACGGTCAAAGGGATGGGTATGGCGCTGTGATTCGTGCCCTCGATGCACTTCACGAGTCACGCAAGAAACTCAAGCACATCACGGTAGTCGAGCCGAATAACGCGATCGTCAAGGCATTGGCCTCGGAAGTTCAGACCGGCTGGACGATCGTCGGGAAGCTTCACACGGCCCGAGCGATCGACGGCCGCTACATTGACGACGCATTCCTCTATCGCATCACGTCAGAGCCTGCCGCCGCCTGAATCGCCAGTGTCCGGCTTCTTCAAACGCGCCGCGCGGCGTCTTCCTTGGCTGAGCGGTCTTCACCGTTACATCCTTGCCCTCGAAGCGGAGCGCGACCAGTTGCGCGCCGATCTGGCGCATTGGAAGACGTGGATGTCGCCGGGGCACTTCTACTCGCCGATCCCGTCGATGGACGAGATCCGGGCGCGCGAGGGGGAGCTGTTCGGGACGCCGCCGCCGTCGCTGCCGGGGATCGATCTGCGCGCCGAGGCGCAGGTGGCGCTGGTCAGGGAGCTGGCGGCGTTCTATCCCGAGATGCCCTTTCCTCGGGAGCAATCGCCGGAGACCCGCTACTGGTTCGAGAACTGGGCGTACTCCTATGCCGACGCCATCTTCCTCTATTCGATGCTGCGCAAGCTCCGGCCGCGGCGCGTCATCGAAGTCGGCTCCGGATTCTCATCGGCGGCGATGCTTGACACCGCCGACCGTTGGCTGCCGGAGACGTCGTTCACTTTCATCGATCCCGATACCTCGACGCTCGACGCGCTGCTCCGTCCGCCCGACCGTGCGCGCGTGACGGTCATCCGCACCCGTCTGCAGGAGGTGCCGATCGAGACCTTCGACTCTCTGGCTTCGAACGACGTCCTCTTCATCGACTCGACGCACGTTTCGAAGACCGGCAGCGACGTGAACCGCATCGTGTTCGAGATCCTCCCCCGCCTCGCCTCGGGGGTGCACATCCACTTCCACGACGTCTTCTATCCGTTCGAGTACCCGAAGGAGTGGGTCTACGAAGGCCGCGCCTGGAACGAGGACTACATCCTGCGGGCCTTCCTCGAGTACAACGCCTCCTTCGAAGTCATCCTCTTCGGCACCTGGCTGGCGCGATTCCATCGCGAGCTTCTCAAGGAGCTGATGCCGCTGACGTTGGAGAATCCCGGAGGAAGCCTGTGGCTGAAGAGGCGGTAGCGAGGTCTCGGGGTTGCGCGGTCTCGCGGTGGCTATCGTCTTGCTGAACCACCAGAAACCTTTACGACAACCGCAAGTCGAGCAATCACCCACCGCGAGACCGCGAGACCCGCAACCGCGAGACCCCGCATCTACTGCGTAATCACCAGCTCCACCCTCCGATTCTGCTGCCTTCCCGCCGGCGTCTTGTTCGTCGCGACCGGCGCCTCTAATCCGCGGCCGGCGGCGGTGATGTGATCCGATGGGATTCCGGCCGAGACGAGGTAGTCGCGCACAGCATTCGCGCGCTTCTCCGACAACGCCTGATTCTTCGCCGCGGTGCCGACGTTGTCCGTATGCCCCTCGACGGCGATCTTGAGCGATGGGTCGGTCTGCAGCTGTTTGGCGATCTTCGTCAGCGTCGACTTCGCGCCCGGCTTGAGCGAGTTCTTGCCGGTATCGAAAAGGATGCCTCCGCTGAGAGTGACGATGACTCCGCGCTGCTCGCTGCGCGTCGATGCGATCCGGGCAAGCTCGTTCTGGACCCGCAGCAGCCGCGCCTCGGCATCCCGCTCTGCGAGCAACTGCTTCGCTTGATCGAGCTGGGCCTGGGTCTGTTGCGCCGCCGCCTGGGCCTGATCGAGCTGCGCCTGGGTCTGCTGCGCCGCCGCCTGCGCCTGTTGCGCTGCAGCCTGAGCCTGCTGCGCTTGAACATTCGCCTGCTGCGCCTGCGCATTGGCCTGCTGGGCCTCGGCCTGGGCCGCCTGCGCCTGCCGCTCGGCCTCCTCCGCCTTCTGTCTCAGCGCGGCTGCCTCGGCGTCGGCCTGCTGCCGGCGAGCCTGCGCCGCGGCGACCGCCTCGTGCTGCTGCCTGGCGCGATCGGATCGAGCCGCTGCGTCGCTTTCGAGCGACTGCCGCAACGAGTCAAGCTCCGCCTGCCGCGCCAGGAGGTCAGCCTGCCGCTGCGAGATGACGTCCGGGCTGATCGCTCCCGATTGTTGCGCGGCCGTCAGGTCGCCGCGCAGGCGGGCGATCCCGGCCTGCATCGCCTCGGCGTTTGCGCGCTCCCGATCCTGAATTGCGCGCAGCGAAAGCTCCTGATCCTCGATCTGCAGCCGGATGTTCTCGACTTCCGAGGGGGATGAGGTGGCGATCGCAGTCTCGTACCTGCTGTACGACTCGTCGAGCTGACGCTCCGCGGCGATGCGTGCCTGGCGGTCGGTTTCGACGCGCGCTTGCGCGGCCCGGCGATTCTCATCGATCTGCTGCCGCAGCCGCTCCACCTCGGCCGCCTGCGCCTGACGGCTGGCCTGTTCGGCGGCCAGCGCCTGCTGCAGAGCCACCGACCGGCGCTCCGCTTCCTCCCGCTGCGCGCGCTCGGCGGCGGCCTGTCGCTCGCTGGCCGCCTGCGCCAGACGGGTCCGATCGAGCTGGATGCCGGGGAGAGCCCGGTTCGATTGCGCGAGACGGGCGAGATAGAACGCCCGCCGCCCGATCATCTCGGCGCGGTACGCCAAGTGGTCTCCGACGTCGCTGTTCGCTGTACTCCGCGATACCCGTTTGGCGCTGTCGATGTATCGCTCCGCGTTCGCGAGGTCGTTGTCGGGAACCAGGTCGAGCGCCCCCGCGGCTTTGGCCTGATCGACCGCAAACTGCGCCGTGGCGATCCGCTCCTTCGTAGCGGACCCGCGGCTGAATTCGACCGTTGGCGACTCCTCGGCAAGCAATGTGACGTTGGACGACCCGCCGAAGCGCTGGATGTCGGCCTGCAGACCGTGGATGGCCGTATTCGTGCTCAGCCACCGCGCCTTCGCACCCGCGGCCTCGGCGGCGATGGTCGCCTCGATGGCGCGCATCTGCGCCTCATTGCGCTTCGACGGCGTGTTCGAGCTCCAGTTCTCCTGGGCAAAGCGCGCCCGGTACGCCGCGTCCTCGTAAAGGCTCTTCGCGAATACCTGCGCCCCCGCCGCATCCGCCGACGCAAGCGCCTGTTGCGCCATGACCAGATCGGCCGGCTGCGCCTCCATCGACACAGCGACCAGCATGGCGAGCACTGCCGTTTTCAGGATCTGCATGGGTACCTCCTCGTTTGCCGGAGGACCCTGCAATTGCGATGCGCAAAGATCAGCGCGCCGTGCTTACCCGCCCAGATACGCCTTCTTGATCCGATCGCTCTTCAGCATCGCCTTCGTGTCATCGGTCAGCACGATGCGGCCGGTCTCCATCACATAGCCGCGGTTGGCGGTGACGAGGGCCATGTGCGCGTTCTGTTCGACGAGGAGGATCGGTGTCCCCTCGGCGTTGATCTCTTTGATGACCCGGAAGATCGTCTGCACCATCTGGGGCGCCAGGCCGAGGGAGGGCTCGTCCAGGAGCAGGATCTTCGGCTTCGACATCAGCGCGCGGGAGATGGCCAGCATCTGCTGCTCGCCGCCGGAAAGCGTCCCCGCGCTCTGTTTGATCCTCTCTTTCAGGACCGGAAAAAGGGCGAAGATTCGCTCGTACTCCGACTGCTGCACCTTGTCTTTGCGCAGGTAGGCGCCGAGCTCGAGGTTGTCGGACACGGTGAGGTTGGCGAAGATGCCACGCCCCTCGGGGACGTGCGATACGCCCATCGCCGCGATGACATGCGGCTTCGTGCCGGTGATGTTGCGGCCGTCGTAGGTGACCTCGCCGCCGCGCGGCTTGAGCAGGCCGGAGATCGTCCGCAGCGTGGTGGTCTTTCCGGCGCCGTTCGCACCGATGAGCGTGACGATCTCCCCCTTCCGGACTTCGAGATCGATCCCGCGCAGCGCCGTGATGTTGCCGTACGACACTTCGAGGTTGCTGACGCTGAGGAGCGCGCTCATATGCCGGCCGCCTCCGCCGGTTCGCCGAGGTATGCCTCGATCACGACCGGGTTCTCGCGTACCTCGCCGGGCGTTCCTTGCGCGATCGTTTTGCCGAAGTTGAGGACGATGATCCGCTCGCAGAGCTCCATCACCAGCTCCATGTTGTGCTCGATGACGAGGATGGCGATGGCGAAGCGTTTGTGGATGTCGCGGATGGTCTGCAGCAGATCGCGCGTCTCGCGGTCGTTGAGTCCCGCCGCCGGCTCGTCGAGCAATAGCAGCTTCGGCTGCGCCGAGAGCGCCCTGGCGATCTCCAGACGGCGCTGGTCGCCGTACGGGAGGTTTTTCGCGTAGTAGTCGGCGCGGTTCTCCAGCCCGAAGATCTTCAGCAGCTCGATGGCGTCGCGCTCCCCGGCCTCCTCGGCATCGTGAAAGCGGTTGGTCTTCAGAACGGCGGCGGCTGTCGAGTACTTGTAGTGGATGTGGCCACCGATCCTTACGTTGTCGAGCACCGACAGCTCTTTGAAGAGCCGGATGTTCTGGAAGGTGCGGGCCACGCCGAGGGCGGTGATCTGATACGGCTTGAAGTCGTGCGTTGAGACGCCGCCGACGAAAATCTTTCCCTCGGTCGGTTTATAGACGCCGGTCAGCATGTTGAAGACCGTGGTCTTGCCCGCGCCGTTGGGGCCGATCAGGCCGACCAGCTCGTGAGGCTGGATGCCGAGGTTGAAATGCGACACGGCGGTCAGCCCGCCGAAGCGGATCGTCACGTCGCGCGCGTCGAGCAGAGCGTTTCCGTTAGCCATCACTGAACCGGAGGAGCCTCGCTCTGGTCACGTTTCTTCTTCTTGCGACCAAACACCTGCCAGAGCTCGCGGCGGCCGAGCAATCCCTGCGGCCGCGTCAGCATCAGCACGATGAGCATGATCGAGTAGATGACCATCCGCGGATCGCGGCCGCCGGGCATGTAGTCCTTCACTGGCCGAAGTCCCTCGGGGAGGAACGTCAGGATGACCGCGGCCACCACCGAGCCGCTGATCGAGCCCAGACCGCCCAGAACCACCATGGCCACGACCTCGAACGACTTCACGAACATGAACATCTGCGGGTTGAGATACATCATGTAGTGAGCGTACAAACCTCCGGCCACGCCCGCAAAGAACGAGCCGATGACGAAGGCTTTGACCTTGTACCGCGTCGTGTCGACCCCCATCGCCTCCGCGGCGATCTGATCCTCGCGGACGGCCAGGAAGGCCCGGCCTGTCGAGGACTGTACCAGCCGCCATGAGATGACGATCGTCAGCCCGCAGACGAGGAAGACCCAGAAGAAGTTGCTCCAGTGCGGGATACCGCTGAAGCCGCGCGCCGCACCGATCTTGTCGATATTCAAAATGAAGACGCGAATGATCTCGCCGAAGCCGAGCGTGACGATGGCCAGGTAGTCGCCACGCAGCCGCAGCGACGGCAGCCCGACGAGGTAGCCGGCCACCGCGGCGAGCAGACCGCCGCAAAGCACGGCGATCACGAGAAAGACGTTCTGCATCAGCCACTGCTGGGTCCCGGCCGGCATGTTGTCCAGGCGCGGAGCGAAGTGGTAGTAGGTCAGGTAGGCGGAAAAGTAGGCGCCGATGGCCATGAATCCGGCATGCCCAAGAGAGAACTGCCCGGCGTGACCGTTGATGATGTTGAGCGACACGGCCAGCGTGATGTTGATCCCCATGATCACAAGGATCCGGTTGTAGTAGGCAATGCCGGCGATCGGAATCGCTTCCAGCCCATAGGCCAGCCCGACCAGGACCGCTACGAAGAGCGCCAGCCAGAGGAAGTCGCGAAGCCACCAGGGGAGGGATTTCGTCACGCGCTTGCCCTCGTTCGCGTGAAATCAGAAGGCAGAAAGCCTTCTGACTTTGCTCCCACTTCTGCCTTCTGCCTTCTGCCTTCTGCCTTCATCAGACCTTCTCCGCCTGATACTTCCCAAACAGCCCCGACGGACGGAAGAGCAGGATGGCGATCAGGATGATGAAGGCGATGGCATCGCGATAGTTCGAGAACTGGCTGCCGCCGACGAACGATTCGATGATGCCGATGATCAGTCCGCCGAGCACGGCGCCGGGCACGTTGCCGATCCCGCCCAGGACCGCGGCGATGAAGGCCTTCAGGCCCGGCATGATCCCCATGAGAGGATCGATCTTCGGATACGAGAGGCCGTAGAGGATGCCGGCCACGGCGGCGAGCACCGAGCCGATGATGAAGGTCATCGAGATGACCCGGTCCGTCGGGATCCCCATCAGCGAGGCGGTCTCGAAGTTGAAGGAGACGGCGCGCATGGCCCGCCCGAACTTCGTGCCGTAAATGATGTACTGCAAGAGGCCCATGAAGATCACGGCCACGACCAGGACGATGATCTGGTAGTTGGTCGTGGTCACGCCGCCGAAGGTGATGAGGTGCTTCTCGACGAGCGTGGGGAAGAATTTCGGATCGGCACCGAAGACGAACTGGCCGCCGTACTCGAGCAGAAACGAGACGCCGATGGCGGTGATCAGCGATGCAATGCGCGGGGCGCCGCGCAGCGGCCTGTACGCGATCCGTTCGTTGAGGAAACCGAACAGACCGCAGACCACCATGGCGATGAGCATGACCAGCCCGGCATAACCCCAGCCGAGCGCTCCCCCCGTCGTCGGGAGATGGCGGGCGGCGTAGCCGCCGGCGTAGAAGCCGACGAAGGAGCCGAGCATGAACACGTCGCCGTGAGCGAAGTTGATCAGCTTCAGGATGCCGTACACCATCGTGTAGCCGAGGGCAATCAGCGCGTAAATTGCGCCGACGGCAATCCCGTTCAGTAGATTCTGGAGGATCTCCTGCATTCAGTGACCGATATGTGTGCTCGCTCGGCGGTTGTCGGTTGTCGGTTGTCGGTTGTCGGGGAGACGATAGGCGAAAACAGTCCCGAGATGAGATGCCTATACCCTGACCGCAAAAAAAAGTCCGGCGAACGCTACTCGCCGGACCGGGTTGTGTAAAGACAAATTCGTGTGTCGGGTGTCGGAGTCGGAGATCGTCGAACATCCGACAACCGATAACCGATAACCGACAACCTTTTCCTAGTTCCCGCCCGTGGTCGTCGTCGCGGCCGCAGGCGGCGGACCGCCGGTGGTCGTGGTGGCCGGAGCGTTGTTCATCTGCACGCCGCCGCCCTTGGCCGGATCGATGGTGGCTTTGAGCGTAAGCTGGCCGTTCTTGATCTCCTCGATGACCAGCGACTTGCCGATGGCATTGCGATCCGGTCCGATGTTGATCGTGCCGGTGACGCCGACCAGTCCCTTGGTCTGGCCGATGGCGTCCCGAAGCGACGGTCCGTCCAGCTTCGCGGCCCGCTTCATCGCGTCAGCCAGCGTCTTCATGGCGTCGTAGCCGAGGGCTGCGAGCGAGTCCGGGGTCTGGCCGTAGCGCTCCTTGTACTTCCGCACGAAGCCGCTGACGACAGGATTGGAGTCGCCGTAGAAGTAGTGGTTCGTGTAGATGCAACCTTCGAGGGCTTTGCCGCCGATCTCGATCAACTTCGGTGACTCCCAGCCGTCGCCGCCGAGAAGCGGAGCGGTGATGCCGAGATCGCGCGCCTGGATGGCGATCTGACCGATGTCGGTGTAGTAGCCGGGGACGTAGAGCAGCGAGGGATTGGTGGCCTTGATGGCCGTTAGTTGCGAGCGGAAGTCGCTGTCGCCGTTGGCGTAGCCTTGCGTGCCGACGATTTTGCCGCCGAGGGCGGTGAACTTGGCCGTGACTACCTTGGCCAGACCCTGCGAGTAGTCGCTCTTGACGTCGGTGAGCATGGCGATGCTCTTCGGCTTGCCGTTGGTGGTGCACCACTGGTCGGCGAAGATGGCCTGATTCTCACCCTGGTAGCTGTCGGTGAAGCAGATGCGGAAGATGTAGTCGCCCTTCTTGGTGACCGAGTCATTGGTCGATGATGGGGTGATCATCGGCACCTTGTTCGACTGGCAGATCGGCGCGGCGGCGAGCGACGCGGACGACGCCACTTCCCCGATTACTGCCAGGACGTTGTCCTTCGAGATCAGCTTGGTGACGGCGTTGGCCGCCTCCTCCTGCTTGGACTGGTCGTCCTCGCTGATGACCTTGACCTTGCGGCCGTTGATGCCGCCGGCGGCGTTGACTTCGTCGGCCGCCATCATGATGCCGTTGTGGGTCGACTGACCAAAGGTGGCCTGCGGCCCGGTCATCGATCCGTACTCGCCGACGAGGATTTCCCCCCCGGCCGCACTCGTGCTGGTGTTTCCGGTCCCTTCCTTCGGCGGACAGCCCAGAAGTCCGAATGACAACACCGCGAGCGAGATGAAAATGATTAGGTTCTTTCGCATAGATCTCCTCTTCAAAGAGTTCCGGATTGTACAGCACGCGGGAAGGGCGCCTGACGGCGGACACCGGTCGGGTTGGCAGCGGTCGGAGGCTCGACAAGATCAGACCCAGGATCGACCACGTCAGCCCGAGGCTTGACGGCGTCAACTCGGGGCTTGACCACTTCGGCAATCGCCGCGAACTGATCGCCTTCTACTGACAACCGACAACTGACACCCCGTCCCACTGCGCCCCGCAGCCCTCACGGTTCCTGGCTGATGAAGATCTTGTTTCCGTAGAGATCCTCGAGTTGCACGCCGATACCCCACGGACCCGACTGCGGCTCGCCGAGAAACGTCACACCGAGGGGCTTCATGCGGGTGTAATCGCCAAGGCAGTCAGAGGTGTCGATTCCGAGGAACGCGTGACTGCCGGCTTGCCTGCCCACCAACGCCTTGTCCTCGGCGGACGTGGCCAGCTCGAGGGCGAGCGTGAGGTCCCGGTTCCGCGGCAGCGAAATGGTGACCCAGCGGCTCTCGCCGAACGACTTGTCTTCGACGAGCTCGAAGCCGAGCTTCCGCGTGTAAAACTCGATGGCCGCGTCGTAATCGAGAACCAGCAAACTGATGATCTTGACCTTGTTCATGGTTGTCGCCTCCCGTTGTGTTTCGCTCATGCAGCCAATTTAGCCGCGGCGGCGCGACGGGACTTGTAGAAAAACGACATTGTCGTGATCGCGGAAGATGTCCTGAATGGCTCGCATCTCGCGGGCGAACCGGCCCGGTGTACGGTCGGCAAACTCCCGGAAGTCGTGGATGAAGTGGGCCTGGTCGGTGTAGCCGTACTCGTGAGCCAGGTCGGTCAGGCTCTGGTCCGGATCGAACATCAAACGCTTGCGGATCTCCTCGAAACGGATGGCGCGTGCCAGCGTTTTGGGTGAAACGCCGACGACATCCTGGAACTGCCGCTGCAGCTGACGGCTGGAGAGGTTGCATTGCTCCGCGAGCTCGGTGAGGCGGAACTGGCCCTTCCGCAGGTGCAACATCCGAGCGGCGGCCTTGATCTTTCCAAGGTCGACCGTCGCCGTGAGGAGTCTTTCAATCAGGTGATCTTCGACGACGGTAACCGCGGTGTCGTAGTCATTCGCAAGGACCGCGGGCTCAACCTTCGCCGCCAAGTCATCCCACTGCTGCCCCATCGCCGTCCTGAGGTCATTGCCGACCCGCGCCCCATCGGCGAGGAAGGGGAAGGCGCCCCAGGCGTGGAATCGTATCGCCACGATCCTGACGGTGCCGCGGCAGCGGAAGAGCAGTGGTTTCTGGTGAAGTCCGACGAGGATGGCCCTCGGCATCTCGCGATCGGGCACCCCCTCCCCGTGCAGCACGTACGGGTCGCCGAGGTTCAGGATCAGCTCGATGAAGGCATCCGGCGTCACGTCTTCGGCAGGATGCTCGGGCGTGTACTCCCGCTCCATGATCCAGAAGCACTTCACATGGCCCTGGAGCGATAGGTGGGGGACGTGCTCCTTGTATTTCAAGTTCGATTCGCGCTCCACCATGCGGATTTTCGAAAAACGAAGGGCCTGACCACCGAGAATATCAAGGCCCGGCCTGAAACGAATCGGGCTGGAGCGTCACTACGATAAAGGAGGGATGTCATGGCCAATCCCAACGCGGTATTTGGAACGATCTCGGAGCTGTCCCTCGATACCGATCGGGGAGCGGCCGTGGTTCTCGCGGACGGCCGTGCCGTCCGATTCGACCCCGCGGACCGGCGCGCCGCGGCGTTCACGTCGATCCTTGAAGACCTCCGCAGCCGGAAGATGCCGGTGTACATCGAGACCGATCCCGGTTCCGGATTCATCGGGCGTGTCCACCTGCCGAAGATCGTTCGCGTCGACCGAATCACGGAAGACCCAGGCGGAGACGTATCAATCCTGTTCGAACAGTCGCACGCGCGGCACGTGGTGAAGCGAAACAGCGCGGAAGCGGGTGAATTGCTGCGCGCGTTGCGCGAGGCGCGAAACGAGCAATGGCTGGCCGTAACCGTCTCGGATGCGGGGGAGATCCTCGATGCCCGCCCATTCGACCCGCCATTCGATCTGCCCCGCCTCGAACCTCCGCCCGCGATACGGTGGTGGCAGTGGTGCTGGTGGCCGTGGAACTGGTGGTGCTGCGTATCGAGGTCACGTGCCCAACAACTCTTCGACCTTTGCGCCGCCACGACTTGCAACCCCCTGACGGTCCCGGTGCCCTGCATTCCGTTCCTCTACCCCGATGACGGCTGCTGGGGCCGTGCGCACGAGATGTGCCGCCTGATCATCGCGGACGGCGCACGTCCTCGGAAGGTGTGGATCGATGGATCGCTGCATACGCCGACGAAAAACAATCCGAACTGCTTCGTCAACTGGGGCTGGCACGTCGCCCCGACGCTGTGCGTCCGCAGGTGGAGATGGTGGTGGTTCTATTCGCAAACGATGGTGATCGATCCGTCGCTCTTCACGACCCCCGTTTCGGAAGCGACATGGAAGGGCGTGCAGGGAGATCCGAGCGCCACCCTCACCCCGACTTCGGCGGACGTGTTCTCGCGCTGGGGCGGTTATCAGCCCGATCCCGGCTACGTGCAGACAAACATCGTCCTGGCCAACTATCGAGCCCAACTGCAACTTCGTTCTCTGAACATCGGGCCGCCGCCATACGCCAACTGCCCGTGAGATCTCCGTGTCATCGCACGGGGCCTTCGATTCTCACGTGCTTGGGCCGCCCATATTCAAGAAATCGAAGGCCTGGCGCCGAGGATGTCGCTCTCCGATTGCGCAAAGGTGCTCAACCCGCGCGCCGTTTGGACACCTTCGCCGGCCGATGCTCGGCCAAAAACGCGCGCAGAGCTTGATTGACCGCTTCGGAGTTTCGGAATTCCTTGGCCACGTCGGGATCGAGCAGAACGACGTTCGTTCCCTTCTGATACTCGGCGAAAAACCTCCCGCGCACGCCCCCGCGCAGGTCGTACTCCGGCCGCATTTCCTCAAGTGCTGCTTTGTTATTCGCCTTCTTCGTAGACATGACGCTCAGGATCTCCGTGTCATCGCACGGGGCCAGGCCTTCGATTTTGCCTGCCTCCATTTCGACGAACAAAGGCTTGGCCCCGTGAAGGTCACTGCGGAATCACAGGCTTGCGATCTCGTCGAGCAGAGCATCGAGCTCGATGGGCTGCTCTGTATTGACCTCGACCAACCGGCCGGCTCCCAGTGCGCCCCAGTCAGCGGCCTCTCGAAACTTGAGGAGCTCCTCATGCTCCGACCGGGAATCATCGAGGTGTCCGGCATGCCGGTGGCGAGCGAAGAACCGCTGAACCGCGACTTCGGCCTTGCATCGGCAGTGCAGCTCGATGAGCTGGCCAGGCAGGGCCTGCAACCAGAGTGGGGATGTGCCTGACGCGAACGGCGAACGCGGATGCTTCCACCACGACGCCAGCACCGCACCATGCGAACGCATCGCTTGCCTTTGCAACACGCGATCAGCGGCCCTGCTCAGGCGGAGCCTCCAATCAGAGTCGCCGGTACCCAGCGACTCGAACAACGCCTCGAGGATTCCGTCTTTGTCGAGGAACGCAAGCCCAAGTGCCTGCGCCACAGCGTGGCCGAGCGTCGACTTGCCGCTGGCGGGCAAACCAGTTACCACGATGAATCGCTTCATGGACTAAAGGACGGCGGAATGATAACGCGCGCCATGCGAGAGGGCAGACGCATGTTATTCTCGACGCATGGAATGGCGTGAAATTATGCCGCCGGTCGTGAAGCCGGACAACGTCGACCCGAAGATCGCGCACGAGACCTTGCTAGAGATCATCGCTGAGCGTAAAGCACGGGAAGCGCGCCGGAAATCGAAATCGGCGAAGTCCGTCAAAACGAGACGAGCGAAACGATAGCGTGAGCGACAGGTCGTACGATCGCAGCGTCTTCGTCAACTGCCCGTTCGACCGCAGCTATCGGCCCATGCTGCGAGCAATCATGTTCGGTATTCACGATTGCGGTTTCACGGTCCGGTCAGCGCTGGAAGTTCAGGACTCGAGCGATGTCCGGTTTCAAAAGATCGTGCGGATCATCCGCGGTTCTCAATGCGCAATCCACGACATATCGAGGGTTCAGCTCGACCGCGCCACTCGACTTCCACGTTTCAACATGCCTCTCGAGCTCGGGCTGTTCCTCGGCGCGAAGGAGTTCGGTGATTCAGAACAACATGCAAAGCGTTCGCTCGTTCTTGATCGAATGCCTTATCGGTACCAGAAGTTCTGCTCGGACCTCGCCGGACAGGACATCGAAGCGCATCACAATCGTCCGTCACGAGCGATCGAGCTTGTCCGCAACTGGCTGAGCGGACCGGCTGGAGAACGCGGAAAACTCATCCCGAGCGGGTCCGTCATCGCGGCTCGCTACGAAAACTTCGTCGCTGACCTTCCACGCTGGTGCGAGCGGCAGAAGCTCGTCATCTCGCAGCTCACGTACGGCGACGACGACCTCCTGATCAGCGACTGGCTGAAAACGAATCCCGTCGCCTGAGCTTACAAATTCACCCACACACTTTTCGTCTGCGTGTACTTCTCCAGCGCGTCCCTCCCCTGATCGCGTCCGAAGCCGGACTCCTTGAAACCGCCGAAGGGCAACGCCGGGTCGTAGAGGTTGTAGCTGTTGATCCAGACGGTACCCGCTTTGATGGAACGGGCGATGCGGTGGGCCTTGGAGATGTCGCGGGTCCAGACGGCGGCGGCGAGGCCGTAGACGGTGGCGTTGCCCTTGGCGATGGCGTCGTCGGCGTCCTTGAAGCGGATGGTGGCCAGGACAGGGCCGAAGATCTCCTCGCGGGCGATGCGATGACCGACTTCGACGTCGTCGAAGATGGTCGGTTTCACGAAGTAGCCCTTGCCGGTGCCGATGTCGGTGCGTTCGCCGCCGGCGACGAGCTTGGCGCCGTCGCTCTTGCCGGCTTCTATGTACGAGAGCACGGTCTCCATCTGCTCTTTGGAGACCAATGCGCCGAGGCGCGTCTTGGGGTGGAGAGGGTCGGCGGCCACCATCTTGTTGGCGCGCTCGGTCACCTTGGCCATCAACTCGTCATGTGCCGACTCCTCGACCAGGAGCCGCGAGCCGGCGGCGCAGACTTCGCCTTTGCCGTAGAAGATGGCGTTCAGCGCGCCGCGGGCCGCTGTTTCGAGATCGGCATCGGCAAAGACGATGTTCGGCGACTTGCCCCCGAGCTCCAGCGACACCTTTTTCAAGCTCTTCGCCGCGCGGGCCATGATCCCTCTCCCCACCTCGGCGGATCCGGTGAAGGCGATGGCATCGACACCGGGATGATCGACGAGCGCGTTGCCGACGACGGAGCCGCGTCCGGGGATGACGTTCAGAACGCCGGCCGGCAGCCCGCACTCTTTGGCGTACTCGGCGAACTTGAGCAGTGAGAGCGACGTGTTCGAGGCCGGCTTGATGACCACGGTGTTGCCACACGCCAGCGCCGGAGCGATCTTCCAGACGGCGAGCATCAGCGGGAAGTTCCACGGCGTGATGGCGCCGACGACACCGACCGGCTCGCGCAATGTGTAGGTAAAGGCGTTGTCGGCGATGGGGATGGTCTCGCCGGTGACTTTGCCGCTCCAGCCGGCGAAGTAGTAGAGGCACTCGGCTGCGGCGGGTGTATCGACGTACTGCGATTCGAAGATCGGCTTGCCGTTGTCGATGGTCTCGATGCGGCCGATGTCAGCGGCGCGCGCGCTGAGCATGTCGGCGATGTGCCAGAGGATCTTGGCGCGGTCGCGCGGCTTCATCTTCTGCCAATCGCTCCCCGGCTCCATCTGCGCGCGGGCGGCGCGCACGGCGGCGTCGACGTCATCCGCCCCCGCGGAGGCGACGTCGCTGATCTTCTCCTCGGTGGCCGGGTTGATGGTGGCGAAGGTCTCGCCGGATCGGGCGTCGACGAATTCGCCGTTGATGAAGAGCTGGTTCTGGATGTCGGACATAGGGTGCGGATGCTAACAAATCGACGGCGCGGTTGCGGGGTCTCGCGGTTGCGTGAGCCAGTAAACGTCACCGCGAGACCGCGCGACCTCGAAACCGCGCGACCCGCTACGCCGTTACCGCTTCCTCGACGTACGGGGTGATGTCGAAATTGAGGACGTACATCTCCTGGATCTGCTCCATCTCCGAGTCGCTGAGCGGCGGGTGGTCGGAGGCGGCGGCGAATTCGCGGATCTGTTCTTCGTCGTAAATGTTCGGGAGCGCGGAGAGGATGGATTTATGAGCGTAGAGCCAGAGAAGGGCGAACTGGCCGAGCGTCACGCCGCGTTCTTTCCGCAGCGACTCCAGGCGATCGACTTTCTGCAAGCCTTCCACCATCCAGGAGCGCGGGCGGTGCGAGCGGTGGTCGGTCTCGTCGAACTTCGTGTCGAGCGTGTACTTCCCTTCGAGCATCCCCGAGGAGTGCGTGACGCGGATGAGGAATTGCGGATCGGGATCGGCCTTCCATGCCCGGAACGACGGATCGAAGGCAGACGACGGCGTACAGACCTTCTTCCCGGTCTCCCCTTTCATCGACTCGGCCACGCCCGCATACGACGGCCCCTTCGCGGCGGCGAGGATGAACTCGCGGCCGGGGTCCTGCTCGAGGACGTTGTAGATCATCTGCGTGACCGCCGCGTGGCGCACGGCATTGGCGTAGATCCCTTCGTCGCGCCAGCCGATGGCCGGGCCCAGCGACGGGCCGTACGACAGGATCTTCCCTTCCGTCTTCAACGCCTCCAGCGTCTCCCAATGCTCGTCTTCCATCAGCGTGACCACGCGCGGATTGTGCGGCTGGTAGATGGCCACGTGATCGACGCCGAGCCGCTGGAGGGACTGCTCGATGGCGAAGCGGACGAACTTCGGCGACATGTCCTGCGGCAGCTCGCGCTGTCCCCGAGGCCGTTCGGGATTGTTGTAGAAGTCGTAGCCGAATTTCGTTCCGACGATGACCTCGGGATGCTCGGCCAGCAGCGGTTTGAGCATCGTCTCACCGCGCCCGTTTCCGTAAGCGTCGGCGGTGTCGATGTAGTTGATCCCGGCGTCGAGGGCGATGGCGATCAGTCGCCGCCCTTCGTCATCCGTGTAATTGCCCCACCAGCCCGTTGTGAGAGTCCAAGTGCCAAAACCGAGCTCCGAAAGCTCGAGACTGGTGCCGTGAAGGTTCCGGTAGCGCATTGCGAAAAGATATCACCGAGCGGCCCGCCGGCGAGCCGGTGGAGGGACGACGGAGAAGGTGTATGTGCCGGCGTCGGTCATCCGGTTGAAGTCGACCACGATCCAGTGAACGACATAGTCGCCTGCCGGGAGTGAGGCAATCGCCGCGGAAGTCGTCAGGCAAAGCTGTTGCGGATATGGAGCAGGCGGCTGTTGGGGATTGACGTGGTCGTAAACAGTAATCTGATTGCCTATGACTGAAACGGACGGCGCGAGAAAGCTAATCGCGGTCAAGCGCTTGAACGACAGCACCACCGGCCTTCCAGTAACAGGCGTCGTCGGTTCTGTTGCGAACGCTCCTACCTCACTGCAAGTCGCCGCCTCGGGCGATGTAACGATGAACGATCCCGACATCGGCGAGGAGGTGCTCAGACGAACCGTCACACTGTAGTAGCCGGGTGGAAGAGTCCCGACCTGGACGGTCCTTTGCCCGCACCGAATGTCGCCGAGAGAGGCCGGATCGGCATGAACGGTGGGCTGATCAACGGTGATCTGATTCCCGTCGATGGAGAAGGAAGGCGCCTGGATGAAGCCGAGATATGGCGCCGAATACGAAATCGCGACGGGATGGCCCGCAACCGGGGAATCGGGCTGAACGGTAACGCCCAGCGTACAGGGGGCAGCCGAGGCAAGTCCCGAACAGAGAAGCCACGCAACAGCGAACATCCAAACCTTCATCGTCCCCCCCAAAAACAAAACGGCGCGACCTGAGGCCGCGCCATCCGGTATCACTTCTGTACGATTTGGGGATTGTACTACTTTCCCTTGAATGCGGGCTTCCGCTTCTGGTTGTACGCGCTCAGCCCTTCCTTTGCATCCTCGCTCTGGAAAAGCTGCTGCTGCAGTTCGCGCTCGATTGCCAGCGCCGACTCGAAGGGAACTTCCCATCCGCTCTGCACCGAGCGCTTGATGCGGCCGACGGCGCGTGAGGCCTTGTTCGGCGGACAGAAGCTCTGCGCGTACTCCATGACCCGGTCCCACCACTTCTTGCCGTCCTGCTCGGCGGGCCAGAGGTAGTTGATCACGCCGAGACGGAGCGCTTCCTCGAATTCGAAGAGGCCCCCTTCGATCATCAGCTCGATCGATTTCGTCTTCCCGACCAGGCGCGAGAGGCGCTGCGTGCCGCCCGTCCCGGGGAGGACGCCAAGGGTCACTTCCGGCAGGCCGCACTTCCCGGCGCCCTGCAAGGCGATGCGGATATCGGCGGCCATGGCGATCTCCAGCCCGCCGCCGACGGTGTGTCCGTTCAGCGCGGCGATGACCAGCTTCGGAGTCTGCTCGAGACGATTGAGGGTCTCGTTCGCGTGCAGGCAGAAGTAGTACTTGAACTGCGGTGTGACCTCCGAAAGCATCTTGATGTTCGCGCCGGCAGAGAAGAACTTATCGCCGGAGCCGCGGAGCACGATCACGTAGACGTCGTCGTCCATACGTGCATTGAGGATGCAGGTATCGAGCTCCTTGTTCATTTCGTAGGTGTAGGTGTTCGCCGGGGGATCGTTCAGCTCGAGGATCGCGACGCCCTGTTCCACCCGGTAATCGATGAGATTTCCAGACATGTTGTCTCCTGTTCGGTAAATGCGGCGCGCATTGTATGTGATGCGGGGGTGAGGGGGCGGGGGTGGGTTATCGGTTATCGGTGTTGAGGTGTTGGGTTGTCGGTTGTCGGTTGTCGGTTGTCGGTTGTCGGGAGGTGGGAGTTGGCCGGCTCATCGCCACCCCAGCCGAGAACCGATCACCGGGAACCGATAACCGACAACCGACGACCCGACAACCGACACCGACAACCGATAACCTCCCGCCACTGGCACCCTAGTTGCTCATCCACACCCCGTTGAAGGAGACACAACCATGAACATCATCGGATGGCTTCTATTCGGTCTCGTCGTCGGCGCGATTGCCAAGTTCCTCATGCCCGGACGCGACCCTGGTGGGTGGATCGTGACGATCCTCCTCGGTATTGCCGGCTCGTTCGTCGGAGGCTTCCTCGCTTCGATGCTCGGCCACAACGAACAGACGGCGGGATGGATCGGCTCGATCATCGGCGCGATCATCCTGCTCTTCATCTACCGCCTCATCGTCGGACGGCGCGCCGTCGTCTGACGATCCCACGCCCCGACTCGCCCCTACAGGCCCCCGAAACGGGGCCTTTTTTTGTGCCGGAAGGAACTGTTCAACAGCCGGCTGTGTTCTTCGTAGCATGCAACGAACGCCCCGGAAACATTTCGACGGCTCATTCGTCTCAGATTGAAAGCGGCGGCCACGCCGGCATCCAAACCGGCATGGCGCCGCTCCCAACCATTAATATGACCAGAACATGACAAGAATATGACCAGCAACAAAGGAGCTTCAACCAACATGAATCCATCCACCAAGCGCATTCTGTCGACGATCGCGATCATCATCGCTTCGGTCGCGTTCGGTGTCGTTATCAGCGCCGACCTCGGCCTGATGCGGACCTCGAACGCCCAGTCAGCAGCGATCCAGACCACCTCCGGCGGGGTCCCGGCCGTCTCGGTGACCATCCCGTCGTTTGCCGACGTCGCCGCCCGCGTCATGCCTGCGGTCGTGTCCATCACGTCGACCGAGGTCATCAAAACGAGCGACCTCCGCAACAAGAGCCCGTTCGGCGGCGACCCCTTCGAATTCTTCTTCCCGAACCCGAACGGACAGCGCAGCCCTCACGGAAAAACGCCGGATGAAGACGACGAGCGCAAGCAGGTTGCCGGCGGCTCGGGCTTCATCATTTCACCGGACGGTTACATCGTCACGAACAACCACGTCATCGACGGTGCCAGCAAGGTTCAGGTCCACTGGGGCGCCGACGAGAACGGCAGCGGCGGACACACCAGCGATGCCAAGATCATCGGCCGCGACCCGGCCACCGATATCGCCCTTCTGAAGATCGAAGCCGGCCAGACACTGCCGAGTCTTCCTCTCGGCGACTCCGACCGCATCCGCAAGGGTGACTGGGCCATCGCCATCGGCAACCCGTACCAGTTCGAAAACACGCTGACTGTCGGCGTGATCTCCGCCAAAGGCCGTGCCCTTGGGCTGAGCGACCAGACCCGTTCCTTCGAGAATTTCATTCAGACCGACGCCGCCATCAACTTCGGCAACTCCGGCGGCCCGCTGATGAACATCAACGGTGAGGTCATCGGAATCAACACCGCCATCCGCGGCGGTGGCGCGCAGGGCCTCGGCTTTGCAACTCCGATCAACACCGCCAAGCGCCTCCTGCCGCAGCTCCGGCAGGGCAAGGTGACGCGCGGCTACCTCGGTATGAGCATCCTCGACCTCTCCGAAGACGCCCGCGCGGGCTTCAACCTTCCGCCCGATACGCGCGGCGCACTCGTGCAGACCGTCGAACCAGGACTCCCGGCGGCGAAGGCCGGCATCCAGCCGGGCGACGTCATCATCGAAGCCGATAAACAGCCGATCAGCAGCAACCGCGCCCTCATCGACTACATCTCCTACCTGCCGGTTGGCAGCAAGATCGACCTGACGGTCATTCGCGACGGCAAGCACCGCACGCTAGCCGCCTCGACGATCGAACGGAACCTCGAGGCAGACAAGACGGATACGACGAAGCCCGAAGAGGTCGCTCCCGCCCGCAACAAGCTGGGCATGTCGGTTCAGGAGCTGACGCCGCAGTTGCGCCAGACGTACGGCCACTCCGACACCATCACCGGTGTCGTCGTGACGAGCGTCAAAGAAGTCTCGGCAGCCGGCGACGTCCTCAGCGAGGGCGACGTGATCAGCGAAGTGCAGGGCGAGAAGGTGACGAATCTCGGGCAGTTCCGCGAGGCGATCGATCGTCTCAAGCCCGGCCAGACGGCGCGCATCTACGTGACGTCACCGGGCCGAGCGGGCACCGGCATCTCGGGTTATCGTTTCATCCACATTCCCGCCTGAACAGACCTCAAACATGTTCGACGAAAAGCCGGCGAGCAATCGCCGGCTTTTTTGTTGGACAATCGCTCCCGTGCAAGACCTCATGCGCCGCGCGCTGGAGCTCGCCGCGCGCGGCCGCTACTCCGTCAGCCCGAATCCGATGGTCGGCTGCCTCATCGTGCGTGACGGAAACGTCATCGCCGAGGGATGGCATCTGAGGGCCGGCGAACCGCACGCGGAGATCGAGGCGCTACGTAACGTCGACGCCCGCGGCGCGACCATGATCGTCACGCTCGAGCCGTGTACGCACCACGGCCGCACACCACCGTGTACCGACGCCATCATCGCCGCCGGCGTCTCCCGCGTCGTCGTGGCCATGCGCGATCCGCACCCGGTCGCCGCCGGCGGCGTTGAGAAACTGCGCGAGGCCGGCATCGAGGTCATCACCGGCGTCCTCGAAGACGAGGCGCGCAAGCTCAACGAGATCTTCGTTCACGCCGTCACGCACCGCCGCCCCTTCGTCCTGCTGAAGGCCGGCATGACCCTCGACGGCAAACTGGCCACGGTCACGCGCGAAAGCAAGTGGATCACCTCCGAGGCCGCGCGCCAGAAGAGCCTGGAGCTGCGCGAGGAATACGACGCCATCCTCGCCGGCGGCGGCACGATACGCACCGACAATCCTCACCTCACCCGCCGCCTCGGCTGGAACACCGCACGCACCGGCTGGACCCGCATCATCCTCGACCGCGGCCGCGTCGCACCGCCGGACGCGCACGTGCTCACCGACGGCGGTCGGACGATTCACCTCGTCGATGATGCCGATCTCGATGTGCTTCTCGCCGATCTGCACGAACGCGGCATCCATTCGGTGATCGTTGAAGGAGGATCTGCGGTGTTGTCCGAATTCATCCGCCGAGGGCTGTGGCAGAAGATGATCGTCTTCATCGCTCCGATGGTCGTAGGAGGCGCAACCGCGCCGTCGATCTTCGGCGGTGAAGAAATCGCAACGTTGACCGACGCATATCGCTTTCGTTTTGATCGGGTGGAAGCGGTGGGTGGGGATGTGATGATTACGGCCTATCCGTGAGTTGGGAGGCTACCTGCAGAAACACCGAGGATGCCGTTGTAACTCGCGAAATAGTGTCGTGTCAAAATCGAAATCGGAGGTTGAGCCTGTGTCAATTCACTGTCATCCTGAGACTGCCGGAGCCGCTGAGCGAGTGTAGCGAGAGAAGGGCGGCGTAGGACGGCGAAGGATCTCCAGGTGCGCTGCTTGGAGCAAGAGCGAAACTGTGATTTCTGTAACGAAGGTCAACCGTCCAAGGGATGGGCTCGCAAACAAAAGATCGAGCTGATCAAGAGCATGAATCCAACCTGAACCGGTCGACGACAAACCTCTGCTGCGCTTCTGCCGCAGTCTGGCGCATCTGGAGATCCTTCGCCGTCCTCCGCCGCATTTCGCTCGCTGCGCTCGCTCAGCGGCCGCGGCAGTCTCAGGATGACAATTGGGACGTTGGGGCAACGAGATGTTTCGCCTCCTTGACAGTGTGTTAGCAAGGACTTAAGCTAAATTTTGTGGCTGGTGGAGTTGCCTTCGCGACTCGTCGTCAATGGCCAGTTGCCTTCCTTCGGCCTGCGGTCGCGCGGGCCGTTTGTTTTTTACCTCGACGAGTCGGGGAAACGCCTTGGGCTTAATCGACCCACTGCCAAATGGCATAACCGCCAGACTACATAACCATGTTCACCGGCATCATCAGTCACAGCGGCATCATCAATTCGCTCGAGCGCCTGGCGTCGGGAGCGCGGCTGCGTCTTCGCACGACGGACAGCGAGCCGTTCACGCTCGGCGAGAGCTTGGCGGTGAATGGCGTCTGCCTGACCGTTCTGCCGCAGGAGGACGGCACGCTCCTCACCGACGTCTCCAACGAGACGCTCGCGCGCACGACGCTCGGAGCGCTGACCAGCGGCGCGCGTGTGAACGTGGAACGTGCCATGACCCTCGGCGACCGGCTGGGCGGGCATCTCGTCCAGGGGCACGTTGACGGCGTCGGCACGCTGCTGTCGATCGCGCCCGAAGGCGACTTCGCCGTCTATCGCTGGAGCTGTCCGGCCGAATACACGGAGCTCATCGTCGACAAGGGCTCGATTGCCGTCGACGGCGTCTCGCTTACGGTCGTCGATCCCGACGGCGCGACCTTCGGCGCGGCGCTGATCCCGGAGACGCTCCGCCGTACGAACCTCGGCGATGCCGCGATCGGCGACCGCGTGAATCTCGAGCTGGACATGATCGCCAAGTACGTCCGCTCGCTCGTCGCGCCCTATAAGCGGTAGTGCGGTCTCGCTGTTTCGCGGTCTCGCGGCATTGGTGGGGTCATCCGCCTGCGTGTCGCGTTGCTCCGCCCGTGTGTCGCGTTACTCCGCCCGTGTGTCGCGTTACTCCGCCTGTGCGTCGCATTACTCCGCCTGTGCGTCGCATTACTTCGCCTGTGTATCGCGTTCCTTCGCCGGTGTATCGCGTTCCTTCGCCGGTATATCGTGTTCCTTCGCCTGTGCATCGTGTGTTCCTTCGCCGGTGCATCGTGTTCCTTCGCCGGTGTGTCGTGTTCCTCCGGCCTGTGTGTCGTGTCCCTGTGTATCGTGATCCTTCGCCTGTGTGTCGTGTTCCTCCGGCCTGTGTGCCGTGTCCCTCCGCCTGTGTGTCGTGCTACTTCGCCTTTTTGTCGCGTTACTCCGCCGGTGTGTCGTGTTACTCCCCCGGTGTATCGCGTTACTCCGCCGGTGTGTCGTGCTACTCCGCCGGTGTGTCGTGTTACTCCCCCGGTGTGTCGTGGTACTCCGCTGGCGTGCGGGCGAACACCGCCGATCTGTGCAAAAACCGCGGGGGGTCACACCTTCGAATTTCGCAGACCGCTAAACCACTGACCTCGCATGACTTGGGCGCATCCAATTCAAGGCCGCGACCAGTCAGGTAGTTATTTCGCATTTCACCATCGCCGGGAAATGGAGAAACGAGGGTCTGACCCTCCCGCGAGCATCCCGGTACTGTTGCCGCGAGACCCCGTAACCGCGTCCTCGCAACCGCGAATACACTGTCGCGGCGTGATCGTCTACAAGAAAACGCCGCATTTGCGCATCACGCGCACCCAGGTGCCGGAGCCGCCGTACTGGGCGGCCTCAACGATTGCTCCGTACAGCCCCCGGCGCGCGGCTCCGATCGCCGTCGACTACCTCGATCTTCGCGCTTCCTGCGCCGAGCGCTTCGAGGTCTCGGTCTGCGACGACGTCCGCGACGATCTGGAGCGCAGCACGACGCGGCATCCTCTGCACGCGCCGGCGCTGATCGATGCCGCCGAGTTCGCGGAAGTCATCTTCGGACGCGGCGAGGAAGTGCTGCAGTTCTGCGCCGGCCAGCACGTTGCGGCGATGCATCTCGTTTCGGCGCGCGGCGCGCTGCCGCGGCAGGTTCCCGACAACGCGGTGATCACCATCGCCGCGTGGCCGCTGGAGCTGGCGCGTCTCGGCGTTCTCTTCGCCGAAGCCAAAGAGCGCGGGTTGCGATGGGGCGTGGTCATTCCGATCATCTTTCCGGTGACGACCGATCTCGCCGCCCTCGCCCAACTCGCCGAGCTTGCCAGGACGTATGAGGCGTCATTCCTTGCCGGCGTTCCGATTGAACTGGACGCCACGGCGCGCAACGCGCTGGCGCAAGCGCTGACCGGCGAGGTGCGCGACGATCACTTCGAGATGCTCTTTCACTCCGACCTCGCCCCGATCCGCCTGGCCACCGAACGCCACATCGCCGCACTGGCGGGCGAGATCAACGCCGCGGACTTCGTCGTTCCACCGCGATGGGATCGCCCGACGAATTGGAACGCCGCCGTTCTCCTCACGCTGACGGCCAGCCGCATCCTGGCCATGAACCGCGACGAGGAGCTGGCCTGGCGTCTGACCCGGTCGGCGAAAGTGGTGGCCTTGCTCGAAAAGCCGATCGAGCGCGTTGCGCAGGCCGCAAGTCTGTCGATCATCGACTCGCTCGACGAGATCAGCGTCGACCTGCTGACGGAGTGGCTCGAAACCGGCAGATCAAGCTTTGCCGGACACATCGAGAAGCAGTGGAGGCTCCGGAGGGATAGCGGAGTGTAAGTCAGGCCGAAGGCAGGCGGCCCATCCGCTTGAATGCTTCCTTGAATCCTACCGGGATGCCACAGGATAACAGAAAATTCCAAAAGCAAACGGAATTGTGGAATCGATGACAAGACGCCAGACACTCGCGCTCCTCGCATCCGTCGGGCTGGTAATCCTCCTCGGCATCGCCGCCGCGGCCTGGTACGTCGCGCACCGTCTCGAACAGATGGCAACCACAGCCGTAACGCGCAAAGAGGAGATGGCCGACATCGGTTCCCTCGTCACCCGCGTCCGTGACCTGAACCGGCTGGAAACAGCCACGATGCGCGTGGCCAGCATCAGCACGACCAAGCAGACGTACGACCTGATCCCGAACGCGCTGGCCGGTGACGAGCTGACGCTCTACTCCGCCGGCGATGTGATCGCCGGCGTCGACCTCTCGCTCCTGAAACCCGGCGACGTCCACCGCGAGCCCGGCGGCACGATCGTCGTCCGCCTCCCTCCACCGCAACTCCTGGTCTCGCGCCTGGACAACCGAGCCTCGCACGTCATCCAGCGCCGCACAGGCGTCTTCCGCCGCGCCGACATCGGCATGGAAGGCCGCGCCCGCCAATACGCGGAACAGAACATCCGCAACGAAGCGATCCGCCGCGGCATCCTGCAGCTCGCCCAGCAGAACGCGGAAGGGCGGGTGGCGGAGCTGCTGCACACGCTGGGGGTGGCGAAGGTGAGGTTTGAAAGTAAAAATGGGAGGGCGGTTGGAAGGTGAGGTGAGCTTGAGCCTCCAGTCAACATAATCTGTATTGACAAAATTAATCGAGAGATCCATATTGGTCGTCGGAACGAGAGAGAAGAGAGTGTCCAGTATGCCAAAGCAAGAATTACGGTTACGAGGAGCACCTCATGCTCGATCCAAACGCTACCAAGGTAACCATGCTTTTCCCCATCCTCGGAAACGATGGGGAACCCTTTCCAGCAGGTGTTTGGGAATGGTGGCTGGATAACATCGTCACGTTCGGTGCATACCACGAACTGGCATCAAGAGGAACCTGGAGAGGCATGACCGAGCAGCATCGGTGCGTCAAGATCGTGATCGTCGATGAATCCGAGCTTCGACGTCTGGAGGCTTTCCTGGCGGAGGCGCGTGAGGTGTTTGGGCAGGAAGTGATGTACTTCGAAGCCGTACGAGTTCACTTCAAGCTCATCTAGCTCTCCGCCGCGCGAAGCAGAGACTGAATGAGATACCTCAATCGTGATTCCGGTTTGCAGATCGATCTGTCGCACCTCGACAGGGATCGAAAGCGTTTCTACCAATCTGCTATCGAGAAGCTCGATGAGAACGTCCCCTGGCTCGAATTTGAGGATTTCGCGTTTTCCTTCGGCTCTCCCGTCTTCAGAACTTCGCGGAATCGCCAGGAAGTCCTTAGCGACCCGCTCTACGTTGTGCTGAAGGACATCTGGTTGCGGCTGGGCATCAGGCAAGGCCTTGTCGCACCGTCAAAGGAGTCCGTTACCAGTGCCAAAACGACCAGCAAAGGCCGGCAGGCCAATCCGCACCTCGCGGCGCATCGCGGTCACCTGGAGATTGCCGATAAACCTTCTCTTCCGCGTCGACGCAGTCGCTGAAGCCGAAGGCGTCACGACGACGGAGTGGGTCGAGCGCGCGATTTTGAGCACGCTTACTTCGCGAACGTCCCCTACGAGCGATCCAACACCCTCTTCGCCACGCTGATCGCCTGCTTCAGCGCGGCCGACTTGCTCATGGCCTCTTCGTATTCGCGGGCAGGATCGAAGACGATGCCCGCGCTCCCAGCAAGCCGTGGTCGTTCGAGCACGCCCGTCCGGGAGGCGATACAGGATTCCATCGCCGGCCACTCCGCGCCCCAAGAGGGCTGTGAGCCAATAAACGCTCACGAACTACGCGCCTCGATCCATTCTGCCCGTGACCTGGACGACCGGACGGATTACTCGATCGTCGGCGCTCGCCAGTGTTCTGCGAGTTCAGAAATCTGAAACAGCACTGGCCTCATGGAGGACGAGGCTTTCCCTACCAGGATTGCCTGTCGGGCTGGAAGTGTAGAGATGACATTTGAGTAAGCGCTACCCATGTAGTTGCTCATGAAATCCAAGCCCGTTTGATCGAATGACTGCAGAGCCAGCATCGTATTACATTGATTCAAGATCGTCTTTGTAACATTCGCGGTGCGCTGTGTCACGACCATGCAACCCATCCCATACTTACGGCCTTGCAAAATTGCTCGCGCCGTTCGGTTAACAAAAGCGGCGTCGCCTTGCTGCGCGATTTGATTCCATTCAGGAATCAGTGAATGGGCCTCTTCTATGATGACACATAACCGGGCCGGCTCGTTCTCACCAGCTCGCAAAGTAGTAGAATTCTCAAGATAGTGAAACGCTCGCTCGACCATCTGAGATGTTGTCTCTGGGTAATTCGTCGAGCTCGCATATTGATGAATTCCGATACTGGTTTCGCCCTGGAGCCATTCGTCGACAGCGTTAACAGTTTTGATAGCAAACGGGTTCAGATGCTGCAGGAAAATCCAATGCTAACGGCTGATATCGAGTATCAACACGCGGACGCCAGCCTTTGCGAGCGATTCTATGATCCAGAACGCGAGATATGATTTGCCACTCCCAGTGACGCCCACGACAGCCGTGTTGTGTGTCACGATATCGCTCAGCGAAACATGGACAGGAAAAGAGGAGTTCGGTACGACTCCAAGTTTCAGGTGTCCCGCTGGGATTAAATGCACATCATCTGACGAAGGAAGCCGAAAAACAAGACCCCCGGCTGGAGCTACCCAAGATATCGGCTCGAAACGACACCGCTCCTCACGCCATAGACCTAGTTGCGACGCAGTAACCTCTACATCTTGTATAGCTGAAGCTTCATCAAGTGAATCTTCTCGTAGGACGCCAGCGACTATCTGGTAGTAGGCGCGCCGGTTATCCGGCATGTCCACGGCCACAACCTCACCTTCAACCAAATCCGCATCAGGGTTAGCCAAGAACTTCAAATCACCAATCGATGAGCCCATACCGACGATCGCTACCGGACGAGAAGAAGTCTCACGAGAGAGAACGCGGACACGGATTCGGGCTGCCGAAGCTCGCGCTAGCCGAGCCCATTCTGAGCCCGAAGCAGTTATCGCCGCCCGCACAAAGCGACGGCCGTTTAAGACACGATCATCCACGATCGAGGCCGTGGCGAGATCACAGTCTGTTGCTCCGATTGCGATTGAGGCGCCGGCGGCAGGATCGGCAGTTCGGCATTTAGCTCGCAGACGATTGCTCGCGGTGACGAGAAACGAATGATCTGTCCATCGATAGTGTCTGTCGGAAGGAAGCGATCGGATAATACATCGGCGATAGCCGTCGCGACCGTTCGAGTGTTGAGCAATATGAAGACTGCCCAATACAAAAGCAGTGCACGGTACGCTTCAGTATCAGGTCTGAATTGCTTGAAGATCGCCCATAGAAAGAAGGCTGAAAAAAGCGCTTCGGGTCGTCCGGTTTGACGATTCACACGAGAGACGAGCTGCATCAATCGTGTTTCCGCGTGGAGGGGACGCGATCTGACAATCATCAGCAAATAACTGGATAGCATCAACCACAACGACCACGCCAGAAACACGTACCAAAGGAAGTCACGCGTCTCAACTCTGACCGCGATGAGCGAGACCATCGCCGCCACGCTGTTCACGAAGATGTTCGCGTCTTTCGAGAAATGAGGCTGATCGATGATTCCCAAAAGGATTACGAGGAGCAGCCCAGAGGTAAACCAGAAGTCGCTGAAGACGAACGAGAAGGAACCGGTCGCGTAGCGACCGACTATTACTAGAATCGCGAGTGCAAGGCCGAAGAATACGAGTCGAAATCGTCGAGTCAACACGATGCCTTACAAAAGGAGCGACTCAGGCGCCGAATTTCCCCTCACCTCCTCAGCTCGCGCTCAAGATCAGTGGAGGCAAGCGGAGCGACAACACCGACACCATCGGGCTCCTCCCTACCCCAGCACCTTCTTCGCCACGCTGATCGCCTGCTTCAACGCCGCCGACTTGCTCATGGCCTCCTCGTACTCGCGCGACGGATCGGAGTCGTAGACGATTCCAGCGCCGGCCTGGACGGAGGCATAGCCTTTGGCCAGCACGATCGTGCGGATGGCGATGCAGGAATCCATGTTGCCGCTGAAACCGAAGTAGGCCACTGCGCCGCCGTAGGGGCCGCGGCGCGTGGTCTCGTGGGCATCGATCAACTCCATGGCCCGGATCTTTGGCGCTCCGGTGAGGGTTCCGGCGGGAAAACAGGAGAGGAAAAGATCGACGGGACTGCGGTCGCCGCGCAGCGTTCCCTGGACATTGGTGACGAGATGCATGACGTGGCTGTAACGCTCGATGTGGGCGAAGTCGGAAACAGAAACCGAGCCGCTGACGCAGACGCGGCCGAGATCGTTGCGCCCGAGGTCGACCAGCATGAGGTGCTCGGCCTGCTCCTTGGGGTCGGCCAGAAGCGCCCGCTCCAGAGCGGCATCGTCAGCCGGTGTCGCGCCGCGCGGGCGCGTGCCGGCGATTGGCCGCGTCTCCGCGCGCGTGCCGTCGACGCGCACCAGCATCTCCGGAGACGCGCCGACCAGCGTGCACTCGGGGGTGCGCAGCAGGAACATGTACGGCGAAGGATTGATGGAGCGGAGCACGCGATACAGCGTCAGCGCGTCGGACTCGCAGAATTCGGTGCTCCAACGCTGCGACAAAACGATCTGAAAGATCTCGCCGGAGACGATCTCCTCCTTCGCCGTCCGGACGACTGACTCGAAGTCCTCCCTCGGAATGTTGGGAGAGAACGTCACCTCCGCTCCTTCGTCCGGAAACGCCAGCAGCTCCACGCGCGCGGCCCGCAGACGCTCGATGGCGCGGTCGAGGCGCGCGTTCGCTTCTTCGATCGACGCATGCGCATCCGAGGTGAAGATGTTGGCGATGACGTAAAGCCGCTGCTTCACGTGATCGAAGACGACCACGTTGTCAAAGAAGACCAGCCGCGCGTCGGGGATGCCGGTTTCGTTTCGATACGAATCGGGGATGCGCTCGATCCAGCCGGCCACGCTGTAGCCGAAGAAACCGACCGCGCCGCCGAAGAACGGCGGAAGTGACTCCTCACCGAAAACGCGCAACGGCTGCAGCTCGCTGTTCAACACACCGACCGGATCGGGCGTCGACTCGTCGAAGCGAAGGCTGCGCCGCGGCTCGAAGCCGACGAACGAGTAGCGGCCGACGTTTTCGCCCCGTTCGACGCTTTCGAACAGAAAGGCCTCGCCGTCGCCGGACAGGGCGGCGAATGCCGCCACCGGGGTGATGGCGTCCGCGCTCAACTCGCGGGCGATGGGAACGATGTCGTAATCCTTGCGAAGGTCATCCAGGTTCATTGACATGCCTCGAGAAAAAGCTCGCTCTGCCGCGCCGCTTGCGCGCGGAGGAGATCGAGCCCGTTGAAGTCTGCGCGAGAATCGCGCCCGTATGCCGCTTCGATGATGGTAGCGGTATCCGGCAGCGGAATGGATACGTTTTGCGGCAGTGTGTTGATGATGAGAGCGCCGCGCCACGACGGCAACTGATCGAGCGGCCGTGCGCTCAGTTTGCCCTCTGTGCGATTGAATACGATCGACTCGATGCCGGCGCGGCGAAGTGCCACGAGCGCCGCCCGGGCCGTGCCGCCCGCGCCGATGACCGCCGCCGTCCGCGCGGAGGTTCTGCCGATCAGCGCCGCGAAGCCGTCGACGTCAGTGTTGTCGGCGACGATCCGGCCGCCGATCCGCACCAGCGTGTTCACCGACTTCGCGTCACGCGCGTTCGGGCGAACGTCCGCGCCGATTTCCGTTGCGAACGAGAAGGCCTCTTCCTTGAACGGCGCGGTGATCGACATGCCCGCTGGCGCGAAGCGGTCGCCCCGCGCCAGCGGTTCGGCGATGTCGCGAAAGTCATCGGTCTCGAAAATCGCGTACACCGCCGCGACGCCGCGCTCACGGAAGATGGCGTTGTGAATGGCCGGCGAGCCGCTGTGCGCGGCCGGGTTGCCGACGATGGCGAAGATCTTCTCCGCATGCAACGCGCTGCGATCCGGGCCGTAGATCGCCAGAGCCTTGGCCAACGTGAGTTGCCCCGGAGCGGCCTGCCGGGCCGCATCGACGCTGACGAACTGCAGCACCGATCCGAAGAACGGAGCCAGGATGCGGGCATACAACCCGCGGCCTCCCATGCCGATGACGGAGAGGTTGCTCCTCCCTTCGAGCAAAGCCAGCAGGCGAACGTTGTCCGCAAAACTCCGCGGCGTAACGGCGATCTTGACCTGCTCCGCACCGCGCATCTCCGTCATGAGCTGCTCGACGTCGGGCATCCCATCGTAGTCGTGATGCGAGAGGATCACACGCCGCCCCACCGGAATGGGATGACCCCACTCAACATCGATCCAGTCCACCTCGGCATCCGCGGCCGGCGTCCCGCCGCGATTCGTGGCGATGATCGGCTTCTGCGTCGCCGCCCGCACCGCCGCCCAATCGACCGCGCGTCCGCCGAAGGCATCGACGCGCAATTCGATGGCATCGTGATCGTCGCGCAGTGCGCGGATCACATCGATGGCCTTTTCCTGCGTTTCCTCGTAGATCGTTACGACCAGTTGCATCAACGTTAGCCTCATCCTCATCGGAAAGAGGTGCGGATACGACCGGTCGATCTTCGCGCCCCTTCCGTTGCGGGGCGCGTCTGCGCGCTACCCGCTAGCTGCGGCGAAACCACCACCAGTTGCGCGGCGCGTTCATCGTCCGAGGAGGGTAGCGGCGAAGGCCGGAGGTGTCAACTGCGCCGGCACGGCCGGCTGCGCTGATTGCCCAAGGCTCGGCCACCATTTTCGTTCTATGGTTCCTGCCGTGCAGATTCGTAGGGCAGAATGCGTCCCATGCGCGGAGCCCTCCTTCTCATCGTCCTTGCGCTCGCCGGCTGTGCATCCATTCTTCTCAATCCAAACGATCCGCGGATGCATGTCCGCGCTCCCGATCTCTTTCGCGTCCGTTTCGCCACCAGTCAGGGCGATTTCATCGTCGAGGTGCATCGGAGCTGGGCCCCGATCGGCGCGGATCGTTTCTACAACCTCGCCGCGAATCATATTTTTGATGGCCAGCGTTTCTTCCGCGTCCGCCAGGGCGCCTTCGCGCAGTTCGGCATTCCGGGAAATCCTCGCGTCGCCCAGGCATGGCGATCGGCATCCATTCCCGACGACCCTCCGAAGCAATCGAATGTCCGCGGGACGATCGCCTACGCCTTCACGACACCGAACACGCGCACAACGCAGCTCTTCATCAATCTCGCCGACAACAAGCAGTTCGATCCGCAGAGTTTCGCCCCGATCGGCACGGTCACCTCGGGCATGGATGTCGTCGACCGGCTCTATTCGGGCTACGGCGAAACCGCCGGCGGCGGAATGCGCGCCGGCCACCAGGACGCGCTATTCGCCGAAGGCAATGCCTATCTGATCCGCCAGTTCCCGCGGCTCGATTTCATTCGAAAGGCAACGATTGAGTAGCGCCGCCGTAGTATGCAGCGAGGTTAGAGAAACGCCCTGAACTCATCGACCGTCAACCCGGCATCGCGAACGATGCCACCCATCGTGAAAGCGTTAACAGGATTGTGGCGAGGAATGGTGAGGATGCGAGCACCATCGCTCATAACGACGTGCTTTCCTTGACGCATGATTCGGAATCCAGCTCTTTCGAGCGCCCGTACCTCGTCGAGGTGATTGATCCCTGCAATCTTCGGCATCAGAAAGCGACTTCGACTTCACGGACGTCAGCGCTCGCCGTAAGGTCGCTGATGGCGCCCAGGTACTCTTCGATTGCCGAGCGGATGTTGTCGATCACCTCGGCCTCGGTCGCTCCCTGTGACCAGCAACCCGGAAGTCCAGGACAGCTAACCGCGAAGCCTTCATCTGACTCGTGAAGCACCAATCGATATCGCATCGATCCTCCGAACACAGAGACCCACCGGCTGCTTCCATCCAATGTACTCTCAATCCGAACGTCATGCGTCCCCAGCGTACCGAGGCAATCATCCTGCATACCTTCCCCGCGCGCGAGCGGGACAAGCTGGTCGTGTTTCTCACGCCCGATCACGGCAAGGTGAAGGGATACGCGTATGGGGCGCGGTCGATGCGGACGCGGTTTGGGGCATCGCTCGAGCCTCTGGCGAAGGTGAGAATCGGCTACATCGAGCGGGAGTCAGACGAGGTCGTGCGCATCGAATCCGTCGATCTGATCCGCTCGCTGTTTCCGGCACAGCAGAACCTCGCGGCCAGCGTGGCGGCGTCGTATCTCGCGGAGACGGTCGATACCTTCGCGCAGTCGGGCGATCCGGCGGAGCTGATCTACCGGCTGCTCGATCGGACCACCGAGGCATTGCTGGATGGAGCGGTACCGTTGCGCGTCGTCGCGTACGCCGAGGTCTGGATTCTGCGGTTGGCGGGTGTGCTGCCGTCGCCGCGGAACTGCAACGCATGCGATGAGCCGCTCGGGCGGCCGTTGCGGTTCGACGCGCAGGCGCATGGCTTCGTCTGCACGAAGTGCGGTGCGGACCGCGCCCAGGTCATCGCCAACGACGTCGCCGAGGTGCTCGACGCCATCATGCGAATGCCGGTCAGAGAGTTCGCGTTGCGCGACGTCGCCGCCGACGTCCTGATCGAGGTCCGTTCGCTGGCGGCCTTCTTCCGTCGCAATTTCCTGGGGCACGAATTGAAATCGTTCGAGATGCTGGCCGGGTTGATCACATGAAGCATCGCACGAACGTGTGGTCATGGAGATCGGCTCCCGGCGCATCCTCCACGTCAACTCGACGGGGCATCCAACTGCCGCCTGGACCACGCAGCAACTGCGCGAGGTATTCGTTCCCGAGCATCCCTGGCGTTACCTCATGCTCCACCACTGATTTCAATGCTGACAGGACAATAGCGTGGCTATCATTCGCTACCCAATCTACCCAATCTACTGATCGAGGTCGTCCGCTGTCGTCCTGCAACCGTTGTTCAAACACTTTCGCCGGTCGTGCGTACATCGCCCTTCTCGCAGAGGTTCTGTTCCTTCGCCGCCAGCTTGCCATGGTCATCGACCGCGGCGTGCGTCCTCGGCGCGCGCGCCGTTTGGACCGGCTGTTGCTCGTGATGCTGTCATGGTTCTTCGACTGGCGCAGCACGCTCGTCGTGCTTCGTCCGGCGACACTCATTCGCTGGCAGCGCGACCTCGTTCGGTGCGTCTGGCAATGGAAGTCGCGGCCAACCGGGCGGCCACAAGTTCCGCTGGATCTGCGTGTACTCATTCGCAGGATGGCGACGGAGAATCCGTCGTGGGGTTGCCGGCGGATTGCCGATGAGTTGCGGATGAAGCTCGGTATCTCCCTCAGCGCACGAACCGTACGCAAGCACCTGCCAAAAGGAACCGGTCGCGGCGACGAGGAGCAATCAAAGTTGGTCGACCTTCGTGCGGAACCATGCCCGAGCCATCGTGGCTTGCGACTTCGTCGTCTCGACGACGGCATCGTTCCGCACGGTCTACACACTCGTGGTAATGGAGATCGGTTCGCGGCGCATCCTCCACGTCACTCCACGCCGCATCCAACGGCCGCCTGGACCACACAGCAACTGCGCGAGGTCTTCGTTCCCGAGCATCCATGGCGTTACCTGCTGCACGACCGCGATGCCATCTTCTCGTCCTCGCTCGATGAGACCGCCCGTTCTTTCGGCCTATCCGTGCTCAAGTCGCCGCCGCGCTGTCCCAAAGCGAATGCCTCCTGCGAGCGCCTCATCGGAACCATTCGCCGCGAATGCCTCGACTGGATCATTCCGCTTGGTGAAGGGCACCTGCGAGCGGTCATCCGCGAATGGGCCGCGCACTACAACCGCGCACGGCCACACTCGGCGCTTCGCTCAGTCCCGAGCCGGCGCCGGGAACTCCCGCCGAGTTGCAAGCTCATCGTCACCGCTTGCCCGGCGACCAGCGCGTGATCGCAAAGCCCGTTCTCGGCGACCTGCATCACGAGTATTCGCTCACCCGCGCGGCGTAACGGCCTCGCCGACCGCGACGGTTCACCCGTTGTCTTGCCCGATTCGTGTGTCTGCAGGTGCGCCGCAGCCGTCATTTTCCGCACCAACCACGCCACTTCCGCCCGGCAATGAACTTCGAACCCAGCATCAGGCTGGCGCAGACAACGCAACCGACCAGCCAAACCATGCGCGCGGACTTTTTGCGGGCACAGGATTGCGCTTCGATGTTCCCATTCTCTTAAGGTCCGGTGCGATATTCAAACCGACGCTGAACCGCTTTCCAGGACTTCTTCGATTACATCGCCATATCGTCGGAATACGTCCAGAAAGGACATTGGCCTGTCCGTAGAACTCAGCCGCCACGATCGAAGCCAGCCATCTGTGCCAAGGTATAGTGTCCCACGTACGTTCGCCAGAACCTCGTCGACATATTCACTCGGCAGTTCGGAATCTAATACCGATCGGTTCTGAGTCCTGACAAGCTCGTCCAAGTCGGAAAACCACGGCGCAAGGTTCGCCCACTCATTGCGTTTCATAGCAGTTTCTTTCAGGACACGTTCGTCTGATCTAGCGATCGATGCCAGTTGCCATACCTTCATCGTCTATCTCGAGCCAAAAGCAACAGGGTTAACTTTGTATCCGAGCGACTCCCAATACTTCACCGTGGCTTTCCACTGCTCAGGAGTGACGCCAGCTCCTCACCAAACCGACCTGAACTAGCGTTAATCGTCACGGCGTTGTTAGGACCGAACCAGGCCTCTCCACCAATTGACGCCATAGCACTGACGTTTGCATGGACTATGTTTCTTCTGATCGTGTCGAATGGCGTGCGCTCGAAAGCAAGATTAATCCCGCGCTCGTCGATGGTGCAAAGGTATTTCGGCGCGGGATCCCCATACTTTCCTAGCACGACATTTTCAAACACCTTCTTTGTCCTCGACTGTAGACCATGCGAGGAATCGATCAGCACACCCCCGTTGACTACAATCTCTTAGCGCAACGTAAGACACGAAATTGAGAGTAGTCTTTGATCGCGACCCTGAAGGCATCGACATCAACGAAGACGCTCCGCACGAACAACCAACGTTGTCTTTCGGTATTGAGTGTATTACATCTCCGCAGGCCGAGCATTCGTAAAGGAGATCCGTTCCTCGCGGAATCGGCGTCGTCTTGTCGAAAGTCTGATTCAGTGATACGCAATCACGACTTCTCATGGAACTTCCTTGATCGCCTCGAATTCGCTGGCGTTCGTCGGGTGGGATGGATCGACCACGCTTCTCACCGTGCTCCAGAGGCTACCGGAAGTCCCTCGGCGATAGGATACCGGAATAGGCTCCGGCCTCGGCCACGACGCCTCCCAGAGAATGCTGGCCGGCTGCGGGGTGGCCGGCTGGAGGAAGAAGAGGTCGGTGGCCTTGACGAGCATGCCAGTCATCCGAGCGGACCGCGGCGACGACGATGTAAATCTTTTCGGCCGTGGCAGATACGCGCCCCTGTCGCAACTTATGGAAGTGGCTTCTGCTGATCGACTCGACGCCTTCTTCAGAAGCAATCCGCTCGGCTTCGCGGACGACGTCCAGCGTCCTGAGCCCGAGATCCTCCATGAACTTCGGCAGCCGTGTCGGCGATCCTTCCATAGATAGAGATCTCCTATCTGAAGAGGAGTGCCGCGACCGAGGTATATCCCTACCCCTCTCTTTCTTAGACACCTATGAGGATGCTGACGGTTACTGGCGGGAGGGTCCTGACATGAACAACCCACCAGAAAAGGAAGCTCAAAAGCCGCGTGAGTCCATGAATGGACTCCACGAGTCCACTCCGCGAGTCCACGATTTGACTCCACGAGGCAAAGATTTGACTCCACGAGGCAAAGATTTAACTCGGGGAGTCCGACGCGCTGTCGGCCTCGCTCGAAGAGTCAGTTCTCAGTGGGTTGCTGAGGGTGGGGTGGCGCCACGAGTCGGGGAAGGGATCGCCGGCCGCCAGCTGCGTGCCCATCAGAGATGCGGTGTCCGGCCCGAAGTCCGACTTTCGTACGATGGCTTCCATGCTGAACCGACGCGATTTCGCCCGCCTCTCCGTCACCGGCGCCACCGCCACCTCCCACAGCATCGCCGCCGCCGCGCCGCGTCCGAACGCCATCAAACCGAAGCGCCTCGCCCCCGGCGGCACAGTCGGCCTGGTCCTCCCCGCCAGCGCCGCCTTCGAAGCGGACGAGATCAAGTTCGCCAAAGAACAGATGGAGGCCATCGGCTTCAAAGTGGTCATCGGCCCGCATGCCTTCGACAATGGGGCTACGTCCGCACCAAGGTCTCGACGGAGCCACGTCTACGGAGATGTATTGGCGCTCACGCCCGCTCATACTCAGGCCGCGCCTCCGTTCGGCCATCACGTACGCTGATGACGCACGGCTGCTTCCGGTCCTGATCTCCGTCACGCGCGCCGCCTGATGGCTCGCCCCACTCCATTTGCGCACTGCGCAACGCGCGCGATGTGACGGAGTGTGTCCTTGGCTCGCCTCACGCACTCGACAGAATTCACTTCGCGTCCCATCGCGGGCTGTGCGTCGCTCAGAATCACGATCGAAGCCTCAAATCACCCGCCAGGACCACATCAGCAACTCCCATCGGGGCCCTACACACCTCAGTACGTCGACTTTTTGCGCACCACAAGACATCCTACGCCTTCAGTCTTCCACCACCGGAGCGACTGGTGACAAGAATGGGTCGTGTCGATGCATGAGGCTACCCCTCGCGATCACGATCACGTTGTACCCATCATAGAAACTCCTGCCAGGAACTTCGTCGTCGTACCAATATACGAGACCGTAGCTTCCCGGCAGTTCGTCGGCAATCCAAGCCAGGACAGACAACATTCGATCGTGAGAATCGCCCCGTCGATTGTGCGAGACGGAACCTTGCAGAAGGTGCTCATAGTTCAGGGGGTGGATCGGGTACTCTGGAACAACATCTCGCAGTTTTTCAGCGACAACTGCTTTCAGTTGATCCAGTTTGCGGATCAAAGATGATTCCTCTGCTTCACGAGTCGACTCCCGAAGCAGTATCCACAAATGGTAGCTGTACATTTCGACCCCCTAGTAAACGCTGGTATCTATGACTGGCTCGACACCGTAACGAGCCGCGTACTCGCGAAGTTTTGCAAGCACATCAGGAGCAGGTGGTCCATTGAAGTGAAAGTACGGTTGGCGACCAGTCTTTGCCGCAGCCTCGAAAGTGGCTTTTGCTTGATTCCTAAACGCTTTGCCCATCTTGAAATTTGCAGGCTTGGTTTGGGCAACATATTTGTCGCTTACCGCATCAAATTCATTTGCTGGACCATTCGAAAACTTCACTCTAGAGCGACCGCCGATGCGCTCAGCCAGAGCATCAGCAGCTTCATCGTCCACATTCACATCGACCAACTGACCAAGGGCTCCAAGGCGCGATGCGTTATAGGCCGCAGCCGCAGACGACCCAAACGTCGATACGGCATCAACGGTCCCCTCTACGACCTGCTGCGTCTTCGCTGCCTGTGCCGGCGTTGCTCCGACTCTTCTGGCGATACTGTTCACAACCCGACCACCGGGCGTGTCTTGCTCCTCGCCGGTCCACAGTTCCTTTATTGCCGTTGCTCCATTTTCCACGCCGCGGACGAGAGCAGTCCACCCTAGAGTCTTCGTAACTGGTTCAGGGATAGGCCCTGTTGATGAAATCGCAGCAATGCCCGCTGTAACTTGACCAACTGCGCCAGCGAACCGCCATCCCGCACGGTCTCTGACGGCCTCAGCGTGGCACCCTTGGTCCTGCGGGTGGTCTTCGCAGAACTTCATTCTGGCGACTTTGCGCTGGTAATCTCGATTGCGGCTAGGTGCCCTAAAGTCCTCACGTAAGTCGCTTCCGTCGTAAAGCCCGGTCGGGTCTCTTCCATTGACCGGGTCACCCCCAGCGAACGCGTACAAGTTCGAGCTGTCCTGGTACCCCAACGGATCAGGAGTAAGCCACGTACCCGTGGTTGGGTCATACCAGCGTTCCCGAACGTAGATTTTGTGGGTAAAAGGTTCAGCAAAGGGTTGAGCCTGGAACGTGGCCGCCAACATCGTCTCGACCTCGGCGTTGCCTCCAGAGGTGCCGAGGAGACCGAGGTTGGGAGCATCGTAGGAGACGGTGGTCTTCGACCCGCCTGCGTTGAGTGCAGAGATTGTGGTCGAGAGCGCGGCTAACGACTCGCGCACTTCGACGGGAAGCGCCGATGACGTGAAGACGGGTTCCGAGGCCGTTACCCAATCGGGAGCCGGGAGGATCGGGAGGTCGACCTTCCAGAGCGCCGCGCGAAGGGTGCTGGTTGCCGCGATCGAGAGAGAGGCCGGCGTGTGGTTGTTGACCGCTGTCGGATCGGACAGCGTTGCCCAATCGGAGGCGGACAGAGTCCATTTCACCGTGTAGGCATCATTCGTGGCAAGCGTGGCGGGTGTGGACGACGTACGGACAAGGTTTCCGCTCACATCGACGACAGCCAGGCGCGCGCCGGAGGCTACGCTGGCAGCCGTGAGTTGCTCCGTGGCGCGCATGGTGACGACGACGGAGTCGAGTCCGCCTTGCGCGTTTTTCGTTGCCTGCACTTCCACATGATCGATGGCTGCCCCGGCCAGGTCAAACTCCGCACCACCAAACGGGTCGTTGTTGACGCTGCGGGCGACGACCTCGCCGTTGCGGTTGACCACCACCTGCAGCGTGCCGCCGGCGGCTTCGTCGTAGATCGGGTAGAGCTTCGTGACCGGCTGGGCCTGGCCGGGGGCGACGAGCGCCGAAGTGTCGACGGTGGTCACTTCGAGTGGGTCGTCGTAGCCCATGTCGCCGTGGATGATCTGTTTGAGGACGTTGTTGTTCGGGTCGCTCGCCAGTTTGCTGTCGCCGGCGCGGACGACGGCGATGATCCGGTCGGAGACCGGGTCCCAGACGAAAGTCGTTTCGGCGGGGATGCCGTCGATGGCGATGATTTCCGGACGGATCTCGAGGTTCCAGGTGAAGGTGTTGTAGCTGGCCGTCAGCGAAGTCACCGTCGCCGCCTGGGCCGTGCGGCCGACCAGGCGGTTGTTGCCGTCGTAGGTGTAGAGAATGCGGCGGATGACCACGCCGGTAGCCGTGGCCTTCTCGGCGGCCCAGTCGAGGCGGCCCTTGGCATCGTAGTCGTAGAGGAAGAGGCCATCGTCGACCAGCTCCGATTTGCCGTCGAAGTTGAATGTGCGCGTGCTCGTGCCTCGGCTGAAGGTCTGAATCTTGTGGCCTGGGAACGGCGTTGCCGTCACCGACGGCGGGTCGATGGCCGCTGTATCGATTCCTCGGGACTGGAGCAGCGAGGCCACGGTGGGGTCGAGCAGCGGTGCGCGCGACTGGCCGGTGCGGAAGTCGGCCGGATCGGGTGTCTCGACGGTCGAGCCGGGCGAGGAGGCGGCGCCGCCGGGCGGCGGGGCCTGGGCGTCGGCGCTCGCGGCGACGACCGAGCCGCCGAGGCGGCCGCGCCTGTCGTACGTGTGGCGGGTGTGGCGCAAGCCATTCGACACGCCGATCAGCGTGGCGTCCTTCACCAACAGACCGTCGTAAGCGACCGTCGAGCCGGCCACGTCCGCGCTGCCGATCGTCGCTTTCATCTCGTGAAGCTGGCCGGTGTCCTGCTGGTAGGTATAGGTGCGCGCCAGCGACTTCGGAGCACCGCCCGTCACCGGCAGCATGATGGTGCGGCTGTTCGGACGGCCGGCGGCGCGGTAGTCGCCGGTGAGCGATAGCCCGCCGTCGGTGGTGAGCGTGTCGACGTTGCCCATGGCGTCGTAGTGGACGGTGACGCTCGTAGCCCATGTTCCGGCCGGTGCGCCGCCGGGGACGCTGTAGGAGGTTCTCTCCCCGTGGCCGTTGTAGCCGTGGGTCTGGTTGAAGGTGTCCAGAATATCCTGCGTGGACAGGCCCGTGTGATTCCTGTAACGCGTCTGCGTGGTCGACAACGGCAGGCCGTCGAGGGTGAAGCCGGCGTAGTCGATCTTCGTGTCGGGCGTGGTCCAGTGCTGCACGCGGCCCGCGCCGTCGTAGTCGATCTTGTCGAGCTGGTTGCCCGTACCCGGCGTCACCCGGTCCCAGATCTGGGTGAGGTGGCCGCCTTCGTAGACGAACGACTGCCAGCGATCCTGGCGATCCTTGACCGCCAGCACGCGCGCTCCGTCGTAGTGAATCTCCTGGGTCGTGCCATCGGCCTGGTAGGTGATGATCAGCGGACGGCCGAGGTTGTCGGAGGTGACGCTGGTGATCTCCGGGGTTGTGCCCGGATCGTGGAAGGCCTTGCCGCTTCCGGTGTTGTCGTAATCGTGCGACTGCGACGACACGCCGTCGGCCAGCGTCTCGGTGGTCACCGCGCCTGCGGCGTTGTGTTTCATGCTGCTCTGGCCGCGGTCACCCGGCTCCTGCGCGGTCTTGACGTTCCCCGCCTCATCGAACTGTGCGCTCCAGCTCAGATCTCCGACACTGACGCTCTTGGCGTTGCCGGCCGTGTCGAATCCGCTCGTCGACTGGTACGTCTGTGGCAGGCCGCTGGCCGGAACCTTCTCCTCGGTCGTTGAGACCGTCGATGCCAGGTTCCCGCCGTACCCAGTCCAGTTCGCCTCGCTGAACGTACTGTCGAGAATCGTCTGCGTTCCGGTGCCCGACTTCGACGACTGGATCCTGCCCGCCGTGTCGTACTGCTGCACGGCGGCGCGTGGGGTAGGCTCTCCACTGGCGGTGACCGCGACGCCGGCCGTGCGGCCGCCTCCGTCCCAGGCCCGGCTGGTGGTACGTGATCCCGCATCAGTGGTGCCGCCAACCTCGGTCGCGCTCGGAAGCTGACCGTCGGCGGTATACGGGGTCGAGCGCGAGTAGACGACCGTGCCGTCCTTGGCCTTGCGCGTGGAGGTTGTGACGTGGCCAAAGCCGTCGTAGTCGAAGTGCTCGACCGAGCCATCCGTATGCTTCACGTCCGTCCGCCGGCCGCTGGCGTCGTAGGCCATGGCCGTGGCGAACTTCTGCGTATCCGAGGTGTAGGCCGGATTGCCGGCGATGTCGTAGGCGCTCACGGTCACGATGTTCGTCGTACCGGGGCCGACCACCTTGGTCTCGGTCCGCTTTGTGCGGCCGAGGTGGTCGAGGGTGATGTCGGTCTCGGCGCCGCCTCCGATTGTGGCGCCGTCGGTGAAGTGCTTGATGGTGCCGGTCGGGAACTGCGCGTAGTCGTACGTCTCGACCGTCGGTGTGCCGTCGGTGGCGACGTGGTCGGTGGTGACCGACTTCGTCCGGCCGATGGGGTCGTACTCATACGTCGTCTTGACGACGTCACCGTCCTGCATGCGGCGATGCTCGTGCAGATGTCCGGAGGCGTCGTAGTCGTACTGGTCTTCCATCGAAAGCGTGTCGCCCGGCATGGTCACCTTCACGTCGATGGGACGGCGCCAGGTGTCGTATTTGGTCACGGTTGCGACGTTGCGCGCATCGGTGACGGTTGTCTGCATTTCGTTGTCGTACGTGAACTTCGTCTTGACGTCTTCGTTTGCGCCCTCGGAGACATGGTCGGGAAGACCGCGCTTGTGCTTCTCTGTCGAAGCTGATTCCGTCAGGTACTTGATGGTCGTGGTGGCGCCGCAGTCGGCGGTGCAGGTGGCGTTGCCGCCGCTCGAGACGATGGACGTCGCCCGGCCCTGATCGTCATAGACGGAGTCGGCAGTGGTGCTGTTGGCGTCGTGGGTGCCCAGCTTGTCGCGACGGGCCTCGGTCTGATTGACAACCGCGCCGTTCGCCTTGATCGACGTCAGGAAGGGGGTGTCGCCGTCGAAGGTGTAGTCGATGGAGACGCTCGCACCGGCTCCGCTCGTGGTCACGTTGTTCGTGACCTTTCCGAGATTCGAACCGGCCGAGGTGTAGCCGAAACCGTTGTGCGGGCCGCCGGCGATATCGACGGTCGACGGCGTGCCGTCATCGTTGTAGCCGTAGGTCGTTACGCGGTCGCTCGAGGTGACAGGCGTGGTGGTTGGATCGGGCGCCGTGCTCGGGATCGTCCCATAGGGAGTCGAAGAGATCTCGACGCCCTGCTCGGTCATCGTTTGGATGTGCGGCCGGTCGTTGGCGTACCAGAGGTGTTTGGAGCCGGCCGCCGGCGAAGCGGGCATCTGGAAGGCGTAGTTGCGCACCTGACCGAGCAGGTCGGTAGTCTGGGCCGTCGGCGTCGTGCCTTGCGTGTAGCCGAAGGTCACCGAGCCGGTGGAGCCGCCCCAGGTCTGGGTGGCGACGTAGTCGCGCGGGGCACTGTTGCCGTACGTGAACGTCACGCGCGGCGTGCCGGACGGAGCCTCGTTCGGATCGATGATGTTTTTCAGGTTCGTGGCCAGCTCGAGCTTGTCGCTGTACGGATCGCCGGCAGAGGCACCTGTGTCGTAGTCATAGTGCCGCGTCGGTTGGAAGGACGTGCCGCTTTGCGTGGAGAACTGCGGCAAGTGCGCTTCTTTCAGCGAACCATTCGTCCAATAGTCGTAGTCGACCTCCCGCGCGGTGGTCCACCAGTCGGTGAGCTTCTTGATGAAGCCCTCTTCCGTCTGCGTGGTGCCGTAGGTGATCGTGGTGGTGCGGTCGACCGGATCGGTCACCGCGGAAAGACGGCCGTTCTGGTCGTAGGTGTAGCGGATGACGTTCCCCTCGCCTGTCGGCTTGAAGAACTCATCGGTCGATTTGACGATGCGGCCCAGCTCATCGAAGTAGGTGATGCGGCGCTTCTGATCGATCAGCGTCCATCCCTGCTCGGTGTGGACGAGGTTGAGGAAGAGGCCCTTGGGGGCGGTGAAGGTGCCGTTGCCGCCGCTCAGGAAGAGCCACACTTCGCCCGATCCATCGCGGTATTCGACGTTGCCGGTGGGCAGCGGCCTCAGACGGGCGAAGATGCTCGAGTCCCAGCCGGCCCCGTAGGGCGTGTAGCCGAGCGTGCGCGAGCGGTAGGTGCGATCGAAGACGACGTTCCATCCGGCGCGGCCGCCGGCGTCGAGATCGACCGCCGAGGTCTCCACCTCGCCGCTATGAAGATAGACGGTCTCCTGGATCTTGCCGGTGGCCACAGGCGGCGCCTGCGCGGCCACGAGCACTTTCGGCGAGCGGACGGTGTCGGCGGGGACGGTGGGGAATCGGGCGAAGACGCGGTGACGGACGCCGAGGTAGCCGTAGGGGTCAGTGATTGCGCCGAAGATGCTGACGCCGCTGCTGCTCTGTTCCGGCCGGACGGTGATGTAGCGGCCGAGCGAGTAGAGCTCGAAGAAGTCGGTACCGAGAGCTTTGCCCGACGAAGCTGGTGCCAGGAACGGCGGCACCGTGCACTGGAAGCAGCCGTCGTCGTCGTGATTGTCGGAAGGGTTCCAGCCGGAAGGTTTGTACTGCGTGCTGGCGCGCGGGTCGGCGATGGCGATGACCCATGGCGAGACGAAGCGGTTGAAGCCTTTCTGCAGACGCAGATTGGACTGGCCGTTGACCGTAGAGTCGCTGACGACGCGCCGCATCGTGAATGTCGTGCTGCGAATGTCGGCGGTGGCAGTGCCGCCGGACGCGCTGGCGGGCCGGAACTGCCGCAGATGGGCCGGCGGCAGAGGGTCGGGGGTCTGTTCGGCAAGACCGTCGGCGATGCGCTCGCTCTCGATGGCCATGTTGATCGAGCCGCCTATGGTGTTGGTGATGGAGCCTGGGAGGCTCATCTCGACGCGGAATACGCCTTGCGACGCGTTCTCCCTGCACTGGGTCGGCTGCTGGACGTCGGCGCCACTCGTGCCGCATGGCGTCATCGCGCTGATCGGACCGGCGACGGCGCTGCTCGGCTGGATGCCCAGCGGAACGACGGACGGAACGCTCTGGAGACCGCCGGACAGGTTCATCTTCAGCGTCACGTGAGGATCGACGCCCGATTCCGTGCGGATCATCGTCTGTAGCAGCGTGCCGCCGAAGAGGAAGCCGGTATCGCTGTCGCCGACCGCCGCCAGGGTGGTGTTCGCCCCCGACGGCGTGCCGCGCCAGACGATGCGCGGGTCGTCGGTGCCGTAGCGGGTTATGTCTGCTCCCAAGCCCGCCGCAAGCGAGGCGGCAAGCGTCGGGAAGACCGCCGCGGAGCAGAGCTGGCACTGCACGGGCGTCAGCGCGCTTTCGTCGAGCCGGGTCAGGTCCACTAACAGCGTGCTTCCATCGCCGTCGATCGAGGTGGCGAAGTTGTTGCCGATGTAGCGGACGGCCCACGCGCCGTTGGGAACCCAGATCAGATCGACGAGGAGCGGACGGGTGGGCGTGTCTGTGTTGAGAACCAGAATGCCGTAGCGTCCGCCGGAGACGAGCGCGTAGCTGTGCGGCTCGACGTTGTAGCCGGTGACGTTATGGGTGGTGCGGTCGTACTGCGGGACCTGCTTGTTGACGTCGTAGCGGGCGATGGAGTTGAAGCGGCCGAAGATCGGAGTGCCGTTGGGGGCCGCGGCGCCGGTATGCAGGAGCTGCGCGATCGTCTTCAGGGTGGTGTCAGTATCGACAAGCGAGAGGATGTTCGCGCCGGGGTCGGGGAAATTCGCGCCGACGTCGGTCTTCGGTGCGTTCAATTCGGCGCCTGTCTTCGGCGACTGGCTGTAGATGGCCACCCCTTTGGCGGCCACACAGGCGATGGTGGTGAGGGCGGTTCCTCTGTCGTTGCCCTGGGGCCCATAGACGACCGCATCGGGTGTGTAGGTCAGGGTGTCGTTGTTGCTGGTCAGCCCGACGAGGGTACCGAGCTTGTCGTACCTGGGCGGTGCCGCGCCTAGCGAGATACCGCTCCCCCACAGCGTGATGAGCGAATTCGATTCCGTGGCGTTCAGATCGTACATGCCGATGCCATAGCCGAACAGCGACACGACGCCATACGTCCGCATGTTCCGCTCGATGCGGATGTGATCGCCGGCCCGGATGAGGACATGGGCGAACGTGAGAGGAGTGCCCGTTCCGGCGGGTCCCGCCAATCCGTCCTTCGACCAGCGGAAGCCGGAGGTTACGTTGCGCACGGTGATGCGTTGGGCGAGGTACGGGAAGACGTCGGCCGTGCTTGTAGGAACGGAAATGGTGTAGTCGGCGAACTCGCCATCGATGGAGGCGCCGGGGGGGCCAACAACGGCATTGAGCAGATTAGGATTCGGGAGGCTGGCACCGCCGGTGAAATCGAGCGCATCGTCCTGTGTGACGATCTGCAGTTTCCTCGGCGTGGCCTCGGGGCGATCGGACAGCAGCGTGGTCGAGAGGCCTTCATCGATGCCGACGGTGACGCCGGTGCGCCAGGAAACGGTGCCGCCGGCAAAGGGCGTGACGGCGTTCGCGGGATTGGGGTCCGTGTTCGCCAGTTTGCTGACGAAGTCCTCGGTGCGGAACGAGCGGACCACGCCGAACATCCCGGTCAGCGCAGTGGTCCATACCCGGCCGTGGTTGTCGACGGAGACGGAGAGACTCTCCCCTCCAACGGCAGTGGCAAAGGCGAATTTAGCGTTCCTCGGGTCGGCAAGCGCGGCCGGATCCGAGGTGTCGTACGCGAACAGTCCGGCAGGCCCTGCCGAGGCGAAAAGGAGGTTGCCGTCGAGGGCGAGATCGCGAAGACTCGACCCGTAAATCGTCTGATTGCCGCTGCTGTCGCTGACGACGACGTCCTTGAGGTTGAACTGGTTGAATGTCCCCTTCGGATCGCGGACGGCAAAGTAGAGATCGATGTGGTCGTTGGACGACGCGCCGCCCGGAACGTGCATCAATGCCAGCGGGGGCGAATCGGTATCGCTGATTCCATTCGCGTTGAGGCGGAGGAAGTACTCGGCACCCGATTGGAGGTCGGTATGGAGCGTCACGCGGCGATTGCCGGAATCGACGCTGAACGTGGTCTGTGCGTCCACCTTCTGAAACGGCGGGGTGGTCGCCGGATCGGCCTTCTTCCACAACTCGAACAGCGGGCGCATGGCCGCGTCGAAGGCGGCTTGCGTTACGTTCGCCGGATCGGCCGGAAGAGCGATGGCCTCGTTGAAGACGACGGAGAGGTCGGAGCGCGCGTCGATGCGGTCGGACTGCGTGTAGATCACCAGCCGGTCGCCGATCTGGGCCTGGACATTAACCTGCGAGGAGCCGTCATCGGAGAGATATCCCGAACGGACGTTGTACACGCGGAGGTGCCGCGGCAGGTCCGGCATCGCCGTCCCCAGGAAGGAGACTGTGACCTGTCCGGCGCCGGCGGCGGCGACTTGTCTCGTGTCGATGGTGAGGCCAGGGATGGAGGTGATGCTGTCGATGCCGCCGATCACGTCGACGGTCTGAATGCTGAAGGGATCGCCGAACACCGGATAGGGGCCGGTGGTGTTGGCCGCCAGCGCCGGAATGCCGGTGACCTGGCCGGGGGGAGCGACAGGGATGGGATCGTACCGGTGCTCGAAGAGCTGGATGCCGGTAGCGGCATCGACGCCCTGCACGGTGAAGGAAACCCCCGTGGCCACCGGGACCACCACGCGGCCGTGGCCGGCGGTGAGGTAGATCGAGGACACGAAGAGCGAGTTGTAGAGATTCATGAAGAGATCGAGGGTGGTCTGGAGCCCGTCCATGGCGGCCCAGCCGAGAGCGCTCCCGGCAGGAACGCGAATGTCGACCACCGAGTACTTGCCCGACTCGATCGTCCGCAGGAGGTAGCTCCGTACGTCGTTCCCGAGAACGACGTTTTGCGATTTGACCGAGAGTGATCTCGTTACGTGCTGGCCCGACGACGTGCCCTGCGCCGCCGTGGTGAACTTGCCGTTGACGACGGTGAGCAGGTCATCGATCTCGATGCGCGGGCCGCGGCTGGAGTCGCCGAGACGGCCGAGGAGGAAGGTCTTGCCGGTGGTGTCGGTGCCGGCGGGGATCGGAATGTTGAGCTCCAACGGTTTCTTCGCCACACCATCGAAGGTGAGCGTGACGGCTCCGTAGAAACCGAGCTCCGTATCGAGCGACGGGACGCCGGCGAAGTCGGTCTTCGGTGCGGCGGCGAGAGTGACGATCGTCGGGACATCGAACGCCCCGACGGGGACGGTGACGGAGACGCTGAGCGGCGGGGCGGCGGTGAAGGTTATCGTCTGGTCCGAAGGGGCAATGAAGCCGAGGCCGTCGGCCGTGACGAACGGAGTGAGGGGGATGACCGCGACGATGGAGCCGCTGACCTTGTCCTGCACCTGCAGGTCGATCTGGTCGGCGATGGTGACACGATCGAGGCCGGTGGTGGCGCCGATGCTGAAGGAGAACGAGCCGTCGGTGGTGTTGTCGCTGCCGACCTGGGTCTGGTACTGCTGAATGAAGAACTGGCCGCGGCGAATGGCCACGGCGACGTCGCCGGCCGGAAGCGCGCCGGCGGTGCCGCGGATCGTGGAGACGCCGTTCGCCGGAATGGTGATCTGGATCTTCGTCCGGTCGAAGCTCGAATTCGCCGGCGTCGCGGCGGCGGTGGTGAAGCTCGCCGAGCCGGCGATGCCGAGGGCGGCCCCACCCGTGCTGCGGATCGATGGCTGCACGACGATCGAATAGCGCGATCCAAACGCCAGCGTCTGCGCCGGCGTGAAGGTGACGTGGATGCCGCCATCGCCGGAGACGGTGCCCGGCACGATGGTGTTGGTGGTGAGGTTGGTGACGATGATCCCGCCGCTGATGGTGCTCTGATCGATGGCCAGGTTGAACGTGGCCACGGCCTGGAAGCCGCTGGCGGCTACTTCGGTGTTGTCCGGCGTAATGCCGGTGAGATGCAGCGGCTGCGGCGCCAGGACGAGCGCGCCGAAGGCCACCTTTGCGTCGGCCGCGGGGGCTGTGGCCGTGGCGACATCGCCGTCACCGATGCTCCCCACGCGCGGCTTGAGGGCCAAGGCGGAGGCAGGCTGCGCCACGACGGGAATAGCGAAGATCCCACCGGAGCGCGTGAGATCGCGAACACCGAATGGCGCGTCGAATGCGCTGCCGGATGCGGATGTGACGAGCGCGCCGGGAATCGTCGATCCCGTGGCGCTGCCGATGTGAACCTGGCCCCAGGCGTAGGCAACCGGGGTGTCGGCGGTGAGGACGAGATAGCGGCCGTCGCGCACGATGCCGTCGACGGGAAGGAGGCTTGGATTCACATCCTCCGTGGTGACGATCTTCACATTCGTGGCCGGTGTCGTGGCGGCGACGGTCGTGGCGGCGAGACGAACGACCGTTCCATAGGCGCTCTTGTCGACGACCTCGGCGATCACGACCTGCCGATTGGCGGTCGTGAATTTGGCGAGGTCGATGGTGAAGGTGCCCTTGGCTGGCTTGAGAAGAGTGACCGGAATGACGTCGGGGATCCCGTCGCCGTTGAGATCGACGGTGGTGGTGTTGGCGTCGGCGCGCGTGAGCGTGAAGCTGAAACCGGCGGCGACGTGAAATCCGGGGATGGCGCCGGCTGCCTGGAAGTCGTGCAGATCGGCGGCCGTCATCGGGACCACCGAGGCGTGAAGCGGATCGGAGGTGGCACCGGTGGGGATGTCGATGGAGATGGTGTCGTCGCCCGGCACGCGGCCACCTTCGCTGCCGATCAGCGCGCCGCGGTCGATGCGGCCCGGATAGTCGACGACGCGAATGTGATCGACGCCGTCGCGCAAGGTGGCCTTGGCCGCGTCGGAGCTGGGACCGACATGGAACACGGCGCCGGCGAGGTCGGCCTTCGGCGAGCGATAGAGGAGCAGGTCGGTCGCGAATGGCGCGCCGTTGCTGACCGTGCCGTCGGCGAGGTTGAGCTGTTCGTCGATGTAGGCCTGAACCGCCGTGCCCGATGGATACGGTTTGTCCGACCCCTCGGTGATCAGCGTGGCGGTGGCACGGCCGCTGGGCGGAACGGAGGGGGGATCGATGGCGAAGCTCTTGCGCGAGACGCGGCAGACATCCGGAGTGGCGCCGCAGGGATTGGCGACGCCTTGCAGCGCGGCCCCTCCACGGGGAATCGCCGGCGCGATGAGGTTCGTCCCCTTGTCGGGATAGACCAGCGCGTAGTTGCCGGAGGTCTGGATGTCGTTGGTGACGCGGCCGCCGGAGATTGCCGCGGCGGCGACGACGGTGCGCCATTCGTCGCGGGTGTTGTCGTACTGGACGAGCGAGAGCGTCTGCGTCGCGGCGGCAAGCGCGGTCACGTCATCCGCGCTGAGGACGAACGTCAATCGGCTGGCAGGAATGGCCTGCGGGATCGAAGAACTATCGACCTCGATTTCGGCCGATGCCAGCGGAGACCAGCCGAGCGGCAGGAGGCCGGCCAGCGACTGGCCGCCCACGGCAGTGAGCGCAATCTTGTGGCCGGCGGCAAGTGCGGCCGAGGGGACGAAGAGCTCGGCGGCCTTCGTCACGGCGGTGTCGCCGCCGTGCAGGAGGGTGAGATCGGCGCCACTGCTCTGTTCCGCGCCGCGGCCGGTGAGGCGGATGTCGATCGGTACGACGCCCGAGCCGGCAGGGACGACGACCTGGCGCCACACTTTCGTGAAGCCGCTCTTGCTCGCTTCGATCGTGAATGCCCCCTCGCCCAGCGACGGGGTGCTGTAGCGGCCGTGATCGTCCGTCGTCGACGTGCCGTTCGCGGTTGGGGTGATGACGACGTTCGCACCCTGGAGAGGACGTCCGTTCGAAGCGTCGTAGATGGCGCCGGTGATGTAGCCGTTGCCGAGTGCCTGCGTGTCGACAGGGAACGACTGGATGTAGCTGGCGACGAGCGCCGCGCCGGTGCTGTCGGCCGCGCCGGTAGTCACGGTGAGCGTGAGCGCGCCGGAGACGTCGCCGGTGTACGTCACGGTGGCGGTGTCGCCGGCCGCGTTCATCGCCGGCACCGTGCCGCTCAGCGTGCCGAGCTGAATGGTGCCGGTTGGCGACGCCGTCAGAGTGGCCGGATTCATCGCTTTCGAGAATTGGACGGTGAGGGTCTTCGTACCGCGGTCGAGCGCCGCGGCGGTGACCGTCGGGCCGGTGGGAGCGCCGCAATTGATCTGGTAGGTGACGTCGGTCTCAGGCGAGGCGGTCCCGTCGGTTCCGACTTCGCGGATGCGGGCGACGTGGAAGCCCGGCTGCCCCGAGAGGCCAACAGTGAAGGTGAATGCCTTGTCGAATCCGGCGATGGTGGTCGTCGTCAAGCCGTCGATGCTCAGGCGCACGCGCGCGCCGGCGGCGCTGGCGGTGCCTTTGATCGTGGCCGACGTCAGGCAACCCTGCTGCGTGCCGGCGTCAGTGATGATCGGCGCCGTGCCGGGGGCGGTGGTGGCGGCGGTGAAGTTGAGAACGAACGGCGCGGCGAGCGACTGGCCGGCGAGATCCTTCAGGGCCTGAGAGACTGTGTAGGTATATAGGCGCCCCGCCTGGAGCGGAACATCGGGAGCGAAGCTGACGGCGTCCTTGTCGACGAATACCGCTCCGGTGATGGAGTGGCCGGCATCATCGACGAGTGAGACCGCACCACCGGCGGTGTTGCCCTGCAGCGGGTTCGAGAAGAGGACGACGATGAGAGCGCCGGCATCGACCGACGTCGCATTCGCCTCGGGGAAGGAGCTCGTAACGCCAAGCCCGGCCGGCATCTTGAGAATGCGGATCGAGTCGAGCGCGCTCGCGCCGTCGGGGGTCGTCACGCGCGCCAGGACCGGCGTCGTGCCGGAGGCCGCGTTCTGGAAATCGATCGTGGCCGTGAACTGATTGCCGGTGAGTGTCGCCGCGATGCCGTTGACGGAGACGGTGGAGCCGTCGACCGCGCTGATCGAGCCGGTGACCGCGGCGGGCGCGGTGGCGTCGGCGGGATAGAAGGTGTTGTCGGCGGGGGTGGCGATGGTGATCGACGGGCCGGCGGCGTTCGTCACGTCGACGCTCGCCGTCACCTGTACGGCGGCGGCGTTCCGTCCCGTGACGACGATCGTGGTGACTCCGGGGTTGAGCGGAACGTTCGCCAGGAACGTGCCGGTGGTATCGCTGGTGGGGACCGTCGTCGCCGCGACGCCGGCGGCGGTGATGGTGGAGCGGTCGACGTTCGTGTAGGTGCCGCTGACGTCGAGCGTCGTCGCGCTCGTCTGCGTCGAGGGGATCGGCGAGGTGATGGTGATGGTGGGCGCGCCGTTGGCGACCACGACGTGGACGGTGGCGATGCCGGCCAAGCCGGCGGCATTGCGGGCGTGCGCGGTGATGATGTTGAGACCGGTGGCCAGCGAGACATTGGGAACGCTGAAGGCCCCGTTCGCCGGCGTGAAGGGGATGCCATTCACGTCGCCGGAGACGACGTCCGCGCCCACTGTCCCGGTGACCGCGACCGCCGTGCTGCTCAGGATCTGGTTGTTGGCCGGCGCGGTGATGGCGATCGACGGCGAGTGGCTGTAGCGGTAGATCGTCAGCGTGACGGGGGCGTCGGTCGTCGGCGTTCCGTCGGCGTTGGCGCAGCTTACGGTGACCGAGTTCGCCCCTTCGTTGTTCAGCGCCAGCGACACCGAGAATGAGCCCGATCCGAGGGTGGCGCGGGTGCCGTTGACGAACACCGCCGCCGCGCCGCCGCTCTGGCCGGAGAAGGTGATGGCGTTGGAGAAGACGGCGGCATTGTTCGGGGGATCGAAGCCGTTCAGCGTGCAGCCCGCCGCGGCGGTGCTGGAGGAGCCGACCGAGAAGGCGCGGTCGATGCGGGTCTGGTTGTGCGCGCCATCCGTGGCGATGGCCACGAGCACATGGCCGCCGTCCGCGAGAAGAGGAACCGCGCCGGTGATCTCGATGCCATCGATCGTCAGCGTGGAGGTGAGGTTGGACGGATTGTTGTCCGAGGCCTGCATGACGATCGCCGGCGAGGTGGCGAAGCGTGCCGACGGCTGCAGGTCGGTGCCATTGGCCAGAACGTGCAGCACCGGCGGCACGATGTCGGATGTGACGTGAACGGTAACGGACTGCGCGCTGCCCGCGATGGCGGCGGTGATGGCGTTGTCGCCGTCGTGCAGGGCGAAGGCGTCGATGCGGAAGGCGCCGGTTGCATCGGGCGTGACGTCGGTGTTGTTGATGGTGACGTGCTTGCCGAACGAGGGGGTGAGGACCTGACCGGCCACGGTGATGGTGGTGTGGTTCGTGACCATGCCGTTGCCCGGCGTGGTGAGCACGAGTCCGGGGCGGTTGTCGTCGCGGACGACTTCGCGCGTTACCGCCGCGCTATTGCCGGCGGCGTCGAACGCGCTGACCAGAATCGCATTCGGCCCGATGTCGAGGGGAAGCGTGGTGACGAAGGAGCCGTCCGCGGCCAGCGTGATCGCTACGCCATTCACGGTCAGCTTGACCGCGCCGCCGGTCGTGGTGCCTTTTACAGTGGCCGTCGACGCGTTGAGCGTGGCGTTATCGGCCGGCTCGGTGACCGTGAGCGACGGCGGCGTCTTGTCGATCGTGAATGTCGCCGTGGCGTCGCTCTGATGGCCGAAAGTGTCGCTGGCGTGGGCCACGATCGTGTGTGAGCCTTCGGCGGAGATTTCGCTGCCGATCGAAAAGCTTGCCGTATCGAGGGTGGCCGTGACCGTGGCCCCGGTCTCGTTGGTGCGGATGACCGGAGTGACATTACGGTTGAAGAGCGCATTGGCCGGGAACGGCAGTCCGCTCTCGAGAATCTCGACACTCGGCGTGGTCGTCTTCAATGTCAACGCGTAGCTGAAGCGCGTGCTGTTTCCCGCGTCGTCGGTCGCTACGAGGACAATGTTGTTTGCCCCCTCGGCGAAAATGGGACTGATGCTGAAGTTGCGTCCGCTGATCGTCCCGGCGGCCGGCCTCCCGTCGACGACGACGCTGATCACGTCATCCGCATCGAAGGTGCCGGTGACAGCCGTTGCGGCGCTGGTGATGGTCGTGCCGGTAGCGGGCACTACACTGAGGAAGTGCGGCCCGGTCGTGTCGACCTTGAAGGTGACGGACCTCCGCTGCGTGTTGCCGGCACAGTCGTGCGCGGTGACATTCAGTGTGTACTGCCCCTCGGCCGCGACCGAGGTGCCGCTGACGAATGGGGCGGTGCCGAGCGTCGACGTGACCACCGCCGCCGGATCGGCGTCGATGGCACGCACATTAATAATGATGGGGTGGTTGAAGGCGCCGCCGGTGAAGGCAGCGCCGCCGGAGGTGATCTCGATGGCGGGGGCGGTGCGATCGGCGGTGATCGGGATCGCGGCCACGGCTGTGTGACCGGCGGTATCGCTCGCTTCGACGGCGACGACGTATTTCCCATCGGCGCCGAGTGGCAGGCTGCCGCTAAAGGTTCCGTCGGCGGCCGGGGTCACGTTGATGCTGGCGTCGCCCGGCGTGATCGAAAGCCTGACCGTGCCGAGGTGCGGATCGGTGGCACGTCCGGTGACCTGGACCGTGGTGCCGTTCAGGCAGACGTTTGCCGCCGGCGCCAGCACCACGACCTCGGGGGAACGCGTATCGAGCTGGATGGTGAGCGACGACTGGGATTGATTTCCTACCTTGTCGGTGGCAACGAGGGCGATGGCGTTGCTCCCCTCGAGGAGCGCGACATTGCAACTGAACGTGCCGCTGGCGACCGCCGCGGCGGCGCCGTTGCACGTCACGGTGGCCAGGCCCGAGCCGGCGTCTGTGGCCGTACCGCTGATCGTCAGCGACGGGTTCGCCACGGTCGCTCCAGCCGCGGGGGTGGTCACGACCACCGCTGGCGGTGTGGTGTCGAGAAGGATCTCGATGCTTGCCGGGGTGAACTTGCCGGTCGTGTCGGTGGCGACTGCTGTGATCGTCTTCGCACCGTCCGCGCCGGTCAACGGGACGATTGCGGACCAGGTGCCGTTGGTGAGCGGTACCTCGACATCGTTGACCGTCACCTTCGCCACGGCCACGTCGTCGCTGGCCGTGCCGCTCACGGTGACCGACGACTCTTTGGTGAACGTGCCGGTCGCCGGCGAGGTGATGGCGATGACCGGTGCCTGCGAGTCGGGCGTGAAAATGGCCTGGCTGGCCGCCGTGGCCGAGTTGCCGGCGTTATCCGTGGCGGTGACGGTGATGAGGTTGTCGCCCGGCACGAGCGTGACCAGACAACTGAACGTGCCGCCGCTGAGCGTGGCCGCGGCGCTGTTGCACGTCACGGTGGCGACGCCGGAGAGCGCGTCGCTGACCGTGCCGCTGACGGTGATGCTGGAGTTTGTGCCCGAGCTATGGTTCGGCGGCGCGGTAATGGTCACCGCCGGCGCGGTGGTGTCGAGCGCGATCTGCACCTGCGCCGGAGTAGTCTTGCCGGTCCCGTCGATAGCGACGGCGGTGAGCGTCCTGGGGCCGTCGGCGCCGGTGAGCGTGACCGTCGTCGTCCAGGCACCGTTTGCAAACGGCACCTCGACGTTTTCGACCGTCACCTTCGCAACGGCAACATCGTCGCTGGCCGTGCCGCTCACGGTAATGGTCGGGTTCCTGGTGAACGTGCCGGCGACAGGCGTGGTGATGGTGATGACCGGCGCCAGCAGGTCGGGCGTGTACGTGGCGTGGATCGTCGCCGTGGCCGTGTTGCCGGCGACGTCCGTGGCCACGGCATCGATCGGGTTGTCGCCAGGGACCAGCGTCACGCTGCAGGTGAACGTGCCGCTGCTCGTCACCGCCGCAGCGCCATTGCACTTCACTCCGGCCACGCCGGACAGTGCATCGGTCACGGAGCCGGTTACGGTCACGGTCGATGACGTGCCCGAGCTGCCGGTCGCGGGCGAGGTAATGGCAACGACCGGAGGCGTCGTGTCGAGGGAGATCTGCACGGTCGCCGTCGTCGTCTTGCCCGTGCCGTCGATGGCGGTGGCGGAGATGGTCTTTGCGCCGTCGCCATTTGTCAGTGTGACGGTGGTCGTCCATGCGCCGCTGTTGAGCGGGACGGTGGCGCCGTTGACGGTGACACTGGCCACCGCCACGTCATCGCTGGCGGTACCGCTGACCGTTACCGTCGCGTTCCGCGTAAACGTGCCGGCGGCCGGTGAGGTGATGGTGATGACGGGCGCCTGCGTGTCGGGCGTGTAGGTGGCGTGAATCGTCGCCGCCGCGGTGTTTCCGGCCACGTCGGTGGCGGTGGCAGTGACCGGATTGCTTCCCGGCACGAGCGAGACGCTGCAGGTGTAGGTGCCACCGCTGACGGCCGCGGCGACGCCGTTGCAGGTGACGCCGGCGACGCCGGAAAGCGCGTCGCTCACGGTTCCGCTGACGGCGAGCGTCGGCGATGTGCCCGACGTCCCATCCGCCGGCGAGGTGATGGCGACGAGTGGCGCGGTGGTGTCGAGCGTGATCTGCGCCGTCGCCGTCGTCGGCTTGTTGGAGGTGTCGGTGGCAACGGCGGTAATCGTCTTCACGCCGTCCGGACCGG
>DATMNC010000069.1:0-46083 GCA_035569395.1 Thermoanaerobaculia bacterium | reverse complement strand
CAGGAGATCGATGCGATAGGCGCAATCGAGTTTCAGTCTTTTGTACTCGATCGGAAGAGCAAGCTGCCGGACGAACGGTATGTCCCGCAGACTCAGCTCTCTGCAGAGGCACTCCTCATAGATCGACTCCAGAAGCCCCGGCCCGAGAGTCCTGTGTACCTCGATGGCCGCACCGATGATGCACCGGGTCACCTCCGCGTCGTTCACGTCCCGAGGATTCCTCGGGGCTGATCCGCTGCGTCGATTGACTACGCCGGGTAGACAGATTGGCGTTCCGAGGTGGGACGCGGATGGGAATCGCTCCACCGCGTGTAGAACGTAATCGGTTGGTTAGCCGGAACACAGAGACACAGAGGACACAGAGAGAAACCTCTGTGATCTCTGCGTCTCTGTGGTGAAATTGGTTTTAGTTAGACGACAGCGGGTTATTTCGCCGGGCAGCTTCCACGTTTCGTCGCTGCCGGGCGTGCAACGCCTCAAAGTCGCCTTTCAACACAGACGCACCCACCGTGCGGAGCGTCTCGGCGCTCTTCTGAACAGCCTCGCTCATCGATCTGGGGTCTTGCCGTCGGGTCTGCCGCGGCCCGCCGACGGCGATGATTTCTTCAAGATCGAATTCGGATCTCTCCATTGGATCGTGCTTCACGTGGCGAAGATTCACGACGGAAACACCACAATAGCCGCCGACTTCGTGTTCGACGACGACCTTCATCAGCGCATTGGCGTACACGACCCAGGAGCCGACGCCGGCGACGTTCGGCGGCTCTCGACGCATACCGTATTCCGTCTCCAGGAACCCAAAGTTCCGTGCGACATCCGCTGCAAAGTTCTCATGCGTGTACATGGCGTCTAACGTTCCCAGCGCCGCGGCTACGGCCTTCGCCAGGAACATCGAGCATATCGTAACCAGCGCTGGATGCTTGCTGATCTGGACGAAAAACCACAGGCGACCGTCATGTACATGACAGATGCGCCGAGGTGAGCAGAGGCAGATGACAAGAGAGGCGAGGCGGTGAGCCCGCGTCTCTTCGCCACCGTTGCCCTTCTCCTCGGATTGGCGTTCGCGGTTGTGACTCCTCCGTTCGCGGTGCCGGACGAGCAGAATCACTTCTGGCGCGCACTGGCGATCGGCCGCGGTCATTTTCTCGCCAGCGGCGGCCGTGACATCACGCCCGTCGTCAAGTCGACGCAGAACTTCGTTTGGGTCCTGTCGCGCGAAGAACCGCGCCAACGGCTTGCGCAAACGTTGCGGATCGCGGCGGCGTTGCCCTACGACGGGACGCCCGGCGGGACGGTGCATTTCGCGGCCTGGTATTCACCGTTGCCCTACGTGGCGCAGTCGCTCGTGGCAGCATTGCCTCTCCGGCCGCTGATCGTTTTCTACGGCGGGCGCGTGGCGAATCTCCTGGTGGCGGTGATGCTGATCGCGCTGGCGATCCGCGCGGCACCGGACTACGGCGGCATCTTCGCCGCCGCCGCGCTGCTGCCGATGTCGCTCTACGAGATGGCCTCGTTGTCCGCCGACGCGGCGACGATGGCCCTGGCGTACCTTTTCACGGCGCTGCTTCTGATCCCCCCTCGGCGCGCATGGCTGGTGGCGCTGGCCGGTTTCGCGCTGGGCCTCTGCAAGCCGGCGTACTTCCTGATCGCACTGCTGGCGCTTGCAGCCCCGCTCCGCTGGCGAAGCCGGATCGCCATCATTGCCGCAACCGCGGCTGGGACGCTGCTGTCGATCGCGGTGGCCAGCCGCGGCGCCTACAATCAGCGCGACGGATTGCCGGTCGATGCCGCGGCCCAGATCGGGTGTATCGCCGCCCATCCGATGCAGTTCGCCAGAGTGGTGGTGCACGACGTCGCGACCAACGGACGTTTCTACGTCGAAGAAATGATCGGACGCTTCGGTGCCAACGAGATCAAGCTGTCTCCGTTCGTGATCGCGGCAGAGGTCATCGTGTTGATCGCCGTCGCACTCACGGCCGGCGCGGCGCTACAAGGCCGCGTGCGGATCGCGGCAGTGGTCATTGCCGCGACGACTTTCTTCGCCATCCTCCTATCGCAGTACCTGATTTGGTCCGTCGTCTGCGGTGAGGCAATCGAAGGCGTGCAGGGACGCTACTTCCTCCCAATCCTGCCGCTGTGCCTCGCTACGACTTCTCTCCCACGCGTGCGCTGGCGCATCAGTCCGAGGGCGATCGTTGCAGTGACCATCGTTTGCAACGGTGTCGCTCTCCTGACGCTTGTCCGTCGGTACTGGTGAGCGCACGGCCGAAAACCATTTGAACCACAGAGACACGGCGCGGGCAAGGCGCAACCAAAACCTGGATGCCGGCAAGGGCATGGCAAGCGCGGCCCCCTCATCCGCCTTCGGCACCTTCTCCCCCAGCTGAAAAACGCTGTGGGAGAAGGGCTCTCGAGGTTAAATCCTCTTGTCGCGCGCAGAAATCGCTGCCTACCACGTTGTATCCTCGCCTGCCGTGAAGGCTGTTCGCATCCTCTCGCTGTTGCCGGTTGCGTGCTTGGCGGTACTCTCCTGCCGCACCATGTGTCCGAGGGAAACCGGCTTTTTGATCCGGACGGTCGTCGTTCATGGGACGACGTATCCGTATTCGGTCTATGTGCCGCTTGGGTTCGACGGGTCGAAGCGCTGGCCGGTGATTCTTTTTCTGCATGGGTCGGGGGAGCGCGGCAGGGACGGGCTGCGCTCGACGCAGATCGGGGTGGCGGCGGCGATCCGCGCCAATCCGGGGCGGGTGCCGGCGGTGGTGGTCTTTCCGCAGGCGCCGGACGATACACGATGGCTCGGGGAGCCGGCCGAGGCGGCGATGGCGGCCCTCGACAAGAGTATTGCCGAGTTTCATGGTGACCGCTCCCGCATCTACCTCACCGGACTGTCGATGGGGGGATACGGCACCTACCATCTGGCGCTGGCGCACCCCGATACGTGGGCGGCGTTGGTGGTCGTCTGCGGAGGGCTGCTGCCGCACGAGACGACGAAGGCGGTGCAGCAGTCGCCGCTGACGATGAACGCAACGGAGCCATACGCATTCACAGCCCACGCGCTGCGTCACTTTCCCATCCGCATCTTTCACGGCGATGCCGATCCGGTGATTCCGGTCTCCGAGTCACGGAAGATGGCCGAGGCTCTGAAACAGGAAGGGGCCGACGTGCGGTACGTCGAGTTTCCCGGCGTCGGTCACAACGCCTGGGACCACGCGTATGGCGACGAGGCACTGTGGGAGTGGCTGTTCCAGCAGCGCAGGACGGTTCGATGAGTGTCGCGGAGGAAAAGGAGCGGCCGGGCGGCGTCACGATCTTCGCGCTGTTTCTGCTCGTCGGCCTGATCGCATTCGGATTCGTCTGGATGAACGTGCATCAGCGGGGGGTGGGATCGCTGTCCAGCAGCGATCTGCCGATGCGCGCGCACACGATCCTGGGGCGCTGGCTTCATCACGGTTTCTTCGCGTCGTACGGGCTGGTCTGGCCGACGCCTGACGAGAAGATCATCTATCGCTCGTTCACCGGCGGATTCATGATCAGCAGCTTCCTGGTGGAGAAGGTGTGGATGGCGATGACCGGCCGGTACGGCTGGCGCCTGCTGGCGTTTCATCACGAGGTGGTGGCGCTCTTGATCGCGTCGCTGCTGGCGTTGTTCACCTACCGGCTGGCCCGCCGCCTCGGCGTCGAGCCTCTCCACGCCTTCGTCCTCGGCGTGGCGGTGCAGATGGTCTGGTTCACCTTCCCCGACAACCTGGCCGGTTTCTGGAGGATGTCGGAGCATGAGTACTCCCTGATGGCGTCGATCGGCTTTCTGCTGCTGGAAGAGCGGGCGCTCGCCGGCCGCCGGACGCGCCTGGTCACGGTGCTGCAGGCGCTGGCCATTTTTGCGCTCTCCTACATCGAATCGATCATCGGACTGATGTTCATCGCGTCATACGCCGCCGCGGTCCTCCTGCTGCGCGAAGAGCGGCCGCCGCTCAAACGCCTGGCGGTGACGCTGGCCGTTCCGTGGATCTGTGCGTTCGGGATCTACGGGATCGAGCTGATGGGGGCGAGGTACGAGACCAGGCATTCGGACGTGCAACTGGTCGGTTCCCGGTTTCAGTACCGCAGCGGACTCGATGGCGATGCCATGTTCTACGGCGACCATCTGGACATCGCCTTCGGGCGCGACGTCGTCCGCTCGGGGCGGCCGGGCAATCATGAATTCCTCTTCCGATGGGAATCGCTCTTCTTCTGCGGCGCCGCGGCGTTGCTGGCGACGCTGGCCGCGTTCGTCCGCGGGCGCGCGCCGCGCATCGCGGCGGTGGCACTGATCGCCTTGACCGGTTCGTATCTTCTCTATGCGGCGGTTTTCAGCCAGGCGGTGGCGCTGCATCCTTACCTTTTTGACGTGCTGTTGGCCACACCGCTGATTCTGGCGCTTTTCGGAATCGTGCCGGCGCTGGTGGAGTCGCTGACGCGCCGGACGGGATTGATGGTCCTGCTGGCCCTCTTCGGCGCGGCGTGGTTCTCGCTGTTCCAACTGCGTATCTACGCGATGTGTTACCCCGCGCCGCAGCCGCCTGGGGTGACCTTCGAAAGGCTTTCACCACAGAGACACTGAGAACAGAGAGAACATCTCTGTGTCCTCTGCGCCGCTGTGGTTGAACGCGTTTGACGTTAATGCGACGGGCGATGACGCCCGGTATCGATCTGGGCGTTTACCGAGACGGAATCGACAGATCCGCAACCGTTGATGATACGGACGAACCACATGCTGTTGCCTTCGGGGTGTGTGGTGAACGACGGGGAATCGTTGCCGACCGGTTGGGTGACGCCGCTGGGGCGGATGACGAACCATTGATAGTGCAGCGTTCCGCCGGTGGCGACGACGGTGAAGGTGGCCTCGTCGCCCGGACTGACGATCTGGCCCGACGGCTGGGTGGTGATCACCGGTCCGGCGTTGACAGTGAGGTTGACGCCGGCCACGGGGCCGGGGCTGGTGCAGTTTGCGTCGGTGATGCTCACCGCGCTGAGGACGGTGGAGGTGCTCACCGTGATGGTCCGCGAGGCAGAGGTCGAGGCGATGCCACTCTGGGTGACGCCGTCCGACCAATGAACGGTCCATGGGCCGTTGCCGGTGAGGGTGAAGGGGACGGTGAACGTCGTGGTGCCGCAGGCGCTCAGCGCCGAGGGGAGGACGATCGTGGGGCCGGAATTGATGGTGACGTCGGCGCTGCCGCTCGCGCTGCACCCGTTCGTGGTGATCGCGGCGGCGAGATGCACGCTGCCGGTGGTGCCGGCGGTGTAGCTGATGCTGCGCGTTCCTGTGCCGGCGGTGATGGTTCCGTTGGTGATCGACCAGTTGTACGTCGCGCCGGCGCCGGCGTTCGGAACGCTGGCGATGTTGCCGGCCGACAGCGAGCAGGCCGTACCTCCGTTGGTGATCGTGGCCACCGGATTCGGATTGAAGACGACGGTCGTCGAGGCCTGTACGCTGCCGCCGCACGGGCCGGGATCGGTAACCGTCACCGTGTAGGTGCCGGCCACGGTGATGCCGGTCGGGTTCTGTTGCGATGAGGTGAAGCCGCCCGGGCCGGTCCAGGAGAAGACTGACCCGCTGCCGGAGGAGAAGAGATTGACCGAGCCGCCGATGCAGGCCGGGCCGCTGTTGCTGGCATTGGCGAACGGAGCCGGACCCGGCGGACAGACAAGAGTCGTCGATGCGGTGCCGGTGATCGATGCCGTGACCGTGTCGGTGGCGGTAATCGTCTGCGGGCCCGGCACCGTCAGCGTGACGCTGAAGGTATGGGTACCGCTGTCGCCGGCGGTGAAGGTGTAATCCCCCGGCAGCGTGCCGGCGGAGGAGCTGGTGAAGTGGGCGGTGCCGGCATAACCGGTGACGGTGGTATTCGAGGCATTGAGCGCGGTCACCGTCGCATTGAAGGCGACCCCCGGCGTGGTTGTGGCCGGTGCGGTGACGCTGTAATGCGTGGCCGGCGCGGCGATGACGGTGGTGTTAGTGGTACCGGATATCGGGCCGTCCGTCGCGCTGATCGATTGCGATCCGTTACTCGTGAGCGTGACGCTGAAGGTGTGCGTGCCGCTGTCGCCGCCGGTGAAGGTGTAGTCAGACGGAAGCGTGCCGGTGGAGCTGGAGGCGAAGTGGACCGTACCGGTGTAGCTGGGGACGGTGGCGTTGGATACATCGAGCGCGGTGACGGTGACGTTGAAGGGCACGCTGTTGGTGACGTTGGCGGGCGCCGTGACGCTGAAGTGGGTGGCGGGGGGCGGGGCGACGGTCGTGTTGGCGCTGCCCGTGATGCCGCCGTCGGTTGCCGTGACCGACTGCGCTCCCGTCGTCGTGAGGGTGACGCTGAAGGTGTGGACGCCGGCATCGCCGCCGGTGAAGGTGTAATCAGCCGGTAGCGAGCCGGTGGAGCTGGAGGTGAAGTGGACCGTTCCGGTGTAGCTGGGGACGGTGGCGTTGGAAACGTCGAGCGCCGCGACGGTCACGTTGAAGGCCACGCCGCTGGTGACGTTGGCGGGCGCCGTGACGCTGAAGTGGGTGGCGGGCGGCGGGGCGACGGTGGTGTTGGCGCTGCCCGTGATGCCGCCGTCGGTTGCCGTGACCGACTGCGCTCCCGTCGTCGTGAGGGTGACGCTGAAGATGTGCGTGCCGGCATCGCCGCCGGTGAAGGTGTAGTCAGCCGGCAGGGTACCGGCGGAGCTGGAGGTGAAGTGGACCGTACCGGTGTAGCCGGGGACGGTGGCGTTGGAAACGTCGAGTGCGGTGACGGTGACGTTGAAGGCCACGCCGCTGGTGACGTTGGCGGGTGCGCTGACGCTGAAGTGGGTGGCGGGGGGTGGCGCGACTGTCGTGTTCGTGCTGCCGCTGATGGAGCCGTCGCCGGCGGTGATCGATTGCGAGCCGGTGGTCGTCAGCGTGACGCTGAAGATGTGCGTGCCGGCATCACCGCCGTTGAAAGTGTAGTCGGCTGGCAGCGAGCCGGTGGAGCTGGAGGTGAAGTGAACGGTGCCGGTGTAGCTGGGTACCGTGGCGTTCGAAGCGTCGAGCGCGGTGACGGTGACGTTGAAGGCCACGCCGCTGGTGACGTTGGCCGGTGCGGAGAGCGAGAAGTGCGTGGCCGGCGGCGGGTTGACAGTGAGGTTCGCGCTGCCGCTGATCGAGCCGTCGCCGGCGTCGATCGACTGCGCCCCCGTGGTCGTCAGCGTGGCAGAGAAGGTGTGCGTTCCGTTGTCGCCGGGGACGAAGGTGTAGTCGGCCGGCAGCGAGCCGTTGGAACCGGAGCTGAAATGCACCGTGCCGTTGTAGCTGGTGACGACGGCGTTCGAGGCGTTGAGCGCGGTGACGGTGACGTTGAACGAGACGCCGCTCGTAACCGTCGCCGGGGCGCTGACCGAGAAGTGCGTGGCGCTCTGCGCGAGGTTGGTCAGTGAGAAGGTGGTGGTGAATGAGGCGCTGGCCGCGGTCACGCTGTACGGTCCGGCGGTGGCGTTGGCGGTGAAGACCGGCGATGTGGCTACGCCGCTGCCGTCGGTGATGACGCTGGCGGTGGTGGTGCCGTTGCTGAAGGTGCCGGAGGCGCCGCTGGCCGGTGCCGTGAAGGTGACGCCGGTGCCGCTGATCGGGGTGTTGCCGGCGTCGCGCACGGTGGCCTGGAGCGTCGCGGCGAAGGCGTTGCCGACGATCGCCGACTGCGGTGTGCCGCCGGTCGAAGAGATCGAGGCCGTGGCAGGAACGGCCGGGAGTACGTCTGAGGTGGAGCGGGGGAAGATCTGGTAACCGCTGTCGAATGGCGCTGCCGCATCGAACTGGCCGGTCACGCCGATGATCGAGAAGGTTCCGGCCGGAGCCGCCTGGCCGACGAGATTGCTCGACGGACTGATACGGATGGTGCAGGTACCGCAGGAGCCGCTGCCGTCCGTGAACGCGTAGTTCGTGCTGGCGACCCATGTTGCGGGGGGCGCGGTCAGCGTCACATTGTTGATCCGGATCAAGTCGCCTTCGAGCGTTTCGCCAACACCGCTGTCGCCGAGCTGGGCAACGGTGACCAGCGCCGGTGTGACCGCCGGCAGCGTTCCCGGCGCCAGCACCGTGAGGTTGGTCGTGGTCGCGCCGGGATCGATCTCGGTCAGGCCGTTGAACTGCTTGACCGTGCCGATGACGTCGAGGTTGTCGCCGATAGCGAAGGTGCGGGTGGTGGCGGTGCTGAAGACATCGACGCCGCCGGTCGGATCCTGGATGTAGTACTCGATGCCGCTGCCGTTGCTGGCGCGGAAGTTGATCGAGGTGACCACGCCCTGGATGTGCACGGTCGAGTTGAGAAGGTCGGGCACGTAGTCGCCGGGGGTGTTGCCGCTGCCGTCGACGTCGATGCGTGCGGCGGCGATGCTGATGAGGCCCGGTCCGCCGGTGGCGACGCCGCCGAGGTCGACGCGGCTGCGCGGGGCGATGTTGTAGCCGGAGTCGAAGGGACGGAGGAAGTCGTCCTGCTGGATGACGCCGATGATGGTGAAGGCGCCGGCCGGGGTGGCCATCCCCGGAACGTTGGTGTCCTTGTCGACTTTGAGCTGGAACGTGCCGGTGCCGTCGGTCACGGTGAGGAAGGCGTCGTTGGCGGCGGGAGAGCCGGGAATCGTCCCCGAGGTCACGGTGCAGTTGTTGATCTGCACGAGCTGCGCTTCGAATGATTCGGGATTGGCGTTGAGCTGGGCGATGGTCTTGACGGCCGGCGTGATGATGTTGCTGCCGGTCGGCGTAATCGTATACGGCGTGGTCGGCGAGACGAAGGGCGGGGTGGTCTCGAGATGGAAGCGGCCGGAGAGCTCGCCGATGCGGCCGGAGACGATGTAGGTGGTGCCGCTGGCGATCGACTGCACCGCCGGGACCGACGGCTGGATCGTGCGCCAGATGTTGATGCCGCCGGTGGCGTCCTGAATGTAGTCGTCGTTGGTGCCGACGCTGAAGGTGTTGGTGTCGGACGTCGCGGTGCCCTGGATGCTGGCCGCGTAATCGAGATAGAGCGGCTCGCCGTTGGCGTCGAGAACGCGCAGCGTGGCGATCGGGGTGATGCCGGAGAAGTAGCCGGAGGTGTACGAGGTCGACTGGCCGCCGGCGACGGCGGTGACGGTGTAGTCGACGCGCGTGCTGTCGGGCTGGGCGGAGATGGTGGCCTGGTAGAAGCCGCTGACCGGGGTCATCGTCACCGGTGACTGGGCCACGCCGTTGAGCGCGTAGGTCAGCGTCACGCTGGTGATGGGATCTTCACGATCGTTGACCATGGCCTGGACGGTGACCGTGTCGGCGGCCATCGGAACGGTCGGGGTGATCGAGGGGATGACCGTCGGCGGGAAATTCGTGGTTACGCCGGCGCCGGTGGCGTCGAGCGAGTAGGCGTGCGAGGCGGCGGAGATGCGCGCCCCGGCGTCGTCGAAGCTCTCCATCGTGAAGGCGGTCAGGCCGTCGGTCTTCAGGAGGATCGTTCCATTGCCGGCTTCGGCGGGCGCGGCGCCGGAGTAGCCCTGACGCGACACGCGGTCGTCGGTGGCGGGGCTGGGATCGGTCTGATACGAGACCGGTCCCGCGCCGGGGTTCGGCAACGCTGTTCCGCCGTAGGTGTTGCCGCTGGTCACGGGGATGTTGAGGTATTTGTTGAAGGTCTCCCGGTTGGGATGTCCGAACGTATTTGTAAACCCGCACTCGGCCACCGCCACCTCGGCCTTGATGGCCCGCAGAAAGCGCGGGTTGTTGGCGGTGGTCGAGCCGTGGTGGTCGTACTCGACGACGTCGACGTCGCCCGCCAGTTGGGAGACGAAGGTCTCGACGTCGGGCGTTTTGGCCGTGGAGGTGGAGCCGCCGCCGGTCATGTCGCCGGAGACGAGGAAGTCGAAGTTGTTGTATTCGACGAGGACGGAGATCGACTCGGTATTGAGGTCGCTGTTGTCGATCGGGATGGAGCCGCCGCTGAGCAGCTTGCCGCCCTGTTCGAGGATCGTCGCTCTCATGCCGCCGCCGAGGTCGATGACCGTGCCGGCCAGCGAGCCGCCGACGTCTTCCGGACGGATGCGGGTGATGGTCCCGGAGTGCGCGCTCAGGGCATTCACGTAGTTCTGATACGCGGTCTTCGTGGAGCCGGCGTTCGGCGGTTGGAGGGCGGTGGTGTCGCCGTTGTCGTAAGCAGTGCCGGCGATTTTGCCGGCGTTGATGGTCTCGGTGAGGCCGTCATCGTGATCGATGTGGTAGTGCGTCAATACCGTGAAGTCGACGGTGTTGATGCCGAGCGTGTTGAGCAGCGGGACGACCTTGGCCGTTCCCTGGCCGGTCGGTCCGCCGTCGACGAGAAGGGTCTTGCCCGTCGGTCCGACGATGAGGGTGGATGCCCCCTGGCCGATGTCGATGAAGTAGACCTTCGCGCCGCTGGCCGGCTGCGGCGCGGCAGGTGTGGCCGAGGCCTCGTTCGACGGTCCGCTTTCGGTGCCGTTCGTCGACTTGACGATGTAGAAGTAGTGCGTGCCGTTGGTGACGGCGGTGTCGTTGTAGCTGTTGGTGGGAACGTTCGCCAGCGCGGTTGTGTAGAAGCCGCTGGTCGTGGAGCGGTAGACGTTATAGGAGGTCGCGCCGGCGGACGCGGTCCACGTGAGCGAGACCTGGGCGTTGCCGGGCGTGCCGGCGAGGTTCAGCGGCGCGGGCGGCGCGGAGGCTGACTGAATGTTGAGGGAGATACTGGCGAAGCCGGTGCGTCCCTGGACGTCATGGATGGTGACCGGAAGCGACTTGGCACCGAGACTCGTTCCGGCCGACACGGTGGCGTTGAAGGAGAAGGTGCCGTCGCCGGGGGTTGCGTCGCCGTTGGTACCGTTGTCGAAGAGCGTCTGCGAGGCGCTGCCGCCGATCGAGGTCAGATCCACGGTGGCGGTCAGGCTGCTCGACGTCGGGTTCTGTCCCGGCGTGACCGCTACGGTCAGGAGCGACGATTGCGACGAGGCCACGCTGGCCGGGGTGGCGGTGCCGTTGCCCGAGGGATTGGTGGCCCCCAGGACGGTGAGTGTGATGGTTGCCGCGCCGGTGCGCGCCTGCGCATCGGAGAGGACGACATTGATCGTCTTCAGCCCGGAGCTCGTGGCGCCGTCGACGATGGCGTTGAACGAGAAGGTGTTGTCACCGCCGGCGGCGTCGCCGTTCGTACCGTCGTCGAAGAGAGTCTGCGTGGCGCTGCCGCCGATCGAAGTCAGGTCGGCGATGGCGGTGATGCCGGTGCTGGCCGGCGACTGGCCGGGGGTGACGGAGACTTTGAGCAGCGTCATCGCCGTGGCCGGGACGGTGGACGGCGTCGCCGATCCGCTGCCGACCAGGCCGCCGCAGCTCCAGGCGGGGGAGGCGCTGTTGCGGGGGTTGACCGCGCCGGCGGTGAAGTCGGCGCTGTTGTTGTTCGTATCGGTGCAGCCGTTGTCGATGCGCGACGCGCTCGTTGTGTTGGTGAGCGTGGCCGTGGTGGCGGTCTCGGAGCAGTTCGCCGCCGTTCCGTAGCCGACGAAATCGATGATGGTGACGCCAGTGGGGCAGGAGCCGGAAAGCGCGCTGTTCTGGTTCACCAGCGCGACTTTGCCCGCGCCGGAAGCCATGGCGCTCGTGCCGGTGGCGTCAGGAGTGGGGAGGTTGGTCGTGCCGCCGGTCCCCACCGCTTCCTGCACAAGGTAGTAATGGCCCGGGGCCAGCATTCCGCCGATCGGCGTCACCTGCCATGTGGCGCCGGCCGAGCTGGTGTACTGCACCGACCAGCCCGTCAGGTCGACCGTGGCGCCAGTGGGGTTGAAGAGCTCGATGAAATCGTTCTTGAAGGTTGCGCCGGCGTTGCCGCCGCCGCCGTAGACCTGGCTGATGACGACGTGGCTGGCCGGCGCGCGGTTGACCGTGTAGACCTGCCCGGTGAAGTTGCCATTGCCGGCGCCGCTGCCGCCAAGGGGGTTGCCGACGACGTCGATGATCGAGTCGTCGTCGACCAAGTTCAGTCCGACGGTTCCGCTGCCGGTGCCGGTGCTGATCGTGACGGTGTAGGTGGTGCCGCTGCCGGTGACGTTCGTGACCGAGGCGCCGGAGACGCCGGAGGCGGCCGTGGCGAAGTCGGCCGTGCCGACGCCGGTGACCGCCTCGCTGAAGACGGCGGAGAACTGCACCGTGGGGGCGCTGGTCGGATTCGTCGACGTGCGATTGATCGATACGACGGTCGGGGCGGTGTGATCGAGCGTGAAGAGCTGGCCGGTGAAGTTGCCATTGCCGGTGCCGGGGCCGCCGAGGGCGGTGCCGAAGCCGGCCGTCTCGACGATGGTGTCGTCGTCGGTGAGGTTGAGGCCGAGTGTGCCACTGCCGGTGCCGCTGTTGGCGGTGACGGTGTAGGTCGTTCCGCTGCCGGCGACGCCGGTGATCGAGGAGCCGGTGACGCCGCTGGCGGCCAGCGTGAAGTCGTTGGCGTCGACGCCGGTGACGGACTCGGAGAAGGTGACCGTCCAGCTCACCGAGGCGGCGGCGGTTGTGGCGGCGCCGACGCGGTTGATCGAGACGACCGACGGCGCGTTTTTGTCGACCGTGTAGGTCTGGCCGGTGAAGTTGCCGTTGCCAGCGCCGGTTCCGCCGAGCGGGTTCGTGGCGGCATCGACGATGGAGTCGTTGTCGGTGAGATTGAGTCCGACGGTGCCATCGCCGCTGCCGGTGTTGACGGTAACGGTGTAGGTCGTGCCGCTGCCGGTCACGCCGGTAACCGAGGTGCCGGTCGGTCCGCTGGCGGCGACTGTGAAGTCGCTGCTGTCGACGCCGGTCACCGACTCGCTGAAGGTGACGGTGAAGTGGACGCTGGCCGCGACGGTAGGATCGGCATCGGCGCGATTGATGGAGACGACGGTGGGCGCGGTCTTGTCGACCGTGTAGACCTGGCCGGTAAACGGCGTCGCAAACGGGTTTCCCGCCGTATCGAGGACAGCGGCATCGGCGACCGCGTTCAGGCCGAGAGTGCCGTCGCCGCTGCCGGTGCTGGCGGTGATGGTGTAGGTCGTCCCGCTGCCGGTGACGCTGGTGATCGAGGCGCCGGTGACGCCGGTGGAGGCGAGAGCGAACGTCGACGCGCTGACGCCGGTGACGCTTTCGCTGAAGGTGGCGGTGAAGTGGACGGTGGCCAGCTTCGTCGGGTCGGCATCCACGCGGACGATCGACGACACGGTCGGAGCGGTCTTGTCGATGCTGTAGACCTCGCCGCTGGTGAACGTGCCGCCGGTGAGAGGGACGCTGGTCGGGCTCTGGATCGAGCCGTTGTTGAGGACGTCGAGGCGGATCGTTCCGTCTCCGCTGCCGGTGTTGACGGCCACGGTGTAGACAGCGGCGTTGACCGGAGTGACGGTCGTGACCGATGCACCGGTGACGACGGTGGTGGTCAGTTGGAAGTCGGTGGCGTCGACGCCGGTGACGTCGCCGGAGAAGGTGACAGTGAAGGAGACCGAGGCCGCGTTGGTCGGCGAGCCGGAGACGCGGACGACCGAGGAGACGGACGGCGCGTTGCGGTCGACGGTGTAGGTCTCACCGCCCGTGAACGGACCGACGAAGGCATTGCCGACGGCGTCGGCGATCGAGGCACCGGCGTTCACGTCGAGGCGGATGGTGCCGCTGGTGCCGGAACCGGTGTTGACGGTGACCGTGTACACCGAGCTGTTGACGGGCGTGACCGTCGTGACCGAGGTGCCGGTGAGGCCGGTCGTGGTCAGCGAAAAATCGGCGGTATCGACACTGGTGACCGGCTCGGAAAAGGTGACGGTGAAGCCGACGCTGGCGGCGCCGGTCGGATTGCCGTTTGCGCGGAGGCTCGACAGGACGGTGGGGGCTGTCTTGTCGATGGTATAGCTCTGGTCGCTCGTATGTGTCCCGCTCAGCACGTTCCCCACGGCGTCGGTGATGCCGCTCGTGCTGGTCAGGTCGAGACCGAGCGTTCCACTTCCGCTGCCGGTATTGACAGGGACGGTCCAGGCGATGTTGTTGGCGGTCGTCGGCGTGCCGACGCTGGCGCCGGTGACGCCGGTAGCCGCTGGGGTGAAGTTGCCGGCCGTGACACCGAACACCGCCTCGCTGAAGGTGACGGTGAAGTTGACCGAGGCCGCGTTGGTGGGATTGGTGGAAGCGCGGTTGATGGTCAGCGCGCTCGGCGCGGTCTTGTCGAGCGTGTAGACCTCGCCGGCGGTGAAGTTGCCGTTGCCTGCGCCCGTGCCGCCCAGCGGCGTCAGAGCAGCGTTCTTGATGGTGTCGTCGTCGGTGAGGTCGAGACGAAGCGTGCCGCTGCCTGTCCCGGTGTTGACCGTGACGGTGTACGTCGTACCGCTGCCGCTGACACCGGTGACCGATGCGCCGCTGACGCCCGCAAGGGTGAGTGTGAAGTCCGTGGCATCGACGCCGGTCACCGATTGACTGAAGGTGACGGTGTAGTTGACCGAGGCCGCGTTCGTCGGAGAGGCATTTGCTCGGACGATCGAGGAGACCGTGGGGGCCGGACCAGCCGCCGCGACCGGGACCATGGCCACTCCGCGGAAGGCCTTGTTCGTACCGGCGCTGGCGACGATTGTCGTCGGCGTTCCGGAGAGCGTGCCGTTGTAGCCGCTGGCGTCGGTGATGGAGAAGATCGGTGTTCCGGAGCCGCCGCCGGTGGCAAAGAGCGTGACCGTGGTCCCGCTTACCGAGCCTGCCAGCCCGCGCGCCGTCGGCACGGCCACGCTTCCTGTCTGTGTCCACGTACCGGCGACGAGCGACCACTTCTGGATCTGTCCGGCCGTTTCCTCGCTGAGGTAGAGCGTGTCGACACCGGGGTTGCCATCGAGATCCGCAAAGAAGAATCCGTTGACGAGAGCGGAGGTGGGCACGCCGGGAAGCTGCGTCATCGTCTGGCCGGTGGTGGTCGGCGTTCCGCTGCCGACCGTGGCCATGCGAATCGCTCCCGCACCCGATGAGATATAGAGCTGGCCGTTGAAAACGCCGAGCACGCGCAGGTTGGTGGCGGTCGACGAGACGAGCGTGGAGGTGGTCGCGCCAAAGGCCGCGTAGCGGACACCTTGGGTACTGCCGGTGATCCACAGATCGGTGCCATTCGTCGATGTGGCGCCGCGCGGATTGCCGGCGCTGATTGCGTCGGTCAGGGCCGTGGTGGTGTCGAGTGCTCCGGTTGAGTCGATGCGGCCGATAACCCGGGGAACCGTGGCCGACGTGCTGGTGGTAATCGAGGCGGTGGCGGGTGCCGCGTCATAGCCGGGAAGCACGACATACTGTCCGTCCGAGGATCGTGTCAGGAATCCTTCACTCGTCGCGGTGCCGCTGCAGACGAGGCGACGCTGCGAACCGACGGTGGTGGTCGGTACGGCGATCGTCTGCACGAACGTTCCGGTGGGGGTGTATTCATCGAGGAAAACCGCGGTGCCGGATGATGCGAGCGCCGCCGTGCCGTCGCCGGCCCGATAAACGACGATGTTCCCCGGCGTAAAACTGGCCGCGCTGGCGACGCCTGTGGCCGCGAGGATGATGAAGCCGATGGCGATAAGCCGGGCAGCAACGCTACGGTTCGTGGTCATACCTTCTCCTGGCAATCGCACCATTCGGCCAGGAGAGGGACGGGGGGTCCGGGCTAGACTCTCCGTTCAGCGAAGTCATCCCACACACCGCGCACCGATACGTTGACGAGCTGAAGAACCGAGGTTTCGAGGGCTGGACGGAGAGTACGAATAAAGATTCATTAACGCAAGATAAAAGAGGGGTCTCGCGGTTGCGGGGTCTCGGGGTCTCGGGGTCGTTTGGTTGCAAGGTTGCTGGGTTGCTGGGTACGGCCGCAACCAAGCAACTCAGCAACCAAGCAACTCAGCAACCGCGAGACCCCGCAACCGCGAGACCCCGCAACCCCGAGACCCCGCAACCCCGAGACCGCGAGACCGCGTCACGCCCTCTCGTATCCCCGCAGCCCCAGCTTCTCAACGATCAAGACCGCCAGCGTCCACTCCTCGGTGGCGATCGTGTCGATCAGCTCGTAGTCGCGGCCGAACTTGAGGAAGGGACGGTTGAAGTGCTTCCTCACCGCGCGGTCGTCGACGGCGCGCAGGATGCGAAGCTGCTTGGGGCCGAGATCGACGACGTCGAATCGGGCGATGAGGTTCGTCTCCAGCGCCGGCGGCACCTCGGCGTATGAAACGAGGCGCTCCACGAGCACCAGCTCATCCGAGCGGATCCAGAACCGCTCGCGGTCGGCGAGGTTCGTCGGCTGGACCAGCGGAGGACCAAACAGGGTGAACGGCTTCGAGAGAAAGCCGAGGATCCGGCGCTTCACGATCACACGCGCCGGAGCGGCCGTCTTCACCATCAGCAACAGCCGCTCCGGGACGCTCTTGTAGCGGCGCATGTGACGCAGTTCGACGTCGAAGCCGCGCCAGCGGGCACGGATGGCGCCAGACCACCAGACGCGGCGCGGTGCTTCCCATCCGAAGGAGGTCACCAAGTGCTCGAGCCGCTCAGAGAGCGCCGATGATTTCCGGGCCAGAATCACCACGATCAGCACACCGAACAGCGCCGCCAGGCCGAGGACGATCCATACAGTCTGTTCTTCGTTCACCGCGGAAGCATACGTCGTACGATGCGCATCGTGGATTTCTTCGAACCGGCGAACCGCCGCATCCTGACGCTCAAGCCCGGGAAGGAGCGGCTGGTCGCCAATCGCCATCCCTGGATCTTCGCCGGCGCGATCGCACGCGAGAGCGGCCCGGAGGCGGCTGCCATCGCCGATCTCGTCGATCCGCGCGGCCGCCGGGTGGCCTCAGGGTTCCATTCGCTGCATTCGCAGATCCGCGTTCGGGCGCTGACGTTCGGCGACGAGGTGCTGACCGAGGAGACGCTGTGCGCGCGGATGGTGTCGTCGATCGGACGGCGTTTGGGGTCAAAGGCCGTGCGCGTCATCAATGCCGAGGGCGACGAGCTCAGCGGATTGACGGTCGATCGATATGACGACCTGGCCGTCGTCGAGATCGCCAACGCGGGACTCGAGCAACTCCGGCCTATGATTAATGATGTTCTCAGCCGCGAGCTGGCTCTGCGCGGCATCTGGTGGAAGAACGACATCCCCGCGCGCCACATCGAGCGCCTGCCGATGGAGCCGGAGTGGAGCGGGGAAGGGGAGCCGTCAACGGAGATCGTCGAGAACGGGCTGCGCTTCCGCGTCGATCCCCCCTCGGGGCAGAAGACCGGCTTCTATCTCGACCAGCGCGAGAACCGCGCCCTGGCGCGTACGCTGGCCGGCGGAGGCCGGGTGCTGAATCTCTTCTCCTACAGCGGCGCCTTCGGTGTCTACGCCGCGGCCGGCGGTGCGGCCTCGGTGGAGAACGTCGACATCTCCGCCGGCGCGATCGAGGTGGCCCGCCAGAATCACGCGCTCAATGGCTTTGATGAGGCTAGCTTCGTCGTGGCGGACGCATTCGAGTACGTCCGGAAGACCACGTCGCGCTTCGATCTCCTCATCTGCGATCCGCCTGCGTTTGCCAGGTCGCGCGGCGACGTCGACCGCGCCGCGCGTGGCTACAAGGACATCAACCTCTTCGCAATGAAACTGCTCGACCCCGGCGCGCGGATGCTGACCTTCTCCTGCAGCGGCCACATGTCGCTCGACCTCTTCCAGAAGATCATCTTCTCCGCTGCGCAGGATGCGGGGCGGCGCGTGGCGTTCGTCCGCCGGCTCACCGCCGCTCCCGACCATCCGGTGTCGCTGTTTTGTCCTGAAGGGGAGTACCTGAAGGGCTTCCTGCTCGAAGTGCGGTGAGCGGCTACCGCCGCCCTCCTCGCACGAAGTGCAGGATGAAGAGGATGATGGCGACCACTACGATGATGTGAACGAGTCCACTGGCGATGTGAAATACCAGGAACCCGCACAGCCAGGCGATGAGCAAGATGATGGCAAGAATAAGCAGCATTCGGAACTACCTCCGATGACGTGCTCTGCATCTTGTATACCCGGTTCGGAAGGTAGAAGGCAGAAGGCAGAAGGCAGAAAGAATAAGTGGTTCCCCCGCGAGCTGTGGTGTCTAGCTGCTAGCGGAGCACTTCTGCCTTCTGCTTTTGACCCCGCTGGCGTAATGCGGCCCGCTTCGGTCATCATTCACCCTTGCCATGACCGCCACCACACTCACAGCCGGCCGCAAGTCGCGCGAAGTCACGCTTTCCTACCTCGGCGAGCTCCTCCAGAACGCGGGCTTCATCGATGAGAAGCAGAAGGTAGAGGTCGACAATCTCGATCGCCAGCTTCGCGCGCAAGCGCGCTCGGCGCGCGCCCGCGGCGAAGAGGAAGCGAGTCCGTTCAAAGCCCTCATGGGCATGAATCTCACCGATGCCAGCGGCACCGGCACACGCATCGATGACTTTCTTCTGGCGCGGCTCATCGCCGAGGATGCCCGCCTCAAGTTCTTCAAAATCGATCCGCTCAAACTCGACGTCGAGATGATCGAGTCGAAGATCTCGCGCCCCTTCGCCAAGAAGCACCGCATGACCCCGGTGGCCGTCCGCGACGGGAAGCTCATCGTCTCCGTCGTCAACCCATTCGACACCGTCGCCCTCGACACCTACCACCAGATGGTGAAGCAGGAGATCGAGATCGTGGTGTCGTCGGAGAGCGACATCATGGGGGTGATCACCGAGCAGTACGGCTTCCGCGCCTCGGTGACGAAAGCGGGCCGCGACCTGGGGCGCGGCGCCATCGATCTCTCCAACCTCGAGCAGTACGTCAAGCTCAAGTCAGGCAACGAGATCGAGACCAGTGACGCGCACATCGTCAATGCCGTCGATTTCCTGCTGCAGCACGCCTACGACTCGCGCGCCAGTGACATCCACATCGAGCCGAAGCGAGAAGCAGCCATGATCCGCTTCCGCATCGACGGCGTGCTGCATGAGATCCAGCGCGTGCCGAAGCTGGTCAACCTGGCCATCACCTCGCGCATCAAGACCATGTGCCGGATGGACATCGCCGAGCGGCGCCGCCCGCAGGACGGGCGCATCAAGACGGAGCGCGAAGGGAAAGAGGTCGAGCTACGAGTCTCCACGCTGCCGACCGCGTTCGGCGAGAAGCTGGTCATGCGCATCTTCGATCCCGACGTCCTCCTCCGCGATCTGTCCGGGCTGGGGTTCTACGAAGACGAGCTGCACATGTTTGGCGAATGGATCAAGCGCCCGCACGGCATCATCCTGGTCACAGGTCCGACCGGATCCGGCAAGACCGTCACGCTCTATTCGGCGCTCAAGTCGCTGGCGTCGCCGGAGATCAACATCACCACGATCGAAGATCCGATCGAGATGGTGTGGGACGATTTCAACCAGACCTCGGTGCAGACGAAGATCGGCATCACGTTTCCCTCGGCGCTGCGCACGATCCTCCGCCAGGACCCCGACATCATCATGGTGGGCGAGATCCGCGATGAGGAGACCGCGCAGAATGCGGTGCAGGCGGCGCTGACCGGGCACCTCGTTTTCTCGACGCTGCACACGAACGATTCGGCGACGTCGGTGACGCGCCTGATCGACCTCGGCATCCAGCCGTTCCTGATCTCGTCGACGCTCGTCGGGACAATGGCGCAACGGCTGATGCGCCGCATCTGCGAAGACTGCAAGCGCAACCGGCCGCTGAGCGTCGAGGAGGCGGGCATGCTCAATCTCCAGGCGCCGCCGGGAAAGAGGATCATCGTCAAGGAGGGCGCCGGCTGCATCCGCTGCCGCAACACCGGCTATTTCGGCCGCACCGGCATCTTCGAGATCCTCCAGATCGACAACGCCATCCGCGACCTCATCGACCGCTCCGAGGACTTTCTCAAGATCAAGGAGATGGCCGTCAAGCGCGGCATGCGTACGCTGCGTCAGTCGGCGCTGCGCAAGCTGGCAGAGGGGGTGACCAGCTTCGAGGAAGTGGTGCGGGTTACGGGGATCTGAAGCCCGGCTGAGTCGCGAGTTCATTCTCGACAGTCGCTGAACGTACCTCGTCCCAACATTCGCCGCCCTCTCCTCGAGAGCCCTTCTCCCCCGCAAGAAACCGCGGGGTAGAAGGCTCTCGACGGGGTACAGGGTGCCGACGACTCCAGTGAGATTGTGTGAAATGGCTCCACCCGCCTGAATTCAGCCGGCGTCTCCAGAATCTCAGTCGGATTCTGAGAGATTCCAGGCAATGTCTGAAAGATCGTTGGCCGGCTCCGAAAAATTATGGACCGGCTCGATAAAATTGTGGGCCAGACCCAGAAAGTTATGGGTCGACCCCAGAAAGTTATGGGCCAAGCCCAGAAAGTTATGGGTCAACCCCAGAAAGTTATGGGTCAGCTCGGAAAAGATATGGGCCAGCTCTAAAAAATTATGGGCTGAGCCTGAAAAATATCTGCCTCGCTCGACAATCGTTCTCCTCGGTTCGCGCCCGTGACCCTCCGGCAGCCTGTCCCGATCCGCGAGACGCCAGCGCTCCGTCCGGCGAACGCGCTCGTCGAGCGACGTTTTCGATTCGCGTCTACAATGTCATCCGCCGGTATCGCCCAAAGGAGACTCATGTTCTCGCGCACGCTCGCGCTGGCGTTCGGCTTTCTTTTCGCGGCCGCTCTCTGCGCACAATCTACGTGGAAACCGCTCGATGAGGCGCTGAAGGCGGCGCAGGCGAGCAATCGGCTCGTCCTGCTCGATCTGCACGGCACCGGGCGTGGCGACAAAGGCGGCGACAAATGGATCGCCGCCGCGGAAGCCAGTCCTTCCGTGGCTCGGGCCATGGGGGAGATGGTGCTCTCCACGACGATGCAGACGCCCGAGATCGACGCGTTCCCTGACCTCAAACAGTTTCGCGGAAAGAATCGACATCTGCTGCTTCTCGATCCCTTGGGCGGCGTCATTCTCGAGCTCGAGAACGGATTCGGCGATCTCTCCAAATTCGCCGTAGAGCTGAACGCGATGCGGCAGCAGGCGCCGGCATTCATCCGCGCCGCCGAGTTGCGCCGCGAAGGGAAGGAGTCGCGGTCGACAGTCATGTGGGCCGGCGGCCTGCTCGACGCGGGAAACGTTGCCGATGCCGCGCAGATCTTCAGAAAAGCGGCGTCGATGGCGAAGCTCGAGAATGATCAGGAAGCCACGCAGGGAGCGCAGCTCGGCACCGCGGCCATCCTCCTGCGGAGCGCGACGTACAACAAAGAGCTCTTCGATGCCATGAATGTGCTCGAGGATCTTGCCGCGCATCCCGTGACCCCGGAAATCGCCGCGAGCGCCTGGATGCTCATCGGCCAGGTCTGGCGCGCCGAGCGCGAGGGTGGGAAGGCGATCGATGCGTACCAGCATGCGTTCGCCATGGCCCCTAAGCCGTCGGCGCTCGCGGATGCGGCGCGCCGATTCCTCGACGCGCTCGGTTCCGAGCCGGAGTCGGAGGTGCGCGCGGATGTTGCCGCCGGCAATGTGCATCTGCTCTATCCGCATCGGGGGATGATGGTCGGCAATGTCTACTTCGGCATGGCAACATCGTCCGACACCGCGCGCGTGGAGGTCTTTCTCGATGAGGAACGCGTCGCTGAGCTGACCCGCCGTCCGTTCCGCGCGAAGGTGTCCCTGGGCAGTACGCCGCACGTGCACACCGTTCGCGCCGTTGCCTGGGACGCGCAGGAGCGCCAGCTCGGCGAGGAGACGGTTACGTTGAACGATCGCGCCGTCGCCCTCGGCGTGAACATCGTCGCGCCGATCGGCGATCGTGTCGCCTCGCGCACGACCGTCGAGGTCAGACCGCGCGTCCCGGAAGGACGGCGGCTGGCCGGGATCGATCTCTATTGGAACAAAACGAAGCTGGCAACGCTCACCGAGGCGCCGTACCGTTACGAGCTGACGCTGCCGTCGCCCTCCGCGGCCGGCTTCATCCACGCCGTGGCGCATGACGACAGCGGCGCTACCGCCGAGGATGCGAAGCTGCTCAACGCCGCGGGTGGATCGGAGCAGGTGGGCGTCGACGCCGTGCAGGTTTACGCCATCGTGCAGGAGCGGGGGCGCTACGTCGACGGCCTCACTTCTTCCGACTTTCTGGTGAAGGAAGATGACCGGGTGGTCACGGCACAGGTGCAGAGCGGCGCTGTCGATCCGATCTCGATCGGCCTGGCGCTCGACACGTCCGGCAGCATGAGGGCGTCCATGATTGACGTCATCGACTACGCGAATGAGTTCGTCAAGGGATCGCTTGGCGCCGCTGACCAGACCTTCGTCGTCGCGTTCGATGAGCGACCCCGCCTGTTGCAGCCGCTGACCAGCGACCGTGAGCGCGTGTCGTCATCGATCGATGACATGCGCGCCGGCGGCGGCACGGCCATCTTTGATGCGATTCTCTACTCGCTGCAGCAGTTCCGCGGTGTCCCCGGAAAGCGCGCGCTGGTCGTCTTCACAGACTGCTACAACAACGCCGGCTCGGCGACGCCGGCGGGCGTGCTGCAGTACTCCCGGGAGATCGGCGTGCCGCTCTACGTCGTCCAGCTCTTCACAGGGTCCAGATTTCTCAGCGACGAAAGCACTCTCAGGAAAATCGCCGAGGCCACAGGCGGCGCGTTTTTCCACTTCGCTCGAAAGGTCGACCTCCCGCGCGTCTTCGCCCAGATCCGCGACGACACCCGCGGCGAGTATCTGTTGACGTATGTCTCACCCGGCGATCAGTCGAGCCGCGAGCTGCGGAAGATCAGCGTGGAAGTGCCGGGCCGGAAGGTGCAAGTGCGGGCGACGAGCGGGTATTACCCGAGGTGAGGATTCACGGCTACTTCCTCACCTTCTTCATGGCCTCGATCAACTCCGGCGGAGCGTCGTGCGCCAGCTCCTCCTCTTTCTCCGCGGTGCCGCGAACGAGCTCGATCGTTTCGCGGTAGCTGGCGAGGTAGGCGCGGCAGGAGGGGCAGACCAGGAGATGGAGGTCGAAGCTGACGCGCGTCTCCGCGTCGAGCTCGTCGTCGACATACGAATCGAGGAAGGCGATCAACTCGATGCAGGTCACGTGGCTCATAGCGCGCCTCGCATGTGCGGGTCGAGCAACGTGCGCAGAGCCTGGCGGGCGCGGTGCAGTTTGACCTTGAGATTGTCGCGGGTGATCTGCAGCTTTTCGGCGACGACGTCAGCCGGAAGCTGTTCGATGTCGCGGAGCACCAGCACGATGCGGTACGGCTCCGGAAGTTGATCGATGCACCGCCGCACCAGCGCGCGCGCCTGTTCGCGCTGCAGGATCTCCTCGGCGGTCTCGGTCCAGCCGACCGACGACTGCTGCTGATGGCCGTCGGCTTCGAAGGCGGGAAGGAGCGCGTCGACGTCTTTCTCGCGCCGTGCGCGGATGCGCAGCTTCATCAGCGCGCAGTTGACGGCGATCCGATGGAGCCACGTCGAGACGCGACTCTCCGAATTGAACTCGCCGATGCCGCGGAAGGCGGCCACAAACGTCTCCTGAACGGCGTCGCGGGCCTCTTCCTCGTCGCGCAGGATGCGGCGCGTCACTGCCAGCAGCGGGGCGGCGTGGTGTTCCACCAACTCTTCGAATGCAACCTCGTCGCCGTTGCGTAGTCGCTCGATGAGGTACCCGTCATCGGCCAGCATCGCGCACAGCGTAGCGCGTTCAGTCGTCGAGGAGAGCATTGAACATATGACCGGAGGCCACCAGGCGGCCGGCGGCCTCCTCGGAGAGCGGCTCCGAGAAGAGGAAGCCCTGCGCATACTCGCATCCCAGCGCCTTCAGTTGCTGCAGTTGACTCATAGTCTCCACCCCCTCCGCCACGACCTCGATGCCGAGGTTGTGGGCGAGAGAGATGATGGTCTTCACCAACTCGCAATGTTCGTCGCTCGAATCGAGCGTGGCCACGAAGGATCGGTCGATCTTCAGCGCGTCGATCGGCAATGTGACCAGATACGCCAGCGACGAATAGCCGGTGCCGAAGTCGTCGATACACAGCTCGATGCCGAGCCGCTGCACGCGCTCGAAGAACTCCGCGGCGCTCCGCTCGACCATGGCGCTCTCCGTGATCTCGAGCCGGAGCGAGGCTCCTTCCACTTGCGCCGCGGACATTACGCGATCGAGCTCGTCGATCAGGGTCGGGTCGAAGGTCTGCCGCAGCGAGACGTTGATGCTCGCCGTCAGCGGCGCACCGGCGATGGTGTGCCAGTGGCGCAGTTGCGCGCAGACGCGTTTGAGCACCCATACGCCGATCGGCACGATGAGTCCGTTCTCCTCGGCGATGGAGATGAAGTCGTTCGGCGCGATCGTGCCGCGTAGCGGGTGATCCCAGCGCAGAAGGGCCTCGAATCCCTTCACCTCGCCCGAGAGAAGCGAGACGATGGGCTGATAGACGAGGTGAAACTCCTCGCGCTCCACGGCGCGGCGCAGATCCATCTCCATCAGCATCCGCTCCACCGCCTGCACGTGCATGCGGCGGTCGAAGATCTCGTAGCGCCCTTTGCCGCGCTCCTTTGCGCGGTACATGGCCGTGTCGGCGTCGCGCAGCACCGCGTCGGCGGTGCGGTAGCCGGTGGCGCTGACGGCGATGCCGATGCTCGCGGAGGTGAAGACCTCTTCGTCCGAGACCGTGAACGGCCGCGCCAGCTCGGCGGTGATCCGCTCGGCGATGCCGGTCGCTTCGCTGGCGTCGGAGATGTTCTCGATGAGGATGGTGAACTCGTCGCCGCCGATGCGTGCCACGAGATCGGATGGGCGGACGCAGCCGAGCAGCCGGTCCGCGGCGAGGCGGAGCAGTTCATCGCCTGCGATGTGGCCGAGGGAGTCGTTGACTAGCTTGAAGCGGTCGAGATCGAGAAAGAGCACGGCGAAGTCGTAGACGTGCTCGCGGGCGTTCATGGCGATGGCGTGATCGAGCCTGTTCATGAACAGCGACCGGTTGGGAAGGCCGGTGACGGCGTCGTGCATGGCGTCGTGCGTCATCTGACGCTCGCTGTGCTGGCGTTCGGCGATCTCGCGCTGCAGTTCGGCGTTGATGCGCATCAGCTCCTCGCCGCGCTCCGCGTAGGCGGCGAGATCGGCATGGGCACGCTCCAGGGCGCGCGCTGCCTGCTGGCGCTGCAACTCGGCCGAGGTGCGGCCGGCCACGACGAGCAGCGTGGAGCGGATCAACGCCGCATCCGCCATCGGCCGGCGGCTCATCACGCCGATCCAGCCGAACGCCGCTCCCTCGGCATCGATCAGGGCGATGGCGGCGTAACTCTCGATCGACTGCTCGGCCAGACCGGGGTCGAGCGGGTAGCGCGCCGCGGCTCCCTCCGGGATCCAGCAGAAGTGCTGTTGCACCACTTCGCCGCACGGCGTTCCTTCGAGCACATATTCAATGTTGGCGACATGCGCGTTGTCGACGAAACGGGCCACACTCCGCGCGCGCAACGGCTCTTCGCCGGCCAGCTCCGCGGCAAACGCGAACTCGGCGTCGAGCGTCCGCGCCAGCTCGCTGACGAGCGTGCGGAAATACTCGGGACCAGGGCTGCAGAGGGAAAGCCCTTCGAGCAACTCCCGGATCGGCTCACGCAAGCCGACCGGCTGTTCGGTCTTCGTCATCCTCGACGCTTGATCATTCATTGGCATCTGGTTCTCCGACAACGTTTCTTAGATGACGTTTCATGTAACCGGTTACACCGTTTGCGGAAAGTCGTGGGTGGAGTTCACACGCTGTTCACGGAAAAGGCGCAGGAAAACGATCAGGAAGACAGTCGATGCTGTCCCGCAAAGACCGTGCACCGTCCGCCGCGCACGAAACCGAAGAGGGCCCGGCGAAACTCCTGCCCGCGCAACCGCGATACCCGCAACCGCGTACACTCCCGCCCTCCATGTCCGACCAAACTGAGAAGGTCCCCGCGTGTTTGAATTCTCTTGTTGCGACGATCTGACGATCTTTGGTAGTTCCGCTCGATCCCTGCTCCTGGCAAGGGGCCGCGCGGTGCCACCGGAGATCCTGACAGGCTCGCTTCGCTCACCGTCAGGATGATCGTGTTTTTTCCCACGCAACCCCTGCCCCCTCCCACCGTATAGCTCTCCAGGTTCGTTCAACGAGGAGCTGTCATGAGGCGTCGCACCAAGATCATCATCGGAATCGTCGTCCTGGTCATTGCCGGTGTGCTGACTGCCGGCTTCGTGTCGCAGCGCGGCAAGGACGTCACGCCGGTGACGTTCGGCAAAGTGCAGCGGCAGGATCTGACCAGCAAAGTCTCGGCGAACGGACGCATCGACGCCAAGCGCAAGGTCGATCTGTCGGCGAACGTGATGGGACAGGTGATCAACCTGGCCGTGCGCGAAGGCGACGTCGTGAAGAAGGACGACTTCCTCCTGCAGATCGATCAGAAGCAGCTCGCCGCCACGGCCCGCGGCGCCGATGCCGCGCTGCAGGCGGTCTTCTCCGATCGCGATGCGGCGACAGCGACGGCCGTTGCCGCGGATCAGGACTTCCAGCGCGCGCAGAAGAACTTCGAGCAGAAGATCATTCCGCGCGCCGACCTGGACCGCGCCCAGAGCGCCCGCGATTCCGCGCGCGCCAACGTGATGGCGCTCGAGCAGCGCATCAGCCAGGCCCGCGAAAACCTCAACGCCGCGCGCGATACGCTGTCGAAGACGACCATGCGCGCGCCGATCGCCGGCGTCGTCACCGCCCTCCCGGTCGAAGAAGGGGAAGTGGCCGTCATCGGCACGATGAACAACGCCGGCACGGTGCTGATGACCATCGCCGACATGAGCATCGTCGAAGCGGTGATGGAGGTCGACGAGACCGACATCCCCTCGGTGAAAGTCGGCCAGCGGGCCACGGTCACCATCGACGCCTATCCGAACAAGACGTTTCCCGGTCTGGTGACCGAGGTGGCCTCGAGTCCAATCAAGGTCAACGGCGTCGCCCCCGGTACTACCCAGGCCGTGAACTTCGAGGTCAAGATCCAGGTCGAGAATCCGCCGCCGGGCATCCGCCCCGGCTTCTCCGCTTCGGCTGACATCATCACCGGTACGCGGCCGAAAGCGCTGGCCATCCCCATCCAGGCTTTGGTCGTGCGCGAGAAGCCGGGTAAGACGGTTGGAAAGCCGCAGGACGAGGAGGGAGTGTTCGTCGTCCAAAACGGCGCGGTGAAATTCGAGACGGTGAAGACCGGCCTCTCCGGCGACAGCGCCATCGAGCTCGTGAGCGGCGGGAAGGAAGGCCAGCAGATCGTGACCGGCCCGTTCCGCGCGCTGCGGGAGATCAAGGACGGGACGAAGGTGAAGGAGATGCCGCAGGAGAAGGATGGCGGGCCGGGTGGGGGAAAGAGTTAGAGGCTTAATGTTGAATGTTCAATGGACCGGCCAGCGCGCAGATAGACCCCGCCGGTGCATTCAACATTGAACATTCAACATTAAGCCTTTCAACCCGAACGCCCCCCGCAAGTGCTGACAACTGACAACCGATAACCGATAACCTTTCTCATGGACACCCTCCGTATCGCTGCCGGCGCGCTCTCCGCGCACAAGCTTCGCAGCTTCCTCACGCTGCTCGGCGTGATCATCGGCGTGATGACGGTCATCGCCGTCGTCTCCATCATCTCCGGCCTCAACTCATACATCGCGGAGAAGGTGTTCACCCTCAGTCCGGATGTCTATATCGTCACGCAGTTCGGGATCATCACCAGCCGCGAGCAATTTCTGGAAGCGATCAAGCGGAAGAAGATCGATTGGCACGACTACGAGGCCATCCGCCAGAGCTGTACGCGATGCGCCGCGGTCGGCGCGCAGGAGACCAGCCAGCTCACGGTCAAAAATGGCTCGCAGAAGCTCAACGGTGTTCGCGTTCAGGGCGGCACGGCCAACATCGGTGAGATCAGCAATGTCGACGTCGAAGAGGGACGCTTCTTCACATCCACCGACGATCAGCACGCGGCGATGGTGGCCGTCATCGGCTCCGACGTGAAGGACCAGCTCTTCGGCAAGCTCGATCCGCTCGGCCGCACCATTCGTATCGCCGGCCATCCCACACGCGTGATCGGGTTGCTGCGCAAGCAGGGATCGGTCCTTGGCCGGAGCCAGGACAATCAGCTCTACATGCCGCTCTCCTCGTATGGCAAGGCCTTCGGTACGAAGCGTGGCCTCGATCTCTTTATCAAGGCATCGGGCGGTGTTCCGGGACTGGAGAAATCGCTCGATCAGGTGCGTGTGCTGATCCGCAACCGGCGGAAGACGGGGTTCCGCGCCGACGATCCGTTCGGAGTGGTCTCCGCGGAGGCGCTGCAAACGCTGTGGAAGAGCATCTCGGCGGCCGGATTCGCGGTGATGATCTTCATCTCCGGCATTTCGCTCGTCGTCGGCGGCATCGTCATCACGAACATCATGCTGGTGTCGGTCGTCGAGCGGACGCGCGAGATCGGTATCCGCCGCGCCCTCGGCGCCCGCAAGCGAAACATCCAGTTTCAGTTTCTCACCGAGGCCATCCTGCTTTCTCTCGGCGGCGGCATCGCCGGCGTGCTCCTCGGCGTCCTGATCAGCTTCGGTATCGCCGCCGCCTTCCCGCTGCCGACGCGCGTGACGCCGACACTGGTCATGGCCGGGCTGTCCGTGGCCGTCATCACCGGCGTTGCTGCCGGATTTTTCCCGGCGATGAGAGCGGCCAATCTGCCGCCGATCGACGCGCTGAGGTCGGAGTGATGAGCGCGGTCCCGCGGTCTCGCAGTTGCGGGGTCTCGCGGTGGGTGAACCGTCAGGACTTGTCTTTCGCCGCGAGACCGCGTAACCGCGCAACCGCGAGACCGCCTACAAGGAGCCACCATGCGCGCTCGTGACCACCTCCTCGCTGCTCGTGAAAACGTCCGCTTCGCGGCACGCGCGCTGACGGCATACAAGCTACGCTCCGCGCTCACCGTCCTCGGAATCGTCATCGGGGTGACCACGGTCATCGCCATGGTCTCGATCATCGTCGGCTTCAACAACAGCGTCACGCACGATTTCCAGTCCTTTGGTGCCACGCTCGTGCAGTTCCAGAAAACGGATCCGCAGTTCGGCCCCGGCAATGGTGACGAATCGGAGCGCCAGCGCAAGAACCTGACCTACGAGGACGCGGAAGCGCTCAAGCGCTTTTGTCCTTCGATGCTGGCCGTCTCACCGGAGCGCTATTGGTTCAGCGGCAACGGCGGCGCCAATGTGCCGGACCTGATCTACAAGGGTCATGAAGCGACGCCCGACACCATCGGCGGGGTGAACCAGGACTACACAGTGGCCAACAATCATTTCGTCGCCGAGGGGCGTTTCATCAGCGACAGCGACGTTCGGTCCCACGCGGAAGTCATCGTCATCGGCTCGTCCATCGGGGACACCTTGTTCGCGCGCAGCGATCCCATCGGCAAGGAAGTGTCGATCTCCGGTCACAAATTCACAGTCATCGGGGTCATGGAGAAGCAGGGAGCGACCTTCTTCGAATCGACCGACGAGCACGCCTTCGTCCCGATCACGACCTTCGACGCGCATTTCCCCTGGATCAAGCGGGACATCGGCGTAAACATCGCCACCGTCCCCCGCCAGCCGGAGTGGGTCGATCGCATCACCGAGGAGGGGACGGCCGTGCTGCGCGCGCGGCGCAAAGTGCCCTTCAACAAGCCGAACGACTTCGGCCTCCTCACGCCGGACAAACTGATCGGAAACTTCCGCGCCATCACCGGCGGCATCACCCTGGCGATGATCTTCATCTCATCTATCGCTTTGTTGGTGGGAGGCGTCGGCGTGATGAACATCATGCTCGTCTCGGTGACCGAACGGACGCGCGAGATCGGTGTCCGCAAAGCGATTGGCGCCGTACGACGCGACATCGTCATGCAATTCCTCACCGAGGCCATGACCCTCTCCGGCATGGGCGGCGCGATCGGCGTCGCGTTAGGGATGGTGATCGCGCTGATCGTGCGGAAGGTCAGTCCGCTCACGACGGATACTCCGCTCTGGTCGATCGTGGTCGGCCTGGTGGTTTCGATCTCGATCGGCCTCTTCTTCGGGATCTACCCCGCGTACAAGGCGGCGAGGTTGGATCCGATCGACGCGTTAAGGTACGAGTAGGCGTTGCGCATCCACGTCGGAATCGGTCATCCTTCGCCTCCCATGTCACCCGGACGGAACGATCCCTGCCCCTGCGGTAGCGGTCTCAAATACAAGAAATGCCATCTGCCGCTCGAAGAGGCTGAAACTCGGGCGGCGGAACCACATCGTGCGCCTGTGCACGATGCCGGCTTGCGGCTCATTGAGCGCATCGGGAATTGGGCGTTTGACCGCTTCGGCAGCGAGTTCGAGGCAGGGGCGAATGATTTCGGTCTCAACGAGGTGGAGGGGGGCATGCAGTTGGCCGTCCCCTGGATGATCTTCCATCATCCGCTGCAGGGCATGCCCGCCTACGAATGGTTTGCGCGCGAGGAGGCTGCCAACCTCTCCCGGCGTGAGCGCGAATTGATCGATGCCCAGCGCCGGTCGTGGGTGAGTATCTGGGAAGTGCGCGAAAGCATCCCAGGAGAGTCGATGATCCTCGCCGATCTGCTCACCGGCGAGAAACGCCTCGTGCAGGAAGCCAGTGCATCTCGGTCCCTCGTGGCACGGGATGTAGTCCTGGGGCGTGTCGTCGATTTCGGGGATCTGTCGGTGATCGACGGGATGTATCCCATCTCTCTTCCCCCCGAGGAAGGTTCATACACCGTCGAGATGGTGCGAAAGGGACTGAAGACCAAACTGCCGATTCCCATCGAGCGACTTCGCGAGCACAACGTATCGCTGATGATCGTCGCTACCTGGAAGGAGGCCGTGGAGGCTCACGTGGAACGGCGCAGCAAACCCCCTCGGCTTCAGAACACCGACGGAGATCCGCTCCTCTTGACGGTCGATCACTATCGGTTCGCTCCTGCCGACCGCGCCGCCATCGAAGCCGCGGTCGGCGCCCTGAAGAGCTGTTTCCCGATCGAAGAAAACGACGACAGCTCGCGTTCGATCACGTTCTTCAAGACCGGCAACCGCCTTCACGAGAGCTGGGAGAACACCACGATCGGCACGGTGATCACGACCGGGAACGAGCTGCGAATCGAAACGAACTCCACCCGCCGCGCCAATGCGCTGCGCAAGCCCGTGGAGAAGGCCTGCCGCCGGCTGATCACCGATCACCGGCGCACCGAAACCGGTGCCGAGGAGATGTTTGCAGCGGCTCGTAGCGATGAAAGGCCACGGCTGCCTCCCGAGCCGGTGGATGCCGAGATGCAAGCCGTGATCCGAGACCAGAAGGTCGCCCATTACGAGAGTTGGCTCGATACCCCAATCCCCGCCCTCGGCGGCAGAACTCCGATCGAGGCCGCCCGCAGCATCGTTCGGCGCAGAGCGCTGGTCAGCCTGCTCAAGGAAATCGAGAACCACGAAGCACGCCAGCCCGCCGGTACCCGCTACGACATCAATATCCTGCGGCGCGCGTTAGGTGTTGAGGATTGAACGAATCCCTACTTAGACGTACAAGTCCCCAGGAGATGTGATGGCGATCATCCCGACCGTTCGTTGCAGAAGCATGCGGAAGTCGCTGGCGTTCTATACCGGTGTGCTCGATTTCGAGCGTGTGGATGGCGATGACGACATGGACGATCCGTCGTATAGCCTCCTCGCACGGGGCGGAGATCAACTCATCCTGTCCAGCCACCGAGGAGACGGCGCCTTCGGTCAGGCCATCGTCGTCACGACCGGCAACATCGACGCGCTGTTTCGCAGCTTCCGGGAACGAGGGCTACGCACGCCGGGGAATCCGGACGCTCCCGTGCACGTCCATGAAGGCCCGATCGACCAGAGCTGGGGTACTCGCGAGCTCTATGTCGACGATCCGGATGGCAACACCCTGAGGTTCACTCAGGCCTAGGCCGGCACGGCTACCGGCGCAGACTCCTAGCCCGACCGGTACTTGCGCGAGGGTGACGAAAGGCGGGTTCTCGACCACAGCCCTCGCAAGCACCGGTCGGACTGGAGAGTCCGACCTACGTTTGGCGCCCCGAACGAAACCCCGCCCACCCGTGTTCTTAGGTACATGAAGAACTCATGGACCGGCGGGGAGGTCACCGTCCAGCCTGATGGGGGGGAGCTTGCGGTGGCGGTTTATCGCTGCGAGCCGGGGGCGTTCGAGCGGCTCATCGACCGGTTCGAGCAACCGCTTTTCGGCTACGCGCACGGCATCCTGCAGAACGCCTTCGACGCCCAGGAAGTGGTGCAGGACGCCATGATGCGTGCTCACAAAGCACTCACCAGGCAGTACGACGAGGCTCGTTGCGCCGCGCTCGCTCTCCGGCCCTGGCTGTTCAAGACCGTGCGCAATCTCTGTCTCAACAAGCGCCGCTCGAAGCGCAGCTCGCTGGAGCAACCGCTGGAAGAGTTCGACGATGGCCGGCTCGGGCCGTTCGTGGCGCTGGAAGGGTCAGAGCTGGAGCGGAAGGAAGAGGTCGAGCTGCTGCGGCGGGCCATGGCTCTGCTGCCGGTCGACGCCCGCGAGCTCATCGTGCTGCGCTTCATGGAAGAGATGTCCTACGCGGAGATCGCCAAGACGGTCGGATCGACCGAGGCGGCGCTCCGCGGGAAAGTGTTCCGGTCGCTCAAGCTGCTCAGAGACGCACTGGAACAGAAGGGGGTGGCGTATGCAATGTAGAAACGTACTGACCCGGATCGATGCACTTCGCACCCGCGAGCTCGCCACGATCGAGCAGACGGCGGTCGAGCAGCACCTGCGCACCTGCCGCAGTTGCGACGCCTCGCAGGCCGACGTCGATCATCTCGCCGATGCCGTCAAGTCGCTCGCTCTCGCTCCGCCGAGTTCCTGCCGCGACGCCTGTTGCGATGCCGCCGCCGATTCCTTCGACCGCGTCGAAGACGTCTGGGTTGCCTTCTCGAACGGCCGCATCCGGATGATCGCCGAGGCCGATTCGATCGACGACATCCGCCCGACGTATGCGAAGAAGTACGGGCGCGTTCTCGAGCCGGCCACGATTCCTGCCGCACTGCGCCGTCAGGTCGTGGCCGCGGTGCACGGGGAGGGGGTGGAGTCGCCGAAGGTCGATCTCGATGCCGCGAACGACCTGGAGCACGATGTCCTCCAGACCCTGACCCGTATTCCTCGGGGCGAGGTTCGCACCTACGCCTGGGTGGCCCGCCAGGCCGGCCGCCCCCGCGCCGTCCGCGCCGTGGCCAATGTCATCGCCCGCAACGCCGTGCCGTACGTGGTGCCGTGTCACCGCGTCGTGCCGTCGTCGGGCGGCGTAGGCAACTACATCTTCGGCAGCGCCACCAAACGCGCGCTGCTGGAGCGCGAAGGGGTCGACGTCGACCAGCTCGATGCGCTGGCGAAGCAGAACGTTCGCTACATCGGCTCCCGCACCACGCACATCTTCTGCTTCCCCACCTGCCGCGACGCCAAGCGGATCCAGGAGAAGAACCGCGTGCCCTTCCGCGATGCCGACGTCGCGATGGAAAACGGGTATCGCCCGTGCCGTCACTGCCAGCCGGTGGCGGCATGATGCTGGGGTTGCGGGGTCTCGCGGTTACGCGGTCTCGCGGTGTGCGATTCGATAGGACTGTGAGGAAATGATGACTGCTTTGATGCTCGATGATTCTTTTTCCGCGAGACCGCGCAACCGCGAGACCGCGCAACCCCGCCCTCAACCTCGCCAACACGCCATCTCCATCCCCGCCCGCACCTTCACCGGCGACTTCTGGTTCACCCACCGCACGCCCGACCGCCTCTGGTTCGCCCTCGGCGATGTCGCCGGCAAAGGTCTGCCGGCGGCGGTGGTGATGGCGATGATTCAGGAGGAGCTCGAGCACCGCATCGTGTCGTGCGCGCGCGCGGGCTGCGATCCGGCCACGACGATGATGCGTCTCGATGCCTTCCTCAAACCGCTTCTGCCCTCGAACCGTTTCGCCACCGCCGTCATCGGCTGGCTACGCAATGACGGCAGCCTGACCCTCGTCAACGCCGGCCATTGCCCGCCGATGATCGTCCGCACGGACGGCAGCATCGAGGAGATCGACTCCACCGGCCCTGTGGTCGGAATCGTCCCCAACTCCCGCTGGACGTCGGCGACGATCACTCTCGACCCTGGCGATCTCCTCGTCCTCTACAGCGACGGGGTCATCGAATCCCCCTCCGCCGCCGGCGTCGACTTCGGCACCGCCGGCATCGTCCGCGCCCTGCCGGCCGATAACTGCCCCGTCACCGTCGCCACTGCCATCGTCGACGCCGCCACCCGCCACGCCGGCAGAGGCGTGCGGTACGACGACCTCACGGTGCTGGTGATCGGAGCCTGAAGACCAGAGGCCCTGGGAGAAATCATCGCGTCGTGCCACAGAGAAAGCCAAGCCTCTGTGCTCTTTGTGTTTCTGTGGTGCTGGCTTTCGGATGCAAATGCGGGGTAAGAGGTTCTAAGTCTGCGCAGCAGAACGATCGAGCGAAGATGGTTGGCCGAGCCTTGCGCAACCAGCGTCGCCGGCCGTGCCGGCCTAGGCCAGATCGATGTGGAGGCTCTGCGCTCCGGCGGTGGTGCGCAGCTCGCTGACTAGTGGGATCTCCTGGCCAGGCTCCACGGCGACGATCTTGCTGAGCGCGCGCGCGTTCCATCCCCACGACGTTCGCAGCGCGTAGGGCGAAGTGCTGAGGAACGTGTCGTCATCGAGATGGGCGCGGAAGTAGACCACCACACCGCCGAGCGTTCCGGGATGGAGGACGCGGAGACGGAGATCGTTTCGAGGCTCGATGGTCTCCGATGAGCCGGAGGCGAAGTCGACGCGGTAGAGATGCGTCTCGGCGGTGAGGATTCGCGGAGTGAATTGCGTCAGGCCGAGATCTCCGAGCGGGCGCGGGAAAGGATCCGGCTGGGTCTCGCTCACGAACTGCCTGAAGGCGCTGAAGTCGATGCCGTGGAGTCCCTCCAGCTCCGACAGCTGAGCGCAGGCGCGGGCGCGGTCGAGATAGGGGCGGTCGGCCACTTCGAAGCCGACGCAGTAGACGTCCATCGCCGAGGGAATCAGTCGGCCGTCCGGCGCGAGCAGGCGCTCGCGCGCATCCTCGATGAAGCGAAGGATGTTCTCGCCGAACGGATCGACACCCAGCACCTCGTGGATGATCACGTCCGCCCGCTCGTCCACCGACACGTCCCGGCTGTTGGCCCGTCGCAGCTCGACCCGATCGGCCACGCCGTTGGCCTCGAACATCGCCGCGGCGAGGTCGGCAATCCGGCTCTCCTCGATGGCGATCACGCGGCGCGCGCCGGCCTTGGCCGCGAAGATGGAGAGGATGCCCGAGCCGCAGCCGATCTCCACCACCACCTTGTCGCGGCAGTGGCGGAAGATGGCCCGGCGGTAGGCCGACACGCGGACGGTGTCCTGCATCATGACGAAGTGCTCGGCCGGCGAGGCGAAGCCGCCTCCAGCCAAGGCGGCATCGTCGCCGGCCACGGGCGTGAGGGAATTCTGCGAGACGAGGGCATCGACGACGCTGCTGAACCCCGCCTCCTCGATCTCCCAGTCGGCCTGGAGCCGCGCCAGCGCCTCGGACGGCGTGCGGCCGCCGGCGAAAGCGAGTAGCACGGCAAGTCCGTCCTGCGCGAGCGCCTGAGGCATGCGCGAGACGGAGTTGCCGGCCAGCAGCTCTCCGCCGGGGCCGATCTGGAGGACGAGCGAGCGCGAAACGGTGTAAGGGACGTCCCAATTCATGATCGAAAGCATACCTAGACGTAACTCCATATACAATCGATGACGATGACGAGGGTCTGGCGCCCATTCCTGGAAGGTCGTGACGCGGAGCGCGCCTGGGCGGTGATTCACGACATCGCCGAGGGACTCCGGCCGGCGGCGGAGAACCTGCAGCCGGCGGCCAATGCCGGTGTCGCTGGCGGCACCGCCGGACTGGCGCTCTTTTACGCATATCTCGGCGCCGCCACGGACAGCGAGCAGTGGACCGGCCTTGCGCAGCGATTGATCGAATACTCCATCGACGCGCTTTCGGAGCGTCAATACCATCCCGATTTCTACGAAGGCTTCACCGGAATCGGGTGGGCCATCGATCATCTGCAGGGCTTTCTGTTCGAGGGTTCGGAGGACGACGACGATCCGATCGGCGAGTCGTTGGTCCAGGTGCTGGGGAGGTCGGTGCCGTTCACGCGCGGAGAGTTCGACCTGATCGGCGGCATCTCTGGCTACGGAATCTATGCCTTCCATGCCCTTCCCCGGCCTGCCGCGCGGCGGTCTCTCGAGCTGCTCGTCCAGCGGCTCATCGAGATCGGCGAGCCGGTCGATGGGGGGTTCTCGTGGTTCTCACCGCCGGAGGTACTCCAGGATTGGGATCGGGAGGAAGCTCCCAACGGCAGATTCAACCTTGGCGTGTCTCATGGCGTAGCGGCGGTCATCTCAGTGCTTGGTATGTGCGCCGCGGCGGGCGTGATGTCGGACAGCCAGCGGTCGATCCTCGATCGCGCCGTCGATTGGCTGCTCGCGCAGAAGCAGGAAGGGAAGACCTGGTGCTTCGCGAATGCCGTCGTCGAGGGCATGCCTTCCGAGCGGGACAGGCTGGCGTGGTGCTACGGTGACGCCGGAATCGCCGCTGCGTTGTTCACGGCCGCGCGGCACCGCGGGAATGCCCAATGGGAGGCGGCGGCGCTCGACGTTGCACGAACCGGGGCCAGACGGCCGATGGAAGACTGCCGCATCTTCGATGCCGGTCTTTGCCATGGGTCGGCCGGCCTGGGCCATCTCTTCAATCGGATGCACCAGGCCAGCGGCGATCCGGAGCTGGCCGAGGCGGCGCGCGCGTGGTACCGGCACACGCTTGACCTGCAGCGTCCCGGCACCGGCATCGCCGGATACAGCTTCCTCTTTCCCCCGGACTGGCTGCCGGTGACCGGGTTCATTCCCGGAGTGGCCGGTGTCGGGCTCGGGCTACTGGGCGGGGTCAGCTCGCTGGAGCCGTCCTGGGATCAGTTTCTTGCTGTGTCGGTGCCTCTGGAGCGGCCTCCCTCCGGGCCAGACGCGACACGGTGAGCCGGTGCAGCAGATCGTGGAGGACCAGCTCGTGAGCGCGCAAGTCCGAGCGGACCAATCGATTGACGAACATGTGTACGTAGCTCGTCAGGAGCTCCCGGACCGGCACCGTCAGCTCGCCTCGCGACGCGAGCGCGCGTAGCTCGGCGACGAGCGGCGCAAGCCTCTCCGACCGGCGGTCCAGCGCGGCCAGACTGCCGGCCAGCGGGTGGTCCGGCCCGACGGTGCCGGTAAGCAAGTCGTACAACTCGTCCCCGCTTTCGCGCAGGCGCTGTGCGAGCTGTTGGGTGAGCTTCGCACTGACCGCGAGCTTTTTGCCGTCCGAAGCGCGCAGGTCGGCCATCATGTCGCGCCGCGCCGCGAGGTCCAGGCCGAAATCGGCGAGCATCCGATCGATGCCGATGAGCGCCAGACGCCATCGCCAATCGGCGCCGCTGTCGCCGGCAAGGTCGTCGAGTGCGGCCAGTACCGCCTCGCTGTCGGCATGAAAGATCCGTTCGGCGAGCTCGGTGCCTGCCGAGCCTCCGTAACGCTCCACCTCCCGCTCGTACGTGTCGAGCTGCCACCGTGCGATGCGCCCTTCGGCGAGCAAGGGGTCGAGGAATTCGGGGAGGAAGTCGATGATCCTGCGTAGTTGCGACGGCTCCCCGCCGAAGCGTACGCGCAGGTGATGCTCAGGATCGCCGTAACGGACGAAGAACCATCGATCGGCGGCGCCGCTTTCCATCGCCCGCGTGGCCAGCGGCGCGATCGCGTCGCGCAGCACGAGGTCGGCAGTGGCCGAACCGGTGTACAGCTTGAGATACAGCCAGCGCGAGGTGGGCGGCAGGATGCGCTCGCCCTCGTCGGTGATCGAGGGCGCGAAACGCCGCGCCGGCGTGCGGCGACGCACGAACGGAATCGTCAACTCATGGACGAACCGCCCTTCCGGCCCGCGTGCCGGCAGCGCGTCGAAGCCATGCCAGAGCTCGGTCAGCTCGACGACGGCAGACTTTCGGACGGTGGCCAGAAACGTATCGAGCGAGAGCACGTGATCGAAGTCGATGAACATCTCGGCGTCTTCGTCGGAGAGCAGCAGGCGGCGCGGGATGCCGCGCTGTTCGCGCCAGCGCCGCACCGCGGCATAGCGGTCCGCATCGCGGCGCGCCGCGAAGTCCTTGATCTCCTCGGCCGTGACGCGCCAGCACGCGCGCGAGAGAATGGCCCGGCCGTAGCGCACCCGCGGCAGAAACGGCTGCTTCTCGAACGGCCGCCAACTCCACTGCAGCCCGGGGCGCACGTCCTGCGCCTGCAAGCTGCAGAGAAAGCGATAGACGGCAAGGCCGCCGTACAGGAAGTTGTGCGCGCTGGTGAGACGCGGCTGGACGCGGCGGCCCAAACGCGCCGAATAGAGAACGATCTCCATCCCTTCGGCCGTGACCAGCAGATCGTCGATCGGAATCTGCCGCTCGCGCGGCGCGCCGCTGACACCGAGGTAGGGAATCTCCCAATCACGCAGCACCGGCCGTGAGGCGATGTTGCCTGTCCGTCCCGGCCCCACATGCACCACCTCGGCGAACAACGCGTCCGGATCGAGCGCCTCCTCCTCGCGCAGTTGCTCGGAGACCGCGCGCGCAATCTCCGCGTTTCCATGGCAGAAGCGCCCGGCCAGGCGCGCGCTGGATGGGCCAAAGACGGACCTCACCCAAACCAGAAAATCGCCGGCGTCCAGCGCCTCCTCGCCGGCGGCGCCGACCACCGCCATCGCCTGAAATGAATCCGGCAGGGGAGGACGCTCCGGCGTTTCGAGACGTTTGAGGTCGTCGTCGTCGATGACGATCTCGAATGCGCCTGAAGCCTGCGCCCGCATCAGCTTCCCGAGCAGGAGATCCTCGCGCGGACCCCAGTCGATCTTTTCGGGCCTCTCGGCTGGCGAGAAGTCGAGCCCTTCCAGCAGCGGCGCGGCATCGCCTCCGATTCCCCGCGGTTTTCCCACGCCTGCCTCGACGTCGAGCGCTTCCACCAGCGGCACAAGGCGCTGCATCCCATATCGCTCGATGAATCGCTCGCGGAAACCTTCGAGCTCGTCCTCGAGGGTCGGTGATTCGAGACGGTGCAATGCTTCGATACCGCGAGCGACCTCGTCCAGCACCGCTGGGTCGAGAACGACGTCGCCGGGCTTGAAGAGATCGACCTGGAAGAGGCGCCGGGGGTCGGCGCGTGCTGGGAGTGGCTCAAGTCCGCGGACGATCTCGCTGTACCGGTCCGGATCGTTGCCGAGCCCTTGGCGGTCGAGTTCCTCGAGCGCCTCGTGCGCGCGCCGGAGTGTTGCGGCGGCCGCTTCCGCCGCCGGCGCCGCGACCTGCTTCAGAGTGTCGATCAATCCGATCTCGGCTTCGGGACCTGTTACCGTAGGCCACAGCTCCGAGACCAGGAGCTGACTGTCGATCAGCTCGCTGACGTATGCGGCGGCGTCATCAATTGAGATCTCTCCGTCGGGATCGCTCGCGGCGACCGCGGCGGCGATCTCGTCCGGCGTGGCGCCATCGGCAGCAAGCGCGAGCGCGGCATCGAGATATTCGTCCGGCTCTACCGCGATGAGGTGATAGTTGAGGAGGGATCCGTTCAACCGCGCCTCGGCGTACCGTAGCCGCCCAGCCGCACGGTAGATACTGGTGTTGGGGCGATAGCGCAGCGAGCGGCGCAACTCGCGATCCTGGTTCAGCTCCTCGGACAGCGAGAAGAGGTAGGCCATGTCCAGCCGTGAGTGGCGGCGATACGCGCGTTGCTCGGGCAGACGCAGCCGGTTCGGTGTGCCGACACGGCCGGCGGTGCAGCCGGCGAACATCCCGAACGGCGTCGCGCGCGCCGCCATGCGGAACACATAACGGACCAGAGACTCCTCGGCACGACGCCCTTTCTTGCCGTCGGGATCGCTGCGCCACTCCGCAAGCCCTTCCAGGAGCGCCGGCGTGGCCACGTATAGCGCTTCGATCACGTCCGGCCGCGTCAGCAGGCCGCTCAGCCAGCCGCGGAGCTCCTCCCTGTCGGCCTCGATGGCGGCCGCGAGCGCTGCCGGATCGACCGCACTCGCAGGTGCACGTAAGCCGGCACTCCAACGCTCCAGTTCGTCAACTGGCAGGAGCGGTGTACGAAACAGGAAGAACCCCTGCGGCTCGAAATCGGCGCCGTCGAGACGCTGTCGCCGGCGCTCGTAACGATTCGGTTTCCGGACTGTATCAGTTAATGCCATAGTGATTGACAAGTATCGCAGAAAGAGCGACATTACTGTGCAAGTATGACAAAGGCGGCTGGTCAATAGGGACTGGCAGCTCGCTGTCGGGCTTTCCGGCAGCAATGTTTAAACAATGTTTCCTGGAGGAAGACATGAAGAAGAAGGTGAAGAAGCTCGAGCTCAACCGCGAAACCGTACGCAATCTGACTTCCGACGACCTCAAGAAAATCGCCGGCGGATCGGACGTCACCGTCCCACGCACCTGTTGCAACAGTTGCCGGATTTCCTGCGCGTAAGCTTCGGCTTCTCGGTCAGTTCTGGCGCCGGCCGCAAGGCCGGCGCCTCGTGCGGCTTTCGCCGCACGGCACAGACACTCTTGTCTGTGACTGGCTGCGCAGCCGCGCATTATGCCTGCATCTGCACGGCGACCAGTTCTTCGTATCTGCCGCGGCGGCGCATCAGCTCGTCGTGACTTCCGCGCTCCACCACCGCTCCCCGATCCATCACCAGAATCGTGTCCGCGGCGCGGACCGTGCTCAGGCGGTGCGCGATGATGATCCGGGTGCAGCGTAGCCTGGCCAATTCCTCCTGAATCCGCCGCTCGGTGGTGGTATCGAGGCTCGATGTGGCCTCGTCCAGGAGCAGGATGGCAGGCCGGTGCACTAGTGCGCGCGCCAGAACGAGGCGTTGCAACTGGCCGCCGGAGACGGAGAAGCCTCCGTCGCCGAGCAACGTGTCGTATCCGAGCGACATGTTCACGATGTCGTCGTGAATCTGCGCCATACGCGCGGCTTCGACCAGACGTTCGCGTGGCAGGGCCGGGTCGGCAAGCGAGAGATTGCCGGCGATCGAGCCGCCGAAGAGATACGGCTGCTGATTGACGATGCCGAGCTGACCGCGCAGTGCGCGCAGGTCGAGCCCGGCCAGATCGATCCCGTCATACAGAATGCGTCCTGTCGTTGGCCGGTACAGACCGACCAACAGATGGGCCAGCGTCGTCTTGCCTGCGCCGGAAGGACCGACGAGCGCAACGAAACTGCCGGCGGCGATGTCGAGCGAGACGTCGTCGACGACCAGCGGCGCGGCCGGACTGTAGCGGAAGCTGACGCGGTCGAGCGTGATCCGCCCAGCCAGCCGCGGCTTCGCCAGCGTCACGCCGCGCGCCTGTTCGGGAGGCGAGTCGATCACGTCGTCGATGCGCTCGAAGTAGCTTCCCAGCATTTGCATCTGAAGGGCGGTCGAGACGAACGCGGAGAGCGGGGCGAAAAACCCCGCCGCCAGCGTGCTGACGGCCAGCATCATGCCCAGGCTGAGATTGCCGCGAATCACTTCCAGCGACCCATAGAGCAGGATCACGAAAGGCGACGCCGTGCTGAGCGCCGCCAGCAGAGAGTCGAACATGGCACTGAGGCGGCCACGCCGGAGGGCGACGTTGAGCTCGTCGGCGAATAGGTTCGACCAGTGCTCCACCGCCCGCCGCTCGGCCCCCAGCGACTTGAGGGTCTCGATCCCGGCGAGCATTTGTACCTGATAGCCGTGCGACGCCGCCTCGGCCTGCAGAGAGCGGGACATCAATTCCTGGTGCCGCCGGCGCAGGGCCAGAAACAGGAGCACCCGCAGCCCGCCCAGTCCGAGAACGATCAGCCCGAGGAGCGGATGGATGATCATCATGATGATCAGATACAGGCTGACCAGCATTCCGTCGAGCGCGCCTGATACCGCGCCGGACGTGAGGATCTCGCGCACCGTGGCATTGCTGTTCAGCCGCGCCATCAGATCGCCGGCCGAACGCTGCTGGAAAAACGAGTACGGCAGATCGACGAGATGATCGAGAAAGTCGAGTGTCATCCGCGAATCGATCTGCACGCGCAGGCGCAGCAGAAGCCGCGCCCGGATCAACGTGGCCAGGAAGTGGAAGGCCACTACGCCCGCCAGGCCCAGCGCGAGAATCTCCAGAAGCCCGGCTTCGCCGCGCGGCACCACGCGGTCGACGATCATCCACGTGAGAAGCGGCAGCGCCAGCGCCAGCACCTGCAGAAGCACCGACGTTCCGAGCACCCGGCCGAGGGTCGGTGACTCGCGCAACACCTGACGGAGGTAGCGTCCCAACCCGCTGCGCCGTCGCTCCTCCGAGGTGAAGCCCGCCGCCGGCTCGAGCGTGATGGCAATGCCGGTGAATGCCGTGCGCAGCTCGGTCCAGCCGGCCAGCCGCCGCCCGACGGCGGGATCCACCACCCACGCGCCCTCCCCGGTGGTCCGTTCGAGGACCACGAAGTGATGGAACTCCCAGTGGAGGATCGACCTCGACGGGAGGCATTCCAGGTTCTCGATCTCCGTCACCCGAACCGCGCGCGCGCGCAGGCCGTACCAGTCCGCCGCGGCCAGCATCTGGCGGGCATCCGCGCCGTCGCGCGCGACCCCCATGACCTCGCGCACTTCGCGCAGCGGCACCTCTTTGTCGTACGACGCCAGCACCATGGTCATGCAGGCCGCGCCGCAGTCGGCGCGGGTGGTCTGTCGAACGAAGGGGATGGTCTGTTTGCCGCGGCGGAATCGCGGAGGCCGCGGAGCGTCGCGTGCACGGCGGCGCGGCGTCAGCTCGAGCACCCGGCCAAGCCCTTCCGCCCCCTTCCAATGCGAATGCAGCGCCTCGCGCCGGTAAAGCGGCTTGCCGTCGTTGGCCAGGGGATCGTCGGCCGCCGCCAGCGCTTCCTCCAGCTGTTGCTCGAAGATCCGGTGACGCACGATTGGCGCGATCTGAAGCGCCAGTGACTCGAGGCGTTGCCGCTCCGCATCGCCGAACGCCTCACCGCCCGGTTCGCGCGTCGCCACCAGAACGCCTAATGTGTCCACGAGTGTCCCGCCCGGGGCCAGCACAGGCACGGACAGGAAGCGCTCCCGCGGCGACCGCCCGCCGTTGTCCGCTTCGGGGTCGTATCGCGGATCATCTCCCGCGCGGTCGGCCGTGACTCGCTTGCCGGTCCGCGCGACGAAGCCCACCAGTCCCGAAGCCGCGCTGTTCCGAATCGCCTCGCTGCTTTCAAGGTTGCGGAACCAGAGCGTCTCGTGTAGCGGATCGTAGACGGCAAAACGCCCTTCGTCGGCGTCCGTCAGAGCGCCGGCCGCCATGCCGAGGAGGCCGGATATCTGTTCGATGTCCGTCTCGGTGGCGATGCGGTCGACCACGCGCGAGACCGCTTTGGCCATGACCATCGTGCCGCGCGCGGCCCCGGTGGCGCCGTCAATCCGCATCCGGACCGGGTCGTGCCAGAGCGCGCTCCGGATCAGCGCCGCGATTTCGCCGAGCGGCGGTGGCCGGCGCGAAAGGAAGAAGATGGCATCGCTGTCGACGAAGTCCTGAAAGAGCTCCGGTTCCCGGCCCGCGGCCAGAACGACATAGCGCGCCGCCGGACTCTGCGCCACGGCGCGCTCCAGAAACGCTGCGGCGCCACGCCCTCCCAAGCCGGGTCCCAGGCAGAGGAGGACGCGGGCTCCTCCCTCCGTCAACTGCCGCAAGGCGTCGTCTTCTTCTGCCGGCGCGATTACATCCGCCTCGCCCCTCAGCAGCTCCGCGAGCTGCGCTGCGCCGGCCGTATCAAAGCCTAGCAGGAGGAGAGAGCGAGAGCCGGAGTCTCCCATGGATCATGAGTTTACGCCGCGCCTGCCGTTCTTCGAGCGAGTCATCCGCCATCGGCGGCATCGACGATTCCCTCGCGGAGAAGAGGATCCAACACTTCCCAGATCCCCTCGTCAGTGAGCTCGCCGGCATGGGCCTGCGCCTCCTCATATGCGAAGGCCGTTCGAGAGACGATGAATTCGACCAGGGGCTTCGCGCTCTTCGAAAAGGGAAGAGTGTGCCCCCATACGCTCAGCGTGATCTTGTCTTCCGCGGGCACATCGTCCAGCACGAAACGCTGGCGGGCGGGGCGGGAAAAATGCCGCACATGGAGCTGGGCCCCGGGGGCTTCGAGCATCTGAACGGGTAACTTGATCCGATGAACGTCCCGATCCGAGACGATGCAGTGCCGGATGAATGACCGGATCGTTTCCTCGTCGTGGAACCGCGACACCAGAGCGTCGCCGAGGGCGGCCGCGTGTTCCCGCAGACGCGCTTCACGCACGTCCGCCGCCTCCTCCGCGAAGGTCAGAGGCAGTTCGTGACGAAAGCGGACATCCTTGCGCAACTCGTCGATGAGCCACGACAGAAAGTCGATTCCGGTTCGCGCCGCCATGATCAATGACAGGTGCATGGACGGTCCGCTCTGCGCCAGAGCCTGATGCCAGCATCCTCGTGGGATGTACAACACATCTCCCGGGCTCATCTCAAACTCCATGATCGGGTGACTCGGCGGGGACTCGGGCTTCTCCTCCATCACCAGGATCGGCTTTTCGACGGTCCAGTCGTATACGCGCCAGCCCTTCCGGCCATCTAGGTGCAGCGCGAACACATCCTGCCGGTCGAAGTGCAGGGCGAAGGCGGTTTGCACGGCCTGGGATTGGACCAGCGAGACGGCCATCGGCTCGCCGGTCTCCGCTTCGAGCGCACGCACGAGCTCGCCGACCTTTGGATTGAGGAGGTGGAGCTGGCTCAGGATCAGTGCCGAGCCGGCGCGGCACTCTTCGAGGAGCGACGTTGGCGTTTCCGTCTCAATGCGGGTTCGCGGAACGACGGTGCTCACATGGGGGTTGGGATACGGCAGCGCATTCAGCAGCCGGTTGAGATCATCCCACGTGAACAGATCCGCGAACTTTTTGGGATTCCCTCGGATGAGCAGGGGCTTTTTGCCGTAGTACTGCTCCCGGAATTCGATGGGATCGATCGGATCGAGCAATGACTCCAAGGCGGTGGTCATGGGACTTTTATAAGTATAGCGCTGTTCGTTACGAAGTCCATAAAGAATTCATTCGCTCGCCGCGCGTCTTCGATGTTGGGAGTCTGCGCGGTAAAACGATGGCGCGACTACGCTGGACGAGCCTTGGGAAACCAACGCAGCCGGCCGTGCTGGCCCTAGCGCTTTGTCGCCACGAGCGAAACCGTGTCGATCCCCGACCCGCAGCATGGGCCGTCAGTCGGACCGGTCACCGTTGCCCGAATCACACCGTTGGCTACGGTACCGGTACCGTCGAGGCTGTACGTACATCGGATGAAGCCGTTCCTCAGCGAAAGGCTGACTGCTGATCCCGTGACACGGCCTCGGACACTTGGGAGGTCAGGATTGATGTTTGCCGAGAACTCGCACCCATTCTGCCGAAGTTCCCAGCTCGTCAAGTAGCCGCTGGTGGGACAACCGCCCTCGTACCGCACATCATCCCCAAGTTTGGCAGCCGCTTTGAGCGGGCGACAGAAGAGCGATGATCGACGGCAGCCCTGTCGCCCGCTGAAGCGGGCTCGTGACAATAGGATGGCCCACATTTCCCCCGACTGAAGCCGGGGGCTACGGACCTTAAGCCAGCTTCGCCGGCTCAAAATCGGTCAGGCCCCGACTGGACGTGCCTCGGTCGGACATCCCCCGTCCCCCAGTGGGGTACGCCCCGTCCCCCAGTGGGGTACGCCTTGTCCCCCAGTGGGGTACGCCCCGTCCCCCAGTGGGGTGCGCCCCGTCCCCCACTGGGGTACGCCCCGTCCCCCAGTGGGGTATGCCCCGTCCCCCAGTGGGGTACGCCTCGTCCCCCAGTGGGGTACTGTCGGCGGCCACTCTAAAATCCCCCCATCCGGACAGTTAAAAATCCCCCCTTTTGGAGCAACGACGAGGGAGGGAGTCCGTGCAAGAACAGGAAGGATCAGAGATGCTCGACGCGGTGCCAAGTGGCACCGTGGAGGAG
>DATMNC010000068.1:0-20750 GCA_035569395.1 Thermoanaerobaculia bacterium | reverse complement strand
CCGACAGCGGCGTGGCCGGCTACGAACTGCAGGAATCAGCCACCGAGGGCTTCGACGATCCGCAGACATTCCAGGTGACGGGAACCTCGAAAGCATTCACCAAGAGCACCGTCACCCCGACGCCGTTCTTCTACCGCGTGCGCGCCATTGGCGCCTGCGGCCAGGGGCCGGGGCCATACTCATCGACCGAGCGCATCGTCATCGTCCCGATTCCGCCGATCAGCTCACAAGGCCCGAGCGCCACGGTCGACATCAACAACAAGCACGTCGTCGTACAGACCGTCTTCATCCCCGGTCAGGGCTCGGCCATACCGTTCGCCGCAACGACCGACGAGCCGTGGCTCATCGTGACGCCGAACGCCGGAATCCTTCCGGCGGCCGGACTCACGCTCACCGTCTCCGCCGATCCGGCCGACCTGCCGAACGGTACCTTCACCGCCACCATCATCGTCACCTTCCCCAACGCCGCGAAGGTCGGCGCGCTCGACACCCATCCTCCCGTCACGGTTCCGGTCTCGGTCAGCGTCGTCACGCCGGTCTCTCCCACCAACTTCTCCACTCCCTCCGCCAACTCGCTGATCATCCCCTCGGTCGGCCACCTCGACGGCATCAACTCCCAGTGGCGTTCCGACGTCCGCATCACCAATACGTCCATTCAGAAGATCAACTATCTCCTCCGCTTCACGCCCGCCGGGGGCGACGCCACGCAGATCAAACAGACCCAGATCTCGATCGCCGCGAACGACACCATGGCACTCGATGACATCGTCAAGAACTGGTACGGCGTCGGCGCGCTCGGCGACGCCGCCAACGGCGTCCTCGAGGTCCGCCCGCTCAATACCAGCGGCAAAGGCAGTCCCATCGCCGATGATGTGAACGTATCGTTTGCGACGATCGCCTCCAGCCGCACCTTCAACCAGTCCACCGGCGGCACGCTCGGCCAGTACATCCCGGCCATCCCCTTCGCCAACTTCATCGGCAAGGTCAGCGGCGACGCGCGCGCCGGCATCCTCAGCCTCCAGCAGATCGCCCAGTCGTCCGCCTACCGCACCAACCTCGGCATCGTCGAAGCCTCCGGCAAGCCGGTCTCGGTCCTCATCAGCGTCTTCGACACCGCCGGAAAGAATCTGCTCGACGTCCCCATCGACCTCAAAGCCGGCGAACAGCAGCAGCTCAACTCATTCCTGGCCACGAAGAACATCACCCTCGCCGACGGCCGCATCGAAGTGAAAGTCACCGCCGGCGACGGCAAGATCATCGCCTACGCCTCGGTGGTCGACAACAAGACCAGCGATCCGTTGCTCCTCACCGGAGTCCCGCTCGTCCAGACCCCGGCGCGCAGTTTCGTCCTCCCCGGCGTGGCCGATCTGAGCACCGGCGGCGCCAACTGGCGCAGCGACCTTCGTCTCTTCAACGCCGGCGTCGATCCGCAATACGTCACCATGACGCTCTACCCGCAGACCGGAAGCGCGAGCAGCGACACCATCGCGCGGTCATTTACCGTCAACCCCGGTGAAGTCAGCGTCCTCGACAACGTGCTGGCATCGCGTTTCGGCGTCACGAACATCGGCGGCGCCATGCACGTCGACACGCTCACGGACGCCAACCTCGTCCTTACCGGGCGGACCTACAACCAGGTCGACGGCGGCGGCACGTATGGCCAGTACATCGCCGCCGTCACTCCGGCCGACGGCGTCGCCAAAGGGGGCCGCACGCTCAACGTCCTGCAGGTCGAAGATTCGACGCGCTACCGTACCAACCTCGGCATCGCCGAGGTGAGCGGCAAACCGGTTACGGTGGAGGTGTCCGTCTTCCTCCCCGACGCCAAAGTGGCCCCGAAGGTCACCATCCCCCTGGCCGCGAATGAATACCGCCAGTTCCGCGTCCTCCAGCAACTCGGCGTCGGCACCGCCTACAACGCCCGCGTAACCATCCGCGTCATCGACGGAGAGGGCCGGATCACTGCCTACGGATCGGTGATTGACATGCAGACGCAGGATCCCACGTACGTACCCGCGCAGTAGCCCCCCTGGGACCGCGCGCGTCTCGCGCGCGCTTTCGCCGGAGGAGCCGGCGATATTTGCCGCGTTAGCGGCAACAAGACGGTAGCCAGGGGTGCGAGCGTTTTTTGCGAGCACCCCTGGTAACGAGATCTCATGATCTGGTGCCGCGTCAGCGGCACTTGAGTAATCGGGGACTCCATCCAGTGCCGCTGACGCGGCACGATTTCAGATTGCATCGGGTTCCAGGGGTGCTCGCAAAAAACGCTCGCACCCCTGGCTACCGTCTTGAGCCGCTATCGCGGCGTCGTAACGTCCAATCTCCAGAAAGTGCCGCTGACGCGGCATCAAACCACGACATCTTTTTACCAAGGGTGTTCACAAAAAAGCGCTCGCGCATCTGTCTACCGTCTTGTTGCCGCTAACGCGGCAAAAGCGCGGGCGAGACGCCCGCGCTCCCAGGGGTCATTGGACATACCCGAGCGAACGGAAAAACTCTCCGCGATCGGGAGCAGCGGTGCTGCGGAGGTGCTGCACTTCGCTACGAAGACGCGCCGCGACCTCGCTCGGAACGCGTGTCGCCGGCATCGGCGCCGACTCGGACGGGTCGGCGAGCATGTCGAAGAACTCCTCCCGGCCAGGGTCATGGACGACGAGGTGCCAACGGCCGGCGATCACCGACCACCAGCGGTTGAACGAGACCACTCGTTGCGGAATCAGCACCGCCGTGGCGATCGGGAGGGGCGACGGCAACGGCGACTTCGACACGGCGGCGTTCACAATCGACGGAAACTGGATCAGATCGAGAGGCACGGACACATGCGCCGGCGCGAGCCACGGCGCGTTCACGATCAGCGGCACATGCAGCAACTGCGCGTAGAGCGAGTTTCCATGCCGCTCCAGGCCTTTTTCTCCGAAGTGCTCGCCGTGATCGGCAACGAGGACGAAGAGCGTCGGCCGCTTCGATCGCCGGGTCGTATCGAGAATCGACCCCAGATCGCGGTCGATGCATGCGATGGCGGCGAGATGACTCGGATAGTACCGGCGGCGATACTCCGCCGGCGGCGTATCCGACTGGTCCGGCTGTTCGTATCCTGCCGGGCGGCAGCGGGGCTCGACGTAGTACGGGTTGTGCGCGTCCATGTAGTTGGCCACGAGGAAGTACGGCCGGCGCTCGTCGCGCATCTGCGCGAGCAGGCGGCCGGTAACCTCACTCGCCGACCAGTTGCAGACCGTTGCGGCGAACCACGTCCAATGACGGTCGGCAAACATGCCGGCCGCGGTGCGGCAGATTTCGAGGGCGTTCCCGGCGTGCTCATAGACGTCGAATCCGCGCTGCAAGCCTGAGCCGCGATTGGCGAAGGGGTTCGAGATCACCGCCGCGGTACGGTAGCCGCGGCGGCGGTACACCTCCGCCAGGGTCGGCGTGGAACGCGTGTAGCTCTGCTGATCGAAATCGATTCCGAGCGATTGGGCCGGAATTCCGGTGAAGGCGCTCAGATGCGAAGGGAGCGTCCAGGGTGCCTGGGCGTACGCGCGGTCGAAAACGACGCTCGCGCGCGCCAGCCGCGCCACGTTCGGCGGAGGCGCTTCCACCAGCGCGTCGTGGCCGACCGTATCGAGGATGACGATGACGACGTTCGGCGCATCCGGCAACGCGGCGACGGACACCGGCCGCGCGGGTTCCGTCCCGCGGCCGGTAAGCAGCAACACGGCGCCCAGCGCCACAACCACTGCCGTTGCCGTCACAGCGGCGGCCGGACGCGGACGCGCCAGCCAGAGCTGTCCGATCCTCCATACGGCCCAGCAGGCGGCGATCCCCAGGAGCACCGCGATGACGCCGCGCACCGGTGTCCAGGCTCGCTCCATCCGCGCGAAGATCCCGAAGAGGAGCAACGCCGTCACCACCAGCGTCGCCGCCTGCCTCCGTGCGATGACGAGCGCCGGAATCATGAGAAAAACCGCCATCGCGACCCAGCACAACGGCGCAACGAGCCACAAGCGCGGCGGGATGTAACGAAACGTCCGGTCGGCTCCGGCGACGTGGCCGGCGACCGTTGCCGCATCCGCCAGGCCGATCAACAGAGCCGCACTCACGGCGTATGAGTAGTGAGTGGACAGGCGAAAAGGCAACCCCGGCATGGCCGCGCATTATCGTCCTGAGACGCGGCGTACGATGGCGTTATCATCCCCGGCAAGCCCGATGTTCGATTCTCCCGTCTCGGTCATTCTTCCCGTCTACAACCGCCAGGACTCCGTCGCCAGGGCGATCCAAAGCGTCCTGGCACAGACCGGCGCCGCTGTCGATTTGATCGTCGTCGACGACGGCTCGACCGACGGGACGCGAGAGGTGCTTGCGGAATTCGGCTCGCGGATCACCGTCATCGAGCAGCCGCACGCCGGCCCATACGTGGCCCGGAACCACGCCTTACGTCACGCCCGAGGAGAGCTGGTGGCGTTCATCGACTCCGATGATGCATGGCTTCCCGACCGTCTGGCCGTGCAGCTTCCATCAATGCTCCGGCCGGAGGTCGGACTGGTGTTCGGAGACGTCGTTCACGTGTCGCCCGGCCGGATAGCCGAGCGCGGGCATCTCACCAGCTTTCAGGTAGCGCCACCTCACCGTGGCCGCGCCGCCGCGCAGTTTGCCTGGTGCAACTTCGTCCCGACCTCGACCGTCCTGGTGCGGCGGCGCTGCCTGGAGGAAGCCGGATGTTTTTCTGAAGCTGAGGTGCGCTCGTCCGACTACCTGATGTGGTTCAGGATCGCCTTGCGCCATGAGCTCGACTTCGTCTCCCGCGTGGTCGCCGAATACACCCTCAGCGCCGACGGGATCAGCCGCGACCTCGGCCGGTCGATCGACGCCCGCATCCGGCTTTTCTCGGACGAGCTGGCCCGCACCGGCGATCCCGCCGCACGCACCGTCCTCAGACGGCTGCTGTTCAATCTCTCCTGCTCCCTGGCGCTGGCGGCGATGCGGAATCGGGCGGGCAACGTTTCCCATCCTCTGCGCCGTGCATGGGTAACGGCCACCGCTGCCGCGAATCGCGAAGCGGCGCCGTGGACCGCCGCCTTTGCCATGAACCAGATCCGCGTCAGGACGCGGCGCCTATTCTCATGAACCGGCTTTCTATTTCCGTGATCGTCGAGACCGTCACCCGCGACGACTACGCGCCGCGGCACGTTGCGGACGCTCTGCAGGGATCAATCGAAGCGATCGGCAGGCAAACCTATCCGCGCGAGTTGATCGAGACGATCGTCGTGGTCGACGGGATGTTCGATCGGCGGGATGCCGGCGAGCTGCTGCGGCGGCATCCTTCGGTGACGCTCGTCGAATCGCCGGAGCACAATTACTTCGCTGCCAAGAACGCCGGCGCGCGGTCTGCCAGCGGTTCGCTCATCGTCCTTCTCGATGGAGACTGCGAGCCGGCAGAGGACTGGCTGGAAATGCTGGCGTCGCGCTTCGAGCCTGGAGTGGACGCAGTCGCCGGACGGACGAGATATACCGGAAACTCGCTGGGAGCGCGAACGTTCTCGGTCTCCGACTTTTCGAATGTCGTCGGTGATGAGACCGGAGCGGCGTCGGGATTCAACCTCAACAACGTCGCCTTCCGCCGCGAGGTGCTGCTCGCACATCCGCTCGACGCACGGGTCCGCCGCAACGGCGGCTGTTACCTCCTATATCACCAGCTCCGTGCCGCCGGCGCGCGCATCCTCTATGAACCGCGCGCTACCGTAAGGCACGGGCTCGACATCCGCGGCTTCGGCTTCGTGAAGAAACATTTCGAGCGCGGATTCGACGGTGTCAGCGTCTATCGCGTCGATGACGGTGCGGTCCTTCGGGGAACACGCCTCTTCCGGCGGTTCGGCGTTCTGGCGCTTGCGGCCTTCACCTGCCGGCGCGTCGTTTTCGATTGGGTCCGCTTGCTGCGCGATCGCCGGCAGATCGGCGTTTCACCGATCACATTTCCTTATTTCGCACTGATCAGCGTCATGACCCGGCTCATCGAGCTGACGGGGGGAGTCACGGCTCTTGCCCGTTCCCCTCGAGCCACGATGGTAACCGCGGCAACACCCAGGTAGGAGAACGATTGCTGCACGGTGCCAACATCATTTGCCTCTCCTCCATCGATTGGGCGTTCAATTGGCAACTTCCGCAGGAGGTCGCGTCCGCCTTCGCTGCCGGCGGCAACCGCATACTGTTCGTGGAGAACACCGGCGTGCGTCGGCCGACATTCAAGGACGCGCCGCGGCTGCGGGCACGATTCAGAAACTGGCGGCGCGCGGAGGGCGGGGTGCACAGGGACGGCCACGGCGTCGACGTCCATTCACCACTGCTTCTCCCCTTTCCGTATGCCCGGGCCGCCGTCGCCATCAGCGCGCGCCTCCTTCTCCGCACCGTCCGCAAGTGGTTGCGGCGCGATCCAGGCCGTCCGTTGATCGTGATCACATTCCTCCCGACGCCGCTGGCCCGTGCGGTGATTCGCGCCCTGGAGCCGGACCTCGCCGTCTACTACTGCGCGGACCGCCTCACCGAGACGTCCGCCGAAGCGCGGAAGCTGCACCACTCCGAGCCACAACTGCTCGCCGAGGCGGATCTGGTGCTGACGACGTCACACGGTCTGCTGGCCACCGCGGCCACGGTGGCGAAGAGAGTCGAGTTTCTGCCGTGCGGCGTCCGCTCCAGCGAGTTCGAGCAGGCGCGGCGTGATTCGGACCGCCGGTCCGCCGCCGGACTGGCCGGTCCGGTGATCGGATTCACCGGCACTCTGCGAAAGCACATCGACGTCGCACTGCTGACTGAGGTGGCCGGGCTCGCGCCCGATTTGCGCTTCGTCTTCGTCGGGCCCGTAGAAGTGGACGTCAGCCGCCTGGCGGCTCACCGCAACGTCCGGCTCATCGGACCGGTTCCGCATTCCGAGGTCGTTCGGCATACCGCGGGGTTTGACGTCGGCATCCTCCCCTACGTCATCACGGACTACACCGCGGACGTCATGCCGGTAAAACTGAAGGAGTTTCTGGCTGCAGGTCTGCCGGTCCTGGCGACAGCACTTCCCGAGATCTGCCGGTTCGCGGACCAGCACCCCGGGCTCATCACTTTTGCCGGCGATGCCAGGAACTTCGTTAAAGGCCTCCGCGCCGCCGCTGCCGAAAACGCAGCGGGGCTGGTGGCCCGCCGGATGGAGGTCGCGCGGCAATACGACTGGAGCGAGCAGATCGCACGCATGAGCGGCTGGATGGAAAGCTTGTTGGCGGCGGGACGATGAGGGTCCGGCCATTGTTTGGCCGAATGTACCGCCGATGCGCCGCGCCATTCGGCCTCCGCGTCCTCAACGACATGCTGGCAAACGGCCTCCCCGCCCTCCTCGGGCCTCCTCTGCGATTCCTCTTTACGCAAGAGCCTCCCGGCGAAGCGATCGGAATCGCCGCACGCATCGAGGAGATGCGCGCGGAAATCTCCCGGCGTCCGGACACCTATCGTTTCGAATACAGCCCCACGACACTCGGGATGGTGCGCTGGCCCGATCACGCCGGCCACGGAGCCGCCGGTCCGATGATTCCAGCTCACCGCTTGGCCAATGTCTTCAGCGTGCCCCGGCACTGGGGCCTGTTCCTGCACCTGTGTGCCGATGCAATCGCGGCGCGGGCCATTCTCGAGGTTGGAGCGTGCCTTGGAATCTCCGGCGCGTACCTGGCTTCCGCGGGCCAGCGCGCGCGGTTCATTACCATCGAGGGCTCGCCTGCGCTCGCCCCCATCGCCGAAGCGACGCTGGCCGCGGTCACGGACCGCGCCGAGGTCATCCGCGCTCCCTTCGACACAGGCCTCGACGAAGCACTGGCGCGTTTCGCGCGGGAGCAACTACCGATCGACATCGCCTTTATCGATGGGCATCACGAGGAAGCGGCGACCTTGCACTACGTCGAAACCGTCATTCCCCAGCTCTCGCGCAAGGCGGTCGTGATCCTGGACGACATTCATCTCACCCCCGGCATGGCGCGGGCCTGGCAGCGCCTGACGCGAACGCCTGGTATCGCCGCCGCTGTCGATGTCGGCCGTTTCGGCCTGATCGTTTGGCACGGCGATGATGCCGCGGGCGTACGGTACGACCTCTCCCGTTACACAGGATGGTGGCGAGCGCGATCGCAGCACCGCCCTGCCGGGTAAGCCGAAATACTTTAACCACTGAGGCACAGAGGAAACAGAGAAAAAACTAAACCTCTGTGATCTCTGTGCCTCTATTGGTGATGGTTTTTTGGACCGCGGCTAACCATTTCGCCGCTCCTCCAGACCCATTCGCTGCAAAGAAGGTGACGTATGGCGAGGAGTGGCCCATCTTCATCATCGAAGGAGAAACTCGATGAAAACCAGACTTCTACTGATCCTTACCTTTCTGATCACCTGCGCCGTACAGGGCAGCCCGCGGCAGGCGCTCGTCGTCGATGCCGCGTGGCTCAAGGCGCATCTCAATGATCCCGATCTCGTCCTCCTTCACGTCGGCGACAAGGACGGGTACGCGGCGGGGCACATCCCCGGGGCGCGGCTGGTCTCGCTGAACGACATCTCCGTCTCCGATCACAGCGGGCATGGGCTGATGCTGGAGATGCCGCCGTCCGATGATCTGCGTCATCGGCTCGAGGCCCTCGGGATCTCCGACAAGTCGCGCGTCATCGTCTATTACGGCAAGGATTGGGTGTCGCCGGCGACGCGGGTGATCTTTACGCTCGACTACGCCGGGCTGGGGAGCCGGGAATCGCTGCTGGATGGCGGACAGGATGCCTGGGTTCGCAACGGCGGCGCGGTGACGAAGGATGTCCCGGAAGCGAAGACGGGCACGCTTTCGCCGTTGAAACTGCGGCCGATCGTCGTCGATGCCGCTACCGTCCACGCGCGCATTGGGACGCCGGGCGTCTCTGTCGTCGACGGGCGCGACGCCGCGTACTACGACGGCATCGAGACCGGCGGCGCGCATGGAGAGATGCATCGCACGGGACACATCCACGGCGCGCTGAGCATTCCCTTCACCTCGATCACCGACGACAAGCTGATGCTTAAGTCCGACGCCGAGCTGGCGGCGCTGTTCACCAAAGCCGGGGTGAAGCCGGGCGATACGGTCATCGGCTATTGCCACATTGGCCAGCAGACGACAGCGATGTTGTTCGCCGCGCGGACCCTCGGTCACACGGTCCTGCTGTACGACGGCTCGTTCGAAGACTGGTCGCGGCACAAGGAGTACGCGGTCGACAATCCGTCGGAGAAGGCGGGCAAGTGATGGGGACGTGGTCTCGCGGTCTCGGGGTGTCGGGGTCTCGCGGGGAAAACACCGCGCGACCGCGTAACCGCGCGACCTCCCGACCCCGCCCTTACGCCGATCCTTACGTCGCCGGTACCGGCCTCGGGCTGGTGCTTCTGGCGGCGTTCGTGGTCGCCGGCCGCGGGCTCGGCGCGTCGGGGGCGTTCGCCAGCGGCGTCGCCGGGGTGGTGGCCGCGGCGTCGCCGGCGCGCGCGGCGGCCAATCCGTACTTTGCGCGGTACCTGGCGGGAGACGGGCCGTGGCACGAATGGCTGCTCATCGAGATCGCCGGCGTGGTGATCGGCGGGTTCCTCTCCGCGCTGGCGGCGGGACGCCTGCGCGCCGCGATCGAGCGCGGCCCGGGCATCGGCCGCGGATCGAGGCTGGCCAATGCGTTCGCCGGAGGATCGGCGATGGGAGTCGGCGCGGTGCTGGCGCGCGGATGCACGAGCGGTCTGGCGCTCACCGGCGGCGCGCTGCTCAGCGCCGGGAGCTGGCTGTTCATGATGGCGGCGTTCGCCGGCGCCTATCTCATTGCACCGATCGTGAAGAGGGCCTGGCGATGACCGACTCTCTCGCCGTCGCGCTCGTCATCGGCATCGCCTTCGGCTGGACGCTCGAGCGGGCTGGCCTGGGAAGCGCTCCCAAACTGGCGGGACAGTTTTATCTGACCGACTTCACGGTGTTCAAAGTGATGTTCAGCGCCATCGTCACGGCCATGCTCGGCGCCTTCTGGCTGGCGCGCCTCGGCGTCCTCGACCTCGGGCGCGTCTACGTGCCGGAGACGTATCTCGCGCCGCAGCTCGCCGGCGGCCTGCTCTTCGGCGCCGGTTTCGTCATCGCCGGCCTCTGCCCGGGAACGTCGTGCGTTGCCGCGGCGACGGGGCGCGGCGACGGCGTGCTGGTCATGCTGGGGATGTTCGGCGGTGTGCTGGTTACCGGTCTGGCCTTCGCGCCGCTGCAACGCTTCTACGAGAGCACGGCGCGCGGCCCGCTTACGCTGCCGGAGCTGCTGCATGTTCCGTATGGCGTCGTCGTCGCGGCGGTGATGGCGATGGCGTTGACTGCATTTCAGTTTGCCGGGCGATTGGAGAGACGAGCATGATCCGCCGCGCGCTTGCCTGCACTGCCGCGCTTCTCGGCGTCGCGGCGTTGTTCGCGGGCAGCCCGTCTCGGCGACCCGCGGTGGCGGAGGTCAGCGCGGTCGAGCTGGCGGAATGGATTCGCGACCGCAAGCCGGAGCTGCGCGTCATCGATGGGCGGCCGCAAGCGGAGTTTGATGAGTATCACCTTCCGCGCGCGGAGCATGTCGACATCGAGTCGGCCTCGTTCAAACCGACGGAGACGATCGTCCTCGTCGCGGGCGATGGCCAGGGGGGCGACGGGCAGGGGATCGATCATCAGGTTTACGTTCTCCGCGGCGGCGTGCGCGGATGGATCGATGAGGTGATGAACCCCACCATCACGGCGAACGCGTCGCCGGCGGAACGCGCGGCCTATCAGCGGGCCAGCATCGTCAGCCGCTACTTCGGCGGCGTCCCGCGCGTGGTGGACAAACCGCAAGCGAAGAGCGGCGACACCGCCGCGGCGGTGAAGGCGGTGCGGAGGCGGGGATGTTGAGCGCGGCCTTAATGGAAACGGTGACGTTTTTCGATGCCCTGCGCGACCGCGAATTCAGCCGGCTCGACGCGCAGCATCATGCCTACCTCGACTACACCGGCAGCGCGCTGTACGGCGACTCGCAGCTCCGCGCGCATCACGCGCTGCTGCGGGATGGGCTGTTCGGCAACCCACACTCCGACTCGGCGACGTCGCGTGCCAGCACCGAGGTCATCGAGTCGGCGCGGAGGATGGTGCTGCGGTTTTTCGACGTCGACGAAGCGACGCACGATGTCTGCTTTGTCGCCAACACGAGCGCGGCCATCAAGCTCGTCGCGGAGTCGTATCCGTTCTCGCCGGAGTCGAGCTTCATCCTCTCGGCCGACAATCACAACTCCGTGAACGGTATCCGCGAATACGCGCGGCGTGCCGGCGCCCGCGTCCGCTATCTCCCGCTCGACGGTGAGCTCCGGATGTCCGATGCGGAGCTGTTTCTGTGCGAGGAGTCGCTGCGGGGTGGCGGGCTGGTGGCGTTCCCCGCGCAGTCGAACTTCTCCGGCGTGCAGCATCCGCTCGACCTGGTGATGAAAGCGCGCGCCCTCGGCTTCGACGTTCTGCTCGACGTGGCCGCATTCGCCCCCAGCCACGGCCTCAGTCTTCGGCAGTGCCCGGCCGACTTCGTGGCGCTGTCGTTCTACAAACTCTTCGGCTACCCGACCGGTATCGGCGCGCTGGTGGCGCGGCGCGACGCGCTGGCGCGCCTCCGCCGCCCATGGTTCGCCGGCGGGACGGTGTTGTACGCGTCGGCGGCTGCCGATGCGCATCGCCTCCGCCCCCGCCACGAGGCCTTCGAAGACGGTACCCCGAACTTTCTCGGCATCTCCGCGCTCGACGCCGGTTTTGAGCTGCTGGCCGAGGTGGGAATGCCACGCCTCACCGCGCACGTCGCGCAACTCACTGGCGATCTTCTCGACGATCTCCGCGCGCTCCGCCACGGCAACGGTATCCCGCTCGTCCATGTTTATGGCCCGCGCGACACCACCGACCGCGGCGGCGCTGTCGCCTTCAACGTCTGCGGCCGCGATGGATCGCCGATCCCGTACTCACAGGTCGAAGCGCGCGCCCGTCGGGCCGGCGTCTCCCTTCGTGGTGGATGCTTCTGTAACCCCGGCGCATCGGAGGCGGCCTTCGGCCTCGATGCGACACGTATCGCCGCCTGCTTCGATTCCCTCGGGGAGGGTTTCACGGCGGAGCGTTTCGCCGCCTGCAGCAACACCGCCGTCGGCGCGGTCCGGGCGTCGGTCGGCCTGGCGAACAATGCGGACGACATCCGGCGGGCGGTGGGGGTGGTGGCATCGTTTCGGGAGTGAGGCGGACCGTAAGACGACTACGGAGACGCAACACGGCGAAGCCGCAACCAAACGTGGATGCCGGCCAGGGCGCGGCAAGCACGGCCCCCTCATCCGCCTTCGGCACCTTCTCCCCAGCTGAAAAGCGCTGGGGAGAAGGACTCTCGAGGTTAAAGCTTCTTGTCGCGCGCAGAAACCGCTGGCTAGTATTACAGAGGACTCGGTACTACTAACGCTTGGTTTCTGCGCGCGACGCGAAGATTCCGCAAACGTGCTGTCGCCCCGGAAAGAGCTCGCGCCTTTCTAACAACGAGAGCCCTTCTCCCCCAGCGCTTTTCAGCTGGGGGAGAAGGTGCCGAAGGCGGATGAGGGGGCCGTGCTTGCCATGCCGTTGCCGGCATCCTGCAAACGCGGATCAATGGGTCAGTTTCATCGACGGATCGCCGAACAGGATCCAGGAGCGGCGGACGTTGATGTCCGGGGTGGCCTGTTTGGCGTTACGGGCCGCTTCGCCGATCGTCAGTCCGTTCGGGCCGAAGAGTTGGCGCAGCAGCTCCTTGTTCATCTGGAATTGCGGGAAGGGCTCGGTGAGCGTCGACGATGCCCAGACCGCGACGGCGCCGCCGTTGGGATTCCGGAGCAGCGCGGAGGCGAGGCTGTCGGTGAAGACGTCGTTGAACAAGCCGTTGAGGCAGGTCATTGCCAGCACGAAGGGCTGGTTCGCTCCATTGGACAAGGCCGAGGCGTCCGTGGAGTCGAAGAGGTCGAAGCTCCAGAGCTCGACCGATCCGTGTCCGACGTAGTCGACCAGGAGCGCTCCGCCGTTGAATGCGCTCACGATGGCGCTGTGGGCGTTCGGAATGGCGGCGACGTTGATGGTCTGTACGGCGAAGTTCGCCGGCATGAGCGTACGGGCAACCGCCCCCTCGGTCTCGAAGTCGAATGTCTGCGGCGTGTCGGCGATGATCAACGCCTTTTGCGACGAGGTCAGTGACGGCGTGACGCGGGAAACGATCTTACCGATGACGGCCGCCGCGTCCTCCGCGGTCTTGACCGGAATGCGTCCGACCGGCAGGTCACCGATGCCGTCGTTGTTGAAATCGGTGAACCAGTCGTCAGATGGCGTCTTGAGGAAGATCGTGGGGAGGAGCATCGTGGGAACGAAATCGAACGACCCGACGCCGAGGTAGTTGCGCGGGTCGATGCTGGCATTGCCGAGGAGGAGGACGTACTTCGGCGCGCGCGTCCAGGACGAGGTCGATTGCAGGAACGTCCGGATCGACTGCGGATTCTTCATCCCGAAGTTGTACTCGTCGTAAATGTCCTCGACGTCGACGATCGTCGTCATCGTCCCGCCGGCATCGCGTGCGGACTTGAGTGTCGCGGCCGCGCTGCTGAAGGCGGAGTTGGTCAGGATCAGAAGATCGGCCTGGCGTCCCAACGGTTTGGACCAGCTCGAAGGCGTGTTGAGCGAGAGAGAGGCCTGCGCAGGCGTCAGGACCCGGTCGCTCGAGAACACCACCACCGTCCTGGGGGTCGCGGACGGCGGCGTGGTGAACGTTGCCTTGAAACCGCCGCCGGAGGCGGCCACGGAAACCTCGAGCCCGCGAGCCGCGAAGGGATCCGTCACGTCGAGAGCCCGGATCGAGCTCAGCGTGAATCCATCGACGGTGATCTGCTGCGAGCCCGGTACTTTCACCTCCAGCAGGCCGTTATCGGCCTTGAGCAGATGTTGATACGTCAACGTTACCGATGCCACCACGCTGACGTCGTTGTCGCCATTGAGTGCGGTGAGAGTCAGTGCATTCGCGCCGTTGGTGAGGGAGCTCTGCGGGAACTGGTAGGTGAACGTCTGCTGTTCCTGGTTGTTGAGCAGCGCAATGCCGAGCAACTGCGTACCCATCTCCACCTGGATCTGGTGCTGGATGTCGCCGGTGCCGCCGTGAATCACGAGCTGCAGCGTAGCGTTGCCTCCGGCGGGGTCGAGGTTCGCCACCGTGAGGTCCTCGGATTCCGGAGTGGTGGTGATCAGCGGACCGAAGAAAAGTTCGGATCCTTCCGGCGTGCTGACCTGTTCCGCGGCGAGCACGGTCCGGTCCATGCGCTGGAAGGTGAAGGGGACTCCGGTGGTGAGCGCCGGTCCTCCGCTGTTCGGGAAGGTGCCGAGCGGTGTGCCCGAATGTTGGTCGGCGCGCAGCCAGTACGTTCGCTCTCCGGTCGACGGTGTGTCGAGTCCCAGAGCGTAGAAATCGATCGAGTCATTCGGTCCGAACTGCTTATTGGTGGCCAGATTGAGAACGAACGGCAGGCTCACCCCCTCGCAGTACAGAACGAATTTCTTCGGATCCGACGGCGGGGTGAATCCGGCGGCTTTCATGGCCGCGGCGGTGAGGTGGTACCAACCTTCGCTGGGTATGTTGATCTTGAGCGCCGGTCCCGCCGCGATGTCCTGCTGCTGGGTGATCTGAGCCGCGGTGGCCGGGGGTAGTGTGGCCGGCTGCACCGCACCGATACCGGACGCCGGCACCAGCACGGGATCGGACGGAGTGAGCTGCGACAACCGGGATGAGTCCGGCCCGGAAGACGTCAGATCGCCGGGCACCAGCCTCGTCGAATACGGCCCGTTCATCGTGGCCTTGCCGTGGGTGTCGATGTCCTCGAGCCAGTATTGGGCGAAGCTGTTCGGGGTCGGCAGCGTGTCGTGGAGACGGTAGGAGAAGCCAGCCACCGGCCGCGCCTTGGTAAGGAATGCCGAGCCGCCGATGAGCTGGGAGTTGATCTTCTGCCGCGCGCCGTCGATGGTGCGGTAGATGTTGAAGCCGAGGTTGCCCGACTCGAAGCTGGTCTGCCACAACAGCAGGACCTGATTCCCATTCTGTTGGGCATCGAACAGGCGCAGTTTGACGAGCGTGGGGATCGAGGAGAGGAGCGCGTAGCCGAAATCGATCGGCGCCGCGCTGACGGAGAGTCCGCTCAGTGTCGAGGCGGAGTTTGTGGTCAGAGTAAGGTGGGTGTTGTCCGTGACGCTCGACACGATGAACTGCACGCCGTTGATCAGGATCGGATCGTTGGCGCGATAGTTGGTGAAGGTAGTCCCGGTTCCGACGATGGCAGGTGAGCCGCCGGTCGTGGCAACGGTTCCCGGGCTGGCCGAGAGATCCATCACTTCCATGGCGTTGCCCGGATTGGCTCCCGAGAGAAGTCCCTCGGTCTTCTCCCAGGTTCCGCCGAAGCCGACCAGATTGCCGAAGGTATCCGTGACCTTGACCACGTATGGTGCGTTTGCCAGGCCCGTGAATGAGTAGAAGCCGTTGGCGTCGGTCGTGGCGGTCTGGATGGCCGACGATCCGTGCTGATAGGTGAGACCGCCCGCCGTCGCCCCTCCGTATTGGGTGGTCAGCGTGAGATGTGTGTCGTCCGTGATGCTGCCGATGATGTACGGCACTCCGGCGATCACGATCGGATCGCCGACCGAGTACTGCAGGAATGTCGTGCCGGTGCCGACGACGGCGGTCGCGCCGACCGTGGCCGCGACGGTGCCGGGGCCGGCGGTGATCGCGGTGAGGCTCAGCGTGACACCGGACACCCCTGTTTCACTGCCGCCGATGAGGCCGTTCTTGTCGGCATCGTTCCAGATCTTTCCGGTGAACGCGCGTTGGGAAGCGAGAGGCACCTGGAACGCGAAATCGCGATCGAGGACGCTGGCGGCGGCGGTAACGGTCGCGCCGAGCTGCGCGCCGAGTGAGGTGGCGTCGCTGTCCGGACGGCCGTAGGCCTTGCCCGCGGCGGTGGCCTGTCCGAACGTGGTGGTGAGGGCCAGGTGTGTGTCGTCGGTGATGCTGAGAATCGAGTAGGTCACCGCGACGCCGGCGGTGGTGATGGTGATCGTTTCGCCGACATTGAGCTTCGTGAAGAGCGTGCCGGTCCCGACGATGGCCGCGCTGCCGTTGGTGGCCTGGACGGTTCCGACGTCGGTGCCGATGTAGTTGTAGCTCGCCGGGTTCTGCACGCTGACGATGTAACTGCCGTTGCCGAGGCCCGAGAAGAGATACTTGCCGTTGGCATCGGTCGTGACGCTTCCGAAGAACACCGGGGCCCGGTAGGCGAGGCCGGCCGCGGTGGCGGCGGCGTTCGTCGTGACCGTCATACTGAGGTTGCTGGCGATGCTCTGAACGATGAAGTCCGTGCCATTGATGTTGATGGTGTCGTTGACCTTGAAGTCGGTCAGGAATGTGGTTCCCGTACCGGTCACCGTATTCGAGCCGGCGGTCGTTGCGACGGTTCCGGCGAGCGCCGGGTTCGCGGTGAAGGCCTTGCCCGCTCCGGTGGCCTGGCCATAGTTGGAGGCAAGGGTCAGACTGGTGTTGCTGGCAATGCTCTGGATGATGTAGCCGACGCCGGCGATGGCGATCGGCTCTCCGGCGTGGTAGTTGAGGAACGTCGTTCCCGCGCCGGTGACCGTGGGCGAGCCGTTCGTGGCCGTGACCGTTCCCGCGCCCGCGGTCAGATCTATGATGCCGTTTGCGTTGGCGTCCTTGGCGATGCGCACGACGACGCCGGCGATCCCCGGCTCACCCGCGTCCTGGAAGCCGTTTCCGTTCAAGTCACTGAAGACCGTGTCGCCGATAGAACGGGTGGCGGTGAATCCGAAGCTCGGTGTCGCCGAGCGGTCGATGTTGGCCGCGAGGTTGGAGTCGGAACGCTTACGGGCAATGGCGTAGCTGCTCGTGCCGATGTAGTTCGCAAGGACGCCTGTGGTGTCGGTGATCTGGATCGTGTAGTCGGCGCCGCTCCCGGTCAGACCGCTGAACGTGAACGTGCCGTCCGAGGCCGTTGTGGTCGTGCCGATGACGTTCAGGCTGCTGTCGAGGATCTCGACGGTAACGCCTGAAATACCCGCTTCCGTGTTGTCGAAGGTCCCGAATGACTTATAAGCCTTACCGGCTCCGGTGGCCTGCGCGTAGTTGGCGGTCAGCGTCAGATGCGTGTCATCGGTGATGCTCAAGATCGTGTAACCGACGCCGGCGATCTGGAACGAGTCGCCGGGATTGAGGTTCTTGAAGATCGTCCCGGTGCCGACGACCAGGGGCGAGCCAAGCGTTGCCGAGACGGTTCCCGGTCCGGTGGAGAAGACGGTGTCGGCGAAGATCCGGTCCTTGATCGAGAACGTCGTCCCGCCGGCCGGTTGGTACCCGTAGTCGGCGGAAAGGAACGAGGCGCCGCTGAACACGGAGCCGAACCGGTACGTCGTGTTCGGGCTTCCCGGAGGTGTGGTGAGGGTATAGCCGGCCGGTGTTCTGGCGACGACGAAGTAAACCTCGGAGCCGGTTGCAGGCGTGATCCCCGAGAAGAGATAGCTGCCGTCAGGCGCCGTTCTCGTGGGAACCTTGTAAGAAAGTCCGGCGGCCGTAGCGGCCGCATAGTTGGCCGTCAGGTTGAGATGGGTATTGTCGGTGACGGTATTCACCGTGTAGGTCACGCCGGCAATGGAGATGTTGTCGCCGTTCTGAAGGTTGGTGAACGTCGTCCCGGTGCCGACGACCGCGGTCGACAGGTTCGTCGCGGCGACGGTGCCGGCGCCGGCCACGAGCGTGTCCACGAGCGCATCGGTGCCGACGGTGAGTATGCCGTCGCCGTTCGTATCGCGATAGAGCTTGATGGTCACGCCGCCGAGGCCGACTTCGCCGGGGTCGCGCAGTCCGTTGGCGTTGGCATCGACCCAGGCCAGATCGCCGAACGTGGCGGTGCCGGAGGTCGCCGTGTAGCCGAGGTCAGCCTGGTTGTAATTCTGTCCCGCGGTCAGGTTGAAGACTGTGGTGCGGTTGTTCGTGTTTCCGATCGGGGCCGACTGGGTGAGGCCGGCCGGTACCCCGTTGGGATTCCCGGAAGCGGTTGCCTCGACGTAGTAGCCGTTCCCGGGGGTGACGCCGGAGAAGAAGAAGCGTCCGTTGGAGTCGGTGGTCGCGGTCGCCACCGGCGTCCCGAACTGATCTTTGAGAGTAACGATGACGTTGTCGATGCCCGGCTCACCGATGTCCTGGACGGCGTTGGCGTTCGAGTCGAGCCATAGCCGGCCGGCCACCGTGGCCGCCAGTACCGTGGGGTTGGAGATGATGTTCGTCACCGGATTGCTGCCGAGCTGAATGGGAAGCTGGACCGATGACGTGAAGGAGGTGTTCGTCACCGAGGTCTGTCCGGTCGGGAAAGGGTTGTTCACCTGGACGTTGTAGGTGGCGGTGAGGGTCTGGCCGCCGACCAGGGCGTAGAGCGAACTGGCGGACAGGAGGTTCGGTGGGTTCCCTCCGGTTACAGAGACGTCGTAGGTGATCGATACGTCGTCGAGGTAGATGAACTCCGTGGCCGCGTTGTAGCTGCCTGCCGGGAAGGTGAAGCGGATGGCCGTGTTCGCGTTGATCGAGCCCGAGATGTCGAAGCTGGCGGTGCCGGACGACGCGCCGGTGATGCCGGTGATCGTGCCGAGGGCGCCGAATGCTCCTCCGACGCCTCCTGTGCCTACCTGGATCGTGAACACGTCCGCCGGGTCGACGCCGGTGTCGGTGCGGTAGTGGAACGTGAGGCGCGCGGCGGTCGCCCCGGTCAGGTTGACCGCGCGGGAGATGGTCGGCTGGGTGTTGTTGGCGTTGTCCAGCCGCAATTCGGTGCCGACGATCTGGATGTCTCCCTGAACCGCGGAGCCGTTGGTGGCGCCGCCGCCCGTGTCGCCGGCCTCCGTCCAGTTCCCGCCCCAATTGCGCGTCCCGACATTGAGTGTATAGACCTGGGTGTTGAAACTGTCGCCAACGGTCGAACGGTTGAGCGTGGTCGTCCCGTTAACGCTGGACAGACCGGTCGGCAGTGCGTCGTAGAGCGAGATCCCGGTCAGAGGATTCGTCCCCGCGGCGGCCGGGTTCGTGACGGTGGTGGTGTAGGTGAAGATGTCCCCCGGAAAGAGCGGGGTGGATGACGGAACGCTGGAGCTCTTCGTGATCTGCACGCTGCCCGAGGCGACGTAGGTGAAGTCGCTGGCGTTGAAGGTCTGCGTGACCGCGGGGCTGGAGCCGACGGTCCGCGTTCCGGTGGATACGACGTTGTTCTGGCTCAGCGTTCCCGCGGCGAACACGGAGGTGGTGGCGGCCCTGAATTTGATGGTGATCTGCTGGTTGGCGGCCATGTTCCCGCCGGTCTTGGCGGAGGACCACGTCAGGACGTAGGGGTTTCCGACGGTTCCGGCGCCGGTGACCACCGGCTCGTTGCCGCTGCCGGATGTGAAATACGTCTGACCGGCCCCTGCCGGCGCGGTAGTGGCCAGCGTGAGATGGGTATTGTCGGTGATGGTCTGAATCGTATATCCGAGGCCGGCGATGGTGATCGGGTTTCCCGCGGTCAGGGCGGTGAACGTGGTGCCGGTACCGACCACCGCGGTGGTGCCGTTGGTCGTTACGGTTCCCGCGCCGGCGGCGCTGGTGGTCTGCGTCAGATCAGGCTTGGTGATGGTCGTGAATCCCGGCACGAACTGCCAGTTGGGAGGCATCGTATCGACGACGCTGACTCCGTCGACGGAGTAGGCCTGGCTGTTCACCAGGATGGTGAAGTCGGTCGTCGAGCCGGCTGCCGTCGGTACTACTTGCGGATTCGCGGTCTTGCTCGTCGTCAAGACGAGGGAGACAAAGTCGGTGCCGGGAAGGGCGACGTATCCGAGATCGAGATTCGGAGTCGGGGTGGTGGCGGTGTCTGCGTTCTCGCCGTACGCCATCGAGAAAAGGCCGGTGGCCCAGAAACGGGAGCCATCGAGAGCGCCGCTGGGACCCGGCGGGATGAACTGGCTCTGCAGACGATTGAGCGTGTAGGTCTGGTCGGGCACGCCGTCGTTGTTGTAGTCGACGAAGACCTGCGTGTTGTCCTGGCCCACGGTGAGGAAGATGCCGTTTCCGTTCGTCGGCGCGGTGGTCAGCGGCAGAGATCCCGGCGACCAGCCGAGGAAGTGCTCTTTGTAGAGAAAAGTCGTCGGAAGCAGGCTGTAGCCCCACTCGAAGGCCTGTCCCGTAGCTCCCCCTGTGTTTGACGAGTCGCCAAAACCGACTCCCCAGAATGGGCTGGTCGCGCTCAAGTAGAGCCCCGATCCAACAGGGACGGAGGGATTGGCACCGAGGGCACGGTTGAACGACTGATTGCTGTTCGCTGGAACGGCGAACGATCCGGAAGCGGACTGACTCTGCCAGTTGATCGTCAGCGGGGTGGAAGAGGGGTTGAACAGGTAGTAATCGGTGACACCCTTGGCGGCGTTCACCGCCTGCCCGAAGGGTGCGTAGTAGTCAGTGGTCCAGAAACCCCGGGGGAAGGCGCTCAGTCCGCGCGCCGCGTACGTCTGGGCGATGCGTCCGGCCACGTACTTCACCTGAAGGGTCTTGTTGCCCTGAATGATTGCGCCGGAGTTCAGCGGTCCGCCCCCGGGAAAGGTCGTACAGGTCGTATGGGCCGTACAGGCGCTTACCCGGTCGAGGAGGAACGTC
>DATMNC010000067.1:0-21618 GCA_035569395.1 Thermoanaerobaculia bacterium | reverse complement strand
TCGATGAGCATGGGACTGATACCGACATGATCGCCAAGCCGCTGGTCACCTGAATCGTACGCGGAGCGACGTTCTGATTGGCGATCGTGAGTGCGTAGGTCCCGGGGACGATTGATTGCGGCAGTCGCAGCTGCCCGTATGTCGAAGCAATCGCAACCGGCTGCAGAGTTGTGCCGCCAAGGAGGAAGGTGAGGCTGCTCCTGAGTCCAGCGCCGCTGATCGGGAACTCAGAGGACGTCAGCACGTGCGTTGGAGCGCTGGCGATCTGCGGCGCCACAACCGGCAGCACGCGGAAGCTCGGCCCTGCCGCGATATGCCCGGCCACGTCACGAAGCGTGATCGTTACATAGCCGAGGAGCAGATCCGGAACCGTGACAAAGTGCTGCTCGGGCGTCGACGTCACGTCGAGGCCCGCGGCGTTGTCGAAGTAGATCGCGTCATCGGCGCGCAAGGCGGAGCCGGAGACGATGATGCGGTCGCCTGGCGCGGCAGATGGTGGATTGATTCCCGCGAGCAGCGGCAGGATTTCGTTACTCGTATAGAGGAACGCGCCCGCGAGCGTGGAGGCGTCGCTGCCGCAACGCATCAAAACGTCAACGCTGCCAGGAGCATGGGGCGGCGCCGCGACGAGCATCGTCGTGGCCTGGTCGTTCTGCATGATCGTGGCGGCGGCGCCACCGAACCAAAGCGAGCAGCGGCCACGACGGAGGTTCTCGCCAGTCACCGCGACCAGCACTCCGCCGCCGGCCGAGCCGATGGTGGGTAAGAGCCCGGTGATGCGTGACGTCTGCGGCGTGTACGTGTACGCCTTCGACAACGTTTCTGTATCGGTCCCGCAGCGCACGGCGAGGTCGACGAGCCCGGGGTCGTGTGGCGGGGGGCTGGTCGTGAAGGAGCCGGCGGTCACGAGGCTCGTGTTCAATCCCGAAACACCGTCGAACATCGCCGTGCATCGGCTACCCATCGCGTTGCCGTAGATCCTGACGATCTGCCCTCCTGTGGATGGGCCTGATGCCGTATCCAGCCTTCCAATCGAAAAGGTCGCAGCGGGAGTGACGTCGAACCGGAATCCAGTCGTTGCGCCGCCGTAGGACGCCGGCACCGTGGTCGTAATGACGGAGGAGCCGATGCCGTCGCCGCGCAGTGTGAACGAGCCGGTACCATCCGTGCCGACGGTAAAGAACGGCGGCATGTTGGTGATCGTTGGATTCGTCTGAAATAGATACAGCAGGAGGGGCTCGCTCGGAGGTGGGTCGAAGTGCATCGTGGCGGCCGCGCTCTGTCCGAGCGTCACGCTGAGGGGCGATTTCTCGAAGGAGTAGAAGGTCGCAATGTAGACATCGACGCGAGCGGCCATCGTGCCGCCGCCTCGCGATGGCGGCCAAGTCGCGGCGATGACAGCCGATCCGGGGCCGGCGGCGGTCACATCGAAGGATTTCCCCAGCGAGCCGGCAGGAACGTCGACGAATGGGGGAACGGCGGCCACGCTCGGGTCCGACGACGAGAGCAGCACGTGGTCGGTGACAGGCGTCGGTACGCTCGTAGCGACGCTCAGCGAGGCAACCGTGCCGCGAGCGATTCGCAGCGTTCCCGGCGTCAGGATGTAATCATCGTTCAGGATGGTGAGGATTCCAGACGCGGTTGGCGACTGCGTGAAACCCGGCATCCCGCCTCCGATGAAGATCGTTTCATCGGGCTCCGAATGTTGGTCGCCTTTCACGCGGACGACAATCTGGCCGGTGGTCTGGAACGCGTCGAAGCGCACCTGGCCGAGGGAGACGTGGGGAAGAGTCCCGACACCTTCATAGTCTGTTCCGGGCTCGGCCGTCCCCCCGATGGCAAAGACATCCACAAAGGCTGTGGCCAACAAATGCGCTGAAAGGGTGACGGCGATCGGCACCAGCGTAAGCCCGCCGTCGCCTTCCGCGGCGGAGGTACTCTGAAACGTGGCCATCGGCACTGCTTCGTTCTCGGTGACCGAGAGCGAGGCTGTGCTCGGCGAGCCAATCACGGCGCCGACCGGGTTGCTGATCGAGATGAAATAGTTCTTCGCCGAACTGGGGCGGTTGTCGTACACCTGATGGTCGTACGGAATGGGGAAGAAAATATATTTGAACTGCTGCTTCGGATCAAAGCTCGCCGTAGCGTCGATGACCTCCGCATCGATGCTCACGTGATACTGGACGCTGCACGCGGCCGACAGGTCGCCGGAGCGAATGAGCGTGACCTCGCCGGTACCCTCGGTTCTGTTAAATCCGAAGGAAGACGTCTCCAGCGTGATCACCGCGGTGGCGGCGCGGAGCGACGACGCGGCAAATAGAAGGGAGAGCGCGAATAACCATCGCCGGCTCATCAGCGCCCCGCCGCGCGATGACGTCCGCCGCCACAGCCCCCATCAACAGCGGATTTGTAGTTGAAGGCGCTGGTAAGTGTTGCCGCGCTGCCATCCTGGTTGAAGACGGTGATCTGCGGCTGTGTGATCCCGAACGCCGGCGGCACCCTGGCAACGACCGTAAACCGATCCTTTACAACGACCTCCATCGACCGCGTGGTGCCGAATTGAACGGCCGCGCCGTTGTCGAAGCCGCTTCCGACAATCGTGACGAGCGAGCCCCCCTCGGGGGCGGCGCACTGCGGCGTGACGGTGCTTACGGCGGGGCCGGACGCCGTGACCTCGACAGGTTGCGTCAGGAGAACGGTACCCTGATCGGCGATGGTGAACGAAAACGTGCCGGGCCCGATGCTGATCGGTGTGCGAAACACAGCAGGTTCATCACAAAAATACCCACAGACGGAACGGTCGTTTGTGTTAATCAGCATGTTCGGAATCTGCTGCAACGGCGCCGGCCCAAGCGTGTAGGTCAGGCCGGGGCGTAATCCATTCCCGGTAACGGAGAACTCCGCTCCGAGCGTGATGCGATTCGGCACCGTCGTATATGCCACCTTCGGCGGCGCGTAGACCGTCACCGTGCGGGTCAGCGTCCTGCCCGCATAATCGCGCAGGGTCAATTGCGCCTGTCCAGTGATCTCGGGCACGCTAAAGACATGTCTGTCTGCTTCCGGTGTTAAAACATCGGCCAAAGGAATGCCGTTAATGAGAATCTGGTCGTCGCGGCGGAAAGAGACACCGACCATTTCGGCGACTGATCCTTGTGTCAGAGAATACGTGGAGAGCGTCGCCGGGGGATCGTCCCCTTCCACGTAGTGGAACGCATCCGGCAACGTTACCGTCTCGCTCCCACACACCAGAGAGACCGGTACGCTTCCCGCCTCGTGCGGCGGGGCCATGGCGCTGATGGAAAGGGTAGCCCCATGCGTCGAAACCGCCGACGCCGGCGTCTGCCCGAACATGGCGGTGCACGAATCGAAACGAAGATTGGCGCCGCTGAAGGTGACAAGCGTTCCCCCCTTCGTCGTACCGGACGTGGGAAAAATACTCTTCAACGTGACCGACATCGGATTGTAGTAGAAGCCGTTCGCAAGCACGAACGAGCCCGTGCCGCATCGGACCTCGACATCGACAAAGCCTGCATCATGCGGTGGTGTCAGGAGACCGAGCTCATTGCCCTGATGAATGATCCAGTTGTCCACCACCGGGATTCCGCCAAATGAGTAGGCGCAGTGGTCCAGGAAGTTGAATCCGTTGATCGCGACCCAATCGCCACCCGTTTCACGGCCACCGGCCGGAACGATGCTGGTAATGACGGCCGCTGTCCCCGTCACATTAACGGTGAGAGGCGACGAGGCACCGCCATCGGTGTCGAGAAGGGAAATGTTCACGATCGTAGAACCCGAGCTAACCGCGCGAACCGGGATGATCGCCCGACCGTCGGCACCGGTGAGGATCGTGTCCGGAAAGCTGACAATTCCGCTCGTCACCGCCAGAAGTATGAGTCTGAGCGGCGCGGCCGGCACAGGGTTGACGATAGCCGTCACGGTCCCGGAGCCGCCGGGGGAGAGATCGAGCCGGATGGGATCGATTGTCAGTGTCGTTGCGTCGTGCACCGCCACGGACAGTACATACGTGCGTCCCCCGCGGGAGGGCGGCAAGGTGACCATGATCGATCCTGCACCGACTCTGTTCAGGCAGGTGAACTCGACGGACACTCCTGTCGCGCCAGCCGGAATGGTGACGGAGCCCGGAACCACCAGAAGCGTTGGGTCGTCGGTCTGAAGAATCACCTTTTCGTCGGCGACAGCGGGGTCGGTGAGACGGATATTGATTTGCCCTTTTTCTCCTTCGGCAACCCTTTGTTCAGGAGGGGAGACGGCGTTGTCGTCGTCGAGGATCGTGCAAGTGCCGATCGTTTTTCCGCCAAGGATTCCCGTGGGGGGCATCAACTCCAAGGCAAAAGTCTCGTCTCCCTCCGGCAGGCTGTCGCCAATGATCGCAACCTGAACGGTCGTGGTCAGCGTTCCGGGGCGGAAGATTGCAAAGTCATTGTTCCACAGGAAATCGAGTCCGCGCTTCGCGGTCTGGTCGTGGACGGCAATGGGAACAAACAGAAACTGGGAAAGCGGGGAAGAGAGGTTGACGGTGAATACCGCGATGCTCGTGCTCGTTCCCGGTTGCGTTCCCTCGACCACCGTGACGTCGTTGATCGAAACCTTCGGCTGTGCCTGCGCAAAAGCCGGGCAAGCAAGCGTGATCACCAGGAGAAGAAAGACACGAAGAACCGGAGGAGGCTTACACATGATCGATTGGAGGCCTGAACGGACCTTTGTCACTATCTCACGAGATCAGCTGAGGTGTGCAGGGCGCATCACCGAGGTACGTGAGTTCGGTCACTGGCGTGTCACAGTTATTCGTGACTAACGGAGACGCGAGGAAGAAACGACCGCACGCCTACTCGGAGCTCACTTCCTGCCGAGTTGGACGCTTGGGTCCTGCGTGGTGTTGTCGGTGGTTGCGCCGTAGATGAACAGGGCTCCCGAATCCACACTGACGGTGAGGCTATCGTTTGCCGATGGCGCGGCGCCGAGGAAGGTCGTCGCGTCCACCTGCTCGAAGTAGGTCGGCGCGTACGTCTTGCTCACCGTTCTCACGACCGTTCCCGCGCCGCTCCGCTCGGTGACGGTGATCGAGGCTCCCGTGCCGAGCGTACGCACGCCGATGTTGTAGCGGAAGCGAACCAGATCCGCCGGTACCAGGAGAACGAACTGGTCTCCGGCGGCGAGGGCGCTCTGCGGTTTCATGAGGTCTTCCGTGAAACCTGAGGTTCCCTTGTCTCCGGCATCATTGAAGACGCGCGCGACGACCGTCGGCAGACTGCCTGACGTGCTGACGACATCGACACTGCCGAGGCCAGACCGCGAAAGAGCTGGAAGAAGGTCGGCGATGTTTTGGGTCTGGCCCGGATTCAGCGTATAGGAGAGGAACGGATCGGAAGTGGTGCCGGAGACTCCGGCGGTGTGGAAAACGATGCTGCCGGCAATGGCCGAGGAACTCGGATTTTGAAGCTGCACTCCGGTTCGGAAGAAGGAGCCCAAATTTCCATTCGCCGAGGCGACGGCGGGGAGAATGGCCGATTGCGACGGCCCGATGGCGACGGCGAAGATCGAGAAGGGCGCCGGACTGGGGGTCAGCGTGATCGCCGGCGCGCTCGAGGCAGAGAAGGGCGGTGCATAGACGGTGACCGTCGAGTTGCCGAGGTTCCCGACGTGAAGATTTCCAACGACGTCGAGGGCAACCGCTTCGGGAAGGTTCACGCCGTTGGTGATCGAGAACGCGGGAAGTGCCGACCCGATGATCGGGAGCGTGTAGACGTCGATTCGTCCCGTACCAGCGACAGATGCGGCGAACAACTGCGTGCCGCTGATGGCCACCTTGCGGTAATTCGCACCGATCGCGGGCCCCGTGACGATCGGCGTGCCTGTGTACGGTGGCGCATAAACGATGATGTCGCCGAACGTGTTCGGGCTGACTCCTGCCGTGTTGGAGATGTACAGGTTCTGCGCGGCGTCGACAGCCACGCCGGCGGCCGAGCTGATGCTGGGATTCGTGATCGTCAGCGACGGGGTGCTGAAATTGCTGAACGGATGCGTGAACACGTTGACACTGTTGGTGAACGACGTGGCGAAAAAGTCACCCGCCGCTGTGAATGCGATCTGGCCCACGTTCCCCGCTGCACCGTTGTTGAACGTTGCCGATGGCGTGCTGGAACCGGACAGCGGAGCGGTGAAGAACGTTAACGCGCCACCCAACGCGCCGACGGCAAGATTTCCCTTTGCGTCCAGGCTGACGGCGACGACGTTGTTCGACGCGATCGAGAAATTTGGCGTCGAGCTCGCGCTGATCGGAAGGCTGTACTGCTGGACGACACCGGGGGTATGGTCATTGCCGACGTACAGTTGCGCCGGCGCCTCGGAAGCCACCAGACCGATGAAGGCAAAAAAGACCACCCAAGCGACGATTCTCACCTTGTGTTGACGATTCATCAGGGATCTCTCCATTGTTCTGGTGACGCGGTTCTGGTGACGCGAAGCACGCGACGATTCTACGCGCACACACCGCTCGAGATGATGACGGGCGTCACATCGTCTGCCACGTGCAACCGAAGCGGTGTGGTTGCCATAAGATTGGGGCATTCCTTCCGTTCAAGGAGATGGCGATGAAGCTCCGAATCGTTGGTTTGGCGTTGCTCTTGATCGCTGCCGGCCATCCACTGCTTGCGCAGTCGAGCTATCAACATCCGCCGAAAGAGATTCTCGACGTGCTCGATGCGCCGGCGCTGCCGACCTCGTACGTCAGTCCCGCCGGGAACACCATGCTCCTCGGCACGCCGTTGAACTACCCGCCGATCTCCGACCTGGCCGAGCCGCTGTTGCGGCTGGCCGGCGTCCGCATCAACCCGCGCAACAACGGCGTGCACGGGTCGTTCTACTTCGTCGCCTACTCGCTGAAGAGACTTCCCGACGGTCCCGAGGTGGTCATTCAGCTTCCCGCCGCCGCGCGCGTCAGCGGGCCGCGCTGGAATCCTTCCGGCTCGATGTTCGCCTTCTTCAATATTACCGAGACGAACGTGGAGCTCTGGATTCTGGACGTGGCAACGGCCACGGTGAAACGAATTGACGGCGTCAGTCTCAATCCGGTGCTCGGGTACACGTTGTCCTGGCTGCCTGACCAGAAGACGCTGCTCGTCAAGACCATCCCCTCGCATCGCGCCGCGCCGCCCCAGGAGGTTGCCGCACCGATCGGACCGCACATCGAGGAAAGCGGCGCGGTGAAGGCAGCGAGCAGCACGTACGAGGCGCGCGACCTCCTCAAGACGCCGTATGACGCCGATCTCTTCGAGCACTATGCGACGACCCAACTGGCGCTTGTGGACGCGGTGACGGGAACGATGACGCCTGTCGGTCCCGCCGATGTTCTGGCGAAAGCACAACCGGCGCCAGGCGGACAATACCTGCTCGTGGAGCGCATCCGCCGGCCTTACTCATTCACCCGGCCATACAACCGCTTTCCGACCGATGTCGAAGTCTGGGATCTGAAAGGCAACGTCGTCGAGAAGCTCGCCAGTTTGCCGCTGGCCGAACAGGTGCCCATCCAGGGGGTGAGCACCGGACCACGCGAGCACGCCTGGCGGCCGACCGCGGCAGCAACACTGATTTGGGCCGAGGCGCTCGACGACGGCGATACGTACAAGAAGGTCCCCCATCACGATCGCGTGGTGATGAAGGCGATCGGCGCCGAGCCGGTAGAGCTCCTGCAGACAGAGAACCGCTTCACCGGTCTGGACTGGATCGAGCGGGGTGGACTGGCGCTCTCCGGCGATTACGACAACGACAAGCATTGGTACAAGGTCTTTCTGGTCGACGCGGACAATCGATCGGCTGCGCCGCGGCTGGTCTGGAGCCAGAGCTCGGACGACCGCTACGGCGATCCGGGAAATCCGATCCACCGTACGCTTCCCAACGGCGCTGTGGCCGTCCGTGAGCACGACGGCGGCATCTTCCTGTCGGGAGAGGGAGCGTCTCCGGCAGGCAATCGCCCCTTTGTCGATCGGTTGGATCTGAAGACGCTCAAAAGCGAGCGCTGGTTCCGCTCGTCGAGCGACGCGCTCGAGTCATTCCTGGGCGCGCTCGACCCCGCATCGAAGACTTTCCTAACCCGGCGAGAATCGCCAACCGATCCGCCGAACGTTTATCTACGGACGATCGGGGGGCGTGATTCGAGCAAGGCAACCGGGGAGGCGTCCTATCGGTCCACGTCGCGGCAGCTCACGCACATCGCCGATCCGACGCCGCAACTTCGCCGGATTTCGAAGCGTCTGGTCACGTACCAGCGGCCCGATGGCGTGAAGCTCTCCTTCACGCTGTATCTGCCGCCGGGCTACAAGGAGGGAACGCACCTCCCGACGGTCATGTGGGCCTATCCGCTCGATTACACCGACCCGAGCGCGGCGGGGCAGGTCACCGCCTCTCCGCAGGAATTCACGGAGATCTACGGTGCCTCTCCCATTTTCCTGGCCTTGCTGGGCTACGCCGTTCTCGATGAAACCGCCATGCCGGTGGTCGGCCCCGCGGAGACAGCGTACGACACGTTCGTCGATCAGATCGTGGCCAACGCCAAAGCGGCCATCGACAAGGCTGTCGAGCTGGGAGTGACCGATCGTGACCGCGTCGGCGTCTCCGGACATAGCCACGGTGCGCTGATGACGGTGAATCTGCTGGTGTGGTCGGATCTGTTCCGCGCCGGCGTGGCGCGCAGCGGAGCCTACAACCACACCCTGCGCCCGTTCGGTTTTCAGAATGAACGTCGCACGTTGTACAAGGCCACCGATACGTATCTGAAGCTCTCGCCGCTTCTGCACGTGACGCAGATCAACGAGCCTCTGCTGATCATTCACGGCGAGCGGGACGCCAATCCCGGCACGGTTCCGCTGCAGTCGGAAAAGCTGTTCGAGGCGCTGCGCGGCGTGGGCGGAACCGCGCGACTGGTCATTCTGCCGCTGGAGTCTCACGGCTACGCGGCGCGCCAATCAGTCGAGCAGACGCTCTACGAGACGGTGAGCTGGTTCGACAAGTACGTGAAGAATGCGCCACCCCGGACAAGCGAGGCGGCCAAATAGCGTTCGATTCATCGATCGATCATGTGCGCTGAACATTCAGAAGCCGCCATCGAAGCATTCCGCCGCGTCAAGGTGGCGTTTGATACCTACGTCTCGGAACGGATGCGCCTCCACGCCACGGTCCGAGCCGAGCTTCCGGCGCTCGTGGAAGCGGCGATGGAGGACTCACACGACGCGGCACTGGCGTTCGAGCTCCTGCCGGGATTGACCGCCGAGGAGCGGCAGGGCCTTCTCCGGCATTTCGTGGAGCTTTGCGCATCCGGCCGGTATGCCGGTCGCGCCAAGGCCGCCATTCTCGACCTGCCCAACGATTGGCTTCGAGACAACGTGGAAACGGCCGCGCAGCGCCTGCTCGCCGGTTCGGACTATCTCGACTGGGCCAATCTCCTCGAGGTGGTTTCGCGAATCGACCCCGCAGTCGAGAGACGAATCGCGGAACGTGCGGCTGGGCACAGCGATTCGGAAATCAGGGAACTCGGCGAGGAACACCTTCGAAGACTCACCGGCGGCTCCGGACCGGCATAGAGTCTCTCGTAGTACGTAGGAGCCTGCGCGGCAGAAGACCTAATGACGATGGTGGCCGAGCCTTGGGCAACCAACGCCGCCGGCCGTGCCGGCTTAGCTGGCCGGGCCACGGGCCAGGCGAAATCCGAGGGAATTGCCGCGGTAGTTGGGGTCGGGGCTGCTCCGAAACGTCGCGTTGACCGCGGGGGCGGCATCGAACCAACTCCCGCCGCGGCTCACGCGGTAGTAGCCCGATGGAGGTCCGGCCGGATCGGTGACGGGGCCAGACGGATACGTGCCCTTCCAGTCGGCGCAGAGCTCCCACACATTTCCCAACATGTCGTAGAGCCCCCAACCGTTGGGCTGTTTCTGACCCACCTCGTGGGTCTGTCCATCGGAATTCCCGAACCACCAGGCCACGGCGTTCGGTTCACCGTACCTCGACTCCCCTCCTCCTGCCCGGCAGGCGTACTCCCACTCCGCCTCGGTGGGTAACCGGTAGTTCTTCCCGGGGTCACGCTCGTTCAGCTTACCGATGAACAGCTGGGCATCGTTCCAGGAGACCTGTTCCACCGGAAGCTGCCCGCCCTTGAAATGCGAGGGATTGCTCCCCATCACCGACGTCCACTGGGCCTGCGTCACCTCCGTGGTCTGCAGTTCGAAGGAGCGGCTGATGGTGACCAGATGAACCGGACTCTGGTCAAAGGACCTCGACGAATTCAATCCCATGTCGAAACTTCCTGCAGGTATCCGGACAAAGCTGATCTGCGGGAGTCTTACGTCACCAGACGCTCCCTCCCCTCCCCGCCGGCGGCACGAGATCGGCGCGATGCTGACCACCATCGCCAATCCCAAGACGAAAAACGCGGAACGGGATCTCTTCATCGCTGGATGTTGCGTATCGTATCTGGATAAGGCAGAAGTCAGAAGGCAGAAGGCAGAGGTTCCGCCTCTCCGTTGAAGAACGGCCGAACGTAGGTCGGACTCTCCAGTCCGACCGGTGCTCGCGCTACCTGTGAGAGAAACAGTTTCTCAGCTACCGATCTCCGAGCGCCGGTCGGCATCATCGTGCGGCGAGGCTACCAGCGAACGCGCTGGCGCGACGGCCGCGACTGGCTCTGGATCGGCGTCCGAAAACAAACCGGCCGAGGCGAAGGCCAAAGCGGCGTAGCCTTCGACCAGGCGATCAACGTCCCTCAGCCCCGTGTTCGTGCCGCTCTTCAGCTCGGAACACACATCTCCCGCGCGGAATTGGAACAGCTCGAGCCTCGCTGGGCTGTGGCCACCAAGTGATCGATGGATTGCTCCATCGCGTTTGTTGTTAAGGTTTCCGTCTCGGGTCTTGGGATGACGTCGCGCGGCCGCGTTTCGTCGTCTGCCGTGGTAGACGACCCTCGCGCAGGATTTATCGGAGCGAGGGTCTCGTCTCAGGGATAACCGCTGTTGGAACAGGCTGACGTCGTCTCGAGTATTCCAACAGTCGTCCCGGCACCCGCCTGGCTAGAGGCCGGCAAGACGATCATCGGCCGGGTGGTCAGCGGCACTCGTGCAAGGTCGTAATAGAGATTGGCGTGTTCGGGCATCGGGGCCAGCATTGGCTTGTTGACGATGCGGAGGTCGATATCGCCGGTGAAGGTGATGCGGCGCCATGCCGCATCACCTGCCCGCCGCACGAGCAATTGCCCGAGAGGCACGTGCCCGTCGAGCATCACGTCGCGCGCGAACAGCCGGCTACCGCGGCCCTCGAAGTCGGGATCGTAACGCGCCATCTGGTCGTATGCGACCGCGGACAGGCTGCCGGCCGGGAGAAGGAACGATGCCGAGATCGGGCTGGAAGGCGACGGCACATCATCGAACGCGTCTTCCCTCAGAGCATCCATCTCGCCGTTCGTGACCGCCCGAAGGTGCGGGCAGATCGTGTCGAATGATCCGGCGCGACTGAACGAGGGACTGCCGGCCCGGGCGAAGCGGAGGCCTGTATTCGTCAGGTCGAGCATGCACTCCGTGCCATCGCACGTCAGCGGTACTTCGCTCGACTCGACCGCAGCCTCCTGCAGGTAGAGCGTTGCTCGATGCGGCATGGCATCGGTCCCGCGCATGGTCACGGAGCGCGGGGCATGCCCCACATCGAAAATGTGACAGATCAGACCTGAGAACGTGAGGTGAACGTCAGCGCCTCGGCGAGATGCCGGCGAGGCATCGAGAAGTGCGAGACAACCCAAAGCGATCAGACACACAAAACTGCTGCCGCCACGTAGCATGCTGGATCTCCTTTATCTTCAATATAGGCCGCAATCGGGCTATTGCAATGGTGCGTTGATATTGGGAATCCGAAGGAAAGCGACCATCTCGCGCCCAATCGATCGGCGCGAGGGTTCGTCTCAGGGATAGCCGCTATTGGAGCAGGCCAGCGTGGTCTCGAGGATTCCGCCCTTCGTGACCGGCAGATCACAGATGACCGGCGTCGCGGAGAGCGTGTAGAAGGCGAGCCAATGGTTCTCGGCGAGCGCCGGGAATTCCAACTTGTTCTGGAAATGGCCGACGGCATAGCGATTCGAGATTGTGATCTCGAAGGGCCCCTTGGGCCTTATCACCATACTTCGAAGAACGTTGCCGTGCCGAGCCTCAATCGTGACGGATTCAACGTGCCCATGCGCGAGAACACTGTCGCGGGCATGCCCGTCAGCACATTTACCGTCGTCACATCTCGTGCTCAGCTTACCGTTCTTGAGAGGCACTATTGTCGCTGTTTCCGGGACTGACAGACGGAAGTTTGGACAGTATTGATCGATATGCGGGATGCTTGCGCTATATCCCTTCTCGTTGAATGGCTCCGTAAGCCCCGTGATGTGCACATTGTCGCCCTTCAAGTACAGCACCAGCATCTTTTCGTCCTTCTCATTGACACGCTTCTCGCACCCTACGCAAGTGACCTCGTCTGTATCAGGCACGGAGATGTACGCGAGGTGCGCTTCCACGCAAGTCGGGCCGCGCGGCGTCATCACGTTTACCGGTGAGGTGATGTCGGGGATCACGACCGTACGCCCGCCTTCAGAGTTTTCCGCTAGCATGCATAGACCGAGAAATATGAACTCCAACATACCTCCTCCTTTCAACGTCTTGCAATCGGAGCAACCCCGCCGAACAGCTCCGCCGCGGCCCATGCGGCCGGGTGGCGTGATCGAGGGTTGCTCCCGTTCAGTAACGACAGTTGGGCCTCGCGCAGCGCCGCCGCGGCATCGTCGCCGGCGCGGAGACGCTGGTGGAAGGCGATGAAGAGCGCGGCCGCCTCCGCGTCATCGACTGGCCAGAGCGTTCCGACGACCGCAGGAACACCGGCGGTCAGGAATGCCTGGACCAGTCCATGCGCACCCTCGAAACCGTCGCCGTCTCCGGCAGCGGTCCCGCAGGCGGCAAGAACGACGAGACGCGGACGTACGAAGTATGCCCGGGCGATGTCGCTGGCGCGTAACTCGCCGCTTTCTCCCAGCAATAACGCCGGCTCCGGACCGGCGCGGGCGTGACCAGCGAAGTGAACGACGTCGGCGTCCGAAGCGGCGGATAAGAAACGTTGCGGCGTGGCCTCACCGGAATCGAGAACCATCCGTTCCCCGTACGACGCCGCAATCTCGTTTCGCTCCGTGGAGATGTGGTCGAGCGGATCGACATGGACTCGCGCCGCCGAGGTTACGAGAAGCAACCGCGGGTTGGGGCCTTTTGGCCGCGGTGTGCGGCTCCGCAGCCAGAGCGACGCGCTCGGCGCGACGGTAACCGCATGTACTTCGATGGCGAAGGCACGATGCTCCTCGTCGTACAGCGCCGTCCACGGCACCGACTGCAGAAAGCGGTCTGGAACGATGACCAGCGAAGAGGCCGTGCGCATGCCGGCGATCGGTGCGAAGAGCATGCGGTCCAGCTTCGAGGAGCGCGCCTCGACCGCGGGGAGATCGTCACGCGCAGCGATGCTTGCGCGCAGTGCGCGAACGGAATCGGCGAGCTGGCGACGGTCCACGCGTTGCTGCGCGATCTTAATTCCATCGCGCGTCACTCCGATCGCCGCGATGCCGTCCGGAACGAGCGCGTACGCAATCAGCATCTCTCCGGGAGCGAGGGCCGCGGCGACCTGACGCGTCGTGGCCGGCGTTGTCTCGGTTTCGCCAGATGCCTGGGCATGCGCGCGTTCCGCGGTGGCGAACGCGGCCGGAGCATCGCTCCGCGCGAGCTGCAAGGCGATCGTCTCCTCAACCAGCGGCGCGACGGCATCGAACACCGGCGCGCCAGGAGGCGCGACCCGTCTCTGCACCTCCACCTCGGCAAGCGCAGCGCCGAAATCGCGCAGCGCTTCGGCGGGCTGCGCTCGATCGCGGAGCGCGCGGCCGCGCTCGAGAAGCGCGTCCGGCAGAGCCATCCGCTCGCCGGCCGCGCTGAGGAAATCGATCGTCGAGGTCAGGAGCGCGATCGCCCGCGGCGCGTCGTGACGACCGACCACCGCAGCCTCGGCGATCTTCACCTCGGCCAGAAAGCGATCGCTCAATCCCGAAGGCTTGGCTCGCGACAGGAACGTTCGGCAGCGCGCGACGTCTTCGCGCGCGGCCTCGTCATCGCCGAGGTGCGCGTCGACGAGAGATCGCCGGCGCCAGACATCCGCGATGACAATCGGATCGCCGAGATCGGTGGCCACGTCTGCCTCCACGCGGAGCAGCGAGCGCGCCTCCTCCCATTGTTCCGCGCGCAGCTCGCTACGCGCTCCCGCAGCCACCGTGGCGATCAGCCGCAATGCCGACGCGGCATCGCGGCCGTGGTTCCGGAAGGCTGCGGTTCGTTGTGTCCACGCTTCGTCGCGTGCTCCCAATTCGTCGTAGGCATCGCCGAGGCCCGCCTCCGCGGAGGCGGCGTTGCTGCTCTCGTGAAGCCGCTCGAATCGCGCCGCCGCATCCTGGAAGCCGTGTACGGCATCCTCCCACCGCCCCTGGTACATCCGACAGTCGGCCAGCCGCAGAGCCACCTGCGCGTGCAGCGCGTCGTAACGAATGGCCGTGATGCCATCGAGCAGCGTTGCCGCGTCATCGATCCGGTTGCTGTCGAAGTAGACGGATGCGGCGAAGAGGCGGGCCATATCCCCCATCGGACTCTTCGCCTCATCGAAATCGTGAGCAGCGTCGAGAAGGATCGCCGACGCCTCGTCGTGATGGTCGCGAAAGGCAAGCCGTCCGCGACGGAATGCCGCGTGGGCGCGGGCAAGCAAAATCCGCCGGCGATCGTCAGCACCGGCGATCACAGCCGTGCTGTCGGCCAGCAGCGATTCGCCCGAGAAGCGTTGCAGCGCCGCACCCGTGTTGCCGGCCGCGTCCAAAAGCCGCGACGCGGCGGCCCTGTCGCCGGCAAGCATTGCCTCACCCCACCGTCCGAGGACGTCGGTTTCCATCCAGGCTCGTGCGTCCTGCGGACCCTCCCGAACGAGTACATCGACGGTAGCCTGATCATGCATCGTGGCGGCGCGCTCGAGGCGCTCCAGCCGCGCCTGCGGCGATGTTGTCGGTCCGCTCTGCAGCGCCTCGAGATGACGCCTCGCCTCCGCGGCCCAATCCGACGACCCATCCCGTTGCAGATACTCACGCCATGCCGCGGCGGCCTCGGCACGAAGTCCCATTCGCTCGAGAATCAGAGCGCGATTGAAGCGCGCTTCGGACAGGTCGGGGGCGATCGCCAGCGCCTTATCGGCCGCGGCGAGCGCGCGTGGCAGCTCGGCCGCGTGGCCCTCGCGCACCGCGTCCGTGTAGTACGCGGCGGCCAGGTCGTTCCACGTCTCCGCCTTCGGCTCCTTCACTGCCGCATCCCGCAGACGCTCGGCCGCTTCACCGGGCTTCTGCAGCAGCAACTCGGCGACGCCCGCCGCGTGCGCGGCCTCGGCTGACGCATCGTGCTGTGCGCGCAAAAACACGTCCGCTGCGGCGCCGCCGAGGCGGAGAACCTCTGGATCCGTTGTCGTCGACGGCTCTTCGCGAAGGCGCTGCACAGCCGCCCAGCGGAAGCCCGCCAATCGCGGCTCCAAGGTGCGATACCGCACCGGCGCCGCGGCGATCAGCGCGGGGATCCCCGTCTCACGACGATTCACCCCACGCCAGATAAAGAACGCTGTACCGGAGACGACCACGACAATCGCGGCGGCGATGAGCCACTGCTTCCGCCACGGATGAATGGGAATGACGTCCGCGGCCGGCTCCGCGTTCCGCATCCGGGTCACGAATTCACTGCCGGCGATGCAGCGGTCGCAGGTCGCGAGATGCGCGACGATGGCCAGGCGCTCCGCTCCTTCGAGACGTGCATCGAGGAACGCGCCGAGCGTTTCCTCGTCCGGGCAGGGATGGCGCTCGTCAGGCATGCGAATTCCCTTCTTCCTCGGTGGACGGTCTCGCGCCGGGATTTGTCGATGGATGAAGGCCGAGGTCGAGATCGGCGCCGGTATCGTCGAGCAGATCGAACACGCGCGCGGCGTCGATGCCCGCGGCGAGGAGGCGTTCCCGGAATTGCGCGCAGAGGCTGCGGAGGCGGCGGTAGAGCGGCTGCTGCGGAACGCCGAGGCTGCGGGAAATCTCGGACACCGGTATGCCTGCGGCGAAGTGCAGTTGCAGGAGCACCTGGTCATTCGGAGACAAACCGGCGACCGCCGCCCGAATTTCCGCACTGACCGTTCGCGACGCGCTGGTCTGGTCCGGCGCCGCCATCTCCACTCGCGGAAGCGATCGGTCGGCGTCGACATCATCGAGCGGCACGCGCACCGGTTGCGGACGGCGCCGCGGCAGTTTCGCGGCGATGCGCTCAGCATCACCCGTGGTGATGTCGCTGCCGCTACGCCGGAGGGTCTCGACGGCCTCCTCGATCCTCATCCCATCGCGCACGATCAGCGACTCCAACCTCACCGCCGTCTCGCCGATGCGCCGCGCCTCCGCCGAGGCGCGGAATCGGCCCCAGATGTGTGCGCGGAAGTCCAGCAACTGGCGTTGAACGACCAGCGCCAGCCAGGTCGCTATCGAACAACGCCCCTGAAATCCGCGAAGCGCCGCATAGTCGTTCTCGACCAGCTTGAGCTTCACCTCGGAGAGAAAATCGTCGACGTCGGCCGGGTTCATGTTCGACCCGCGGCACGCGGCACGGCCAAGCCGCTCGATCAGCGGAACGTTGGCAACCAGCAACGCTTCGACGTCCTCGGCCATGACGGAAGCTACGGACGTCATTGTACCGCCGGGTTACATATGGCAGGGTCGCCAAAAACGAGTGGCGAGCCCGTCGCTGATAAACTCGTGTCGCGATGGTCGGTGAGATCGAGCTCCTCCTGACGAAGTTGAGCGAAGCAGGAGTCCGATACGTCGTGGTGGGCGGCGTCGCCGTCGTGCTTCACGGCCACTTGCGTGCTACCGCGGATCTCGATCTGGTCATCGGTCTGGATCAACCGAATGTCGATGCTGCACTCCGCACGCTCGAGGACCTCGGCTTTCATCCTCGCGCGCCGGTTCCCCTTCACGCATTCTCGGACGCGAACGAACGACAACGATGGATCGATGAGAAAAACCTCCAAGTCTTCTCGCTTTGGCATCCGACCATGCCTGGATTCGAGATCGACATCTTCGTCGAGTCTCCCTTGCCCTTCGACGATGTCTACCGCCGCGCCAGCCGGGCGAAGATCGGCAGCGCAGAGGTTCCGATTGCAGCCATCGACGACCTGATCTCGATGAAGAGAACGGCAGGCAGACCTCGGGATGTGGAAGACATCGACGTCCTTCTGCGATTGAAAGAGAAGAATGAACGCAACTGACCCTGAATCCGCGTGGGCCGATTTCGATGGCACCTTCGAGGGAACACGAAGGCGTCAGGATCTGGCTGGCCTCGAGCTCACGTATAGCGAGCGGTTGAGGTGGCTTGAAGAACGGATGAGCGAGTTGCTGCAACTCAAAGGCAAGGCAGCTCCGCCCACTCGACCCGGATCTGGCAAGACCGATCGATAGGTCGGGCTTTCCCCTACTGCCCCGCCCCCACCCCCGCGTTGAACGAGGCCTGCTCCGCGGTCTTGAAGGCGATGCAGGTGTCGATCGCCTCCATCGCTCGTTTCAGGGAGCGCTCGCCGCCGCCGGGGGAGTGGGCGGCGAAGAAGGCTTGCACGTCGGCTTTCGATGCGGCGTCGCAAAACGTCGCAGTTGCGCCGGTGATGGCGCCGATGGCGGAGGGGATCTTCTGGTTGAGCAGGTCCCAGTGCGCTTTCGCGGCGTTCCAGGCGATCTGCTTCGCGGCGGGGTTGAAGAACAGGCCGCCGGCCATGTTCGGCAGGTCCTGGCTGCGGAGCTGGTCGCTGTAGATGTAGTCGACGGCGCGGGCGATGAGCTTGGGGTCGCGGAAGAGTGGGATGAGATCGCGGTAGCGGCGGCCGATCTCCGGCGTCGGCGCGGTCTTGAGGTGATCGAGAACCTGATCGAAGAACGCCTCATCGCCATTGATGGCCACGATGGGAAGGGCGCGGTCGGCGATGACGGCGTCGACCGATGACGGATCGGCCATGTACTGCCCGGCCACGCGGCGGGCGCCGGCGATGACTTCCGGGTCCTGTCCCACGACGCCGAGCACACTGAGCACTTCCGCGCGCATGATGCGCTGCTCGCCGGTCTCGCCGGCCGGGGCGTCCCACGTCAGCGGCGCGTAGCCGCGCATCACCTCGCGGACGTACGCCTGCCAGGCAGCGCGATTGGTGTCATCGACCAGGCGGCTGTTGAGGAACTCGATGTTGTTGGCTATCGCGCCGACCAGCGGCCGTTCGGCGGGACGCGGCATCGCCCGCAGCAGCGCCAGGTAGTCGGACACGTCCTCGCGCATGGCCCGTACGAGGAGCCATTCGTTGCCGTGCAGCGAGATCTGTTCGGCCGGCGGCATTTTCGCTGACGTGCGCACGCAGCCCCGCGCGCATCGTCGGCGAGTAATCGGTGACGAAGTAGCCGGCACCGCTGCGGCTGAGGAAGATCGGGTGATCGCAGGCCGCCGTCACGTAGGTGTCGGCCGGCTTCGAGATCAACCGGCAGGGCGATGACGCCGGCGCGCCCGCTTCGTGACCGCAGATCGGGATGGTCCACGATTGCGCGGCCGCCGGCGCGCTGCGTGGCAGCAGACGCTCCTGGGTGATGGTCACCGTGCGCTTGCCGTCCTCGCCGCACGCTTCCGTCGCGTGCAACAGCGGCGCGCCGGTCTGGTCGACGAACGATTTCATCACCACATCGAACGGCTGTTTCGTCGCCGTGGTCATCGTCCCCCACCAATCCTCGGCGGCGGCATTTCCGTACGAGTACTTCTTGAGGTAGGCGCGGATGCCGTCGCGGAACGTCTCCTCCCCTACCCAGTTCTCCTCCATCCGCAGCACCGCCGCGGTCTTGCCGTAAGCGATGCCGTCGAAGAGCGCGTTGATCTCGTTGCGGGTCTCGGCCTTCTGGCGGATCGGGCGCGTGGAGCGGGTGCTGTCGATGCCGAGAGAGCCATTCGTGCCGTTGACCTGATCGAGATCATTGCGCCATTCCGGATGCCAGGCGATGAGCGGCTTGGGCGCCATGAACGTGGCAAAACCTTCGTTGAGCCAGATGTCGTCCCACCACTTCATCGTGACGAGGTCGCCGAACCACTGATGCGCGATCTCGTGGGCGATCACCCCAGCCACGCCGCGCTTTGCTTCCACCGAGGCCGTCTTGTCGTCGAGGAGGAGCGCCGTCTCGCGGAAGGTGATCGCCCCGGCGTTCTCCATCGCCCCCGCCTCGAAGTCGGGGATTCCGATCAGGTCGAGCTTCCCGAACGGATACTTGATCGCGTAGTACTTGTCATAGAACGAGACCGCTGCCTCGGCCGCGGACAGCGCGAACTTGCTGAGGTTCTGCATCCCCGGAACCGAGCAGACGCGGATCGGGATGTCGTCGACGCCGCCGGTGACGCATTGAAAATCGCCGACCAGCATGGCCACGAGGTAGGTCGACATCCTCAGCGTGGTGCGGAAATGGACGGCGTGCTTGCCGGGGCCGGCTGGCGTATCCGAGGCGATCGGGCCGTTGGAGATAGCGGTGTCGCCGTCATCGACCACCAGTGTGATGTCGAAGGTCGCCTTCATGGCCGGTTCGTCGAAGCAAGGGAAGGCGCGCCGCGCGTCGATCGACTCGAATTGCGTGACGGCGTACTTGCGCGCCGGCGTCTTGCTAAGGTAGAGGCCGCGGAGCTGTGCGCCGAGGGAGCCGGCGAAGCTGATGCGGATCGAGGCCTTGCCCGGCGGCAAGGTCTGCGAGAATTTCAGCGACGCCATCTCATTCGGCGCGTCCATCGTCACGGTCGGATTGAGGAGCTTGCTGCCGGTGGCGACGACGACGTCGTGCAGATCGAGATCGACGCTGTGAAGCGTGATGGTGTCGATCGGCTCCTTGATGTCGACGTCGATCGTCTCCTGTCCGCTGAACTTCTCGGCGGCCAGGTCGGGGGTGATGGTGATGGTGTAGTGATCGGGGATGACGCCTACCGGCAACCGGGCGGCGGCGAGCGGAAGAGCGGCAAGAAGAAGGGCAGCGGCGGCGAGCAGGCGTCTCATGACGCTCAGGATACCGTCAGTCAGACGCGCGGAAGAGGATGACCAGCACGCCGATGCCGACCAGGATCAGAACAATGGCCAGCAGAAGGTTCATGTTTCCGTTTTGTTTCTCGGCGGGAGCTGCGGTGGTGGTCGCCGAGGTGTCGGCGGAGGCGGTCGTAGTGGCCGAGGTGTCGGTCGACGAGGTTGTCGCTGACGAGGTTGTCGCTGACGACGTCGTCGCCGAGGAGTTAGCCGTATCGGTTGCCGGCGCGGCCGTCGTCGTCGTAGCGGTTGTGGTGGTGGGCGGCGGAACCGCGGCGGCAGCGGTGGTCGTCGTCGGAACGGGCGGCGGCGGGGCGGTAGTCGTCGTCACGACTGGAGGTTGCGGCGCGACCGTTGTCGTCGCCGTGGCGATCTTGACCGGCGGCGCCGGTCTTGTCTTTGGAACGGGCGTCACTGCGATGGCGGGCGTTTTCGGTTTGGGCGTCGTGGCCTTGGCGGTCTTCTCCGGCGGTTTCTGCGTCGTCTGGTGCGGTTTCGGAGTGGCGCTGACCTGAGCCGTCTTCGGCGTCGATTTGGTCTTTACCGGCGTCTTCTCTGCCACTTGGGTTGACTTCTTCGGTGCCGGCGGCGCGGGGGTGGGTCGATGCGGCCATGCCTCGGGTTGCGCACCTTGAGCAACGCGCGCCGGAGTCGACACGCCCAGCCTGCCCAGGCGGAGGGACGATTCGCGCGCCAGGAAACGTCGCGTTTCGCGCGTCGGGTAGAGGGTCTTATCGCCGACCGTCAGCGTCTCGCCCGCGATCGTCTTTCCGTAGTCGGGATAGCGCTTCAGCGCGCCGAGGAGCGAGCCGCCCTGTACCGAGGAGTCGAAGAACGAGCCGGCCGGAGAGGCCATCGCATAGTCCCAGACCCGGCCGATGTCGGCGAAGACCTGCAAGGCCTCGTTGGCGGCGTTGCGCTCGCCGCCCTGTGGATGAGAGGCGGCCGCGCGGCGGGCATCGTTCAATGCTGTCTTGAATGCCGCGTAGTCATCCCCCTCGGCAGCAACCTGCAACCGACGCATGCTGGCGCGGAGATCGTTCGACGGCGGAACCGACTTGATGGCCTGATCCGGCGCCGTCTGCGGCTCAGGCTCGATGGCGGGGGCGGTTGCGCTCAAGTCGGTCGCACACTCGGCCGGCACCGGACTCTGCGGGCGCGCCAGAACCTTCACCGTCGGATTCAGCGCGGACGTCTGGGCATATGCAGAGAGAGCGGCCGCGGCCAAGGCGAGGAGCGCGAGGGCGACTGGTCGTTTCACAAATATCATTTGCAGCTCATGATTCTAGTCGTAGTTCGGCTTTTCATCGCCCGCACGTCCCTGCGGAAGGTGTTTCTTCACGATCTCAAGGAGATCGCGGGCCGCGAGCGGCTTGGGGATGCAATCGTCGACGTTGAACTGCGATAGCGCCTCATGGC
>DATMNC010000066.1:0-2934 GCA_035569395.1 Thermoanaerobaculia bacterium | reverse complement strand
GTCACTGACCTCGAAGGTCCCCATGACCTGCAGCTCGAACGACTTGCCAGGGAGCCTGAAGACGTCCACCCGCTCGGTCATCACGACCGGACCATTGGCTGCGATGTTGATGACGCGGAAGTCGATACTCTCGATGCCTGGTGCGCCAGGCCGGATGAACGAGGAGATCGTCTTCGCGATGGCCTCCCTGCCAGTGACCGGCGCCAGCGGGATGTTGTGGTAAACGGCGTCGTCGGTGAAAAACGCCGCCAGTTCGCCGGCCCCGACATTGTCGGACCACGCCGCGCAGAACCTGCGCACTACCTCGATCGGGCTCTCCATCTGGCTCCTCCTGCGGTCGATCTTGTTGGCACTCCGCCGGGCCCCATCAACGCCAGCGCCACCGCTGACGCTATTCCGGCGCCACCTGTTGCGGCTTTGACGAGTACTGCTGGCGCCATTGACCGGGTGCCAATCCAACGTGTCGGCGGAATGTCGCCGCGAACGCGTTGGGTGAGCTGTAGCCGGTGCGATCGGCGATCTGTTCCAAGGTGAGCTCGCCGGCCAGTAGGTAGTCGCGAGCCAGCGTGAGCCGCCAGTCGGTAAGGTACTGCATCGGCGACTGGCCGAGCGCACGTTCGAAGTTGCGGGCGAACGACGGACGAGACATCGCGCTGAGGTGTGCAAGCTCCGGCACGGTCCACGCACGCTCCGGCTCGTCGTGCATGGCTTGGAGGGCGCGGCCGAGTCGCGGATCCGACGCCGCGTGATACCAACGTGGCGCCGTCGCGCTCTGTGCAAACGACGCGCGCATGCCCATGACAAGGAGCACGTCGAGCAGTCGGTCGAGCACGGTCTGCTGTCCGGGTGTGGGGTCGCTCAGTTCGCGGGAGATCAGAGACACAACGTCGTGAACCTGGTCGTGCGGTGCTGGCCGGATGACCAGCATGGGCGGCAACGCTTGGATGAGGCCACGACCCACATCGCCGGCCAGGCGGTATGCGCCGCACAGGAAGATGGCTGCGTCGGGATCAGCGGCGTCATCCGCATCTCTGGCCCAAAACTGTTCATGGGACATGCAGAGATCGAGATCCGGTTCGTGTGCGATGTGGTGGTCACGACCGCCGACCACCAGCGCCAAGTCGCCGGGCAGGAGGCGCACGGCTTCGGCTCGGTCATCGAGCCACAGCCACAGGTGACCGCGCAGCACCGTGTGCAGCGAGAGCTGGATCGAGCCGGGGAGCGTGAGGCCCCAGGGCGGCCGTGCGACCGAGCGGGCAAACACCGCACCCGATGCCCGAGCGCGGACTAGCCGGTCATCCAATAGGTCCACAGAGCGAGAGTATCACATTGTAAAATGAGCTATTCACGCATTGATATGCTCACGGCAGTATCTCAGAGTAGAGGTCATGAACAAGCGAGACCTCTTCACACTCGTGCTCGGTTCGACCGGCAAAACCGGCTCCCGCGTCGTTGCCGACCTCATCAACCGCGGCCTGAAGATCCGTACGGCCGCACGCTCCGGTGCTGACGTCACCTTCGACTGGAACCAGCGCGACAGCTACGCCCCTGCCCTCGACGGCATTGGTCGGGTCTACCTGGTGGCTCCCGTCATGCGCATCGACTTCGCCGATGACGTGTCGGCATTTCTCGATGCAGCAGAAGCCGCGGGGGTCCAGCACGTGACGTTCCTCAGCGCCTACGGCATGGAACACGCGCCGGACAAGGTCGCGACCCGACGCGTCGAACTCGACCTGCTGCATCGCCGAAAGCTTGGCCACACCATCCTGCGTCCCGCCTGGTTCATGCAGAACTTCAGCGAGACGTTCCTCAAGCCGATCGATGGAGCCATCGTCGTGCCGACTGGGGACGGTGCAGAGGCCTTCATCGATGCCGAAGACATCGCCGCAGTAGCGGCGACGACTCTGGCCGATCCGCAAGCTCACGCTGGCAAGGCATACAGCCTGACCGGGCCCGAAGCGCTCACCGTCGCCGAAGCCGCCGCCATCATCAGCGACGAAGCCGGCAGGACGATCACGCACGTCGACCTCGACCGCCAGGCCTGGATCGCGGGCGCGATCGCGAACGGAGTACCGCCCGAGTACGGAGCGGTGCTCAGTCAGCTGACGGAGACGGTCGCCAGCGGCCACGGCTCACGGCCCAACGGAATCGTCGAGACAATCACCGGCAGACCACCCCACACGTTCCACAACTTCGCGCATCACAACGCCAACGCATGGAAGGGGGTCACGTGATCGACCACGTCTACATCTCCGTCACCAACATCGAACGGTCACTGGCCTTCTACGTAGAGGCCTTGAAGCCACTCGGCTGGAGCCCAGTGGGCAACTACGACTCCGCTTCGGGCCCCCAAGGCGTCCCTGATCTTTACGGCGTCGGTGACGACGTGTTCGGCAGCGGGAAGGCGATCGGCTCAAGCATCTGGCTACGTCAACGCAAGCGCGGCGAGACCGGGCTCTACGTCGGGATTGTCTGCGACACGAATGAACTGGTGGACGCCGCCTACGCGGCGGCGATCAAAGCAGGCGGCACCGACGAAGGTAAACCAGCAGATTGCACCTACTTCGCCTCCGGCTACTACGCCGCCAACGTCGCCGACTTCGACGGCAACCGTCTTGAGTTCGTCCACAAGGCGTGGAACCCCAAGCACTCATAGCCGTGTCGTCGATTCAAATCGCCGTCAGAATGAAGCCGCGGTTCGCTGACCAGAGGGCGAGATCCGTTTCCGCGATATTCGACGTGCGAGCGCCGTAAACGCGCTCACCTCTCGCCAATCCTCGATCTTCTTGGGGGCGGAAAGTTGGCTCGGAAACACGAGGACCATTTTGACCGAGTGTTCTCATTTTCATAGCTGCTTCTCTTTCTGCTTCGCGGACTGGTTCGCCGCGGTCAAAGTCACGCTTGCGTTCCATAGTTCCACTGCACGTTCGTTGT
>DATMNC010000065.1:0-9428 GCA_035569395.1 Thermoanaerobaculia bacterium | reverse complement strand
GGTGAGTGCCGATGCTCACATGTGAGTGTCGCTGCTGCACGGGGTGAGTGCCGTTGCTCGCAACATGAGTGTCGTTGCTGCACCGCGATGAATGTCGTTGCAGACATGGGGGAGTGTCGTTGCACGGGGTGAGTAAAGTTGCTGCGCGGGGATGTAGCGCTGCTCCAACGGAGCTATACACGTACGCACCGAGGGGAAACGTTGGACACCCAGAAGGTGTGATTGTTCGCTGGCCGACCGGGGAACGTTGGATGACATGACTTCCGACACTCCATCAGCGTGATTATTTGAGCACCACACGCCAACTTTCCGCCTCATTCGTCGTACCTACGGATCAGTGACCCGACTTCAACCCCGCACGTTCTTCGGTGACACAAAGCGCCGTCTGCGGACTGAGTCTTTCGAATACGCCGACCGGATTGCGCTCGTCCCTGACCGTGAGGTGCCGCAGCATACGCATACCGACGCGCACTTTGTCCTCGTGCTCCGCGGGACGTACATCACGGAGGCGGACGATGCACCAGGCCTCTGCGGACCGGGGACGCTCATCTTCAATCCCGCCGGCACCAATCACCGCGACCGTTTTCGCACCGACCTGGGACGCCTTTTCACGATCTCGCTGGGACCGGAGCTGACGGCGCGGTTCGCCCACGATCCGGCCACGACCATCCCTGCGCCGGGCCTCGTGCTGGCGGCGAATCGGGCGCATGGCGAGTTGCTGCGCGAGACGGCGCTCTCCGAGCTCGTTCTCGAAGACCTCGGTCTGGAGCTGGTGGCGCGCCTGTTACGGACCAACGTGCCGCACGACCGGCAACCACCTCCCTGGCTGCTGCGAGTACGCGACTCCATCCACGACCGTTGCACGGAGAGAGTGACGATCCGCCAACTGGCAGCCGAGGCGGGTGTGCATCCGATCCACCTGGCGAGGACCTTTCGCCGATACTTCGACTGCTCGCCGGGTGAATACCTCCGGCGTTGCCGGATCGAGAAGGTCCGCGTCCTTCTGGCAACCACGGACACGCCGCTGGCGGACCTCTCGCTTCAGACCGGCTTCAACGACCAGAGCCAGCTCACCAATGTCTTCCGGCGGCTGATCGGCGTACCGCCGGGGGAGTACCGGCGATCGTTCATGGCGTGATCGAATGGAGCGCTGCGCGCCCTACGATGTTTCGTCCGCACAAGACCGCCGCGATTCCCCGCCCTATTGTGTCGACATGCGTCCCCTCCTGATTGCCCTTCTCTTTACCGCCGCCTTCACCCTCCCCGCCTTCGCTGACGATTGGCAGACAGCCGACCCAGCCTCGGCCGGTCTCAACGCTGCCCGGCTCGAAACGATGGCCGCTGCCATCAAGGCTGGAGACTTCAAGAGCATCACCAGCGTATTGATCGAACGGCATGGAAAGCTCGTCTATGAGGCCTACTTCGACGCCGGCGGCGCGGAAGAGCTTCGGAACACCCGTTCGGCCACGAAGACAATCACCGGCATGCTGGCCGGTATCGCCATCGACCGCGGCCAGCTCGCCGGCGTCGGCGCCCTCATCCTCCCCTTCTTCAAGGACAAGTTGCCGCTGGCCAATCCCGACAAGCGAAAGGAGCAGATCACCGTCGAGGACCTGCTGACCATGAGCTCCCTCCTCGAATGCGACGACTGGAACGATCACTCCCGAGGCAACGAGGAGGGGATGTACCTGATCGAAGACTGGAGCCGCTTCTATCTCGATCTGCCCATCAAAGGCTTTCCGGCCTGGACAAAGAAACCGGCCGACTCCCCACACGGCCGCGCCTTCAGCTACTGCACCGCCGGTGTCTTCGTCCTCGGCAGAGTGATCGAGCGCGCCACCAGGACGCCGATCCCCGACTTCGCCAGCCGCAATCTCTTCCTTCCCCTCGGCATCCAGAAAGCGGAGTGGCAGTTCTCTCCGCTGGGCGAGGCCATGACCGGCGGCGGACTCGCTCTTCGCAGCCGCGATCTGCTCAAGCTGGCGCGGCTCTACCTGAACGGCGGCAAGTGGGAAGGAAAGCAGATCGTTCCCGCCGCCTGGGTGGCGCAGTCGCTCCAACCGCATGCGCGCATCGACGACGACAACGAATACGGCTACCTTCTGTGGATGCGCGCCTTCCGCAAGAACGATCCGGCCAGCTTCGCCTGGTACATGACCGGCACCGGCGGCAACAAGATCCTCGGCTTCCCCACGCTGGACATGGCGGTAGTCATCACCACGACTAACTACAACATCCGCAACGCCCACCCGTTGGTCGAACAACTGATCGCGGAGCATGTGCTTGCCGCGGTCGAGAAGTGACGTTGATCCCGCAGATGACGCAGAAGAACGCAGATGGAGGAGTGTCTTATCTGCGTAGTATCTGAGTCATCGGCGGATTGGGTACTAAGGCAGATCGATCGTCACCGTCTCTCCCGCGACAATGTTCACCGGCAAGCTGCGAATGACGGTTCGATCGTTGCCGACGGTCGAAAGCAGGTACGAGCCGGGCGGAAGGGAGTCGTAGGGGCCGTTCAGTCCGATCTGGATGGGTCCTAGAAATCGCTGCGTCACGCCGCCGGGGACGTCCAGTCTGATGATTTGCGCACTTCGGGCGCGGATCAGGAGCGAACCGGCGCGCGAGAGGGCGATGCTCACGTCGGCGGGGGGCGTGGTGAAGCTCATCATCCTGGGGACGTATCCGCGCGCATACGCGTTGGCGTTGTAACTTCCCGGTTTGAGCGACACTTTGAAGATTCCGTTATCGACCTTCGTGGCCTGGCCGTTGAACTTGCGCGTCGCGTCGGTGACCGCCACATTGCCGTCGACCGGCCCGCCGGTTGTGGCATCGACGAGGTGAATGAGCACCGCCGGCGCCTGCTCCAGCCGTACCTCCACGTCCGCCACCGCGCCGCCGGAGACCACGATCTGCTGGGACGACGTGACGTAGGAATCGCTGCTCACATGCAGATCGTACGTGGCGTCGGCGAGCGCATCGACGGTGAAGCGGCCGTCGGAATCGGTACTTGCCGACCCGTATGCCGGCAACCGGGAGAAGACCGCGACGCTTGCGTTCGACACCGGTGCGCTGGTGGAGGCATCGACGACATGGCCTCGCAGCAAGGCACCGCGGATATCGATGTCGAACGTTCCGCTCGCGGTGGCCGTGTATTTCGTCGCAAAGGCAATGTTGGGACCGTTGACGCGCAGGTCGTAATCGCCCGCGGAGAGTCCGGAAGCGATGTAGGTGCCATCGGACGAGATCATGGCATTGGCCATCTGCCGGTCCGCCGATGGCGGGAGGCCCGGCTGCCTGCTCGGCATGAAGGTGACGCTGCCCGTCGTCACCGGACCGCCGGCGCGGGTCACATGACCGCTGACGGTAATCCCCTCATCGAAATTCATCTCCACCGGCGGCGCAACGCCGTTATCGATGGTGATCGTCTTGTAAGGCGCGGTGCGGCGCTGGCCCGGCGCATTCAGAAAGGCGTCGACCCGTACCCGGCCGTCGGGCATCCCACTGAGAGTGAAGTTGCCGGAGGAGTCGACATAGGACTGATTGCGCGTCACATTGCCCGACGCAGTGACGATCACCTGGGTGAACTGCTCCGGCGGAATGCCGGCCACGTGCCCGCTGATCGTCGCGCCGGTCTCCATCGTCAGCGTGAGCGCTCCGCTCTGCGGCAGAACGACATCACTGACCTCCGCGCTTACATACCCTTCCTTCCGCGCCGTCAGCTTGTAACTGCCGTCCGCCAGCCCCTGCATGACGAAGGTCCCCTCGCCGTCCGAGCTCACCATCGCAAGCGGCCGCCCATCGCCGCCGGCCGTCGCTATATTCGCCATGGCGATCCCCTGGCCCGAGTGGTTGACGACGCGGCCGTGCAGCTCGTGGCCGGGATCGAGCTCGACGTCGAGATGCAGATCCTTCCCTGCCGTGATCGTGACCGGCTTGTGCAGCAGGACGAAGCCCTGCTTCTGAAACTCGAGCGTGTGATCCCCTTCCGCCAGCCCATCGAGCGTGTACAGACCGTCGCCGTCCGACGTGGCATTGCCGGAGGACGCCCCACGCTGGAAGGCCAGACGTACCTGCGTGCCGGCGACGGGGGCGCTCGCCGCGGTGACGCGGCCGGAGACGGACGCACCGCGGTCGAGAGAGATATCGATGCCACTGACTGTCTTTCCATCCTCGGCCGTAATGTCGCCGCGCGTGCCGGCCACGTACCCGGCCGCATGAACCACGAGTTGCACTTGGCCGGGAGGAACATTGTCGAGGGCGTATTGGCCATCGTCCGCATGGATCGGCTGACCGCCCGAGGACGAGCCCCCGGGACCGATGACGTTCGGGTTGGCGCGCGGCGGCAGGAGAATCGTGAAGTCGGTGACCGGCTGCTGCGTGGCCCGATCGAGGACGCGCCCCTCGATGCGAGCCCCCCGAGGCATCGTGATCGTCACATCGCTGGCCGGCGCGGTGACGGACCGCGGCATTGAGGAAAGCCGGCGATCGCTGGAGAACGCGGTGACCATCGTTGCGCCGGGGGCGATGCCAGCGATCTTGAATGTCCCGTCGGAAGCGGTGTTGGCATTCCGGGGCATGATCCCTGTCGGCGTCTCCACGATGGCGTCGGCCACCGGCGTGCCGTCGGCGAGCACGACGCGTCCGCTGATCTCGACGCCGCGGTCGACGTGCACGACGACGGTCGCGGCACGCGCGGACAGCACCTGATTCGGCATACGGACCGGCGCCACGTCGTCACCGAAGACCATCAGATCGTGGCGTCCCTCGGTGGTCCTTACGGCGGCCAGCCCGTCCGCGTTCGTGCGGTGACAGTCGGGAAGGGAAGGATCGGCACAGGTGATGAAAGAACGCTCCGCCCCTTGCCCCGCGCTGCGGGTAACGTTCACCTGTGCGTGGGGTACCGGACGCTCGCGCTTGTCGAGGACGCGCACTTGCGCGACGAAGCCGTGCACGAGCGTGATGTTGACGTTGTCGCGGACCTCGCCCGGTTGCCAGATTCGCGACGGCGAGGTACCGGTGACGTAGTCGCGCTTCCAGGCATAGACCGGCAACGGCTGCGAGAAGGACGCGTTTGTCGTGACACGTACAGTGAATTCGCCGGCCGCATTCGTCGATGTCGATCGAGCGCGCGCCAGGCCGGGGCTGCCCGCGGAGACGACTGCTCCCGCGACCGGTTTCTTGTCTTCGTCGAGGACATGCCCTCGCGCATGCGCAAACGGCTGCGCCGTGAAGACGCGGCTTCGCTTCGCCGGGAGCGCGATACTGGCCTGCTCGATGGCAAACGACGGATGCATCCCGTTGATCGAATAGGAGCGCGGGAGAAGCGGAGCGAACGTGAAGCTCCCCTTCGCATCAGTCACAGCGATCGCCGACGTATCGTCCGAACCACTGAGAGTCATTCGCGCACCAGCTACGGCCGCACCGCGTTTGATCTCGCGCAGGGTTCCGGTGAACGTGGCACCCGCGGCGAGGGGAATGTCGACGGACGCCGCCTTCGAGCGGTTGGCGGATCCGACGTCGCTGCCGTGAACGGCCGAGATCGACTGCCAGCCGTCGGGAGCGTGAGCGATCGCGAACGTCCCGTCGTCACCCGTCTCCGCCAGCGGCCAGCCGTTGATCGAAACGATGGCGTGTGCGACCGGATCGGCTCCTTTGACGACGCGGCCGCGAACGGCGACACCGCGGCTCAGCTTGATCTCGGTCGCATTGCCCAAACCGCCGCGGGACGAGATCGCGTAGTCGGGGTGGACGACGATGAAGCTCCCGCCAATCTCCGCCGGCACTTCGCCCGACGCTTTCGTCCGATCGACGTCGAGACCGGAGACGACGATCGCATTCGCTACCGCCTTGCCGCCGCTGGTGACGCGTATGGTTCTTGTCGACGGCAAGGCGAGAACGACCGAGCCGAGATCGTCGCCATCGACCGATGGGATCGTCGTGCGGCGGCGAGAAGGAGCGTCGATCGTCACGTCGACAGCGCCCGGCGTTTTCAGCTCGATCGTAAATGATCCGTTTTCGGCCGACTGCACCGAGGCCACCGGATCGCGCTCGATCTTGCCGGCCGCCAGCCGCGCGCGCATGGCGTCCGATCCCTCGGCCGCGAACGCGCGGACGGTGGCGCCCGCGACCGGTTTCCCCTCCAGGTCGACGACCGAACCGGTGATCGCGGCGTGGGCAACCGCGCAAATGGTCAGAGAAGCGGTCAGGGCAAAGGCGATGGCTGGTTTTCGCATATATGTCGTTCGGACGGTTCAGTAAGAAAGACGTTTCACGATTGCAACATGTTCACGAGCGGCGGCGAGATCCGAGGGAGTCTTGCCGTCATCACCCGCGGCGCGCGGATCGGCGCCGTGGGCGAGGAGAAGATCGACGATGGTTTCGTCGCCAAGCTGCGCGGCGGTATGCAAGGCAGTGTATCCAAGCTGCTGACGGGCGTTTGCATCCGCGCCACGGTCGAGGAGCAGCGTCATCGTGGCGGCGTCGCGAACGGATGCCGCGGCATGAACCGGCGCCACGCGAAAGGCGTTGCGCGCGGCCGCATTCACGTCCGCCCCGCGCTCGATCAGCAGGCGCGCCAGCTCCGGCTGGCGAAAGAAGATCGCCAGACCGACCGAAGGAAACCCATCCTCCGACCAGGCATCGAGCAGCGCGGGATCGCTGTCGAGCATCCGCAACGCCAGCGCCGAATCACCGAGCGCGCACGCCTCGCCAAACGTCAAGACCGCACCGCGATCGAGAAAGAGTCGCGCCAGCTCCGCATGTCCGTTGTAAACCGCGAAAAGGATCGGCGTAACGCTGTTCTGCCGCGCACCGATCAGCGAGCGGTTCCCATCGAGCAGCGCCGCAACCGCCGCTGCATCGTTGGTACGGATGGCTTCGAAGAGATCGTGTGACATGCGCCTCTACCCTGTGGAGAAACACCATTGTCCGCGAAAGCGTCCGCACAGTCTAAGGCCACAGCGTCTGGGGTCCCCCCACTCCACCTATTGCAGAGTTTCGTCAACCCCCGCCCCACGTCGGCGACAATTTTCCGGCACGAAACTTGAGAAAGAACAGCGTCATGGAGAAACGGCTTTGCGAAGTTTGCGGGCATTCGCGGGCGACACACGTCGATGGGGTGCACTGCGCGCTCTGCCGCTGTGCGTCGGAGCGGCCCGCGGAAGTACAGCAGTCGCTGGCGTTCCGTACCGCGCTGCCGGTTCGTACCGCCGGGATGGGCCGGAAGCGGTAGGGGTGCGGGCAGGATTACTTGGGCCCTCATCATCGTTGCCATCCTTATGAGCGACAAGGCCACGAAAGTTTCGAAGACCGTTTCCGTGTCCGAACGCAACCTGCAAAGCGCCGCCCTCCGCCTGCTGCCGAAGCACAACAAGCTCGTCTCGCCCGAGGTCGATTACCTTCGACGGGTCCTCGGCGAGCGCGCTACGCAGCAGCAGATCGACGAGAAAGTGCTGCAGGTCCGCAAGCTCCCCTGGTCGGAAATCGTCCACGATTGAACGACGCAGCCCGCCCCTCTGACGACGCTCCGCCGCCTTGCAACGAAGGCGCGTGCGGCGCTCCGCCCGTGGCGGAGAATCCTCATCCCCGCCCCGACATCCGCGCCGCCTTCGAGCCGACCTGTTGCGGCTCTGGTTGTGCGGACTGCCCGTTCTGAGACTGCGCTGCGCGCGTTGTCTGCGCTGGCGCGCGTTGTCGGTTGTCTGCGCGCTGCGGCGCGCGTGGTCATCAATCCAACACCGCGTAACTGGATGCAGGAGATTGCCGCACGAGCGTTCAGCACGGACAGCCGATGACCGACCACGCGCGCCGCAGCGCGCAGACAACACGGCAACGCCGCAGACAACGCGCGCAGCGCAGCAGTAGACAAAACCTTCCGGCCAGACGTACCGTCACACCGCCATGCGAAAACTGTTTCTCTCCGCCGCCTTCATCCTCGTTGCGATCTCCGCGGCCGCCCAGCCGGCGCGCGATGTGTCCGATGCCAATGCCGCCGCGCGGCAACACCTGCGCGACATCGAGCCGGCGCTCACGCTGATGCGAAACGAGGCCGAGGCGCTGGGGAAGATCAACGAGATCCAGCGGGCCTTGTCAGGGCCGCCGCTCTCGTCGGTCGATCGGGCCTTCCGTCTCATCGACGACTACTCCGGCGGAATTGGACGGCGGGGGGTGAGCCTGCCGCATGAGCAGCAGATCATCGTCATGCATGCCCAGCGAATGATCCAGGATGCGCGGACCCTCGCGCCGGCTGACTATGCCAAATTTCGCGACGACTTTCATCACAGCATCCAGCTGCCGATGGAGTTCGCCGTCGCCCGCGATCTCCAGCAGCTCATGTCGCTGACAAACCTCTACACGCAGATGGCAAACCAGCTCCGCGTCATCGAGACCTCGTCGGTCAATGCCCTCAACGGAGCGGCGATCGACTCGACGCGACAGTAGCACTTCGCGCGTTTTCGGTTATCGGTTGTCAGTTGTATCCGCGTCTCGGAGCCGCGGTGATTGCTTTTTGATTCGCGACGTGATGGTTCGACGGATTTCCGATAACCGACAACCGATAACCGACAACGCGCAAAGCGCCGTTAAAACATCGCCGCCGCGTACAACCCGTGAAAATGATGCACGCCGTTCTCGCGCGACGGGGAGTAGCGGCCGCTGTCGTAGGTCGATGAGCGGAGGCCGCGCTGGACGGCCTGGCAGATGTCGATGTCCTCGCGCTGGATCTCGTCGCTGAAGGCGACGGTCTCGTCGATTCGCCGCCGGACGTCGGGGGCATCGGGATCCCGGAAGTGCCACTCGAAGATCGTCAGCGTCTTCTCCGGTCCGAGCGGGACGATGAGGTTGGTCGAGAAGTTGTCGGGATAGACGTTCAGCATCAGGTTCGGCCAGATCCAAAAGTAATCGATGTCAACCCCCGGATCGTCGGCGCGGATGCGCTCGGGGCGCTTGAGCGGTGCGTGCTGGATCGAATAATTGGCCCGGGTCTCGGTGCGATAGTTCGGGTAATCGATCTCCCGGAAGAGGCCGGGATGAACGATGGGGATGTGGTATCCCTCGAGATAGTTGTCGACGTAGACCTTCCAATTGCAATTGATGACGTAGTCGCGGCGTTCGACGGAATGCAGGCCTTCGAATTGGAAACCGCAGGACTGTTGGGGGATTTCGCCTAAATAGGCGGAGAGCGGTTCGGCATGCGGATCGAAATTGACGAAGATGAATTTTTCCCAGGTTTCGAGGCGGAGGGGGAACATGCCCATGGTGCTGCGGTCGAAAAATTCGACGCCTTCGATGTCGGGAGTGCCGATGAGGCGGCCATCGAGGGTGTAGGTCCAGCCGTGGTATTGGCAGCGGAGGACATTCTTGCAGCCGCTGCCCAGGGCGATGGGGCCAGCGCGATGGCGGCAGACGTTGCTGAAGGCGCGGAGAGTTCC
>DATMNC010000064.1:0-6198 GCA_035569395.1 Thermoanaerobaculia bacterium | reverse complement strand
CAGCTCCTGGCCCGTCCGCGCGTCCCACACCTTCAGCGTTTTGTCCCATGAGCCGGAGAGCAGTTGCGTCCCGTCCGGCGACCACGCACAGGAAGACACCCTTGAGGCATGGCCGGCGAGCGTCCGCAGCTCCTGGCCCGTCCGCGCGTCCCACACCTTCAGCGTGTTGTCCTCCGAGCCGGAGAGCAGTTGCGTCCCATCCGGCGACCATGCACAGGAAGAAACCGTATCGCCATGTCCGGCGAGCGTCCGGAGCTCCTGGGCTGTCCGCGCGTCCCACATCTTCAGCGTGTTGTCCTCCGAGCCGGAGAGCAATTGCGTCCCGTCAGGCGACCACGCACAGGCAGTAACAGAAGAGCCATGGCCAGACGTGGCAGCGAGCACCGCAGGCCGCATGATCCCACCGGGAGCTTGCGGGCTAGGAATTCCGCAGGCAACGAGTCCGGAGCTCACCGCGCCCAATCGGCCGAACCGTGGGGGAAGCGATTCGATGTCGATGTGCGAATTGATCCAGTAACAACCGTACCATTCGGCGGCCTCACCGCCGCGCAGGCCGCGTGCGTCACATCCGTGCCAGATCGCTCCGGTAAGGTCTGCCTCGCTCACGTCGATGTCTCTCGCGAGCGCGCGGTGAAACTCGGCGCGCTCGGCTCGCGCGCCAGAGAGACTCGCCCCAGACAGATCGATGTCCTGCCAAACTGATCCGACCATCTTTGCGCCGGAGAGATCCGCGCGGATCAGATTCAAACGCTCGGTGGCAGAACGTCCGCGAACGATGAGATTCGACAGATCCGCTCCATGCAGATCGACGCGAGGAGGTCGCGGTGTCGGCAAGCCGTGCTGAATCGCCACAACCCAATACCGAAAGGCCGCGCCGGCAGCATCCGGGTGGTCCCCGCTCAGTAGCGCGGACATCGTCGTCAGGCACTTCTCGCGGATACGCGCGTCGGTCTGGATCAGGACCAATTGACCGAGGAACTCGAATGCCTCGGGCGAAGGATTGGAACGAGCGGTCATGTTCCACGGTTCGATCGCTCCGTGCGCCAGGGCTCGGAACAGATGCTTCGCCAGAAAGAACTCGAGCAGCGAGGTGTGAGCGAAGCGAAACTCGCGCTCGCTGTCGTCGGGCCGGAGAATGAACGTCGCCGTGCGGATGTCCTCCTCGATAACCTCGGAGGCGACATTCGCGTAGCGCGTCCCGAGCACTTGGTCGGCGGCGAACCACCCGCCGAGCCAGTCCCGCAGCCGTTCCCATGACCAGGCCCGGTCTCCCTGAGCCCACATCGCTCCCGCAATCTCTTCCATCACCCGGAGCTTGTCTTCCGGCCGGAGTTTGTGTTTCCCGTTGTCCCGTTCGAGCCAGCGTTCCACAAGGAGGTTGTAGATCGTCACCCCCTGGACAGTCTCCCCTCGCAGTCTCTTGCGTTCGATTGCGTCGATGTGCTCGACGATCACAGAGAGCAGATAAGGCCGCTGCGCGAGGTCGCGGAGATTGTGAACGGCGCTAAACAGCTCCATAACCGCGTCGACGCGCTCCTCGCCGAGGACGTTGGCGAGGTAAACGCGGATCTGCTGTTCATTGAAAGGGAGAAGGACCCACGCCCGATAGCTGGCGGATCGGAGCCCTTCCCGATCCTCGCCGAGGAAGAGAGCACTCTGCGATCGGAGCGTCTTGAAGTAGTGCGATCGGCAGGAGAAGATCAGTCGCCCGGAAACCACTTCGCCTGGCTGTTCTGAGCCGCGCGGTGGCAACGCCTGCCAAAGGGTTCGTATGAACGCTTGTCCCTGCGCCTCGGTCAGGTGAACGAGCTTCTCGTCGAGGCCGTCGAAGATAAGGATGGCTCCTTCTTCGCGAACGAGACGAAGGATGTCTTCAGGATCGACTTCGGGACCCGTGCCTCGCCATGCGCGGTCCAATGCCTCCCGCAACAGCGCTTCGATGTTTCTGGGGACCCGCGCCTCTTTCTGGATCGTTTCGCTGTAGTAGCGGAGGTCGATGAAGATCGGCAGCGGCAGCCCATGGGCGGACTCGCGCTGACGCAAGAGGTCGTCGGTCAGCTTCCGAAGCAGGGTGGTCTTTCCCATTCCGTACTCGCCGAGGATCGCGGCGTAGCGCGTGCCCGCGGGATCGCGAACCCATTGTTCGAGCGCTTCGAGCATGTCTACCGCGCGTGCCTCACGACGATCCGGTTCGACTCGGTCAAGATCCTCCGCAAGGCTTGCCTCGGCGCCGCTTGCATGGACGTAGTCGTTCAACGCCTTGCGCTCGTAAGCGGACATGAGCCCCCGGGCCATGTCTTCAAATCGAGCGACGCGGTAGATAGTCCCGGTCGTCCGCTGCTGGATGGGTTGCCCTTCCGTCTCCTGGAACCACCGATCGAGCCTTCTCTCGATCTCCTCGAAGAGCTCCTTCGTGAACGCTTCCTTCTGGGCTTTCCCTCGGCATTCGGACAAGCTGCGACGGTTCGACTTGAATACCTGATGATGTTCCAGGCCATGAAGATTGAGGCGCTCAGACAGATTGCCGAGGGCGACAGGAATGAGTGGCCGCGCAGACTCGATCAGCTCGCGCAGATCGACATCACCAGCAGAGCCTCCAAGCCGATGCACGCTGAGTAGGAGGAGGCCGAAGTCCGAACGATCGAGCGCCTCCTCGATCTCCCGGGCTTTGATCTCGCCGACGAGGATCTTCCCCTGGTGCCAGACCTCATATTCGTAGTTGCTCGACCCGCGAAAGCTTGCTTCGAGATCGGCGAGCAAGGACGTTGCGCTCTTTGCGTCGTGTCTGTCGTCGTACGAAACAAAGAATCGAACCGGGCGGCGCCCCATGGTCGGCAGGCCACGTTGGGGAACGAAAAGCTGGCCCTGGATGACGGCCGTCTCCTGCCGCGATAGCTCGGCGGCGCTCTCCGCGGCTCTGTCGTCGGGAGGCGCCAGAAACCAGCACTCCCTGTCGGCCGGCTCGGAGCGTTTCTTCGTGTCCACCTCCAGCGTCCAGCCGAGCCCCGCCGCCTTCGCACCACCGGCCAGCCGTTGACGAAAGGCGCGGAAGCTCGCGAGCTGGTCCTCGCCTTTCCGACCAGTCGCGACCACCGGCAGACAATCGGACAGCCGCGCACGGGCGTTGTTCGCGAAGGCAGCGAGGAGCCTGTCGAGGCGCTTGTAGTCTTCCGCGCTGACGTGCTCGGTCAACGCGTTCATACGCCTGCGAACATCCGCCGGCTTCATGACCACTCGAACTCGCTCAGGCATCTGGTCCAGGGCTCCTTAACGATAAAATTCGGTCGAGCCGGCGCTCGATGTCGAGAAACAGTTCTTCGACGAAACGGCTCCGACCGCGATCACCGTTACATTCGCTGTAGGACTTCTGTTGATCGAGGCGATAGATCTGGTATTCGGAGAGCCCCTTCAGGTCGTGGCGCTCGAAACTGACCGGCCGCAGCATGACCGGAACGATCGGCTTTGTGGTTTGACCGATGAGGCGCGGCAACTCTTCGCGATCGATGAAGCCGGACCCGAGGAAAGCCGGACTGACGAAAAGCAATCCCATGTCGCACCCCTCGACTGCGTGGACAATTTCGCCGAACCACAGCTCTCCGACGAGAATCGTCGTGTCGCGCCAAAGCGTGTACTCATACGCCCGCGAGGGCGTCATCTGCTGTTGCAATCGCAGGATGAGATCATCCGCCAGGTACTGGTCGGCGTGGGCGTAGGAGTTGAAGAAACGGACGGCGACTCTCATACTCCTTAAATCGTGTTTACGATGTTAACGAAATGCCTAGCGAGATGGAAGGGCGGCCTCAATATGCTCGACCAGCGTGGAAGACTTGATCCGCAGATCGCGCAGATAAGATCGCCTCCTATCTGCGTACATCTGCGTCATCTGCGGATTAGGCCTTTGACACCGTTTCACGCTGAGTGAGCAAGAGAACCGGCGCTACCATGGCGACGCAATGGTTCCGATGGCCCGACGTCTTCTTCTTCGCGAGAAGGGACGACTGTTCGTCACGATCGGAGCGGTCGGAGCGACGGTGTGCCTTCTCCTCTTTCTCTTCGGCGTGTACGAAGGAGTCAAAGACGGGGTTACGCGCTACGTTCGCACCACGGATGCCGACCTTTGGATCTGCCAGAAAAACGCGAACAACCTGCTGAAGAGCTCATCGTATCTACCGGCGAGCGTCGTCGATGAAATCGCCTCAATCGACGGCGTGGCCGTTGCCGCGCCACTCTCCCGGCTGTTCACGACAGCGACGGTCGGAGGGCGTACGACGTCGACGCTCTTCCTCTTCGGTTTCGATCCCTCCAGGAAACCGGGTGCGCCGCGAACGCTGACCGCCGGGACGACGGAGCTCCGACCTCACGAAATCGTCCTCGACCGCACCTTTGCCGCCGAGTACAGGCTGGCATTGGGCGCAACCGTCGATCTGCAAGGCGTTCCGTTCCGCGTCGCCGGCCTCAGCGACGGCACCAACACCCTGGTCTCTCAATACGCCTTCGTCCGCGGCGACGATGCCGAGACCCTTCTCGGCGTACACGGCATCATCAGCTATTGTCTGGTGAAGGTGGCCAGCGGCGCCGGCGCCGGCGCGGTGGAACGGCGCATCCGGGCCCGGCTTCCGAACGTTGCCGTCTTTCCGCGCGCCGAGTTCGAACAGAACAATCTGGACCAGATGGATGGAGTCCTGCCCGTCTTCGCGGCCGTCGGCGTCGTCGGGGCACTGGTCGGGGGCCTCATCGTGGCACTGATGCTCTACGGCTCCATCCTCGAGCGCCGCGAGGACTACGCCATGCTCAAGGCCATCGGTGCGTCAGACCGCTATCTCGCCGGGCTGGTCATGCGCCAGGCACTGATCGCATCGACGCTTGGCTTCGTTTGGGGCGCTCTGCTGGCGGGGATGTCCAATCCTCTGCTCAAACGATTTGTCCCTCAACTCTCGCTGCGGTACACGTGGCAGGCAGCGCTTGCCGTGCTGGTGGGGACGCTGGTCGTCGGCACTCTGGCGGCGGTCATCCCTCTGCGCGTGCTGCGCCGCGTTTATCCGGCGGAGGTCTTTCGGACATGACCATGCTGGCCGGCGAATCGCTGACCCGCACCTTCGGCGACGTTCGCGCCGTCGACGGCGTCTCTCTCCGCGTTGCCTCCGGAGAAGCGGTACTCATTCTAGGGCCGAACGGAAGCGGGAAAACGACGCTGCTGTCGATGCTCGGCGGCCTCCTGCAACCGACGTCGGGCCGGGTGTTGATCGCCGGCACAGACGTGACGGCGATGAGCGAGCAGGCCCGGTGCGACTTCCGGCTGCGCACGATCGGCTTCATTTTTCAGAGCTTTCATCTTCTCGACGCGTTGACCGCACGCGAAAACGTGCAACTGGTCCTCGATCTGGCCCACGATTCCGATCCCGGCCGAGCGGAGACGCTTCTCGACGAGCTCGGCGTGCGGCAACGTGCTGATTTTCTACCCCACGCCATGAGCGGCGGCGAGAAACAGCGCGTGGCCATCGCCCGCGCGCTGGCGAACGATCCGGCCATTCTTCTGGCGGACGAGCCGACCGGCAGCCTCGACTCCCAGGCCGGCGAAGCCACGATTCGCCTCCTCTGCGACGCGGCGCGGCGGCAAGGCAAAGCGGTGATCATCGTCAGCCACGACACGCGTATCGTTCCCCGTGTCGATCGCGTGCTCCGTATGGTGGATGGCCGGTGGCAGCAACCCCGTTGAAACGACGCACTCGACCAGAAAGATGCGAATAACTCGCAACTAGCAGCAGTCGCCGAAATAGGCGACGAGAAATACCTGACCTGTCAACAACTTACGAGCAGTAGAAAAACGAAGGTGTGACGTATCTCGTGTGACGTATCCGGGGAGGCGGAGCGCCGTTCGCATGCTGGACGGGGTGAGTGTCGTGCTGCACCGGCTGAGTGTCCATGCACACAGGCTGAGTGTTCGATTCGCTCAGGGTGAGTGTCGTTGCGCACAGGGTGAGTGGCGATTCACTCAGGGTGAGTGGCGATTCACTCACGGTGAGTGGCGATTCACTCACGGTGAGTATCGATTCACTCACGGTGAGTGTCGATTCACTCACGGTGAGTGTCGATGCGCTCACGTTGAGTGGCGATGCTGCACAGGGTGAGTGTCGATTCGCTCACGGTGAGTGGCGATGCTGCACAGGGTGAGTGTCGATGCGCTCACGGTGAGTGGCG
>DATMNC010000063.1:0-185328 GCA_035569395.1 Thermoanaerobaculia bacterium | reverse complement strand
ACTAGTGGACTCCGCGAGCTCACTAGTGGACTCCACGAGCTCACTTAGTGGACTCCACGAGCTCATTAGTGGACTCTGGGAGTGCGCCACACTTTGGGTCGGGCCCAACACTTCGATCGACCAACCAGCGGTGCCGGACCTTCGTTTTTCGACAACGCTCAACTTATTGATAAATCACGTACTTCGGATGGCTTACTTCAACCGCCAGCAAGAGTTGAGTTATTCGGATCTGAGACCGGCTTTCGCCGGTTGTTCGGTGCGCATCCCACCGCGATCGCGTAGCGTAGGTTCGGCGGTATGCGTTAGAGCGCGCGCGGGACGCGCGCGGTCCCAGGGAGGCGAGGACCAACAGGTCGGATGGGCCGCCGTTGCCGGCGGCCCTGCGAGTGGGTTTGGTGGTTAGAACTTCAGACCGAGGATCACCCTTCTGCTCGGCGCCGCATACCCAACGACTTCCTCGTACTTCGCGTTCGCCAGGTTCTCGACCTTCACGAACGGTGTAAGCCGCGAGAGCCGGTATTGCACGTTCACGTCGATGGTTGTGTAGGCGCTGTTCGTCGTGCGCGTGAACGGCAGGACGGCCAGGTTGTCGTCGCGCTCACCAGTGCGGAGGATGGCCAAGTTGGTGTCGATGGCGCCGGTGCGGTAGCCGGCGGAGATGGAGCCCGAATGCTTGGGGCGGCGAAGAAGGCGCAATCCCGTCGCTTCGTCTTCGTTGCGGTGGAGGTAGGTATAGCTGAAGGCGGTATAGACGTTGGCGCTGACGTGTTGCGTGGCGCCGAGCTCGAGGCCGTCGCTGCGGACGCGGCCGATGTTCTGGGAGATGAAGGTGACCGGGTCGAAGGTGATGAGGTTGCGGTAGCGGGTGTTGAAGTACGTGAGCGAGAAGAGGCCGTCGCGGCCGATGGCGGCGTCGTAGCCGATCTCGTAGCTGCGGTTGCTCTCGGCGCTGAGGTTGGGGTTGCCGAAGAAGGGGAAGTAAAGCTCGCCGAGGGATGGGGCGCGGAAGCCACGGCCGAAGGCGGCGCGCCATTTCGAGGTGCCGGTAACGATGGCGGCGGCGACACGCGGGGAGGTCTGCGAGCCGAAGACGTCGAAGTGGTCGCTGCGGACGCCGGCGCTCAGCTCGAAACGTGACGTCTGTCCCAGCGCGCGTGTGTAGCGGTCCTCGATGAAGTACGAGTGGTCGGTGCGGCGCTTGTCGAGGAAATTCGGACCGAAGTTGGTGAGGTCGTTGACGACGTCGTGATCGTATTCGCCGCCGGCGACGATGGTGCCGACCGGCGTGGTGAAGCGTGTCGTCAGGCGGGCGCGGCGCGTCTTGGCGTCGGTCGACGTCGATGTCGTGAAAGGATCGGCGGGATCGTGAAAGTCGTCAACGCGGTGATTGTCGGAAAGCGTCAGATCGGTGATGAAACGGCCGAGGGTGAGCGTGGCGGGGATGGCGATCTGCGTCTCCGTTCCGTTCTGGCGGCGGTCGAGACTGGGGACGAGCGCCGTCCCCGCCGCGTTGGTGTTGAAGGGAATGCCGAGGTTGTAGGAAGTGTGGCGCGCGGCCGCGCCGAGGGAGAAGGCGTCGGAGGGGGACCACTTGAGGTTCGCGCCGCCGCTGTTCTGGTGGAAGTCGTCATTGGGGTTGAAGCCGTCGTCGGTGCGGTGCTCGTACGTGCCGGCCGCCGTCAACGTATCGCTGGCGTATGCGGCGTCGATCATGGCGTTGCGCAGCCCGTGACTTCCGCTCTCGAAGTCGCCATGCACGCCGCTGGTTCTCGGCGCCGTCAGGACGTTGACCACTCCGGCCATGGCCTCAGAACCATAGAGGGCCGAGAACGGGCCGCGGACGACTTCGATCTGTTCGACGCCGGCGGTGGAGAAGCGTCCCCAGTCGTAACCCGAGAAGTAGGGGTTGTTGAGGACGATGCCGTTCCACATCACCAGCGTCTGTGTCGACGCCGCGCCTCGCGTGAAGAGCGAGGTGGCCTTGCCGGGCGATCCGCTGCGGGCCAGGACGAGGCCGGGCACCTCGCGAAGGACGTCGGCGACGTCGCGCGCGGCGCGTTCCTCGATGTCTGTCCGGGTGATGACGGTGACCGCGGCCGGCGTCGCCTGCACGGTTTCGGGCAGAGACGACGCGGTCACCACGATCTGGTCGTTGACGGTTTGCTGCGGTTGTTGTTGGGTGGATTGAGCGAACGACGGGACGACAAAGAAGAGAGACAGTGCGAGAACACGCTTCATGACGACTCCTTCCCTCCGAAGAAGGCCGATCAAAAGTGGGTTCCGAGCCAGCCGGTCTCCTGGCTTCCGGGTCATCCTCGTCGCGCCGCCTTCCCGCATCGTGAGATGCAGTGGCTTGTCGTGGTGCGAGTCGTCGCCGGTCACAGTGGCGGGGGCCGCGCCGGCATCACACCGGCTTCCCGTTCACTGACTCAGAGGAAATTGGGAAAGAACTGGTCGCATTATATGCGCGCTTCGCGCACGTTGTCTGCGGCTTTCGCCGCGTTGTCGGTTGTCTGCGCGCTGCGGCGCGCGTGGTCGGTGTCTCGAATGCGGCGGTAGTCAATCTGTCATTCTGAGCGACGCGAAGAACCCCAGCATGGAATCCGTGGTCCAAACGCTGATGCGATCCGTCAGCGGGTGGGCGGTAGTCGCTGAATGTCCCGTGCAAACCGTCGTGCGAAACAGAACCTGCAACCGTTGCGTCGCAAAATCCGGCACCTGCGAGGTGGAGGTCAGGCGGAGCGTTCAGGCAGCGCGCGACCGCCCGCCCTCGGATAGGTCGCGTCAGCGTGCCTGCCGCGCATTCCCTGCTGGGGGTTCTTCGCGTCGCTCAGAATGCCAGGCGTTCTCGCCGCGCGTCCGCGTTGTCCACGCGCGCCGCAGCGCGCAGATAACCGACAACGCGGCGAAGCCGCAGACAACGCGCGAAGCGCAGCTACGGCCGAGCCTTGAACTTCTCCCACAGCAACGTCTGATTCGTATCCAAGGTGATCTCCTCCCCCCCGATGAACAGCCGTTTTACGTGGGTGACGATCTCCAGCGGGTCGCCGTCGGTGACGATGATGTTGGCGAGCTTGCCGGTTTCCAGCGAGCCGATCCTGTCGGCCAGGCCGAAGATCTGAGCCGGGGCGATGGTGACGGAGCGCAACGCCACATCCTTCGGCAGTCCGAAGGCGGCGCAGGCGGCGGCGTTGTAGGGGAGGTTGCGGGCGTTGTGGGCGTCCTGCGACTGGATGGCGAAGGGGATGCCGGCGTCGTTCAGCGTTTTGGCGTTGGTAAAGACGAGGTCGTACGGATCGTCTTCGCGTGGCGGGAGCGAGAGAATCGGCCCGAGGATGACCGGGATGTTGCGCGACTTCAGCTCCGGGATCACGCGAGCCACATCTTCGGCGTCGGCGAGAATCACCTTCAGCTTGAACTCGTCGGCGAACTTGAGCGCGGCGCGAATGTCGCGCTCGAGGTTCGCGTGCATGACCACCGGCTCGCGGCCTTCGACGACGGGAACGAGCGCTTCCAGGATCACGTCGCGGTCGTTGCGCTTGATGTCGGGATGGCTGGCTCGCGCCGCGGAGGCCTTCGCGTACGCCTGCGCATCCTTGAAAACATCCCGCAGCTTATCGATCTGCTTCGTGTAGTTCTTCGCCGCTTCCTTGGCCGCCTCTTCGTCCTGCGGCACTTCGTCGAACGAATTGTTGCGCAGGCGGGGGAAATGGATGTGCATCGCCAGCGGCGCCTTGAGCGTCATCTCCTGCGGCGTCCAGCCTGCGAGCTGGATCATCGCTGATGATCCCGAGATGATGCCTCCCTCCGGCTCCGTGACGACAGTCGTGATGCCGTTGACCCGCGTGACCGGGATAATGTTGCTGTGCGGATTGACGGCGATCTCGGCGCGGGCGTTGGGATTGATGTCGCCCAGCTCCGCGGTATCGACCGTGCCGGGGACGGCGCTGATCTCCTCGAGACCGACGTGCGAGCCGCTGTCGATGAGGCCGGGATAGACGAAGAGGCCGGTCCCGTCGATGACGGTGGCATTCGCGGGGATGGGAACGTTCGTACCGACGGCGGTGATGATCCCGTTGTTGAAGACGATCGTTCCGTTCGGAATCGTCGCCGAGGTGACCGGGACGATGGTGGCGTTGCGGATGGCCACGAGCGGCTTCTTGCCGGGGCTGTTGATGATGACCGATTGAGCGAATGCCGACGACGCCACCACAAGCGCCGCGAAGACGACGAGCTTAGTTTTCATCGGTCACCTCCGGCTTCGTTTCGTCGTCGCTCTTGCCGGGACGGCCCGACTTCTTGTTCTTCGCTTCGTCGTCCGCTTCTTTCTTCAAACGATCCGCCTTCTCTTTGGCCATTTCTTTGCGCATGGCCAGATCGTGCTGGCGGTCGAAGAGGATCTCGCCGTCGACGAGCGTCGTTTCGACGCGGGAGTAGCTCGAGAACGGATGGCCGGTCCAGATGACGATGTCGGCATCTTTGCCGACGTCGATCGATCCGAGGCGGTGGTCGAGGCGGAGCTGCTTGGCGCCATTCAGCGTGCAGAGCTTCAGAGCCTCTTCTTCTGACAGTCCGCCGTACTTCATCGCCTTGGCCGCGTCCTGGTTGAGGTGGCGGGCCAGCTCGGCGGAATCGGAGTTGACGGAGGTCAGCACGCCGGCATTGGTCATGAGCGTGACGTTGTACGGGATGGCGTCATACGCCTCGGCCTTGAATCCCCACCAGTCGATGAACGTGCCGCCGCCGACGCCGTGCGCGGCGATTTCCTTCGCTACCTTGTAGCCCTCGAGCACGTGCTGCAGCTCGCGGATCTTGAAGCCCTGCTCGTCGGCGACGTTGAGCAGCATCATGATCTCGTCGGCGCGATAGCAGTGCGAGTGGACGTCGATCTTTCCCTTGAGGATGTCGACCATCGTCTCCATCAGGATGTCGTGCCGCGGCGGGATCGGGTTCTCGCCGCGCTTCTTCCGCGCCTCGAATTCGTCCCAGCGCGCGGTGTAGTCCTTGGCGTCGATGAACGACTGCCGGATCACTTCCTCCACGCCCATGCGCGTCTGCGGATACTGCGCGGGGATGCCCGGAGGCGGACGGAAGTTGGAGGATTTCGGATTCTCGCCGAGTGCGAACTTGATTGTGCGGGGAGCATCGGCGATCGGCCATTCCGAGACCGGATGTCCCCACTTCCACTTCACGATCTGCGACTGCCCGCCGATCGGGTTGGCCGAGCCGTGCAGCACCAGCGCCGTCGTCGTGCCACCGGCGAGCTGGCGGTAGACGTCGATGTCTTCGTTGTTCAGCACGTCGCGGATGCGCACCATGCCGCTGTTCGGAAGCGAGATCTCGTTCACGCTCCCTTCGACCGCGGTATGGCTGTGCGTATCGATGATGCCCGGCATCACGAACTTGCCGGCCGCATCGATGACCTGCGCTCCGGCGGGCGCCGTGACCTGCGCGTTCGTCCCAACCGCGGCGATCTTCCCGCCGTGAACGAGGATCGATCCATGCTCGATCTTTCCGTGCGTGATGGTGAGGATGGTGGCATCGCGGATGACGATGTCTTGCGCACTCGCGACGGTTGCGATGAATAGGAACGCCAGCGCGAGGAGGGGTTGTCGGTTATCGGTTATCGGTTGTTTGGATCTGGAGCCGGAGCGTGAAATCTGATCCACGACAACCGACACCCGACACCCGATAACGTGTTTAACGATTTTCATTTCCTGCTCCCCGTGAACGGGAACGTGCCGAGCGTCGTCGACACCGTCCCTTCCATGTTCGCGCCGTGCAGCGTGCCGTGGAAGACCCAGTCGCCCGCTTCTTCCTTGCCGCGGCCGGCGATCGAGAACTGCACCGTGGTGCCGTCGAACGTGCCGTTGCCGATGTCGCCCGCGCCGCGGTCGCCGGAGAACGTGCCGCTGATCTGGCCGTTCTCGACATGAAGCATCGCTGAGATGCTCACGTCGCCCGCGGTCGACTTGACGACAAAGCTCCAACTGCCATCGACGCCGGTCGTTGCCGTCGTCGCTGCGCCACCGGTCTTTTTCTTCTCATCCTCGGCGGGCACCTTGGCCTCGCGGCCGTCGACGAAGATCCGTTTCACCTTCGACTCTTTGTCGAAGATCGGCTTGTCGGTGATGACGAGGTTGGCGATCTTGCCGTGCTCGAGAGAGCCGAGCTGGCGGTCGATGCCGAGGATCTTTGCGGGATTGAGCGTGGTCGCTTTCAGGGCATCGTCGGCGGAAAGGCCGTTCTCGATGGCCTTGCGGATGCCGGGGAGATAGTCGCCGGTTTTCCCCGCGCCGCTGACGAGCGCGAAGAGGACGCCGCTTTTCGCCAGAACGGCGGGCGTGGTCGGCGCGAGCTGGCGGTCGCGGATGACGCGCAGCGGCTGCTCCTCGCGATCTTCTTTCGATGTTGGCGCGACCGGCCATTTCGTTGAAACCAGCAGCGGTGCTCCAAGCGCCTTCAACTCTTCGGCCATGCGATAGCCCTGGCGGGCGCCGGCGATGATCATCCTTACGTTGAACTCTTTGGCGATGGCCTCGGCGCGCCGCATCATCAGATCGCTGTCGGCGACGAAGACGACCGGCACGTCGCGTCGCAGGACGCCGCCGAGGGCGTCGAGCGACGGGCTCTCGTCAGGGCGCTTATAGCCGGCCGGGTTCTTGTCGTAGATCGCATGCGCCGCGGCGTGTTGCTGCGCGTCCATCAGCGTCTGGCGGATGTACGAGATCACGCCCATGAGCGAGTCGGGATAGGTCCATGCCGGACGGGGATTGAAGGAGATCTGCTGCGCGGCCGGATTGCGGATGACGCGCGATTCCATCGTCCCGCCGCCCCTCCCGTCGCCCCTCCCATCGTCGAGGTTCAGGGCGACAGACTGGCCGTTGAAAATGCCGAAAGCCGGCGCGGTGACAATCGTGGTCACGCCGGTGGCACGTTTGGCGTCGACGTCATCGTCGGAGATCTTGGCCTCGCGGAAGGCGAGAAAGGCCGGACCGGTCTCGGGAAGTTGCTCCGGGGGAGCGTTGCGCGCGCCGCCTCCGCCGCCTCCGCGCCGCCGCGGTGCGCTGGCGCTCGGAAATCCGAGCGACGTCTGCGCGTCGATGAGGCCGGGGTAAACGTGGGCCCCCTTCACATCGATGATCATGGCGTCGAGCGGAATCACCACGGCGCTGCCGACCGCTTCGATCAGCCCATCGCGGATGATCACGACGCCGTTCGGAATCTCCGGCCCGCTGACCGGATGAACCGTTCCGCCGGTGATCGCATACACGCCTGGCGCGTCGGCAAAGCCCGGCAAGGCGACGAGAAAAAGAAGGATGAAACTCGAAAAACAGAGGAAACGTCTGGACATTCGCACCTCCGCGGCGCGACATGATACGGGATGGGGGTAGGGGGTGGGAGTCGGAGTTGTCACATCTTTGGGGTGTCGGTTGTCGGCCGGTTATCGGTTGTCGGTTAGCGGTTGTCAGGTATGGACTCGATCATCGGCGTCGGTACTCGGTCGTCAGTTCGACAAACCGACAACCGATAACCGAGAACGGAGAACCCGACACCGGCCGCACCGCCAACCCACGCAAGTTTGACTCCTCTATCCCCCTTCGCTACGCTCACCGGCCTCCATGGTCCTCTTCAACTACGCAACCAAAGAGATCACAGCAAAGATTGTCTACTACGGCCCGGGTCTCTGCGGGAAGACGACGAATCTGCAGTTTGTCTATGACTCGCTGCCGTCGAACAACAAGAGCAAGATGCTCTCGCTGGCCACGAAGACGGATCGCACGCTCTTCTTCGATTTTCTCCCTCTCGACCTCGGCAAGATCCGGGGCATGCGCACCAAGTTGCAGCTCTACACGGTGCCGGGGCAGGTCTACTACAACTCCACGCGGCAACTCGTGCTGAAGGGGGCCGACGGCATCGTCTTCGTCGCCGACAGCCAGGACCACGCCACCGACGCCAACATCGAGTCGCTGCAGAACCTCGAGGACAACCTCAAACGCCAGGGCGTGCGCATCCGCGAGATTCCGCTGGTGATGCAGTTCAACAAGCGCGATCTCTCCAACGCCCTGCCGGTCGAGGCGATGGAAGCCGAAGTGAACAAGCTCGGCGTGCCGCATTTCGAATCGGTGGCGACCATGGGCCTCGGTGTCGAAGAGACGCTGAAGGGGATCACGCAACTGGTCCTGGCACATCTCGTCAAGAAGTACGGGCTGGAAGGCTCCGAGCCGATCGACCGCGACATCCAGATTCTGAATGCCGCGGTTGCCCAGGAGCCGAAACCTCACGATTCGTTATGGGATGAGGACGATGTTTTCGCCGAGCCCCCTCCTCCGCCTCCCGCCTCGGCGTTCACGCTCGACGACATGAGCGGCGCCGAGGACATCCCGCTCGTTCCGACGGAACTGATCGGCTCTCCGCCGCCCGCTCTGGTGCCGCCTTCGCCGGCCGCGGAACCGTTCGACGATTTCGAGGACTACTTCGCCAGCCCGCCGCCGATGCCGGCACCGCCACCGCCGTCGTCATCGGGCATATCGGTGCGTGGTTCCAAATCGGCCCTCGCCCCTCTGAGCGAACCAACCGAGGTACCGATGATGTCGATCGAGATCCCGCTCCCCGACGGTATTCTCAGCTCGCTCCCCGACCTCAGCGTCCCCGCCGAACGCCGGGCCTCCGACGGACTGGTCAAAGAAGTGACAGTCCCCCTCAATCTGACGATGGAGGAACTCCGCCAGCATCGCCGGCTGCGTCTGAAGATCACGCTGGATGTGAATTTGTTGTCGTAGCGCGGTTGCGGGGTTTCGCGGTCGCGCGGTGAACCCCGCCCGAAATTCGACTAAGGTGCCCCGCGTTCCGATTCACCGCCCGGAGGACTGAAGGCTCACTTCTGCCTTCATCCTTCTGCTTTCTGCCTTCAAACGGAGGAGTGGCCGAGTGGTTTAAGGCAGCGGTCTTGAAAACCGCCGTACCTGCAAGGGTACCGTGGGTTCGAATCCCACCTCCTCCGCCACGTCGACATCCAAGCCGCACTCAGTAGTCCTACAAGGCGATGGGACGGTGGTGATCAACATGGCTGACTGTCTTCTTCCCCGAAGACGATGCGTCATTCAATACCACCATGCGTCCGACGTCGCCACTCACGAAGCGACCGCAGAACCGGTCGAAATCAGGAAAACCGTCGATCCGCTCAGTAGTCCGTGGCGGGGTTGAAACGTTTTGTGGGAAACGTCGCCGGCACGGCCGGTGGATTGATCAGGGGATTGGAGCGGCCTGCCTGATTTGGGTCGAACACGACAAAGCCGGTTATCGGAGCTCCGTTTGGTAAAGAGTAATCGTCTGCAGGATAGCCCGGATTCTTGAACCCGGGACTCTTCACCACGCTTTGCATATCCTCGCCGCTCTTTTGCCAGGCCGCGAAGGTGTAGAGCGTCCATTTGGCTTGGGCGGCCGGGCCGAAGCACGGGTTGGTCGGTGAAACAGGATCGGGTTGGGTGTGGAATGCCTGCGCATCGCTGGCGAAGCCGCCGTCGGAACGCCAATATATGTTGCTGTTCCATCGCTGCCACTCCGTGAACGGAAATCCACTACTGTACGTACAGCCGCTCTGGAGATAGAAGGGAGGCGATGCGGAAGCGCTACGGTCGAAGTAGAACAGGTTATCGGTGAGCACGAACATCGTGATCGGGCTTGTGAACACACCATAGGGGTAAGCATTGCCGACGTTCAGCATGGCCGCACGGCCAAATGCAAAGATGTTGTTCTTGATCGTGCTCGCCTCGTTTGGATTTTGGGGAGAGCCTGCGAAATTCATTGGACTGCCAGAGACGCGGTATACGAGGTTGTTCTCGACATCCACCAGTCCCGTCGATGTGTCGATGTAGATGCCGTCACCGCCATAGCCATCCTCATCCATCGCGGAGGCATCGCTAACGTCGTGCACTCTGTTGTTGAGGATCTTGTTGCCGGGCGGCGACACGCCCTGCTGGTTTCGGGCCTGGATATAGAGGGATCCGTCATCGTTCATGATTCCCTGCAGCAGATCATGGACATGATTGAAAGAGATGGTGTTGTCGTGCGCATGGGGCTTGAATCCGGAACAGAAGCAGATACCAACGGCGGCGCGATAGCCATCGTAGACATCGTTATGAGTGTAGATGTTGTCATGGGCATCACCCTGGGTGATACCGTAGGAACCTGGGAATACTCGTCCGTAGCCCTCCACTACGTTGTTCTCGACGGTCGTGAATTGCGGGATATTCGCATCCGTGTCTGAAAGACGGCCTTCCACTCCAACCCGAACGCCGGCCGAGCCCACATCATAAAAGGCGCTATTCTCCACAACATTATTGGCCGTGACGGCACTTGCGTTGGGGGAGACGCACCAGGATGGCGATTGCGAGTCGACGCAGGAAACAAAATCCAAGCCAGCGCCAGAGGTGTGCGCCACGGTCCCGGACTCAAAGGTAATGTGTTGGGAGTTTTGGAATGATACGGCAGCTGTTACATCACCCAGCTTCAGGTCTGGATCCTCCCCCGCCGCGGGCACGATATAGTTGTCATGTTCGAACGTCAGTCCTTGAAACGTCACATATTGAAGGTTGGATGCCACCAACAGTTGCGGGACCTGAGGAATGATCACGGTTTCGCTATTGGGGTTCTCGCCGGGGTTTGCCAGATAGGTGAGGGCCCAGGGCGCAACAGAGCGATCGAGAAACCACTGGCCCGGTTGGGTGAGTTGGTCTTGAACGTTCTCTACCAGGTAACGATGTTGGGGAATGAAACCGAGGGCTTGATAAAAGGCCGGGTTGATAATGGTGGGCCCTGTCAGGTAGACGATATGTTTCGCGGTGTCGACGCAATTGATCCGCAACCTGGCGGTTTGGAATTTCTCGAAGACCAGCAGTTCGATATCACCTGCCAAGAGCGGATTCCCGGCGGCTTCGTTACAGGGGTTTCCCGCTGGCGGCGCAAGGTTCTTCCATGTGTTGACGATGGGATCCGCCGGGCTGTACTCGAAGCGGTCGAAGCACTCCCAGCCGCTGTTGGCCACATAGATCGAGCAGTTTGGCTCAGGAGGTGCCGCGGGTGGCCCCGGTGAGCTCAGGTAGACCGTGTTGGCGATGCGGAGGTAAGTACCCAAGGTTCCGCCGAGGCGCGGTCGCAGGCGCCGTACACCGTCATAGTAGAGCTGCTCGAAGTAACGGGTAGAAGTGGGCAGAGAGGCCTTCCACATATTGCCGCTCACGTTGGTCCAGTTCTGTATGCGCACGCCGCCGCTGAGCACCGGCGATTCGCCCGGATAGTTTTCATAGACGATGCTCGTGCTCGTCGTGCCTGAATCAGCCGCGGTGAGCTCCTCGGTGGCCGGAAGGAAGTACGTCCCGGCGCGGAACTGAACCTTCACCTGGCCGAGGCCGGATTTATTGAGCGACTGGACTTGAGCACGCGCGTGCTCGAACGTCGCAAGCGGACCATCAGTGTTCGTCGAGTTGGGAGCCGGAAGCTTACCGCTCCAGGAATCCTTGCCGTTCTGCGCAACATAGAAGGTGACCGAAGGAAGCGATGGAGGAACCACTGCCCGGCGACGTCCGCTCAACGAAGCGGCATGGCTTTCATCCGCTGCCGTGTTGATGTTGATCGTCGCGGTAGCCTGGGCCGCCAGAACTTGAGATCCCCCCACCGCGAGCATCCCGGTCCAGATCCAGAGCTTCCAACCCTGCAGTGCGTGATCGACTCGATGCACTGGCGCGCGAAGCATCGGATTCCTCCGGTACCTAACAGGCGTCTGGCATTGGATGCGCGACTTCTTGGTCGTAAGCCTTGCGGCTTGCCGCGCCGACGTGAGCGGCGCCGGGGTTACACCCGAGATGGGCTCGGCCATGATCCAGTGCGAATTCTACCAGCGAGCCGGAGCGCTCATCAAATCGCGCGACGAGCTCAACGCTCCGCTACGCACAAAATCGTCCACAATGCCCCGCCACGTCAAAATCCAATAATGTCGAAGGACGACCGCCAATCTTAGAGATTGACAGCGACCGTCAACGCGTTCCCGCCTTCCACGCCAAACCGTCGCTGGTAACGCTAAGCCAGGCGACCCGTTCCGGCAGTTCCGGTATCTCCCTGAGCGGGGCGCCGGCGGCTCTTCTGGTGGCTCGTCTAGCGGGCGCGAGCCGGTCGGCCATGAAGAACGGCGGGTCGTAGTAGGTGTCGGTGGGTTGCTCTTCCGCCGCGACGAACCGCACCCTTTGCGCCCGTATCTCGCGCATGCTCTCCATCCAGCCCTTTCCCACGGCCAGCGACGTTTCCCACAAGTTGACCTCTTTCTTAATCCCCCAGTCCGGGATACCCAGGAGCACTTCGTCGGGCGAGATACGACGCACCATCAGCACAGCACGCCAGCGAACGATCCTCAGGTTCAGGTTGTGCTCGAGCACGACAGCCTTCGGGGTGATATGGAGGAGGAGGGCATGTAGATTGGAGGTGCCGCTGCCGACCGAGGACCACCCGAGGAGGAGGACGTGCTCCCGACCGATGGGGAACTGGCGTCCGGGAATTGGGACCGGCACGGACTCATCATCGTCGGGGTTGCGCTCGCGCAGGACGAGGGGCGCGCCGTGGCCTGAGCTCAACCGCAACTCCACGACCCCGTGGTACTGACCAGTGTCCTCGGGCTCCGGGACGGTCTCGACCTTAAGTGCCGGCAGTGACGGAGCCTCCGCAGCCGCAGCCGCGCCCGCGGCGAGCAGGCTCACCGCGACCAGCCAGCGCTGGAAACCACGTTCTCTTCTCGGGTTCATGAGGCCTCCCCCTGAGTTGGCGACCCTACAAACGTTCAACCCGACGAGCTCCGATTCGCGTCTCACACGGACGTTCCTTCCGGACGTGAATCAGAACAACCAATCGGCCTTCGCGCACTCCGCTCAGATTACCATTCCAGCGAACCACGAAGCGGCCTACAACGACGCCGTCGCCACGCTGTTCGGCGCCTCCGGCACCTTAACGATGTTGGCGTCGCATCGTTAGTGGCCAGGCCTCGGAGTTGTTTCCCTCTCATCACGCTACGTCTCCGATTACGACCGTGCTACTGTAAATTCGTGCCTTCAGTTCGGTTGCGCCTCGTCTGTGCGTTGCTGCTGGTGTCGCCGTCGCTCCTTGCGACCGTCGTGATCGACACGATCGAGATCAACCAGGCCATCGGCATTCAGAAGAACGGCAACTTGAAATTCGTCGCAGGGAAGGATGCCGTGGTCCGCGCATTTCTCGCGGGGGCGGTGACCATCGACGAGTCGAAAACAAGTGTCACGATTCGGCGCGATGGACATCTCGTCGCGACCATTCCACCGATCGCACAGCAGGCACCGACGCGCGTCGTAGATTTTCTTTGTCCGACTCGCGACGCGTGCGGAAACTGGGCGGCCGGCGACTACGAGTTCGAGGTGCGGGTCAACGGAACGACCAGGAGCACGCGCGGAACGACCTACGCGTTCGTCGAGCGCGCCACGATGCGCATTCTCGCGGTGCCGGTGACCGCGAACTACGGCGGCACGATCGTGCCGGTCAGCGACTCGCGCTGGAAAACGTTCGCCGACTACATCCGTTCGACCTATCCCCTCGCCGCCGACAAAGTCATCTGGGTCACACGCGAGCCGTTCGATGCAAGCGATCCGCGCTTCGACATCGAAACCGAAGACGGCCAGGAACAACTCTGGAGTGCGCTCTCGAAGCTGGTCCCTGAATCGTGCGCCGGCAATCCGGATGAAGAAGGCTGCTACACGCAGGTCTTCGGGTTCATTCAGGCGCGGCCGGAAGTCTATCCGAACGGAACGCTGCAGGGCTTCACGTATGGAAAACCCGCCAACATCGGCGTCCTGAGCGACGACGATGCGCCGGGCACTGTCGCGCACGAGATCGGACACACATATGGTCTGGGCGACACGTACGACGGCGGCAGCTTCGCATGCGACGTTAACCCGGCGCCTGACGAGTTTCGCGGAACAGAGTTGTCGGTCAACGACAACGGCGACGAAGGCGATGAGATCGAGCCGGAGGTCGCCTGCGCCTCAGGACGCGTGCCGCTCGATGGCGTCAGCGCGACGAGGATCCCTGCCGAACATCATCCCTACGAGGTCGGAGGGCGCGGTGCTCTCGGCGACTCCGCGGAGTACATGGGCTCGGGTGGAAAGCAGGCACAGTTCTGGACGTCGCAGGACGCCTACGACCATCTCTTCGATCAACTCGCGCCCAAACCGAAAATCACCCACGCGAAGAAGCCGCAACGCTACGTGCAGTGCTTCGGCATGATCCATCGCATCGCAACGTCCGGGAACGACGTGAGGATCGACCCGTGCTGGACGTTCTACGACAGCGATGCGATCGCGAACACCACCGGCGAGTACCAGCTCGTTGCCGTCGACGTTGATGGGAAGGTCGTCGCTTCGAGCGTGATCCAGCCGGAGTTCGATCCAGTCGCGCCGAAGGGCCGTCATCCGAAGCATCTCGCTTGGGGCGCGTTCGAAGGCGTGGTCGCGTTCCCGAAAGGAATCGCTGAGCTTCGGGTCATTCACGGCAATACTGTTCTCCGCGAGCTGCCCGTCAGCGCGCATGCGCCAGTGGTGAAGAAGGTCGCGCCCGAAGCGAAAGGGCGCGTGAAGGAAAAGCTCACCATTACGTGGGACGCAGACGATGCGGACAACGCTGCGTTGGTCTATGAAGTCGACTACAACGCGGACGTAACGAACAAGAGCTCCAAATGGGAAGTGCTCCGCCGCGACCTCACGAACAAGCAATTAACGATCGACTTCGCCACGATGGCCGGCGGTCCGCATGCGAAACTTCGCGTATGGGCGAGCGACGGCATCCTCGCGGCGTCCGCAGAGAGTGTGGAGTTTCGCGTTCCCGCCAAAGCGCCGCAGGTGATGATCGAAGAGCTCCCCAACCACGGCGTCTACACGTTCGGTGACGACGTCATCCTCGATGGTGATGCATTCGACCTGCAGGATGACCACATCAGGGAATCGCAGCTTCGATGGAGCTCGCACGGCCGTTCCCTCGGCAAAGGGACGCCGATCAAGCTCTCACACCTGGCCGCCGGCGATCACATCATCAAGCTTGCGGTGACGAACTCCCTCGGTGTGACGGGATCGGACACGGTCACCGTGCGCGTGGTGCGGAAACCGTAACCCAATTCCTGTCGTGCGATTGGCGAACGAGGTTGGATGCGCATGCCCGATGGCCACACGAGGCTAGGGCAGTTCGAAAATCATCTCGGATGCCCCGCCAAAATTGCCAGGATCTCTCCGCGATTCAGGCTGACTACGCTCGCAGTCTGATCGCGGCCGTTACGGCCAATGCGGCGGCAAGGGTCATCAACAACCAGCCGGACAACGTGGGAAGGTCATTGACCACCGTAAGAGTTCCTGACGCGGCGGCGCCGGGTGGAGCCTCGTTGGAAGTGACTTGCGACGTCGTGTTGATGTGTGCGCCGAGGACTGTACCCGCCACACGAACGGTAATCGTGCAGGACTGGCCCGCGGCAAGCACATTCGACGTGCTTGAGAAGGTATCTGTGCCGGGATTAATGGAGAAGATGCCTCCCCCGGTAGCAAGCGTGCTGCACGTGCCGCCGGTTTGGGTGATGAGATCGATCCCCGCCGGCATGGTGTCGTTGAACTGAACGTTCGTGAGAGGGATAGCGTTTGGATTCGTCACCGTGATCGTCCCGATGGACGTGCCGTTGAGCGCGACCACCGCGGGGGAGAAGCTCTTGGTGATGACCGCAGAGGCGGCCTGCGCGAACGCCGTTCCTGCGAAGGACGCACTGATGAGCACAGCCGTGAGGATAGTGAGGTGCGACGATTTTCGATTCATGACACTCCTTCTTGATCGCGGGAGTTGGACATTGTCGAACACTTCACGCTCGCGCCACGAACTATTTTCAGGATCTCGGCCTCAGCCACGCAGCATGAACACTTCGTACGTTGCTCACGCTGTCGAAACGTACCGCGACCGCATACAACCCACTCTTTATTGGATGCCGATTTCGGTGTTGGATTGATGCGATCGTTATTTGGATCAATCAGCCAGCGGCCGGCGTGTCAAAGAAGCGCGAATTCGAAGACCCTTCGCCTCTTCTGCGTGGCGCCGCACGGCTGCGGCCGGCCTTCGGATTGACGATCATCTGGAGCTTTACCGTTTCGGAAGGTGGCCGACGTACCTGTTGGACATGCTCACCGAGACGCCCGTGCTGGCCGATCTGGCGATGAAGAATGTGGTGACCTTGCTCACTGGGTATTTGCAGTGATTGACCACGAACACGGCGACATCGTCGGCACGCTTTTGCTTTTCTTCCGCGGAGGCCGCGAGAAGAGGAGAGTTGATCAATTGGACCGACACAACCGCGCCGGTTGAGTAGTTGACGTAGACCTGCCTCTCGTTGAACTGCGCCGCGATCTGATCGCGCAGCGCCATGAAGTCATGAAACTCGGCAAACTTCTGGCACGAAGCGCACAGAACCAGAGCGGCCAGCAACAGCGCTCGTTTGGACATCGACCCTCAGTTTACGACGAGTAGTCAACACCGCTCAGCCGATCAGGGCATCAACGCCGGCGAGCATGACGGCTTGAAAATCGTCACCCCGCCACGGCTTTCGGTGGACGCCCTCCAGCAGAGAGATGCCGACCTCGATCACGTCGGCGTCCTGCGTTTCCAACTCGCCGGCAACCCATCGGGCAAGACGATCCTCGGGGACCTCGAGCAGTGCGGCCACTTGAGTGGGCGTCAGGCGCAGATCTTCGAATCGGCTAGAGCGCTCGGACATCGATAGCTACGATACGACACGAGAAGGACGCGTCTGTCACGGCGGCGTGACCATGGGCGGACGAATTGGTCAAGCCTGCTACGAAATCCCTCGTCATCTCCTCCGCCTCTCCGCGTGAGTTCGGTCCTCGTTGCGCGCGCCACTTCCGTCTCTCTGGTGCATGATGTCGCCCGAATGGCGGCGATGAGTACGATCAGCATGGTGTCTACCCTGCTGGGACCAGCTGTTTCCGCCACCGCGCTCTATCTCGTCACCGCCTGTGCGCTGGGTCTTCTCGCACATCGGTTCGTCCTGCCGATGTCGAAGACGGCGGCGCTCATCCTGCTGCTTCTTCCCCTCTGCTTCACCGGGCGCGCGCTCCTGACCGGGCGCGTGTATTCGCCGATCGATTTCCCGTACGTCGCGCAGCCGCTGCTGTCGTTTCGCGCCGATTTCGGGGTCACGGGGCTGCATAACGGGGTGCTCAGCGATGTCTACAGCCTCAACATCCCGTGGCGGTACGCTGCCCGCCTGGCCATTCTCCGCGGGGAGTGGCCCTTGTGGAATCCGTATTTGGCGGCGGGGGACCTTCTGGCGGCGGCGGCACAGCCGACTCCCTATGAGCCGCTCTTTTTAATCAGTCTCCTGCTCCCCATGCCGGTGAGTCTGACCTTTCTCGCCGCGATCACGTTCTTCCTCGGCGGTCTGCTCATGTTCCTCTTTCTGAGAGAGATTGCCTGCTCGGAGCGGGCGGCGCTGGTGGGGGCCGCGGCCTGGACGTTCTGCGGGTTCCTGGTCTTTTTTCTCGACTGGGTGATCACGCCGGCGAACGTCTGGCTTCCTCTGGTCCTTCTCGGCGTGAGGAGGGTGGTGCGCACCCCGGGGTTACGCGCCATGAGCATCCTGACGGTGGCGTTTTCGATGATGCTTCTCAATGGCCACCCGGAAAGCGCGCTTCACATCGTCGCGGTCGGCCTGGTGTGGGCGGCGGCGGAGTTGTGCCGTGTCCGGTTCCGGGGAATGACACGATCGATACCGCTGGCGATTTCCGGCGGGGTCCTGGCCCTCGCCATTACCGCGATCTACATGTTTCCGATCGTCGAGGCCATTCCGCAAACATCGGAGCATCGTTTCCGGGAGAACGTCTTCGCGCACGCGAGGCGATCGGGCCCGCCGGCCGAGGTGATGCAGAGGCTGTTGCGGCAGTTCGTGCCGTTCATCATCGGGGAACCGCAGAGGGAGTGGCGTCCAAGACCGAACGAGCTCAATGTCATTCCGGAGAGCATGTACGTCGGCAGTGCTGCACTCTCGCTGGCGGCCTTTGGCCTCTGGCGTTCACGGTGGCGCGGCAAATGGCTGGTGTTGGCGCTGGTTCTATTCGGTATCGCCGTCGGCATCCAGCTTCCGCCGTTCGGCGACCTTCTCGCCAAACTGCCTTTGTTCGACATCGCTCTCAACGAGCGGCTGATTCTGGTCGCGGCATTGGGGCTGTGCATTTTTGCAGCGCTCGGGGTTGACGCCGTCGTCAATGAGCCAAACGGGCGCCGGCCGGCACTGGCCGCCCTGGGCGTATTTTTGTTTCTACTCGCTCTTTGCGTGTATCTGTATCCCGGGATGCGCGCCCGCGGACTGACCGCCGGGTATCTATACGGGGCGATCACACTCCTTCTTGTACCGCCGATACTTGTTGCAGCGGCGTGCTCGCCGCGCCGTCCTGCCGCCCTCGGGCTCGCGCTTCTGGTCATTGTCACCGGCGAGCGCACGCTGCAATCAGGCGACTTGAACCCCACGCTGCCGGCCAGAATGTTTTATCCGGCGGTTCCGCTGTTCAGCCACCTTCAACATAGTGACGATCCATACCGGATCGTTGGGGTCGGTGACGTTCTTCCGCCGAATATCGCCACCATGTATCAAATGGAGGATGTGCGCCAATACACGGCCATGACCTTCACCGCGAATTACGATCTGCAGTTGTTGTGGTCCGCGCACCAGCCGGTCTGGTCGAATCGGGTCGACGATCTCTCCGCGCCGTTTCTGTCGCTGATGAACGTCCGGTATGCCTTCGCCGAGAGCTCTGTCCTGCCGCCGCCACACTGGTCCTTTGTTGCATCCGACCGCGGGACGCAGCTACTGGAGAATCAGAACGTTCTACCGCGTGCATTCATCCCCAGGGCGGTCACGATCGGAGACAACCCCTTCATATGGGAAGGGATACTGAAAGAGAACGACTTCGGTGCCCGAGGCTGGATCGTCGTTCCGGGAGAAAGTCATCGGCAGGAGCCGAATGGGTCGGGATCATTGACGGTCCGAAGAGAGGGCATGGGAGCTCTCTCGATCCGGTCCCATCTGGTTTCGAACGCCTGGGTGGTGGTGTCGGAAACGGCGTGGAAGGGATGGCGTGCGCACGTCGACGGAGAGCCCGCCAAGCTGAGAATTGCAGATGGGATGTTTCTGGCGATGTATCTCCCGGCCGGCGATCACGACGTCCGCCTGACCTATTGGCCGCGTTCCTTCGTCGTCGGCAGAGCGATCTCGGCGGTCACGCTCCTGCTGATCGGCGTGAGCGCGGCGATGATCGTGCTGCTGCGCCGCCGCCGAGGGGCGTTGAGGGCTACGATGCCGTAGTGCGGGCTATCGACTCGAAGCTCTTCATCGTCTCCGCCGAGATCGATCGCGGGATTGATGACTACCGCGCGTCGGTTCCCGCGATCCGCGGCGCCGAGTCGATCGCGTTCCGGAAGCCGGTGACGATGTTCATCGGCGAGAACGGATCGGGAAAGTCGACGCTCGTCGAGGCCATCGCCATCGCGGCGGGATTCAATCCCGAGGGGGGATCGAAGAACTTCCTGTTTGAAACGGTGCGGAGGGAAGTGGAGCTCGATCCGCTGGTGCGTCTCGTGCGCGCGCCGCGGCGTCCCTCCGACGGCTACTTTCTTCGCGCCGAGAGTTTCTTCAACGTAGCCACGGAGATCGACCGCCTCGGCGTCACGCGGGGATACGGCGGCCAATCGCTCCACGAACAGTCGCACGGCGAGTCTTTCATGGCCCTGCTCCTCAACCGCTTTCTCGGCGACGGCTTGTACGTCCTCGACGAGCCGGAGGCCGCCCTCTCCCCGATGCGCCAGCTATCGATGCTGGCCCGCATCCACGACCTCGTCCGCGCCGGCTCGCAGTTCATCATCGCCACCCACTCACCGATCCTCATGGCGTACCCCGACGCGACGCTCCTCCTGATGGAGCAAACCATCCGCGAGGTCGCATACGAGGAGACGGAGCACTACACGGTGATGCGCGACTTCTTCAATCATCGCGCGGCGATGCTGCGGGAGTTGATGGGGTAGTTGATCAATCGCTGTGGCCTAACCGGGTTCGCCATCCGGGCTCGGAGCCTGCGCAATTGAAGGAGGCTTCTTCACGAACGCGTTGAGAATCGGCTCGATCCCCGCGTATGCCACAACCAGGCCGAGGACGACAAAGGCTCGCAAATGCGTCGTGTCAATCTTGATTCCGAGCACGTCCAAGTCTGCCAGGACATAGGCAAAAAGCCCGGCCGCGACACCGGTTGCTCCTGCACCTACGATACTTGAAAGTGTCCACCCGCTCTTCTTGCGGAACGAGCGGTAAACGCTGAAGAGGAGTCCGCCACAAGCAGCCATGCCGAGACGAAGCCACCACGGCGGGCTGATATCGAAATCCAAGTTCGTTTTCAGGATGACGTAGTCAGGCTTGTTAATGTAGCCGGTCACCTGCACCGTTCCGTTCGCGACATCGAGCGGCATAGGTTGCATCTCAAATGTCGGCGTCGAACGTTCGCCGTCGCCGAGAGCGAAGTCCAGCGTGCTGCCCCACGGCTTTCCTTCCACTCGAATTTCGGCGTTTGTAGCGACAAGCTTGAGGTGCATTGGTGCGTCGAGTGCGAGCGGCTGATCCTGGCTATCCACCAGCTCGATCGTAGCCGGCCGAATACTCCTACTCTCGAGGGAAGGCGGCGTTTTCCATTTCAGGCGGCCCTTGAAGCCCGTGTCGACCGTATACACGATGCCTTCGGCGGAGTTGGATGTCACAATGAGCTCTGCGAGCCCGGATGGCGCACTTCCCACGGTTACCATGATCTTCTTTCGCATAAACGGCCGATCGAGCGTCATCGTCTCCGGATCGTAGTGAACTTTCTCCGAAACGTCAGTAACAACGTCGACCGAACCCGACGAAGGGTTCTTCGACTTGTAACAGACAAACATCGGGAAGGGTTTATTGATCTCAACCCCCCACGACAAATCGGCTTGAAGTCTATTGTCTTCTTTGCCGGCTTCCACGCGCGGCATTTCCAAGCGCTGCTTGTCGTTCGGTTTCGGCGGCGTTGGAATTTCCAGAGTGCCCTGCGCTCCTGACAATACGAACATCCCGAGCACGATCGACGCCGTTCTGAAGAGAGTCACCTTGAGTAAATTGTGCATATGGGCCTCCGCTCTAGGAGTGCGGTTTCGGCGATTTTCGCTACCCCTCGGTGCAAGAAGTCGATCTCGGAGTACGCTCCTCGAGTGGAGTGGCCGGCAGGTGAACTTCATATTGATCCCTTGCCTCCCCCCACCCTTTCGGCGTAACTTTCCACCACAAATGAAAACTCTACGTCCGGCCGTCACCGCGGTGATGCTTGTGTTCCTTTTGTGGCCAGTGGTTGGGAAGGCGGGTGCGCCGCCGAAACCATCGGCCGCGTACGAGTGGCTGGACATCTCGCTCGAGGCGACGGCGCGCGAGGTGGATCGACACGGCGCGCGGCCGACGATCATCTCGCGGACGCTGGCCATCGCCCTGACGGCGATGTATGACGCGTGGGCGGCGTATGACGACAAGGCGGTCGGGACGCGGCTGGGTGGGACATTGCGGCGGCCGGCCGCGGAGCGGACGCAGGCGAACAAGGAGAAGGCCATCGCGTATGCGACGTATCGGGCGTTGATCGACGTCTACCCCGAGGACAAGGGCTGGATCGATGAGCAGATGCGGGGGAAGGGATTCAATCCTGATGACGCATCGACCGATCCCGCCACGCCGCAGGGCGTCGGCAATCTCGCGGCACTGGCGGTCTGCGCCTACCGGCATCACGACGGGGCGAATCAGTTCGGCGATGAGGTCGGATCGAACGGCGTCCCGTATTCGGATTACACGTACTACGCGCCGGTGAACACGGTTGAGAAGGTCAACGATCCGAACCGGTGGCAGCCGATTCCGTTCGTCAATCCGAAGGGGGGCACCATCGCGCCGGGCTTTCTCACGCCGCACTGGTATCGGGTCAAACCGTTCGCGCTTGATCGCAGCGATCAGTTCCGGCCTCCGGCGCCGCCTCATGTCGACTCCGAACGGTTGCGCAAGGAGACGGACGAGAACATCGCATTGAACGCGGGCCTGACCCCGGAGCAGAAGGCGACGGTCGAGTTCATGCGCGACGGGCCGCGGTCCACCGGGCAGTCGGGACACTGGTTGAAGTTCGCGCAGCTCGTCTCGAAGCGCGACCACAACGCTCTCGATCGCGATGTGAAGCTGTTCTTCACCATCGGGAACGTGGCCATGGATGCCTTCATCGCCTGCTGGGAGGCGAAGCGCTACTACGACACCTCCCGCCCCTGGACGCTGGTCCGTTACTACTACGCGGGGAAGAAGATCACTGGCTGGGCCGGGCCGGGCAAGGGGGTTGTTGATGAGCTGCCCGCCGAGGAGTGGCATCCGTATTCGCCGTTCACGTTCGTGACACCGCCGTTCCCGGGGTATGTGTCGGGACACAGCACCGTTAGTGGTGCTTGCGCGAAGACGCTCGAGCTGTTCACAGGGAGCGACGTTTTCGGGGAGGTGGAGCGGCGCAAGGCCGGGATCATCACCGAGGCGGATTTCGATTGCGCGACGATCCAGGCTCGCGATGGGAGGCCGGGCAAGGCGGTGAACTGTGACGTCGAGTTGAAGATGCCGACATTCACGGCCACCGCGGAGATGGCCGGCATTTCCCGGGTGATGGGCGGTTATCACATCCAGGCTGACAACGTCGAAGGCCTGGCCCTCGGCCGGAAGGTCGCGCAGTTCAGTTGGCCGCGCATCCGTGCCTACTTCGACGGCACCGCGCCGGCGGCGAGGGATTAGCGCGTGAGTCGGCGCCTGCTCTGGTTCCTTCTGGTGATCATCGTGGCGGTCACGCTGGCTGTGGTCATCGTTCCTGCGTGGGTGATCCAGCCGTTCCGGCCGCAGTCGCCGCGCGGACTGGAAGTCTCGTTCGCGCTGAAACGAGTCGCGCCGTTCGTCACGATCGTCGCGTTGCTGGCCTGCCTCGCGCTGGTCGTGAAGCTGTGGCGCGGCGCGAGGTGGAGCAGGGTTTTTCTCGTCATCATCCTTCTGCCTCCGGCGGTCAGCGCGTGGTTTGCGAGACAGAACCATTTCGAGTGGATGTTCAACCCGCTGGCGAATGCCGGCTACGCCTTGGCGGATGCGGCAACGTTTGTCGCCGACACCGATCTGGTCATGGCCGTCGCTCGCAATGGCGAGGCGGTTGCCTATCCCATCCGGCAGCTCGCGTATCACCATCTCGTGCCGGACACGGTTGGCCGCGTGCCGATCGTCGTCACCTATTGAACGCTCTGCCACACCGGTCTGGTGTGGGAGACGACGATCGACGGACGGACGCTCCACTTCCATCTCGCAGGGATCAACAACCAGAACTTCATCATGCGCGATGAGGAGACCGGCTCCTGGTGGCAGCAGGTCACCGGCGAAGCCATCCTCGGACCGCTCAAAGGACGGCGCCTGACCCGGGTGCCTCAGGACGAGATTTCATTCGCGCTCTGGAAGCGCGAGCAGCCGATGGGGCGTGTGTTGCGTCCCGATCCGCGCGCGGCGGCGGCAGGCCGTTACGCACCGGCGGATTGGGAGACCGGCATTGCAAAACTTCCCGTGGCGACGCAGATACGCGACCGGCGCCTTGACCTGCGCGAGCTGGTCGTAGGAGTGACCGTGAACGGCCGCGCCAAGGCGTATCGGATGACCGACGTCCAGCAGCAGAATCCGATCATCGATACGGTCGGTGGTGTTCCTCTCGTCATCGTAGCCGCCGCGGACGGGCGGTCGGTGCGGGCGTTTTCGCGCGTGGTCGATGGGAAGCCGGCCGACTTCTTCGCCAGGCCGGAGGCAACGCTCCTGGTCGACAGTGCGACCGGTAGCGAATGGGATTTTGCCGGACGCGCGGTCGGCGGTCCCTTGACTGGCCGGCAACTCGCGAAGATCGAGCTGCTTCGCGATTACTGGTTCGACTGGCGGGCGTACCACCCCGACACGGCGGTTTACAGCGTGGGGCTGGCGCGGCAGCGGTCGTGATGGACTTGAAACCGGCATGTCGTGGTTTGGTGCCGCGAACGCAGCAATTTTCGTCGGCTTCGCCAGGGCTAGCACCGAAATCGCATCAAATCGGACCGATGCCGCATTAAATTGTATCGATGCCGCACCAAATTGTATCGATACCGCATCAAAGTATATCGATGCCGCATCAGATTGTATCGATATCGCATCGAATCGTATCGATACCGCATTAAATTCTATCGATGTCGCATCTAATTCTATCGATGTCGCATCGAATTATATCGATGCTGCATCAAATTGTATCGATATAGCATCAAAATGTATCGCTGCCGCATCGCATTGTATCGATAACGCATTAAATTGTATCGATGCCGCACCAAATTGGATCGATACCGCAACGGCTAACGCATTTCTCACAGTCTGCTTGAACCACTCACGACTCCCTTCATCGAGAGGTGCCGAGGGCGGATGAGGGAGCCGTTCTCGCGCTGAAGTTGCGTGTTTTCATGAGTTTCCTACGCCCGTTCATGGAAATAGTCCACTGCCCGGCAGGAACCAACACCCCCTCGCTATCGCGGCGGGCGATCCCGCGTGCACCCGGCCTGGTTCACAACGAGAACGAGCTTCGCTAATCCATCATTGACGGGCGGTATGCTTCGTTCATGACCACGCGTACCGCCATCGCCACCACCCTCCTCGTTTTCGCTCCGCTCCTGGCACGGGCAAACACGGAGCTCACCGTGAAGTCCGAACGGACCAGTTTTCCGGTCAAAGGTATGCAGACGCTGAGCGGAGATAAGCAGCCGCCCGCGAATCAGACCATCCATCTCACGCTCGGCCCGCGCTGGATCGAGTGGGCCGATGGCAGCAATCGCGGTGTTTACGACTTCGCGAAGCGCGTCATCTTCGGCGTCGATCCGCAAACACACCATCTCGTCGAGGAGTCGATGTACGCGGCCTTCAGCGGCAGAGATGCGGAGCTCGAAAACCGGACGATGCTGGGCGGCGCCTTGGAGGCGGGCAAGGTCGAGAGCAATCCGATGTCACCGACGCTCGTGGAGCATCAGCTTTCGCTCCGGCGCGACGCCAAGCGCGTCTCCGGGATCGAGCATAAGAGCAGCGACGGCGAGGAGCGCTATCTCTGGCAGGGGCAAGAGCTCTTTGCGTATTCGACGAAACTCGTGCCGCTCGCCGCACCGGACCGCGATCTCTACATCCGCTACATCCGTTACAGCGCCGGCGGCCATCCGGAGATTCTCGCTGACCTGCAGAAGCTGGACGGCATTCCGAAGTGGGTCCGCTACAGCGATCCGGCGATCGGCGCCGCGCTGCGTCTGGAGGTGCTGGATAGCAGGAAGACCCCCGATGCGGATTACGTCCTGCCGCCGCTCGAGAAGGCTCCGATGAAGAATCCCGCTGCCGCCGCCGCGGCGGCGAGGGTGGCAGTGTCGACACCCGAGTCACGGGCCGCCTTCGCCGCCCGCATCCTTGCCGCGGCGAACGAAGCGGCCGATATGGGCAGACCGCTTCAGGCGATGCTCGGGTACATCGAGCACCAACTGATGATCGGCGGCGAAATGCCGCCCGACTTCAACAAGCGCGCGGAAGGCATCACACATGACGGGAATGTCCGGGCGCTCGCGGGCGCGTTCCAGGCCGCGAGTGAGGCTCAGGCCAGGGCCAATATCGCAACCCTCCAGGGACTGGCGGCGCTCGCCGGCGACAAGGCTTACGTTCTCGGCATCTTCCGCGCGAACATGGAATCGAGCCTCGGCAACCGCGAGGCGGCAACATCGCTGTTCGTGGCCGCCATCACGAAAAACCCGTTCATCACCGGCGTCTGGAAGGACCTCGGCGACAGTCTCGACACCGGCTACGACGCGGTCGACACCTGGCGCTGCTACGAGACGGCTCGGATCATCGCTCCCGGGCACAAACTGCTTGACGGCATTGCTCGCGGCGAGGCGGAGATGGCCAGGGAGCATCCCGAGTACTTCTGACCGCCAGGCGCTACAATTCGCCGCATGGCAGAAGTCGGCGACACCATCAACGAAGCCCTCGAACACGCCTCGGAATCGCGGCTGAACTCCATCATCGCATTGCTCGTGGCGATCACGGCCACCTTCATGGCGCTTTGCAACGTCAAAGACGGAAACATCGTCCAGGGGATGCAACAGGCACAGGCAAATGCGGTCGATCAGTGGTCGTACTACCAGGCCAAGGGGATGAAACAGAACCTTGCCGAGGCAACGCTCGACGAACTTCAGCTTCAGCGAGCGATGCTGACCGATCCGAAGTTCGCTCCGATGCTGGACGCGAAAATCGTCTCGTACCAGAAACAGGTCAAGAAGTACGAGAAAGAAAAGGCCGACATCCGCAAGGAGGCAGAGGGCGACAAGAAGCAGTACGACGCCCTCAACTTTCACGACGATCAGTTCGACATGACGGAAGCATGCCTCTCCGTCGCCATCGCCCTGTTCGGAGTCACGGCGTTGACGAAGAAGCGATGGCTGCTCGCCGTCGCCTCGACGTTCATGTTCTTCGGCGTGCTGTTCGGGCTGTCCGGGTTCTTCGGTTGGACCATCCATCCGGATTTCCTGGCGAACTTCCTTTCGTAGGCCGGAAATCCGGTCTCGCGCCTGGTCCAGAGAGGGGGAGTATGCGAAAAGGGCTGCGCAATGGCCTCATTTGCCTGGGGTCACTCTTTCTTCTGGTGGTCGTGGCGCTAGTACTCACCCGCTGCGGCAGCATCGTCTCCGGTGAGCTCACGGCTAACGGTAAGGCATTCAATTTCCGCGAGCCGCCGTGCCAGGCCGCCGCGATTACGAAGCCTCCAGCCGGCGATGTTGACATCCGATATCTCGGTTCCGGTGGGATCTATGTCGGCTGGAAAGGAAGCGCGATTCTCCTTGGCCCCTTCTTCTCCAATCCGAGTGTTCTAGCCGCGCGGTTCGGCAAACTGCGTTATGACACGGACCGAATCCGGCAACACATGAAGGATATTGACAGTGGATCGGTTCGCGCGATTCTCGTCGGCCACTCACACTACGACCATCTCGGCGACGTTCCTGTCGTTGCACGCCAGTTCGCACCTGCCGCGACGATTTACGCGAACATCACGGGCGTCAGGATGCTGGCGGCGTATCCAGACCTCAAAGGCCGCACACGAACGGTCGATGAGAGCGTGCTCATTGACATCACAGATACCACTGGCGTTGAGACGATGCGCATCCATCCCGTGAAGTCGGATCACGCGCCGCAGCTTTGCTCCTGGCGACGCTGGCCATGCGATTTTGCGACCGGACCAGTCGACCATGAATGGACGATGCCGTTCGAGGAGCACAACTTACGGGAGTTCTCCGGGGGGCAGACCTACGCGTACGTAATCGATCTCCTCGACGAAGGCCGGATTCGCTATCGCATCTACTATAACGACGCCGCGGCCGAAGCACCCCTTGGACTTCCAACGCCGGAGCTCTCCGCGGCTCACCCCTACGATCTAGCGGTCATCTGCATGGCGTCCTATGACTTTGTGCGGAACTATCCAACGATGCTCCTCGGGGCCATCAAGCCCCGTCACATCATTCTGTCTCACTATGAAAATTTCTTTTCCAAGTCGGAAGGCCGCTGGGAGTTTGTACCGCTGTTGACTGATGCGAAGGCGGATGTGTTCATTCGGGAGTTGCGAGAACACACGGTCATCAGCCCTCTGCCTCCGGTGAATGCGGTCTGCGGTCCGTCGACGCGCGACTGGACGATGCCAGTGCCCGCGGCACAACTTCTGTTCCGGCCTGATGGACAGTAGGTGTGCCAGTTCCTCTTACAGGCTACGGGGAATCGTTGAAGCGGTAGCGCACCGCCTCTTTGGGGAGCGGTCCGATCACCAGACGGCCGGCCCGATAGGGCGGCATCCGCACGAGCGAGCGCAAACCATAGCGATCGCTCATGTACTTGTTGCCGATGGGCTCGTGCGCCAAAAATAACAGCGTACCGACCGTATCGGGTGCTCCGTCAACGAAGACATCTCGGCCTCGTTGCGTGCGGAGAAAGGCGTCGAAGCGATCCCACCCTCTTGCAAATGTTCGGGCCGATGGGATCTCACGCGCCATCTGTACAGCGGTGATGAGGGGCAGGATCGCGGTGATCATCAGGGCGGCCGCGAGGGGACTGCTCCATCGTTCCCTCGGCGGAACCGCGGCGCCGAGGGCCGCCACCGCGGCAACAAGGAGGGCGTAGGGGACGATCCGCGCCCGCTGTGGCAGGGCCATCAGGATTGTTGCCTCGGCCGTTGTGAACGTTACCAGTACGCAAACGATCGCGCAGAGCACCGCCACGATCAACAGCCGTTTGGATACGCGAGGCGCGAAGAGGGCCGATGCGAGAAAAACGAAGAGGAGCACGATGCCGGCGGCAGCGAACGTGTCGAGAAAGAACGCTCGGGCATCGCCGGCGGTGGCCACGATCAGCCGGCCTGGCGGCGGTATCGGCGGATAGGCTGCCTTCCTCACGGCATTGCCTGGGGCCGCGGCCATGATGGCGAACGAGAAAAGCGACCCGAGGAATGCGGCGAGCATCGGCTTCTGCCGCCACGCGGCGAAGGCGATCGCGCAAACCACGAGTTGCATCAGTACTCCCGTCTCCGAGCATCCACCCGACGCCAGTGGCACGACGAGGTCGAACCACCGCCACTCCTCCCGGCCGGCAGCGTTGCCGAGCCACCAGGCGAATGCCGCCAGGGGAATCGTGTAGGAGGTAAGGCCCGTCTGCCAGAGCACCGATTGCGGCACATCGCTGGTGCCGAGGAGGATTGCCCATGTCATCGTCAACGCAAGTGGCCAGCCCAAACGTGCTCGCAGAGCAGCGACCATTCCGATGACGGTGAGCATCACGAGGAGAGCAGCAGTCCACGACCCCATCGAAGCGAGTACGGCCATGACGAACGTGCAGATGTAGCGGCCACTCCAGACGCGGTACCAGTGAGCCTGCCCGCCCCAGAAGCCGTGGATGGCGGTGACGCCAGGGATCCAGTAGTCGTCAGCGAACCATCGGATGTAGAGACCACGCACGCAGACTGCTGCCAGCGCAGCCGCGGTCGTGACTTCCGCCGTGATTGCCGCCGCGCGGGTTCTCATCGTTGGCAATCGTACCCTGGGAGCGCGGGCTCCCAGGGAGGGCGTGGCCAATGGTTCAAGAGAAAGGCGAGCTACGGCGTGACCGCCGCGTCGGTGATCTCAAGAGCCCGATCGATGATGGTGAACGCCTCCCGCAACTGCGGCTCCGTGATGCAGAGCGGAGGATTGGTGAACAGGTTGTTCCAGTTGATGAAGGCGTACATCCCCTGATCGCGCAGGAACGCGCCGAGGCGTTGCATCTCGGGGCTGGTGCCGTTGAAGGGAGCCATCGGTTCCTTCGTCTGGCGATTGCGTACGAGCTCGAGAACGCCGAAGAGACCGATGGAGCGGACGTCGCCGACCGAGGGATGCTTCGCCTTCATCTCCGCGTGCAGCTCGGATAGCACCCGGCCCATCCGTTGGGTGTGACCCATGGTGTCGTCGTCGATCATCACCTGCAGACAGGCTTCGGCCGCGGCGAGGCTCATGGGGTGGGCGTTGTAGGTAAGGCCGCCGAAAAACGTGTTGCGGTCGAAGTAGCTGGCGATGCGGTCGCTGATGGCCACGGCGCCGAGGGGGAGATAGGCGGAGGTCAGCCCCTTGGCCATGGTGATCATGTCGGGGATGACGTTCCAGTGATCGGCGGCGAACCAGCGTCCCGTTCTGCCGAGGCCGCACATCACTTCGTCGCAGACGAGGAAGATGCCGTGGCGGTCACAGATCTGGCGAAGACCCTGCAGATAGCCGTCGGGAGGGACGATGATGCCGTTCGTGCCGGTGACCGTCTCGACGAAAATCGCGGCGATGTTCTGTCCGCCTTCAAAGGCTACGATCTCCTCGATTTCGTCGAGACAGCGTCGAGCGAACGTTGCATCGTCATCGCCTTCGCGCGCACTGTGGCTCCGGTATTTGTAGGGATCAAAGAAGCGAATGACACCGGGCAGGCCCGGCTCGTTCGCCCAGCGGCGCGGCTCGCCAGTGAGGGAAATCGCGCCGAGAGTGGCGCCGTGATACGAGCGATAGCGGGCCATGATCTTCTGCCGCCCAGTGACCATCCGCGCGATCCGGATGGCGTTTTCGTTGGCCTCGGCACCGCCGAGGGTGAAGAAGAAGCGATTGAGATCGCCGGGTGTGAGATCGGCAAGCATCTTTCCGAGGCGCGCGCGAACGGGGCTGGCCATCCCGGGGCCTGCGTAGACCAGCTCGTCGGCCTGACGCTTGATGGCCTCGATGACGCGCTTCTCGCCGTGACCGATGTTCACGCACATGAGCTGCGAGTTCATGTCCATGTAGCGCTTGCCGTCGGCGTCCCAGAAGTAGATCCCTTCGCCGCGCACCATCGCGATCGGATTCACGCTCGCCTGCGCGGACCAGGAAAAAATCGTGTGGCGCTTGGTGAGCGCGATCATCTCTTCGGCGGTCATCGCACCGGCTATCTCTGTGGTCGTCATAGACGCTAGGTTATCAATACTCGTTCGCTATCGGGAATGCGTCGTTCCGCGCCGTGTGACAGCGCGCCGCGTTTGGCGATCACATCCGCCGCGAAGCGCTCCATCTCCTCCGCCTGCGGGCTGAACTGAAGAAGCGTGAGATCGATGCCGATCCGTTCCAGCTCATCGAGCCGTACCGAGATCTGCTCCGGCGTTCCGACCAGTCCCGTTCGCAATCCTCGGTTGGAGACCGAGTAGTCCTCCAACGACACGTGTTGCTCGAGCTTCGTGCCGGAGAGCCACTGCTCGTAGTTGGAAAAACCACGTGCGGTCGCTTTCACGTCGGTGATGCGGGCCAGCTCACGCCGGGCGGCCTCCTCGGAATTGCGGCAGACGACGAAGCCGGCCACACCGAACTGCAGCGGCGGTTTCCCCGGTGCGAGGCGTTCGCGGCGCGCGGCCATGTCAGCGATCTTCGGCGCCAGCCGTTCGGGGGGGTCGCCATGCATGACGTAGGCGTCGGCACGCTCAGCGATGAGGTTCTTGGCCGTTTCCGATTCGCCTCCGGCGTAGATCACCGGTTTGCGCACCGGCTTCGGCTCGAGGATGGCGTTGCGGATCGTGTAGTGAGTCCCTTCGTAGCTGAAGCGCGGCTGCGACCAGAGTCCGTCGACGACGGCCAGCCATTCCGCGGTGCGCTCGTAGCGCGTGTCGTGCTCGTCGAAGGCTAGTCCGTATTGCAGCGCTTCGTCGCGCCACCAGGCGGAGACGACGTTGAGCGAGATACGGCCCTTGCTGATCTGATCGATGCTGGCCGCATGCTTGGCCAGAAGGGCCGGATGATGAAACGTCGGGCGGACGGCCACCATCAGCTCCAGGCGATCGGTGACCGCGGCCAGCGCGGCGGCGGTAGTCCAGGCGTCGAGACTCGGCTCGTCGACGCCTTTGATGTCGTTCAGATTGAGCTCGGCAAGGAGGCTGATGTCGTAGCCGATCTGTTCGCTGCGCACGGCCAGATCGCGCACGTAGCGCCAGCTCGCCTCCATCTGCTCATCGTCGACGTTGCGAAGCCATCCTCCGAACATCGGAAGCCAGTAACCGTATCGAAGGCTCATGACGCACTCTCCGCGCGGGCCACGAGGGCGTCGACGAGCCGCGCTGTCGGGTCGAAACCGACGACCGAGACGGGGTCGGCCACGAAGTTCGAGAGGGCGTTGATGTCGTAGAAGTAGATCTCGCCATCGCGTTCGCTTTCGAGATACTCGATGCCGCCGACGTCGAGGTGCGCGGCGGCGGCGATCCGTTCGACGGCGTCGATGATCTCCGTGGGCGGCTCGTACGGCTCGACGCTGAGGCCACGCTTCACCGCATCGGCAGGACAGGCGGAGGAGGTCAGCTCACGGCCGTCCGTCGTTTTACAGACATCCGCGGGGCAGAGATCGAAGCCTTCCTCATCGCCGAGATGGACGCGGATGCCGTAGAGGTAGCGGTGCTCCAGCGTTTCCACGCGCACGATGCTGCGATTGCGTGGCGGGTGGTACTCCTGAAGGAGAAGCGTGCCGTCGACGCTGTCGGCGAGTGAAGGATCTTCGGATGTCTCGACGAGGGAGAGGAACGTATCGAAGCGGCGGATCCCCGCGCCGCTGCCGCCGATGTTCGGCTTGACGATGAGCGGGAAGAGCAGTCCCTCCGCCGCTTCCGGCAACAACGAGGGGTGGTTGACGATGCGCGTGCGCGGGCTGGGAAATCCGAGTTGCGACAGCAGCGAGAGCTGCAAGGCCTTGCTGGTCTCGAAGCGGTAGGAAGCCGCCCCGTTGAACACGGCCACGTTCTCGCGCTCGAGGTGGGCGAGGTAGTCGTGCGTGTAGAAGATTGCCGAACGGCGGCCGCGCTTCCATGCCGAAGGCGACATGCGGTTGAAAAGCAGCGCGGGACGCGAACCGTTGCGCGGCCCTTCGCCGGGGGTGAAGCGATGCTGGCCGGCATCGATGCGGACGTAGGGAGTTTCACGCCGCTCCAGCTCGTGAAACAGGGGACGGAACCACTGCGGGTGCTCGTAGTAAATCGCGATCGGTCTCTGCTGCGCCATCGGTCATCCTTTCTGGTTGACCCGGACGGCGTGAGAGGTGGGCAGAAACAGAAAACCCGCGACGGCACGCCGTTGCGGGTTTGAGTTCGTTCGTGGAAGCCTGGATCAGCTCTCGAAGAAGTCGTGCCCGCGCATGGGACACATCGGACATGCGCAGGTCATCGTCGCCACCATCGAGAGCACGGAAGTCATCGAGTCAGGTTATACGCGGAGATGGAGGATGACGTCAAGCGGCCGCGGCGGACACACGGCCGCGGTTGATGACCGAGCCGACGATGACACCGAGCACGCTCGCCAACAAAATTGCCATCTGCACCGGGCCGCCGTTCACGCAATCGACGCGGTAGTACAAATGAGCGATCAACAACGAGCCGACCTCCGCGAAGAAGACCGCCAGCAGGAAAAGAGCGACTCGCGCCCGAAGCTTCCACGCGAGCGCGGCACCGATGATGATCCCGGTCAATTGACCGGCTTCCAGGAGCGTAACCGGTGCTGAAAAGCGTTCGCCCGTCTGTACCAGCGCGAACCCCATGATCCACATCAGGGCAAGCGGAGCGAGGTTGGCGAGTACGACGCGAAGGCCACGTGCCATTTGGTTACCTCCAGGCATCATTATGAAACGGTTTCTGTACTTTCAGTCAGACTGATGCCCTCACCTATACTCCGATTTCCATGACGCAGTCCTCTCCCGAGGCATTCAAGTTTGGCGGCGTCGCGGTCGGTGATGCCGAGGCCATTCGCGTTGCGCTGGCGCACGTGCGGCGCGCCGCTCCGAATGTCGTTGTGGTCGTTTCGGCGATGAACGGCATTACCGACCTGCTGCTCGACGCGGGGCACGCGGCGTTACGGCGCGATCGCGGGCATTGCGAAGATGCGGCGGCGGAGCTGGAAGCGCGGCACATGTTGCTGGTCTCGGAGCTGATCGCATCGAAGCGCCGTGCCGAGGAGCTTACGGAAGTGATTCGCGATTCGGTGCACGAGATGCGCTCGATGATGGAGAGCATCGCCGTGCTCCGGGAGTTGACACCGCGCGCGCTGGATGCGCTCGTGGCGCGCGGAGAACGCGCCGTCGCGCGGATCTTCGCGGCGGCCGCGAATGAAGCGGGGATCGATGCGGTCTACGTCGATGCGGTCGACGTCATCCAGACGGAGGATCGCCTCGGCACGCTCTGGCCGAACCTCGCGCGATGCGAGAGCGCGGCGAAGAAACACATTCTGCCGCTGCTCGCCAAAGGGAACGTCGTGATCATTCCCGGCTACATCGCCAACGGTCCGGATGGCTCGCTGGTCACTCTCGGGCGCGGAGGCAGCGACTTCTCCGCTGCCATCGTGGCCCGCAGCGTACGCGCGCGCGCTTTGACGCTCTACAAAGAAGTCGACGGCCTCATGACCGCCGATCCGAAGAGCGTTCCCGCCGCGCGCGTCATCGCCAGCATGCATTACCGCGAGGCGGCGGAGCTGGCCTACTACGGCGCCAAGGTGCTGCATCCCCGCACGATGATCCCGCTCGTCGACAGAAAGATCCCGCTCTTCGTGCGGAACACATTTCGCGAGACGAGCACCGGCACGCGAATCGCCGGCGATGTGAAAGCGGGCGCGTATCCGGTCAAAGCGCTCACGGCCATTCATCGCCAGGCGCTCGTTTCTATCGAAGGCAAAGGGATGATCGGTGTGCCGGGCGTGGCGGGCCGCGCATTCACCGCGCTCTCGATGGCGGGACATTCGGTCTCGATGATCAGCCAGGCTTCCAGCGAATCGAGCATCTGCTTCGTCGTGCCGGAAGCGGAGGCCGATCATGCCGTGGCCGCGCTCGAGCGTGTTTTCGAATCCGAACGGAAAATGCTCTTGATCGACCGCATCGACGCCGAGAAGCGTGTGGCGCTGATCGCCGTGGTGGGCCTCGGCATGCGCGGCACCTCTGGCATCGCCGCCCGCACCTTCTCCGCGATCGCCGCGGCCGGCGTCAACATCGTGGCCATCGCGCAGGGATCGTCGGAGCTCAACATTACCGTGGCCGTCGCCGAGAGCGATGCCACGCGCGCGCTCCTAGCGCTCCACTCCGAATACCAATTGCACAAGGTTCGCCCACTCGCCGACACGACCGGGCGCGAGGCCAAGCTCACGCTCCTCGGCTTCGGCCAGATCGGACGCGAGCTGGCACGGCAGCTCATCGCCCAGCAGCCGCATCTTCGCCGCGATCTCGGCATCGATCTCAAGGTCGTCGCCGTCGCCGATCGTTCCGGCATTCAGATCGACGACAAAGGCTTCGCCCCCGGAACCCTGCGGCGATTTGCCAAACAGAAGGCATCCGGCGCGCGCCTCTTCGAGCGCGGTTCGCCGCTGACGCTGCGCGAGCTCGAAGCGATGATGCGCAGCGAGTTGTGGATGCTGCCGTCGTACCGGCCGGTGCTGGTCGATCTCACCTCCGAAGAGACCGCGCCGCTGCTGCAGGAGGCGCTCGAGCACGGTTTCCACGTCGTCTGCGCGAACAAGAAACCGTTGGCCGGGCCGCAGATGGAATTCGATCGCCTGATGGCAACGGCGAGAGAGCGCCATCTATCGATTCGCTATGAAGCCACCGCCGGCGCCGGCCTGCCGGTGCTCGACACCATCGCCAAACTGCAAAGCGCCGGTGATTCGATCGAGATGATCCTCGGCTGTTTCTCCGGCACGCTCGGTTTCATCACGACGGCGCTGGAAGATGGAGTGGCATTCTCCGAGGCTGTCAGAAAAGCGTGGGAGCTCGGATACACGGAGCCCGATCCGCGCGACGATCTCTCCGGTAAAGACGTGGCGCGCAAGGCATTGATTCTGGCGCGCACTCTCGGTTACCGCGCGGAGCCGGACGAGATTGAGCTCGAGCCGCTTTTCCATGACGATGGTGTTCACGCCGACGCGCGCGCCTTCGTCCTCAGTCTCGGCTCGCTCAACGAGGCCTGGCGCGAACGCGTCGACCGCGCGCGGCGCGGGGGGAAGGTTCTGCGCTATGTCGCCAGGATTCGCAGCCGCTCGATCTCGGTCGGCATCGAGGCTGTCCCTGCAAGCTCGCCGCTCGCGCATCTCCGCGGCACCGACAATCAGGTGGCCATCTATTCGAAGCGTTACAAGACCAACCCGCTCGTCGTGACCGGTCCGGGGGCCGGGGCGAAGGTGACCGCGGCCGGAGTTCTGAACGACATCGTGGCCATCGCCATGGAGGAGCGGCGGAGGCGTCCCCGGTGAAAGGGAGTGCGTTCGCCCCCGGCTCGATCGGCAACGTCGGTCCCGGCTTCGACGTCCTCGGCCTGGCGATCGAAGGGCTCGGCGATCGCGTGACCGTCGAGCTCACCGATGGCGATGCGCGTATCGACGCCATCATCGGTGTCGACGCCGCGCACGTACCGCTCGATCCCCAGCGCAACGCGGCGGCGATCGCGGCCATCGCCTGGCTCCGCGCGCATGGCGACGCTCGCAACCCGATCGTCACCATCGAGAAGGGTCTCCCGCTCTCCGGCGGCCTTGGCGGGAGCGCGGCCAGCAGCGTCGCCGGCGCCTTCGCGGCGGCGCTGGCGATGGGATCGGAAACAGCTCCCAACGAGCTGGCCGCGGCCGCGCTGCAAGGGGAAATGATGGTCGCGGGCGAGCATCTCGACAACATCGCGCCTTCGATCCTCGGCGGACTGGCGCTTTCGCGTTCTGTGCGGCCGATCGACATCGTCGCGCTGACGGTAATGGCGGACTGGCGCCTCGCACTCGTGACCCCTGACGGGCGCATTGAGACGAAAGCGGCGCGCGAGGTTTTGCCATCGACGTCCGGCCGCGCGGTGTGGGTGCAGCAGATGGCGAACACCGCCGGCGTCCTGCACGCCTTCGCTACCGGCGACGGAGAGCTACTGCGCCGCGCGCTCGACGATCGCTATGCCGAGCCGCGTCGCGCCGCGCTCATTCCGCACTTCAACGCCGTCAAGCGCGCGGCCACCGACGCTGGCGCCTTCGCCTGCACCATCAGCGGCTCCGGGCCGACACTCGTCGCCATCTGTGAAGACGACGATGCCGCGCGGCGCGTCGCCAGGGTGATGCAGAAGGCGTTCGGACAAGTCGGGTCTGTCGTGAACGTCTCGCCGATCGCGCGGCGGGGAGTGCGTGCCGTATGAGCGAATGGCTCCAGTGCATCGGCTGCGGGCGGCGCTTTGATACGTCCGAGGTGCGGTACACGTGCGAGTGCGGCGAGCTGCTGAGCGTCGAGCGCGACGTCGTGCCGCAGCGGGAGACATTCGACGCGCGTCTCTCCAGCCGCCGCACCATCGACAAGAGCGGCGTCTGGCGTTTCCGCGAGGCGGTGCTGGAGGTCGAGGAGAACGAGATCATCACGCATCCTGAAGGGGCAACGCGGATGTATGAACGGGAGTCGGATGACAACCGACAACCGAAAACCGACAACGGCTTCACCATCCTGTTCAAACACGAAGGCGAAAACCCAACCGGCTCCTTCAAAGACCGCGGCATGACCGTGGCCATGACGCAGGCTAAACGCCTTGGCGCGCGCGCCGTCGCCTGCGCATCGACCGGCAACACGAGCGCGTCGCTCGCCGCCTACGCCGCCCAAGCCGGCCTGCGCGCCATCGTCTTCATTCCATCCGGGAAGGTGTCGACCGGGAAACTGGCCCAGACCCTGGCGTACGGCGCCACCGTGCTCGCGGTTCGCGGCGATTTCGATGCGGCGATGCAGCTCGTCCGCGAAGCCAGCGACCGCCTCGGCATCTATCTCGTCAACTCCATCAACCCGTTCCGCATCGAGGGACAAAAAACGATCGTCTGGGAACTGCTTCAGGATCTGGAGTGGAACGCTCCCGACTGGATCGTCGTCCCGGCCGGGAACCTCGGCAACACCAGCTCGTTCGGCAAAGCGCTTCGCGAGGCTCTTGACGCCGGCTGGATCGCCACGATGCCGCGGCTGGCATCGATCCAGGCCAGCGGCGCCAACCCGTTCTACCGCAGCTTTCGGGACGGTTTTTCAGAGCGGCATCGCATCACCGCGGAGACAGTCGCCAGCGCCATCCGCATCGGCGATCCGGTCAGCCACGCCAAAGCGGTCACCGCCATTCAACTGACGAACGGCATCGTCGAACAGGTGACGGACGATGAGCTGATGCAGGCCAAGCGCGAGATCGACGAGATGGGCATCGGCTGCGAGCCGGCGTCGGCGACAACCCTGGCGGGGGTGAAAAAGTTACGCGCCTCGGGGGTCATGAAGGAGGGCGAGCGGGTCGTCTGCGTCCTGACCGGCCACCTGCTGAAGGACACGGACGCCATTCTCCGCAATGTGCCGCCTGAGCGAACGATCGAGATCGAGGCGACGATCGATTCCGTGGAACGCGCACTCAGCCGCTAAAGGACAGCAAGATCCATTGCCGCAAACAGGTAACGAACGCACTCGTTGCCGTAAGCGTGAGAGAGAGGATGGTGGCCGAGGCTTGCCCAACCAACGAACCGGGCCGTGCCCGGTGGCGGAGAGAGAGGGATTCGAACCCTCGGTAGAGCTTTAGACCCTACGACGGTTTAGCAAACCGTTGGTTTCAGCCACTCACCCATCTCTCCGTGGCTCAGACCGTGGTGCCAAATGCACACCGCAGAATGCGGATTGAGCAGGGTCAATTCCCCGTTCGCGCAACCCGGGATAAAGCAGTAGTTATTACGGAGTTCATGGCACAGTTCGTGAACCTGATTAGCTCGCCTCACGCAGTTCGATGCAGTTCTCGCGGTACCTACTTCGAAGAACTCAGGAAGGACTCAAAGGAGATACTCATGGCGAATACAAGCAAACGCGGTTTTGCCTCGATGGACCCGTCCAAACAGCGCGACATCGCCAGCAAAGGTGGGCGAGCGGCCCACTCGAAGGGAACCGCTCACGAATTTACATCCGACGAAGCACGCGTGGCTGGCCGCAAAGGCGGCGAAGCGGTGAGCCGCGACCGCGCGCACATGTCGGCGATCGGCCGCGAGGGTGGCCACAGCCGCGGGCGGACACGCCAGACGGTTGCGGAAGAGAACACCACTCCCGTCGCCACCGACACCGAGCGTCAGAATTACATCGGCCGCGCAAGCGACCGAGGCACGTACGGAGAGATGGAGCGGAGCGCGTCGCCGCGTCCGGAGAGCAACGAGTTCCGCCCCGACGACAGCGCCAACCGCCGGTCGATGTAGGCCGGGCTCGACGGCTCTCGGGGTTGCGAAGTCACGCAGAACATCAATCTGCGTGGCTTCTGCGACCCTCGCGGTTTTAACACTCGGCCTGGGTCCCCCGCAGGGATCGAACCTGCGACCCATTCAGTCATTTGTTTGCATTGGTTTCTGTGTACTCTGTGCCTGACAGCGTTGTACGGTATCGGACAACCCGATTGGTACAACATGAGGTACAAATGGACACCTCAAGGGAGTCGATCAGTCGTCATCGCGCCGTTCGTCGAGCTGGCTGACCATTACGAGCAAACGAATGCAGTCCCTGCCGAATACATCGACAAGCGGAAGGTCGCAGGGATGCGCGCATGGAAGACCGCTCGTGGATTCGTGAAGGTTGCTGTTTCAGTTCGGAGTGCGGCAACTCAGATCAATCACCGACGGCGAGATCGTCGCCCTCAAGCGAAGGATCTTGAAGACTCCAGCTGCCGACGACCATCAGAGATCGATCGCCTACGTGAACGGGCTCTTCTCGACGCTCCGGCGGATGCTCAACATCACGAAGCGCGAGGCGTGGATCGAGCGAAATCCGTCACGCGGGCGATCCGCTCATCTCGGTCGCTGATGAGAAGAAGAGGACGAGGATCCTGAGTCGCGAAGACGAGACTCGCTTGTTGATCGCGTGCGAGCACCCGAGGCGCCAGCACCTTCGCCCGATCATCATCTGAGCGCTGGACACGGGAATGCGATTCGGCGAGATCCTGAAGCTGCGCTGCGACATCGATTTCGCGAGCGGCTTGTTCACGATTGAGGCGATGCACACGCCGTCTAGGTGTAGCCTCCAACCAACAGACTTGATGTCTGTCGATCTGGACTGACGAACGCTCTGGCTAAGATGGGCAAGCAGCACCTCACTGCATCGCTTCCTGTTTCCCCTGCGTCCGTTCGGGACATCGACAACTACCTGCGTCACCTCCCCTCAAGGTGCCAAATACTCAGCAGTCTGGGGTAGAGGCGAAGGCTTCAGCACGCTGTCAATTCCGTACATTCTCACACGAATAACCGAAGAGCAAAGATCTGCGGCCCTCCTCATGGTTGTTACGATTACCAAGGTATCGCTACGATTACGCGATCGCGGCGACTGTAGTCGCCGCTCGCTCAATGTCCTCGAAAAGATTAAAAATAAACGGTGTGAACCGGCAATATCGTCTCCGATATGGCGATACGCTAGCAACTACTCCGTTCCGAAGGAGTTGTGACATCGTTTCCTCCGGCTCAATACCGGCCACCTCGAAACACACAATTCCCGCAGAATTCTCCCGTCCCATCGGCGTAATAACTCTCACATTTCGGATCTCACTGAGCCTCTCCTTCAAACGCTCCGCCAGGTCTTGTATACGGGCGTAAACATTTCCAATGCCGATTGCCGTCATGAACCTCACCGCCTCCGCTATCGCCCAGCGGTGCTCAAAGCAATGAAATCCACCGGGCGAGAGACGCTGGCCCGTGGTCACAGGCACGTTCGCGGCCCGTCCGGTAAATCTACCAAGCGAACCAACTGCAAACGACGGAATGGTCTCTACGATGCTTTCTAGAGTCTTTAGTTTACCCCATATGACACCGGTCCCGCGGGGTCCGTTAAGCCACTTGTGACATCCTCCGGCCAGCAGATCGCATCCCAGCATTTGCACATTGATCGGCAGCGCACCTATTGCGTGCGTGGCGTCAACAGCGACTATGACAGAGTTTCCCAAGCGCGCGCGTACTGCTGCAGTTATGGCTGTTAATGGAATAACAACCCCCGTGCAGGAATGCACCAGAGTCAGCACCACTAAGCGAGTTGCCGGTGTGAGTGCGCTTACTAATCGATCAACGATCTCATCTGTCGAGGTATCAACACCATCTTCGTATAACTGAACGGCGTTTAGTTTTGCACCAGTTCGCCGGGCCAGCAGCTCTAGCGACGCAATCGATGAGTAGTGTTCATGTAGCGTCGTGAGAATTTCGGCGTTAGGCTCCAACGACATGCCATTAAAAGCGTACCCTAAGCCGGTCGTTGTGCTTTCAGTAACTGCCACTTCGCCCGGTTCCGCGCTCAGCAATTGCTCGAGTTCTGTATACATCTCATTTTCAAAGAACTCTTCGTTACGCGTAACGTATAGGTAGGGGTTTTCATCTAGACCACGTCGGTGTTGCTCGATACGATCGCGAACCCGCCGAGGATGTGACGACAACCAGAAACCGGAAAGATGCACCAAATCGGCGGAAAGGCGAAATTCCCGTCGTATCGAGCGCCAATATGCCTCACCGTTCATGATGTCACCGCGACCTCATCGCCGGCAGTTTCTCTCGACGCAACATTTGCGTCCGTCGCCGCGCGCCTATAAGCATGGATCGTCTTCAAAACTATCGTAGCACTACTGGCGAACATCAAATTAAGCGCCGACGCGCCAGCGACAAACGGGCTCGACCAATGCGATCGGTAAGGTAAGTCCTCCAGAAAACTTGACCGCATGAATAACAATAACACAGTAAAGGCCACAACAGCCGGGAGGTCAATTACAAATACGATTTCCATAAATTGCACGGCCGACAAGTGTCGTCTAAGCGCATAGTACTTCCACGCGAACCAAAGGTCAAACAGCATGACCACCGCCACAAATCCAAGTTCGAAGGACAGCCTCACGAATGGGTTTTGCAGCACGACGAGAGTTGCGGCCCCGACTACAGCGACCGTCCACGATATTGCACTTACAACTCTGTAGTAACGCAAAGCGCTTTTGGTACCCATCTTCGCCTGAGAGAGCCAGTCAACGCAGTCGTCTCTCACCGAGCCGCTCAGGAAGGGAATCGCCCATACGAAGACGCAGATTTCCCACAGTTGGTACGGTGCATTGCGCCAATAATGTTCCTCTTCGTGGAGGTACTCCGCGAGGGCGGGCCAGAGTCCTTCAGACGTATGCCGCGTCCAATCGGGAACATACCACAGCCAGTCAACAGCCCACTGCGTGCCGGTCCAGTGATGTAATGGAAGCAGAAGAATGAGCGCTATGCCAGAAACGGCGCCCTTGAGGAATCGGGCGCGCTCTGCCGACGAACGAACAAAGGCGGCGTCCGCAACGGCGGCCTCCGGCGCGATCGCTCTGCGCACGACGCGAAAACTTTGGGTGAGTAGGGCGTCGAGGTCGTACCATGGCGCGGAGCGACCGGGCACCAATAGCGCCACCAGACTCGCGACTAAGCAACCGAAGACAACGTCCGTCGCTTCAAGCGGCATTCGCATCCTTTTCAAATGCAACGTGACGAGCGATCAGAGCCGGAGCATCCCGTGGGGTGGTGTCGCCCAGACAGTCGCGCAAGAACTGCATGCACACCGTGTACGCGCTAAGGTCGGCGCGTATCTCCCTTAAGTTGCGAACGGTAAGAGCTACACGGGCGGGCGGTCGCGAAAGCAGGATGATCACGTCCGCTAGCGACAGCGCTTCATCGATATCGTGGGTAACCAGGACGACAGAGCGGCGACGGGCACGTACTCCGTCGCGAACGACCCGCTGCATGATTTTCCTGCTCCTTGCGTCGAGAGCTGAAAAGGGCTCGTCGAGAAGCCACAGCGTTTGATTCGCGGCGATAAGTCGCGCGAAAGCTACACGCTGCCGCTGTCCGCCGGATAACTCTGTCGTCCAACTCTCCGCGCGGTCCGACAGCTCGACAACTTCTAGCGCTCGACTGATTGTCTCCCGGCGTCGGGAATCACTACCACGAATGCCAAAGCCGACGTTTTGAGCCACTGTTAGCCAAGGTAAGCAGTTGTCGGCCTGAAAGACGATGCCGGTACGTAACTCTTGTGGAATCGCGACGTGACCGCCATCCGAGGTCTCTAAACCGGCGAGTATTCGTAAGAGCGTCGATTTTCCACAACCGGACGGCCCCAGAATCGCAGCAATGCGAAACATCGGTAATACAAATGACAATTTGTCTAGTACGTCGATAGTGCGGTAGCGCGAGCGCCAGCGGTGCGGGACCTTTCTCCGGAAGGATTTGCGTAGCGCCTCTACCTGTAGTGCAATCACTCCGTGCATTGAGATCACGCAGACATTGTTAACGTCTGTTCCCATCCAAAAAGATACTGGCTAGCAGCCCTGAGAGAGTAATCAAACACGATACCTAAAGTCGACACCGCGATCACACCGGCGAAGACCACGCCCGGCTGGATGTACCGCTGGCCGAGTGACATAGTATGACCAATTCCGATGCTGGCGCCCGTAATCTCCACCACCAATACGTATGACCAAGCGATACTCAGAGCGGCCCGAAAGGAGTCCAGAACACGGGGGGAAATACGGGGCAAAATGACCTTAGTTGTTAGCTGCGTTGTAGTGAGGCCGCACATTCGGCCGACGTCCACGTAGTTCCGCTCGACATTGCGCGCAGCATCGATCGTCGTCGGGAGAATATACAAGAATGACGTCGTAAAGAGCACGGCAATTTTCTGAGGTTCGTTCGTTCCTATGAGCAGAAACGAGATTGGTATAAAGGCGCTAAGAGGCACAAATCGCAACGCTCTGATAAGTGGCTCGATCAGCCACGACGCCGTACGATTCATCGCAATCAATAGCCCTAACGGGGTCGCCACTAGCAGGCCAGCCACGGCCCCGGATGTGACCCGAGTGGTACTCCAGACGATATCGCGCCAAAAGCCCTCTCGCTCACAAAGGTTGATCAAGGTTGAGACGCTTGACCATGGAGTTGGCAAAAAAACATTCCCTACTCCAATTGTTTGAGCAATTGCCGACCAAGCAGCTATTCCTAGCAGTATTGAAACGCTGGCACTGGTGTATGTCCGCCACGGTCTCGATGCCTTCACTTGATTGCCTTCAGCGGCGTGGTGTCGATCACATTACTAACCTGTGGAGGCTTCCGAATGACGTGGTTAGAAAGATAAAGGCGTGTGGCGTTGTTGAATACGCCCGAGAGGTCGCGCTGAAGGTAAGTAATACTTTGCTCCCGACTTAGGAACTTCGTAGTCGTAAGCATTTCACCCACTTGAGCAGGAGGCATTTTGAAGTTTCTCGCTATGATTGCCTGTGATTCGCCAGGATTTGTTTTCATGAATTCAACCGCTCGGAACCATGCTGACATGAAGCGTTTAACAGCGTCGCCGTTGTTACCCATCGCACGATCAGAAGCGAGCACACAATCGACGATCAGGCCGGGCGCATCGAGGGATGTTGCGAGAACTCTGCTATCTGGAGATTTTCGCGCAACGGTCAGCCATGGTTCCCAAGTGACAGCCGCATCCAGCCGACCGGCGGCGAACGCCGCACCAGCATCTCCCGCGCTGAGGTCGACCTGTTGCACATCCGCGCCCGTCAGTCCCGCATTATTTAGAAGATAAAGGAGAAGGAAGTGACTCGTGATTCCTTTTTGAAACCCGACGCGTTTGCCTCGGAGGTCGGCGATTGTTGCGACCTCTTTCTTCGCGACGACGCCGTCCGCACCCTGCGACTCATCAAGCGCCGCCACGATTTTGCCATGTGGCTGTTGTGATGAGAAGAAGATCGTGAACGCATCAGGCGTGTTCGGAAAAAAATCCAATTGATCCGCCTGATAAGCGGCCTCGCGCGCGCCTGGATCGTCGAGGATTCTGACGATCAAATCCAGCCCTGCATCCCGAAAGAAATGTTTTTCTTGGGCGATGTAGATCGGTCCGTAACCGACCCAGGTGACGAGACCCACCGTGTAGGGGTGCGGTGTTTCGCGCCGGCATCTCGAAGATGTCATGGCCCCCCAAAAGATGACTCCGAAAAGGATAAAATACACCCAACGATGGCGCTTGACTATGGCCATGGATACTCCTTTGGTTGCGCAGACGTAGTGGATGGCAACGTCCGGGCAACTGGATTCTTTGGATTCCCTTCTAAGGAGTGACGCCAGTTCAGTTTTCCCTACCCCGGTCGATGAAATAATCGGAACGAGCCGGCGCTGGCGATCCGCAAATCAGATTTCGCCTTCCAAAATCAGGTGATATTCGCGAAGTGTTCACCGCCGTCCCCACCGTTCATCTGGCTCGGTAAACAGATACGCGTTCCGGCGCGCGACCACGGTATCGACCTCACCGCGTATCTCGATCTCGACTCGTCCTTCGTCGCTTGCCCGATTCAGATGAAGGCCGCGTTGGGCCGAGCTTTCTCGATCAGCAGAAAGTACGGGAAGTTCCCGAACTTAATCCACGCATATGTGTGGAACGTCGCTAAGGAGACCGAGATCTACGCGCTGAACGAACGCGAAGCGGTCGCGATAGCTGATCACATGGGCTACACGGGCTACACCAAGACGCAGTCGTGGCTCGCGGGCGGGCGCCCAAGGCTGTGGCACGACAAGATTGGCGCGGCCTTGACGGTTGCTGCCTCAGACGCTCCGTGATCGACGATGTTCGACATCGACTTTGGTACAGAAGTTGGTACGAGAGCCTTCTTAGCCCTGTCCAAACACGCCTAAGTGCTTGATTCGATTGGCGTCCCCGGCAGGGATCGAACCTGCGACCCACAGCTTAGAAGGCTGTTGCTCTATCCGACTGAGCTACGAGGACGTGTTGGAGAAGAGAATTGGTCGGGGCGAGAGGATTCGAACCTCCGACCCCCTGCTCCCAAAGCAGGTGCGCTACCAGACTGCGCCACACCCCGACGGGATCTCACACAACAGCGGTCGCGCCGGACGTGATTCCGTCAGACCGCTTTGGCACGATCGATACGGCGGGCCGGCAGCGCTGCCTCCCACTGCTTAGCCGTCGCCAGATCGAGGGTGAACTCGAATACGTGATTGTGCGCCCGGAGCCGCAGAACCTTGCCGGCTACCGTGTGTCCGGTCGCCGTCTCATCGTCGTATTCGACCTCCTCGATCAGCGGCAGCTCGATCGATGCTTGCAGATCGCTGTTCTCGTAATAGATGGCGTCGGCGGTCAGCACGAGCGCGACCGGAATCTGTTCCATCCCCTCGAGGAGACAGGCACGGCTGCAGGCGCGGGCCGTGCCGCGATGCTTCGCCAACACCTCCTCGACATGATCTTTGCCGCGCAGCCGGACGAAAAACCAGATCAGGACCACCAGGACGACCACCCCGACGACAGTGATGATTTCAAGCGAAGGCACGATGAACCTCCTGTCAATCGCTTCTCGAGACGGAAAAAAGCGTACGCCTTTTTCACCGTTACGTCACGTCTTTGCACCGGAAACGTTCATCGGGACAATAATGTCCCGTCCGAAGTCCATCCAGGGAGACCCAATCCGATGTTCAAAAGCAGCACTGCCGCGACGATCGTTTTCGCCGCTCAGTTTTTTCTTGCCCCGCAATCGGCGACGGCCCAGACGGCCAGCGCCTCCATCCAGGTATCCGTGACGCAGCCACAACCGGTGGCCGCTGGCACGAACTTCGACTACGTCATCCAAGTGAACAACGAAGGACCTGATGACGCGGCCAACCCATCGCTCAGTTTTCCCCTTCCCGCCGGCATCGCGTTCCAATCGGAGAGTGTTCCCCCCGGCTGGTCGTGCAACGCGATCGCCCCCGGCACGGTCGGAGCGACCGTCACCTGCACCGCCGCGACGCTGCCGCCTGGCTCGGATGCATTCACGATTACCGCATCGAGTCCCCCGACCGCCTCGGGCACATTCAGCACGACGGCCACCGTCTCCAGCACCACTCCCGATCCCGACAGCAACGACAATACGTTCGCCGTCGACGTGATCATCCAACCCTCCAGCGATTTCGGTATGGCGCTTTCGGCGTCGCCGAACCCGGTGAACGCGGGAACGAATCTGACGTGGACGATGACGGTGACCAACAACGGTCCGAGCACCGGCATCAATGCCTCGGCCGATCTTCCGCTGCCGCCACCGACGACCTTTGTCTCGGTTGCCGGCCCTCCGGGTTGGTCGTGTGCCACGCCGTCTGTCGGAGCCAACGGCAGCGTGACCTGCTCACTCACGTCGACGATCAATTCCGGGGCATCGGCAACATTCACGGTCGTTTCGCAGGTCCCGTCATCGCTCGCCGCCGGCACCACGCTGTCGGCGACGGCCACGGTCTCCTCGCCGGACGACTCGATCGCCGCGAACGACTCTGCAACCGCGAGCGTTCAATCGGCGGTCGTCTTCGACCTCGGCATCACCAAAGCGCGCACACCGGGGCTGGTCCTCCCAGGGAGTTCGCAGCAGTACACGATCATAGTCACGAACTCCGGGCCGAGCGACGCCGCGGGGGTGACGATGAACGACGTTCTTCCAGCGCCGCTACGGTTCGCCTCGCTCGTTTCTCCCGGAGGCTGGTCCTGTACGGCGCCAACTCCGGGCACCAACGGCACGATCACCTGTTCGATCCCCTCGCTGGCCGCTTCGGTCGTTGCCACCTTTACTGTCAATGTCGTCGTGGATCCGGCTACAACGGCGGGAACGGCGATCAACAACACCGCCACCGTGACCGCCTCCGTGCCCGACTCCAACGGCTCGAACAACTCCGCGACCGCGTCCGCGGCGGTCGGTACTCCTCTCAGTAGCGTTCCGGCGCTATCGACGACGATGCTCGTTCTGCTGGGGGCTCTCCTCGCGGCGATGGCTCTGGCCGTGATGAAAACGTAGAATCTACTGAATGCCCGACTCGCGCCGGAAAACCCGCAATGAGCATTCCTCCGGCGGCGCGGTCATCGATCTTCGCGACGGCGTGCCGTTCGTGGCCATGATCGCCACGCGCGGCCGTTCGCGATGGGGGCTGCCCAAAGGAGCGGTCTCGCCAGGCGAGACGTCGGAGCAGGCCGCCTTGCGCGAGGTGCGGGAGGAGACGGGCCTCGACGCCGAGATCATCGGTCTCCTCGACACCATCGAGTATTTTTTCCGCGCCGGCGACATGCTGATCAAGAAGAGCGTCGACTTCTACCTGATGCGTTACACCGGCGGGACGATGACCCCGCAGCTCAGCGAGGTGGACGACGTCGAGTGGGTGGCGCTGCCGGAGGCGATCCGGCGCGCGAGCTTCGACTCGGAGCGGAAGCTGCTTTCTTTGGCGCTCGAGCAGATCGGGTCGTTGGCGAAGCGGACGGACGCTTCTTCGTAGTTTTCTTCGCCTTTTCCGCTTCCAGTCGGCTGGCCAATGTCGGCGCATGCCCTGCCGATGATTGTGCCGGCCGGTTGCTTTGCCACGTTCGTTTCGAGGTGCCGATTTCTTCGACGGTCTTATCCGAGATGATCGAGCGGGGAGCCACCTCCGTCACATCGACGTCCGCATTGGCGAACTCGTCGCGATGTTTGAGCAGCAGCCACTCGTTTCCCTTGCTGCCCGGCCGGCCTTTGATCCTCACCAGCGCCCATTCACCGAACATCTTCTTCCCGTACATCCGAAAGGCGAGCTTTCCCGATTTGATCCCCTCGACCGGATCGTCGGGCTCGGTGAGCTCCCAGGTGCCGTTGTCCCAGATGATGACGTTTCCGCCGCCGTAGTTGCCGGCTGGGATCACGCCCTCGAACGAGGCGTAATCGTACGGATGGTCTTCCGTCATCATCGCCAGACGTTTGACCGTGGGGTCGTACGACGGCCCCTTCGGGATTGCCCACGACTTCAGCACGCCCTCCATCTCCAGGCGAAAGTCGTAGTGAAGACGGGTTGCGGCATGCTTCTGGATGACGAAGATCGGTAATCGGCTCTTCTTCGGCTTCCCTCCTGAAGGCTCCGGCGTCACGCCGAAGTCGCGCATGGATCGGTATTTCTTGAGTGGGTCGGACATGGTTGCTGGGTTTCGGGGTTACTGAGTTGCTGGGTTGCAGAGTTGCTGGGTTTCGTCGCTGGTGTTGCTCGGCTCTACTCAGCAGCCCAGCAATCAGCAACCCAGCAACCGCGAACCCCAACGACCTCGTTCACGATGCCTTTCTCTTCCTCGAAGTCGTCTTCCTTCGCGCAACAGGCCTCGCGCGTGCCGGTTTTGCCGCGCCGCGGCCTTTGCTGAGACTGCGGCGGAGCGCATCCATGATGTCGATGACTTCGCCGCCTTTCTCCTCTTCTTTTTCCTCCGGCTCGATCGCCTTGCCTTTCGATTTGGCGCGGATGCGGTCCAGCAGGCGTTTGCGGTATTCATCCTTGAACGCGAGAGGATCGAACTTCTTCTCGGTCAACTCATCGATCAGCATCTCGGCGAGTTTGACTTCCTTCTCACTCGCCGGCGACGATTCGAGATCGATCGCGCCGAAGTCGCGTACCTCGTCGGCGTAATACATCGTGTGCAGCACGAGGCCCTTATCGTACGGCCGCAGGACCACAAGGTGCTCCTTGCCCGCCGCGACCCAGCGGGCCACGGCCACTTTGTCCTGCTTCTTCATGGCCTGGGAGAGAAGCCGGTAGGTCTTTCCGCCGCCGGGCGACGGTCCCAGAAAATAGGCCTTCTCGAAGAAGAGCGGATCGATTTCATGCAGATCGACGAACTCGGTGATCTCGAGGGCGCGGTTGTCGTCTGTCTCCAGCGTCTCGATCTCCTCGTCGGTGAAGGTCACGTACTTTGATTTCGAGATCGCATAGCCGCGGATCAACTCATCCGAGTCGACGATCTTCTCGTGATGCGGGCACCACCATTTACGATTGACGCGGGTGCCGCAACTTGCGTGCAACAGATTGAAGTGAACGTCTTCCGATTTCGTGGCCGTGTAGAAGCGGACCGGGATGGCCACGAGGCCGAATGAAATCGTAGCGTTGCGCAACGGCCTGAGTTCCATGAGACTCCTCCGGGGACCGATCCTGCATCCGCCGTTCCAGCGATGCCCATCTGGAAGTCGCTGAAACGAAGGTACTTGGATCAACGTCCGCCGCTGGGCACCGGCGTCGATCTTGCATCCCGAAACCGGCTGAGCCGGCAAGTATGGATTCCTCGATTCGGAGCACGTTGTGGAGCGCCTTCGCGGTGTTGGTGGTACTCATCGCCGCGGGCCTGGCGCTGACGATCGGAATCCTTCATCTCTCCAATCGCCAGGAGTCGCGCATCGTCGAGGGCGCGACGCCGCTCCTCGACGCCCTCTACGCGATGAATGACGACACGCTGATGATCATGGCCGCGGCGCGCGGTTTCGCGCTCACGCGGCAGACCCAGTTCCTGCAGCAGTATTACGAGGCCATCCGCGACTTCAGGAAGGTCGCCGCCAGGGCCAGCCAACTGGCCACCGATCCGCACGACGCGAAGGTCGTCGCCTCGATGCGCAAGAACTTCAACGAGGTGAAGCAACTCACCGACCAGGAAATGTCTTCTCTCCGCGAAGATCGTGACGCCAACGCCAATGAGTACATGGTCGAGGCGTCGAAGCTCTACCGCGCTGCTCCCGACTATGCCGGCACGATGGCTGACGAGCACGAGCGCGAGGAGCGTCACGATCTTGCGCGCATCGGCAGCATGCGCACCGGTCTGACTCTGCTGATGGTGATCGTCAGCGCCATCATCATCGTCCTGGCCGCGTACCTGATCTGGCGTATCCAGCAATCGCTCATCGCCTCGATCAACCGGCAGGTGAAACGCACCGAGACGATGATCGGAGGCATGTCGGATGGCGTCGTGCTGGTCGACGCCGAGGGAAAGACCGCGTACCTGAATCGGGCCGCGAAAAATCTGCTTGGACGATCGGACGTTGGCGTGCCGATCTTTCAACATGCCGAGGTCTATGGCTTGTTGAACGATGCGGGCGAGCCGGTCGACGCCAGTGAGCTGCCGGCGGCGCGGGCGCTGTCTACCGGCCGCCCCGTGCGCGACATCACGATGATGGTGATGCGGGAGGAGAGGCAGATCGCAATCTCCGTAAGCGCTACGCCTCTGCGTGACGACGGCCGCATCTCCGGCGTCATCGTCACGTTCCGCGACATCACCGAGCGGCGGCGGCTCGAGGAGGCGATGCAACTGCAGGCCGAGCGGGCGCAGATCCTGGCCGACGCCGGGGCCTTCTTCGCCAGCAACATCGATCCGGTCTGGGTCACGCAGGCGATCGCGGAACGTGTAGCCGAGGTGTTGGGCGACTGGGCCGCGGTCATTCTCAAGTCGTCGGACTCGAGCGAGCTGCGTGTTGCTTCGATCTATCACCGGGAGATGACCTCCATCGGGTTAGCCTGGTCGTACATCTACCGGCAGCCGCTCGTGGTCGGCGAAGGGATCATCGGCCAGGTCGTCAGCACCGGCTATCCCTCACTGACACAAAACCTCGGCGGTGCTCAGCCGGCCGGGCCCGAGCTCGAAGGGGGCTATCACGCCGCGCCGATGAAGCTGGCCTCGCTCCTGATTCTTCCGCTGCGCACGCGCCGCGAGATGCTCGGTGCGCTGGTCATCGCCGCAAACGATCCCGATCGCGCCATGAGCGACGAGAAGCTGCCGCTGGCCGAGATCCTCGCCGAGCGCGCCGCCCTGGCCATCGAAAACGCCAAGCTCTACACCGATCAGGTCGATGCCCGGCGCAAGGTGGAAGACCTCTCGCGCCTGAAGGACGAGTTCCTTTCCATCGCCTCGCATGAGCTCCGCACTCCAGTGACATCGATCAAGGGGTACACGCAACTGGCGAAGACGCTGATCCGCGAAAACGATCTGCGCACCTCGGAGGAGTATCTCGACATCGCCCTCGATCAGATCGATCGGATGTCGCGTCTCATCCTCGAGCTGCTCGACGTCTCACGGATCGAGACCGGCCGTCTCGAGATCCGGCGCGAGCCGATCCCATGGACGACGTTCGTGAGCGACGTCGTCCATCGCCATCACACCGCCGTCAGCGAGCGCCGTTTCCAACTCAATCTCCCCGTCGGTCACAAGCGCGTCCTCGGCGACCGCGACCGCCTCGAGCAGGTGCTCGGAAACCTGATGGAGAACGCGGTGAAGTATTCGCCGGACGGCAGTGAGATCCTCGTCAGCGTGGAAGAACGAGGCGACCAGCTCGTGACGTCCGTGGCCGACCGCGGGATTGGCATTCCCACCGATGAGATTGGACAGGTCTTCGAGCGCTTCCATCGTGGACGCCAGGTGTCATCGACGAATTACGGCGGCCTCGGGCTGGGTCTCTACATTACAAAGCAGATCGTCGAGCGCCACGGCGGCTCGATCTGGGTGGAGAGCCGCGAAGGGCAGGGGACGACTTTCTCGTTCTCGTTGCCCGTTACTCCCGCGGTCGAGCAATTGCCGCCCCCTTCAGCCGAGGACCCGCAAACGGTCTCGGCGACGTAGACCGGCCTGAATTTTCCCTGTAAGCCCACGGTTTGCGGGACGGATGCGGCGGCTCATGGTCTCTCTCGTTCTCCTGCTCCCCGCGGCTGCCCATGCCCAGGACCTGCGGCTCGACTATGAGCGCGAGTCGCTCGTCGGCACGTACCGGCACTACACGCAGTATGTAGACGGCCTGCCCGTCGTCGGGGGTGAGGTGATCGAGTGCGTCGATCACGATGGCAGTGTCCGTGAACTGCATCGCGCCATCGCCAAGGCCGCTCCGAAACGCGCGCTGATTGCGAAGAGTGCCGCGCTCGCAAGCGCCCCCTCCGGTTTGCTGCGCGACGAGCAGCTCGTCGCCGTCAACGTCAGCGGCGAGGCGCGGCCGGCATGGCGCGTCGTCGTCGAGCAGAATCCGCACGAACCGGTGGCGCACTACATCGACGCCGCGACCGGCGTGATCCTTCGCTCACAACCACTCTTTGCCCACATCACGGCCAAGGGAAGAGTCTTCGATCCGAATCCTGTGGCGAAGCTGAACGATCCTTCGCTTCGCGATCAAAACGACTCCGCCGCGGCGGTCCCTGACGCCGCGTACTCGCTCGTCGACCTTCTCGAGCTCAACCCGGCCGGCATGCTGATCGGACCAAACGTCCAGATCGTCGATACCGACTCCCCATTCACCCAGCACGCCGATGCCTCACAGCCGCTGCTGTTCGACCGCAGCCAGCCGCAGTTCGAAGAAGTGAACGTCTATTTTCATATTGATCGCAGTCAGCGCTACATGCAGTCGCTCGGGTACACGGGCGCCCGGCGTGTCGTCGGCTACTCGATTCCGGCCGATCCGCACGCGCTTTCGGGCGCGGACAATTCGCTCTACGTAGGAAGCACTCTGACGCCGGGGCAGGGGAAGCTGTATTTCGGCGATGGCGGCGTCGACGACGCGGAAGACTCCGACATCGTGCTGCACGAGTTTTTTCACTCGGTAGAAGATTGGATCGCGCCATCGGTCTTCTTCGGCACCTCGGCGAGCCAGTCGCGGGCGATGGGCGAAGGGTTCAGCGACTACTGGGCCTTCTCATCGAACTATGAGCCCGGTCTCGCCGGCGGCCGCGACCAGTACTGCATCGCCGATTGGGACGCGCGCTGCTTCGGTGACGACGATTCGCAGGAGTGCGGCTATCCCGCCGGCGCCGACTGCCTTCGCCGCGTCGACGGCACGAAGACGATGAACGACTTCCTTACCAGTGGGACCTCAGGGACAGAGCACAAGAACGGCGAGATCTGGTCATCCGCGCTCCGCGAGATCTTCGACGCGCTCGTGCGCCGTCACGGCGTGACCGATGGCCGACGGATGGCGGACACGCTGGTGCTGGAATCGATGTTCGGCGCGCCTTCTGATCCGACGTATGCCGTGATCGCCCTCAAGCTGCTCGATGCCGACCGCGTTCTCAACGGCGCTTCGCATGCGAATGCGATCTGCACCGCCTTCACCACCCGGCTGATCCTCGGCAGCTCCGACTGCAATCCGGCGCCGCACGGCGAGGTGACGTTGTTTCAGTCGCCGCAGCAGGGTCTGGCCATTCCGGACAACACGCCGGCGGGGATCACATCGACGATCGATCTCACCGACAGCCGCACGATCGACAGCCTCTCCGTCAACGTCAACATCGCGCATCCCTCCCGAGGAGACCTGCAGATCGTGCTCACAGCGCCGGACGGGACGGCGGCCATCCTGCAGAACCCTTCCACCGATCACGCGCCGGCAACCCAGGTGACGTACGGCGTCGATGCCGATCCTGCCGAGCGGCTCGACATCTTCCGCGGCCACGGCGCCGGCGGGAGATGGACGCTGACGGTTCGCGATCTTCAATCGCAGAACAGCGGCACACTCATCTCGTGGGCCCTCGGTATCACCTTCACGGGCGACGTCCCCGCCACGACGCGTCCGTCGTCGTTTGCGCCGCGCAAGCACATCGCGGCGGTCGCCCACGCACCGGGCGCTCTGGGGACGAATTGGCAGACTGACATACGTCTCTTCAACGGCAGCGCGGTGACGGCGAACGTCACGGCGATCTTCACCCACGCCGGCGAGGACGGCTGGAGTCACTTCGCGGCGGTGAAGCTGTCGATCGCGCCGCATCAGGTCATGGCGCTTGACGACGTCGTCTCCGCCACGATGCGCACGAGCGGCGTCGGCCAGCTCGAGTTTCTCGGCGATACGGACGCACTCGTCGTCACCAGCCGCACGTATACGCACGCGAATGGCGGAACCTACGGCCAGTTCATCCCGGCGGTCAGCACGCTCGACGCCTCGACGCTTGCCTACGTGCCCCAGATCCAGGCGACGGCCGATTTTCGTACGAACACCGGCTTTGCGGAGGTGGCCGGTGGCAGCGGCACCGTTCGCATGACCTTGTTCGAGGCCACCACCGGCGCGGTGCTCTCGACGCAGGACTTCGCGGCCGTTCCGTTCGACCAGTTGCAGTTCCCGGCAACGGGCGCGCCGCTGATGACCGCCGAGCTGCGCGTGATCAGCGGCGACGCCCGCATCGTCGCCTACGGATCGGTCATCGACAATCACAGCGGCGATCCGATCTACGTCGCCGCGGCGAATCCGCGTACCGGTGCGTTCGTGGCGCCGGTGATCAGCCAGCCGGGCGTGAACACCTTCTGGCGGAGCGACGTCTTTCTTAGCGCGCCCACCGACAGCGGCGGCAGCTTCGACCTGACCTACGTCGATGCCGTCACCGGCGAGAGGGTGGTCAAGCACGGCAGCGTGGCCGGGCGTCAGGCCGTGCGGCTCGACGACATCGTCGGCAATTACTTCGGCCGGACCGGCGGATTCGGCACGCTTCGCGCCGATCTGTCCGGAGCCATCGTCGCCACCTCGCGCACCTTCACCTCATCCAGCAACGGTACGTATGGCCAGTTCATCCCCTTGACCTTCACCGGAGACAGCAGCAGCGCTCCCCAGGAGATGCTGCACATCGAGCGCTCTTCCTCCTTCCGCACAAACCTCGGCGCAATCAACGCCAGCGACGCGGTGCAGGTCCTGCGCTTCACGCTCTACGATTCCGCCGGCAATTCGCTCGGCAGCGCGGAACGAGCGATCGACCCGTTTCGGCTCGTGCAGTTCCCTGTCGATGCATTGACGTCGTCACCAGTCGTGAACGGACGCGTCGACGTGCAGGTGATCGCCGGCGCCGGCAAAACGCTGGCCTGGGCGTCCGTCATCGACAACAACACGGGCGATCCGATCTTCGTGCCAGCACAGTGAGGTATTCTTCAAGCCTATGCCCTTGACCCAACTCGAGCCGCAAACGCTCGCGCAAATGCCGTTCAAGGTTCTCGATGAGACGCTGCGCCAGCTTCGGAGCACGCGCAACGACATCATTCGCTACGGCGTCTGGAACACCCGCAATCTGACGGACGACGAGTTCAATCACGCCGACGACCGCAAGCTCCTCGGCTACTTCCGGCAGGACCTGCTGGAGACGAGGTTCCTCTCCAAGGGCCGGCGCATCGACCTGATTCAGCTCTGGCACTGGTTCGACGATCAGATGACCGGCACCGAACCGATGCTGATCAACGGCGAAGAGCTTTTCGTGAACGTACAGGACAAGGATCTCGACAAGGTGCGCAAGCGCATCGCCGAGATCCAGTCCTTCCTCCCCACGCTGCGCGGCGACGATCTCGAGGCCTTCAAACGCGTCAAATACAAGCTTCGCCGCACCGTCCTCCGCCTGACTTACGACCTGCACCACCTCTTCAAGCGCCTGGAGAAACACCGCAAGAACTTCGGCGGCCCAATGCCCCCCCGCCCGGACCGCATGCCGCTCGAAGCCGCCGTCGATATGCCCGAGCCGCCGCCGATCGACGAGCACGATGAGGAGTGAGTCAGTGATCCTCTGCCGCGTTGTTACATCCGAAAAGCTTTAACCACAGAGGCTCAGAGAACACAGAGGTTTTCTCTGTGGCCTCTGTGTCTCTGTGGTGAAACGCTTTGACGTAACGGATGCCGGCTCACTCGGCCAACGCCTTACACGTTGATAATGCTCTGCTGCCCATCCAGCACATCGATCTCCACCGTCTTCGTCACGCGGCCGCTGCTTTTGTCGATGACTTGCAACTGGTAGTGGCCGGCGGTGACGTTGTTCAGCGGGGTGGTGCCGGGTGGAAGCGGGAAGATGCCCTGCGAAATGGGATTCATTCCAAACGGGACGCCGGACGAATCGATCAGCCTGTAGTTTCGTGGTGTTGAGTCCGTCGAATGCAGGACGATCGAGCCGCCCGGCGAGAAGCGAACCATCTGCTGTGACGGCGACGCCATCGAAATCGTCTGCGGCGCGTAGTTCCTCGCCGAGACCGTGACGCGGTAGACGCCTGGTGAGAGAGCCAGCGTGACCACCGCGCTGCTGCCGCCGAAGAAGCCCTGTTGGGGCGGAACCTCATTTCCCTGCGAGTCGATCACGCGCACGACATTAACGGTGAGGGCCGTGTTGTCGCGCGTGTCGACGGCGCGAATGGTGATGCCGTCGCCCGGCGAGAGCTGAAATTGCACATCGTCAGGTGTCGAATCACCGATTGTGATCGTCCGCGCGTCATGCCCGTAGCCGGTCTTGTCCGCGGTGATCTGGTAGTTCCCGGACGGCACATTGTCGATGGTGAAGTTTCCGGCGGAGTCGGTCACGGCGGTACGGCTGCCGATGAACGACTGCCCCGGGGACTGAAGCTGCACGTTCGCCTCATTAAGAGGGTGCGAATCGCCGGCGTCGATGACATGGCCGTGCAGGGTCACCGTCTTCATGGTGATGTCGAACGTATTCGAGCCGTGGACCTCGTACTGCGTGGTGAACGGGCTCAGGCTGGCCATGTCCACCGTCTGGACCGTATATGTGCCGTCGTCGAGGCCGCTCAGTTCATAGTGGCCGTCTGAGTCGGCCGGTCCGCTCACGCTCGTCTGCTGTCCGCTGCGCGGGATGAACGAAACCTGGGCCCTGGCCACCGCAACTCCGTTCCTTGTGACGCGGCCGCTGATGACCGTGCTCGATTTGAAATCGATGTCCACCTGCGCCGTTCCGCCGGCTTCGAGCTCGACCGTCTTCGGCGCCGCCGTCTTGACCGACCCACCGAACATGGCACCGGTACGCGCCGACACGCGGACCGTGCCTGAGGGAGCCCCATCGATGCGGAAGTTGCCGGCGGCATCGACGGCAACCGAGGCCGCGCCACCGCCCCCGCCGCCCCCGAACCCGCCCCCGCCGCCACTTCCCGAGACGGTGGCGGAGACCGTGGCCTGCTCGAGCTCCGGCGCGGTCAGGCCGTTGACGTGGCCGGTGATGACGCCGCCGCCCGTCAGAATGACGCGCACCGGTCCCGATGTCGCGATGTCGATGTCGCGCAGAGTAGCCGGCGCGAAACCGGTTTTCCCCGCCGTGAACGTGTAGTGCCCGGGAGCGAGACCTTCGAAGGCGAAGGCGCCGTTGGCGTCGGTGCGTGCATCGCGGCCGCCGTCCATCTCGGCGGCGGAGACCGCGCGCACCGATGCATCCGGAATCGGCGCGCCGCCGTCGGTGACGACGAAGCCGGCGGCCCGCATCCCGCTCGAAAGCTGCACGTCGAGACGCGCGTCTTTGCCGGCGGTGATCGTCACCGTCTGCTGCTGGGCGACGTACCCGCTCCTGGAGAACGAGAACGTCTTCTCGCCGGCCTCGAGCGAATCGAACGAGTACTCGCCGCTCGGGTCGGTCGTGGCGCTGCTGTCGGTCGCGTCGAAGCGCATCACACGCCCGCCGCCCCCGGCCATGGGATTGCTGCTCACCGCCACGCCCGCCAGCGGGGTGCCGCTCGCATCGGTAACGTGGCCGGTCAGCTTCGATCCGCTCTCGACGTCGACCTCGACGTCCGGCGCCGTCTTGCCGTCCTCGACCTCGATGTTCGGTACGCGCGCCGTGGTGTAGCCGGGTGCGTTCACGACGACCTGTGTCGTGCCCGGCTTGATGCCTTCCAGGACGAAGGAGCCGTCGTCGCTCGTGAACTGCTTCTGCATCGGCGGCATCATCACCACCATGCCCCCGCCGCCGCGGGAGGTCGTTACGCCTGCCTGGAACGACGTCACCGGCTGGTGCGAGCTCTTGTCCAGCACGTGACCGGTGATCCGGCCGCCGGGAGGGAGATCGATGAGAACGTCGCGCGCGGGAGCGGTGACCGAGCGCATCTCCTGGATGAACGAATCCTGTTTGCTGGCGTTCAGCATCATCTGCCCGGGGGTAAGATCGGTGATGGTGAACGAGCCGTCGCTCGACGTAACCGCCGAGGCCATGCCGTCCTGCGAGATGCTGCGGACGGTCACTCCCTCCACGCCCGCTCCGCCGCGCGTGACGCGGCCGCTGATCTCGACGCCGGGAGCGAGCATGACCTCCAACGGCTTCGTATTCGCGTCGACTTTCGTGCCGCGCACCGACTTCGCCGAGTAACCCTCGCGCTTGAAGGCCAGGTCGTACGTTCCTTCCTTGACCCGGATCAGGAACGTGCCGTCGCTGCCCGTGCGGACCAACTCGTCGTTGCGGTTGCCTTGCATGCTCGATACGACCATCCGGCGCATCCCGGCCGACGCATCGGCGGACGACTCGATCGCCTCGACGCCGACGCCGGATAGCGGCTTCTTGTCCTTGTCGGTGACCTTGCCCGTAATGGCCACGCCGCGCGGAATGGTGATCGTCAGGCCGGTCTTCCGCTCGGCCGCGGCCAGTTTGAGCGAAGGCGACTTCGCCACCGGAAAGCCGCGCTTCACCGCATCGACCTGCAGATCGGCCTCGATCTCCACATTGCGAAGGACGAAATGGCCGTCGGGCGCGCTGTAGCCATCGCTGCCGGCACCCCCGCGCCCCATCAGGGCGAACATGTCGTTGTTGCGCGAGGCCCGACGCGTCGTCAGATGCGCGGCCGCCACCGGCCGCTTGTCCTCGTCGATCACCGACCCGCTGATGCGCCCGCGCGCCGTCGCGTAGAGTGTTTTCTGGGCGGCATCGGCCGCTTTCAGATGCACCGCCTGCATGCCGCTGATCTCGTAGCCTGGCCGGGTCGGCCGGATCTCGTACGTGCCCGCGGCCACTCCCGTGATGATGAAGTTTCCTTTGGCGTCGGAGATCGCATCGACCGAGGCGTCGCGGGCGCCGAAGCGTCCGGTGGGGCCGAGGGAGACGCGCGCACCGGCCACCGGCAGTTGCGACTTCACGTCGCGGACGTTGCCGCTGACGGTCGCGCTCTTGCCCAGCTTCAGCATGGCCACGGCCGCCGTCCGTGCGCGCTGCGCCACACGGGTGTCTTTGCGTGCCACGACGGTCTCCCAGTCTTTGGGGGCGTGGGCGATGGTGAAGGTTCCATCGGCAGCAGATTTGCCGGACGGCCAGCCGTCGAGAAAAAGCTGAGCCTCAGCAACCGGCGTCTGGCCGTCTTCCGCGACGACGCGGCCCTTGATGGCCACACCGGCGGTCATCGAGAAGTCGGATCCCTTCTTTGTCCCGGCGGGACCGAGCAGCTCTTCGACCATGGCGAAGTCGGGATGAAGAACGATGATGCGAAAGGCCCATTTCGAGGGATCGGGGGCGCTGTAGTGGCCGTCGGCGTCGGTCTTCGTCGTGTACTCCGCGCCGCCGAGAATGATCACGGTGGCGTTCGCGACCGGCTTCCCGTTTGCTGTGATCGTTCCCCGAACGGATGGAGCCTGTGCCAGCATCATCGCCCCGGCGTCGTCATCGGCGGCGTTGAGGCGGATGCCGGAGGGAGCGTACCCCGCGGCATCGACGCGCACGTCGACGACCGTCTGATCCTTGGGGACGTCGAAGGAGAACTTGCCGCCGGAGTCGGTAGCCATCGTCGCCAGCGGCTTCCGCTGCGGCTCGTCCGAGAGGAGGCGCGGCCCCTGTGCCGTGATCAGCTCCGGCGCGAAGAGCGACACCTTGGCACCGGTGAGCGGCTTTCCGTCGATGTTGATGACGGTTCCGATGACGGCCGCGCGCAGCGGCGCTACGAACGACGACAGCACGAACGAGACGCAGAGCAGGCGGCGGAATGCGCGCATGGGGATCCTCCCGGTGACGTACGAATGTACGACCTTTAGACGAAGAATGCTGAAGCGGGTTTCGACGTTTGGCTTGGACATGCCGAGAATGCCGGTGCGAGGGGAGCTGCTCCGGCAGCGCTTGGACGCCCTCGTGGCCACGTTCGACGTCTCGACCATCGAGCCCGATCCGCTCCAGCTCGTCCTCCGCTACGACGATCCGCGCGACCAGGAGGTGGCCGGCATCCTCGCCGCCGCCTTCGCCTACGGCCGTGCCGACATCGTCGTTGCCAACGTTGGCCGGGTGCTCGACCGTATGGCTCCCTCGCCCTACCTCTATCTGACGACGTTCGTTCCCGCGGAAGGCAGACGGAGATTCGCCGGCTTCTCCCACCGCTTCCACAAGACCCCGGAACTGGTGGCGCTGCTGACCTGCCTCGCCGCCGCCATCCGCACGCACGGCACGCTCGGCGACCTTTTCCGCCTCTGCTACGACGACGCCGACAAGGACATCGGCCCCTCCCTGACCCGCTTCGTCGCCGCCTTGATCGGCAAGCGCCGCACGAAGGCGCTCGATTATCTCCTTACCTCTCCCGCCAACGGCTCCGCCTGCAAACGGATGAATCTCTTCCTCCGCTGGATGGTCCGCACCACCCCCCCCGACCTCGGCATCTGGCCTTTCGTCGACCCGTCAAAGCTCGTGATGCCGGTCGACACCCACGTCCACCGCATCGCCACCTTCCTCGGCCTGAACGACCGCAAATCCGCCGACTGGAAAGCCGCTCGCGCCCTGACCAACCGACTCGCGAAGTTTGACCCCGCCGACCCGGTCCGCTACGACTTCGCCATCTGCCGCCTGGGGATCCTCGATCTGTGCAGCAGGAGGAGAAGGAAGGAGAACTGCGATGTGTGTCTGCTGAGGGATGTGTGCCGGTTTCCGGTTACATAGTTGTCCTTCTGGCCTGAAGGACTCACGCGGAGACTGGTCATCTCCTCCGCGTCTCCGCCTCCGCGTGAGTTCAGGTATCATCGGTTGCTGGATGCCGCCGGAAGTATCGGGTCGGCGTCCCCTCTAACCTCCGTGAAGGTCATTCTTGCGCATGGCCCATTGGGCTTCGGAGCGATTGATATTCTCAATCAACATGTTACGTATTTCAAAGGCGTCGCCGAGGACTTAACGAGACTTGGTATCAAAGTACGGACGCCTTTTATCAATCCCTACGGACCCGTAAGCGAGAGAGCGAACGCACTCGCAACAGCAATCAGGGATTTCTTTTCTCCGACGGAGCGCGGATACGTGATTGCCCACGGCTTGGGAGGCCTCGACGCACGGTTTGCGCTCGCGCAAATTGCGGGCGTCGCGGCACGCGTGAAGTCGTTGGTCACGATCGGCACGCCGCACCTCGGCTCACCGATCGCGGACTTGCACTCGTCAGCGAAAGCGCTACATTCCCTTTTCGGCATCGATCCGGTCATTTTGCGTGAAGTCGAATCGAGTGGCGCTCTGGGTGACCTTACGACAGACGCGGCGAAAAAATTTGCCGCGGCGAACCCTGATCGTAACGACGTTCTCTATCGCAACATCGTTGGAACGGGCCGCCAGGGAACCCCGCCGGCGTTGCCTCTGTTTCATACATGCGCCGCGTTCTCGGGAACCTTCGCCCTCATGGCCGCGAGGCGTCTCGTGAGCGACGGAATGGTTTCATTCGATTCCGCTAGGCGGAACAAGACTCCGTGGGAAGTCTGGAAAGTCGATCATGCCGAAGAGGTCGGGTGGGACTTGGACGACCCTCTGGCTGCTCCGTCGCCGGAACATCTCGCTCGTTACCGTCGCATTGTCCGGCGGTTACGCGCCCGAATAAGCACCTGACCAGGAGACAAATGCGCGGGCGCGCCTTCGGACGCGCCCGCGCGGGCTTACTGCACGAGACCGATTACGTCGTCGTCTTCGGAGCGGTCGTCGGTGACGATGGCGTCACCGGCGAGGGCTCCGTCGGAGTGGACGGAACCGGGGTTGCCGGCTTCGGCGCCGGCTTGGCTTTGGTCTTGCGCCCCCGAGGGCCGAGGGCGCTCTTCATGTCAGCGACATGCGGAGCGAGACTGGCGGTCTCGGGCCGTTTGGCCAGACGCTGCGCCATGGAGTAGGTCATCAGGGCGTTGCTCCCGGCGCTGTTTCTCGCCACGCGTACGCTGTGGCGGACGAAGTGAGCCAAAGCCTCCAGCTCATCCGCCACCGGATCGTAGGCGTCCGCGAAGTCCATCTTGTCCCGCATCTGCACGGAACCCGAGTTTCCTCCGCGGGTCAGCTCCTCGTTGTTCCGGATCGCCAACGCCGCCAGGTCGACGAACGGCGGAGGTACCGAGGCGGCTGCCGCCAGTTGCCGGCCGGCGTTTTTGGTCTCCGGGACCACGAAATTCGGCACTCGCTGCTTCATGGCGCGAATGTCGTCGATGAGCGCTACCGCATCATCCCGGTAGGACGGCTGTGGGGTGGTTGTAACGGGTACTTCAGTGTTGTTGGACACAAGTCCTCCTTTTTTCCTTTCTCAAAGCTGCTGTGATCAGAGCGAGCAGATTGAGACAGGCGGAGGAGCGCGGCCTCGGGAGACCCGTGTTGGAGCTTCGGCGACGGCCAGACGAACCGGCCGTTGACGCCGGACATGAATGCAGAAAATGCGATCGTTCTCGATCAATAGGACCCGCGGCGACGGATGCCGGGCCAGGACAGGAACCGGATGCGTCCGTCTCCTGAGCAGCTCGGACATATCGAGCGGGGCGTTACCACTCTGGGCATATTCGATCAGCTCGGCGAATGCCTTGTCGAATCGGTTTCCGAGCAGGGCCAACTTCGTGCCGGCCTCAATCCAGCTCTGCATGTCGGCGATCATCCGCGCGGGAGCTTCGCCGGCGTATGCCGGTGCCTCGGCGATGCGGTCGTACGTCTCGCGAATACACTCGCCTAAACGGTCGAGCCGGCCTGCCGCGTCGACAAGCAGTCCCGTCACGCGATACATGTCATGGACCGCCTTGATCGGGTGTTCCATTGCAATCGTCTCGCAGCGCTCAATGATCTGGCGCGCCATGCCAAGGAAACCCTCGGCGGAACGGAGGTTTCTTCGGCCGCGCCGAAACAGACGACGCCACGATTCCCGCCCATTCAGGCGCGATCCGGGCGAACACACCCCGCCCCGCCGCGATGTTTTCGCGTCTCTTCCCAGGGCGGCTTCGTGCAAATCTGCCATAACCGTGTGTCAACCTAGTGTTATGGTACCACACTCACACCCCATGCTACAAGCTCCCCTTCCGTAAAGATGCTCACCATTATTGGTGAGATTGCCGGCTTTTCCGACGTCATCGATGAGGTCCCCAACCTCATCGAATACTTCGCCAACCTCATTGAATGCTTCGTCGACCTCATCGAATGCCTCGTCAACCTCATCGAATGCTTCGCCGACCTCATCGAATAGGTCCGACGACGTCATCGAATGCTTCGGCGAGGTCATCGAATGCTTCGACGACCTCATTGAATGGGTCGATGACCTCATCGAATAGGTCGTTAACCTCATCGAATGCTTCGCCAACCTCATCGAATGGGACGTTGAACCTCGGGGACCGACGAATGTCAGCCCTTCGGGCTTAGCCTCGGTGATGCCCAAGGCATGCTTAACCGACGTCTCTTCAAACACTTAGGCGCCTACTCACGCGAGGCGTCCCATATGTAGCATCAGCGAATGATCGAAGACCAAGTGATTGAAAACGCGCCATTTAAAGGTCTTCGCAAGCTCCGGCGCGAACGCGCCGCAGCTATAAGTGATTGCTTGTAATGCGTTCTTACCAATGCACTTACTGGACTTGAACGTCGCAAAATCGAAAAACGAAGGCCTGGCCCTTGTGCCCTCTAGGGCCCTTGGAGGTTCGGTCCGCGGGGAGCGCGAAGCACGTGACGGACCGCTACCTTCTCGGCGTGGCGCGGCGGAACCGCGGGCAGGTCATCACGTTTGATCGCCCTCTTGCGACTGCCAGCGGAGAGGATGTCGTTTGCTTGACGCTGGAGTAGCGTAGTGTGGACGCCCGGCTCGCGCCCAGCGCGGCTGTGTGTAGGGGTCGAAAATCGGGTCGCATTCTTGAGCATCCGCGCACCAAAGAACGAAGGCCTAGCCCAAACGGCTTCCGCTTAGACAGATTGGGTTTGGTTTCGAGAGACGCCCACTTCACAACCCAGACGCCAATCTTCACCATTGACAAGCAACCGTGAAATGTCGTACGTTTGTACGGTAGCGTCGGAAGAGCTACGTACATTCTAGTCACGGGGGTTTCGATGGTCGCAAAGACGGAGAGATTCGAAATGCGTGTTGATGAAGAAACCCTGAACAGGGTGGATAGATGGCGAGCAGAACAGGATGATTTGCCGTCGCGCGCGGAGGCGATGCGAAGACTCGTCGAGATTGGGTTATCTCGCTCGACTCGCTTCGCGGTGAAGTTTAGCGACGGCGAGAAGCTTCTGGCGACGATGATGCGGGATATCTATAAGGCTCTCGAAATAGACGGCGACATCCCTGATTTCATTTGTGGGGTAATCGATGAAGGGCACTACTGGGCCCCGAAGTGGATGCTTCCTGGGATCTTCAATGATGAGGAAGACAGCCCGGAAGACGTAGATTTCGTCGGAGACGTTTTGGAGATGTGGAGCTTCCTGGAGCGAGGTTACGCCAAGCTGACCAAGAAGGACCGCGAGCGGGTTGAAAGAGACGGGGATCCCTTTGGGAAGTCCGTTCGCTTTTGGGGCTTCGACGGTAACAACGAGGCATCTCTTGGAAGCATCGCTCAATTTCTCGTTGAGCAGATGAATAGATACGCTGAGTTCAAGGGGCGTGATCTGAACTCGCGTATGCCAACGATCGCAACTTACAAGCGCATGTTGGCCGTATTCGCGCCGATGCGAATGACGCTAGTCGGTAGGGAACTGAACGCCAGCGAGATAATTCGTATCCTTACTGCAATGAAGTACCCAGAGTAGGAGCCAGAGGGGGCATGACTTGATATTGCCGAACCAGACGTGTCGTGACCTTATCCGCAGATGACGCAGATAGACGCAGATTGGGGAACGGTTTTATCTGCGTACATCTGCGACATCTGCGGATGATCGGTTGAGAGTAAACCTCACGATCGCGCGAGGACGCGCGCGCGGGACGCACGCGGTCCCAGGGGGGCGAGAAACTAGCCGACCACTTCGAACTTCCTTCCCACCTCCACGATCGCTTCGATGGCGCGATCTAGGTGTTCGCGGGTATGGGCGGCGCTGATCTGGCAGCGGAGGCGGGCGGCGCCTTGGGGGACGACGGGGAAGCCGAAGCCGGAGACGTAGACGCCGCGGGTGAGCAGATCGGCGGAGATGGCGATCGCTTTGGCGGTGTCGCCGATGATGATCGGGACGATCGGGTGGATCCCTTCGCGTACGCTCACGCCTTTGGCTGTGAGCTGCTGGCGGAAGTAGGTGGTGTTCTCGCGCAGCCGGATGAGGAAGCTCGGATCGTTTTCGAGGAGGTCGAAGGCCGCGATCGAGCCCATGACCACGGCGGGGGGGAGCGTGTTCGAGAAGAGGTAGGGGCGCGATCTCTGGCGGAGATAGTCGATGAGCGTTTTGGGGCCGGTGGTGAAGCCGCCATGCGATCCGCCCAGGGCCTTGCCGAGGGTCGAGGTATGCGCGTCGATTTTGTCGAAGACGCCAAGCTCCTCGCCGGTGCCACGGCCGGTGTTGCCGAGCACTCCGGTGGCGTGTGAATCGTCGACGACGAGAAAGGCCTCGTACTCGGCGGCGAGGTCGACGATCTCCGGCAGCGGGGCCAGGGAGCCTTCCATCGAGAAGACGCCGTCGGTGACGATCACCTTGTTGCGCGAGGAGCGCGTCGCTTCGAGCGCGCGCCGCAGGTCGGCCATGTCGCGGTTCTTGTAGCGCTCCTTCTTCGCCTTCGCCAGGCGGACGCCGTCGATGATCGAGGCGTGATTCAGCTCGTCCGAGATGATGGCGTCCTGCTCCTGGGCGATGGTCTGAAACAGTCCTTCATTCGCATTCCAGCAGGAGCCGTAGAGGATGGTGTCCTCGGTGCCGAAGAAGCGGGCGATCCGCTCTTCGAGCTTCCTATGGATCGTTTGGGTCCCGCAGATGAAGCGGACGGAGGCCAGGCCGTATCCGTAGTCGCGCTCCCCTTTTGCCGCCGCCTCGGTGATGGCTGGATGGTCGGCCAGGCCGAGATAATTGTTCGAGGTCAGCATGATGATGTCGCCGAATCCCTCGACGTCGACCACCGCCCCTTGCGGCGATTTCATCAGCAGCTCGCGCTTGAGCGTGCCCGCGGCAGCCATCTGATCGAGCTCGGACGAGAGTGTGGAAAGGAGTGTCATCGAATGTTCCCCAACTTTCTCTTGCGGCGCGAATGGTACTGCGCAAAATGCGCCATGCGATTCCTGTCTGCCCTGTTACTGCTGACCGCTACATCGCTCCCGGCCGCCGTTTCCGATGGTGACCTTGCGAAGCGCGTCGATGCCTACATTGCGCCGCTCGCGGCGACCCACGATTTCAACGGGGTGGTCCTGATCGCTCGCGGCGACAAGGTGCTCGTCCGGAAAGCCTACGGCCTCGCGGACTGGGAGCTGAACGTTCCGATGTCGGGGCGTTCCCGTTTCCGGATCGCTTCGATTACGAAGACGTTCACGGCCGCTGCGATATCGATGCTCGTCGAGCGTGGCAAGCTTGCCTATACCGATCCTCTTTCGAGGTTCATACCCGAATTTCCGGCTGGGGAGAAGATCACCATCCGGCAACTGCTCGGTCACTCGTCGGGTGTGGCCGACCCTGACTCGTTATCGTGCTCCGAGGTCACGCTGGACGATCTCGTGAAGCAGATCGCCGCGAAGCCGCTGGCATTCGAGCCGGGAACGAAGAGCCGCTACAGCAACGGCGGTTACACACTGCTGGCGCGTGTCATCGAGGTTGCTTCCGGACTGTCCTGGCAGGACTTTCTGGCCAAAGAGATTTTCGCGCCGCTTGCCCTTTCGGAGACGACCATAGACCGCAGGGGTCCCATCACCCCGATGCGTCTGCACGGCTACGTTCCGGGTCCGGGACCGGCCGGGCTTCAGAACGCTCCCTGTGAAGGGACGTGGTCAGCCATCGGCAGCGGCTCCGTGATTTCCAGCGCCGAGGATCTTCATCGATGGGCGCGCAGCGTTCGAAACGAGAAGCCGTTCAAGCGAAAGGCCCTCGAGTATCCCTTCGGCTGGGGCGCACGGAAGTACTTCGACCGCAACGTCATCGAGCAGTCGGGGATTCTCAGCGGGACGGCGTCCTATCTGGCCGCGTATCTCGACGATGACCTTTACGTGGTCGTGCTGACGAACGTTCAAAGCGGAGCGCTGGTCGGGATCGGGAAAGGGCTGGCAGCGATTGCGCTTGGTATCGAGCCTCCGCGCGTGATGCCTTCGCCGCCCGCGGTGGCATCGACGGAGGGCCAGCGGAAGAAATGGCTCGGCCGTTTCTCGAATCCCGACATCGCGGCGATCGAGATCATCGAGAACGAGGGATCGCTCTACCAGCGGTGGGGGGATTCGCGCGACACGGTCTATCTGATGCCCACTGGTACGAACACGCTCTACAACCGGCAGGACTCGATCGCCCTCGAGCTGGCACAAGACGGAACGATCCGCATGCGCTGGCCTGAAGGGGAGCCGCAGGTGTTTACGCGGCCACCGCCGTAGCCTCAGCGCCGTTGCAGCAGCTCGACGCGATTGCCGAACGGGTCGTTCACGTATGCCCGGTCGTAGCCTTCCAGCCGGTTGTCGGGCCTCGTGGTATGTCCCGCTGCTTCAAGACGTGCCACGAGCGATGGCAGATCATCGACCAGCAGCCCGGGATGCGCTTTCTTTGCCGGATGGAAATCGTCCTCGACGCCGAGGTGTAGCTCCAGCGATCCGATGCGGAACCAGAGGCCGCCGCGCTCGGCCAGGCTGGCCGGTTTGGGGATTTCGATCAGGCCGAGAAGGTCGGCGTAGAAGGCGCGGCCGCGTACCTCCTGGCCGTGCGGCATGGCGATCTGGATGTGATGAATGGCGGTTGCGGGCATTGGTCGAACTCTATCGCTGGAAACAAACCCTGCTGCGCTTCTGCCCCAGTCTGCGCATCTCGAGATCCTTCGCCGTCCTCCGCCGCTTTTCGCTCGCTACGCTCGCTCAGCGGCGGAGCCTGCCCTGAGCGCAGCCGAAGGGGCAGTCTCAGGATGACAATTTGGCCAAGGCAACTCAGGCCGCCGGCCCTGCCGGCTCGTTGTCGTATTTCAGATCTCTGCGGAAACATCGGCCGGCCTCGATGTCGAAGACGACGCAGGAGTCGATGGGGCGCGAGTAGACGTGGAGGCTGACGGCGCGCTCGTTCCACTCCTCGAGATTCTTGATGCGGTGGATGGTCTGGGTCTTGTCGACCGTGTTGAGCGGCCCGCCCGGGACGCAAAGCTCCGTGCCGAGGGACTGCATCTCGATGCGGGTGGCGCCGGCCAGGCAGTCCATCCCCACGACCTGCTGATTCTCGGGGCGGTTGCAGCCGAGCTGCTTGTAATTCTCGACCACCAGCTTCCCCTCGACCATCGTCATCCATCCGAGCTGGCCGTTATGGGTGTGAAGCGGGGTGATGGCTCCGATCGGCCAGCAGATCACCATCGCTTCGATCATCTCGTTGCGGAAGACCTTGTTGCGGGTGTGGCGGTCGGGTAGCCACATCTTGTAGCGCTCCAGATCCTCGGCGCGGATCTCGTACGTGGCCAGGAAGTCATAGATCTTCTGCTTCGTGATCAGCCCGGACGATAGCTCGCGGATGCCTTCGACGAACTGTTCGACGGGAACGGACGTCGGCGAATAGACGGGCTGGGGGGGCGTAGAGGGAATGTTGTGCAGATCCATGAGGGTCCTCGCTTGATTACTATAGCTCTTCGGCGGTTGTCGGTAATCGGTTGTCGGTTGTCACCCAAGCTCCGTACAACATGCTAGGCTCCGCGCCGCAATGCAGAACCTTGCCGTAATCGGCGCGCAATGGGGCGACGAGGGGAAGGGGAAGATCGTCGATCTTCTCTGCGAATCCTTCGACGTCGTGGCCCGCTATCAGGGTGGTCATAACGCCGGCCACACGGTGAAATTCGGCGAGAAGCATTTCTCGCTGCGTCTCATCCCGTCGGGGATTCTCCATCCCGACAAGCTCTGCATCCTCGGCAACGGAATGGTCATCGACCCCGAGGCGCTGCTCGACGAGATCGAGAAACTGCGGGCGCTCGGCGTCGTCATCGATTCGAACCTCAAGATCAGCGACTCCGCCCAGGTCATCCTGCCGTACCACAAGGCGCTCGATCTGGCCCGCGAGGAAGCGGCCGGGGCGGGGAAAATCGGCACGACCGGACGCGGCATCGGTCCCGCCTACGAGACGAAAGTCAGCCGCTACGGCATCCGCGTGGCGGACCTGCTCGACCCCTACGTCCTGCGCGACCGCATCGAATTCGCGTGCGCCGAGAAGAACCCGGTGCTCAAGGGCGTCTACGGCAAGGAGGGCTTCAACCCGCAGAAGCTCTACGACGACTACACGCGCTACGGCGAGGTGCTGGCCGACCGAATCACCAACGGAACGATCCTGATCAACGAACAGATCCGCGCCGGCAAGAAGGTGATGTTCGAAGGGGCGCAGGGGGCGATGCTCGACATCGACCACGGCACCTACCCGTTCGTGACGTCATCGAGCACGGTCGTTGGCGGCGTCTGCACCGGCCTTGGCGTGGCCCCGAAGCACATCCACCGCGTCATCGGCGTGGCCAAGGCCTACACGACGCGCGTCGGCGGCGGCGCGTTTCCGACGGAGTTGAACGATGCCAGCGGCGAGCACCTGCGGGCCCGCGGCAACGAGTTCGGCACCGTCACCGGCCGTCCGCGCCGTACCGGCTGGCTCGATCTCCCCGTCCTCCGCACCTCGGCGATGCTGAACGGACTCGATGCCATCGCCCTGACCAAGCTCGACGTCCTCGATGAGTTTGACCAGATTCCGGTCTGCATCGGCTACAACGTCCGCTCCGAGGTCTGGAAGACGTTTCCCGCCTTCGCGGTCGCGCACAACGACTACAAGCCGGAGTACCGGACGTTCAAAGGGTGGAAGGAGCCGACGGTCGGCATGACGTCGTACGACGATCTTCCGCAGGCAGCGAAGGATTACGTGCGGTTCATCGAGGATGAGGTGGAGTGCCAGGCCACGATCATCTCGACCGGGCCGCGAAGGGAAGAGACGATCGTGCGGTAGCTACGCCTCATCGGTACGCGTGCAGGAAGTCGTCGCGCGAGATTCCGGCCTGTGTACAGATCGATCGAAGCGTGGAAGCTCTCAGGCTGCGGTGATTCGGAATGGTCATCGGGGTGCGCGTGCCGTCTTCGTTCACCCGTTCCAGTGCGATGTGCTCACGCTCTCGAACGACGGTAAAACCAAGCCGCCCAAACGCAGCCAGCACGCGCGCCTTCGGCGCGTCCACCGGAAACTTCGGCATCAGACCGTGACTTCAGTTTCGGCCACGAATGCGTCGAGAACCGGCGAGTCATTCTCAAACGCCCCAGCGCCAAAGGTCTCGATGTGAAACTGAATCGCCGACCGGACGTCCGCCAGCGCCTGATCGTACGTGTCGCCTTCGCCGATGACGACGCCCCGCATTCCGACAGGATAGGCGACGTAGCCGTCGTCATGTTTCTCGACGATGATCTTGATCGAGCTCACGTGCATCAGTATGCCATGGGCGAGGTCTCTTACAATGTCTCCCCATGCCGACCGCCGCCCCTCCTGTCCGTCCCGTCACCCTCGATGAGATCTACGCCGCGCGCGAGCGGATACGCGGCATCATCACGCGCACGCCGCTGATCAAGCTGCGGCATGACGCGCCGGTGCCCGATATCTGGCTGAAGCTCGACAACCTGCAGCCGATCAATGCCTTCAAGATCCGGGGCGCGGCGAACGCCGTGGCAATGCTCACTCCCGAGGAGCGGGCCAAAGGGGTATGGACCATCAGCGCCGGAAATGCCGGACAGGGCGTGGCCTTCGCGGCGCGCGCGTACGGCATCCCGTGCACGGTGGTCACGATCGAGACCGCTCCGGAGACGAAGATCGAGCGGATGCGCAACCTCGGCGCGCGCGTCGTGAAGGCGCCCTTCGATGCCGCGTGGCGTGCCATGGAGGATCGGGCCTTCGAAGGGGTAGAGGGATCGTTCATCCATCCCTTCGATGACCACAACTTCATCGCCGGCAATGCCTCGCTCGGGCTGGAGATTCTCGAAGATCTGCCGGAGGTGAGGACGGTGATCGCCGCCATCGGCGGCGGCGGACTGGTCTCCGGCATCGGCAGCGCCATCCGTCAGCTCGCACCCTCGGTGAGGATTCTCGGCGCGGAGCCGGAGACCGCCTCGCCGGGCGCGAAATCGTTCGAGGCGGGGTCGCCGCAGAAGTTCGACGACTTCCAGCCGTCGTTCGTCGACGGCGCGGGCGGCAAGAGCGTCTTTCCGCGCATGTGGGAGAGGATGCAGGGGATCGTCGATGGATCGGTCGTAGTCACGCTCGACGAGACGAAGCGGGCCATGCGCCTCGTCGCCGAGAAGGTTCGCGTCATCGCAGAAGGTGCCGGCGCGCTCTCCGTTGCGGCGGCGCTCAGCGGAAGAGCGGGCGAGGGACCGATCGTCGCCGTCATCTCCGGCGGGAACATCGATCTGAAGAAGTTCGCGGAGCTGATTGGGTCGGTGTGAGACGGGGTTGCGGGGTCGCGCGGTTGCTGAGTTGCTGAGTTGCTGAGTTGCTGAGTTTACAGGTTACGATTTGATCCTCGACAACCGACAACCGACAACCGACAACCGAGCAACCCAGTAATCCAGCAACCGAGTAACCCAGCAACCCAGCAACCCAGCAACCGAGCAACCTACTTCGTCCCCATCCTCGCCTTCCTCCGATCCTCCTTGAAGTTATGCCTTGCCTCGGCTTCTTCGATCGAATGCGACTCGGTGATCGTTTCGTCGCGCTTGGCCATTTCAGCGAGGCGCTGGTAGTGGATGCGTAGAACCTTCAGCTCATCCTCGGCCAGGTCTTCGACCGAGATTAGGCGGTTGCTGGCCCCTTCGAGGGCGGCCACGATCTCGTCGAGCTTGAGTTGTACCGCCAGTGCGTCACGGTTCTGGGCGCGCTGAATGAGGAAGACCATCAGAAACGTGACGATGGTGGTGCCGGTATTGATGATGAGCTGCCAGGTGTCGGAGTAGTGGAAGATCGATCCGGTGGCGCCCCAGACGATGATGATCAACGCCGCAGTGACGAACGCGCCGGTCGACCCGGTCCAGTTCGTCGCCGCCGTCGCGAAGCGCGACAGGATGTTGCCTCTGGCTTTTTGCCTTCGATCGGGCATGGGTACCTCTCAGCAGAGCTTGTTCACGCCGGATGCCAGCGCGTTTAGAATGCGCGGCCATGGTCCGATTCGTCGCCCGATCCGTCGTTCTCCTGCTACTGCTTTCCTCGCCCGCGTTCGCCGGCGATTTCAACATCTATCTGGCCAATGCGAAGAGTGAGACAAACCGTCACGGCCAGTCTCGCTTCCGGATGATCAGCTTCGAGCTGATTGGCCGCCCGAAGCTTCCCCGACTTCTCGAGCGCTATCTGCCCAATGCCCGGGCAGGTGTCGACATCGACTATTCCGACGTGCGCCAGCCGCGGAGCTGGTTCGGTTATACCTACGGCGATCCCGACGACTCCGTGCGCGCGGAGTGGGCGCACTTCTTCATCCGGCAGTATTGGGGGTCGTCGTCGACCCTGCGGCCGTACGCCGACCTCGGCACCGGTCCGATGTGGTCGAACCGTCGCATTCCCGCGGCGACGTCAAAGCTCAATTTCAATTCGCAGCTCGGCCTCGGCGTCGCCCTTTTCCCGAACGCCAGGACGCCGCTGTATGTCGGCTATCGCTACTTCCACATCTCCAACGGCGGTTTCGCCGGACGAAACCCGGGCTTGAACGTGAACGGATTCTTCGTCGGGACCCGCGTGAAGTAACTGCGCGCGCTACGCCGCGCGTTGTCGGTTATCGGTTGTCGGACTAGGCCGCGATTTACGTAGCCTCGACGTGCGCCAACTGACAACCGACAACTGACAACCGACAACGCGCCGCCGGCCAGTTACTTCACCGTTGCCAGCGGTCTTTGCGCCGTCGGTGGCGTCGGGTAGTCGAGGCGGTCGATCATCTGATTGATCGGCGTACGCATCACCGGGACTCGCTGGCCGGCGACGATGGCGAACGCGCCGGTGGGTGCGGCTTCGCTGACGTTGTCTGCCAGTCGCACCTTGACGCTGGCGGGATCGAGCAGCGCGACACCATCGCGCTTCAACATCATGGCCGGGACGAAGACGTCGGCATTGCCGGGGATCTGGCCGAGGACCAGCCGTGCCGCAGGGGCGCCGGGGGCGGAGAACATGATCGTGATATTGCCGGGCGGCACATCGAGAAGGAGGAATGCTCCCGTCTCCGCCACGCCGCCTGAGACATACGGCGCGTTCTCGATCCAGACATTCGTTCCGCGGAAGAGATTCTGCTTGCGGGCCGCTTCCGTTTCGATGGTGTGGTAGGCGTTGTTCGGGCCGGTATCAACGTCGACGATCCAGCCGCGGACGCTGATCGGATCTCTTGCCACATGCGGGCCGGCGGGCTCATTTCCGCCACCACAGGCGACCGTCAGCAGAGCCAGAATGAGGATGAATCGTTTTGCGTTCACCGCAAAAGGATAAGCTGAAGTCCTTGGATCGTCTCGCTCTGCTTCGTGACGCCGGGAAAGTTGGCTATGTGTTCTCAGGCGGCTCCTCCCGCTGTGCCTTTCAGATCGGCGTGATCGAGGCGCTGGCCGAGCTCGGAGTTACGCCGTCGCTGACGATCGGCGTTTCCGCCGGCGCGTGGAACGCCGCCATCGTCGCCGCCCGCTCCGAGGCGCGGATCCGCTACTACTGGCGGTCGTTCATGCGCATGCCGCACATCGATCTGCGCAATCTGCTCGTCGACCACTCGCCGTGGCGCTTTCGCCACATGCACAAGCGCAACTTCGACCGATTCATCGGGTCCGGTCGCTTTCGCCAGCCGGACGCGCTTCCGCTCTTCGTCTCGGTCACCCGCTTTCGCGACGGCGCCAACGTCATCTTCAACGCGCGCGACGTCGACGATCCGCTCCAGCTACTCCTGGCCACCAACTACCTCCCACCGTTCTACACGCATCGCCCCATCATCGATGGGGTGGCGTACGGCGACGGCGGCATCTCCGACAATGCCCCGTATGAGAAAGCCCTCGCCGAAGGATGCGACGCGGTGGTCGTGGTGACGCAGAAAGGGGAATCGGAGGGTGGGCTCTTCAAGAAGAAAGGCGACTACGAGCACGTCGTCACCGATCCGCGTGTCGTCGTGATCCGTCCCCGTCATCGTCTGCCGTTCGGCTTCACCGAGCGCCGTTGGGAGGTGCTCGACGTGTTGACACGCATCGGCTATCTCCGAACACGCGAGGTGCTTCTCGGTGAAGATCACCCGGAGACTCACGTTCGCGCCGAAGGAGAAGCGCCGAGCGCACGGGCCAGGCGAATCCTCCGTGCGATAATCCCCAAGTCTCTATGACTGGCACTATGCCTCGCTCTCTTGGTCTCCTGGCGATCGCGTTCTCTTCCGCACTGCTCCTCCTCGCGCAGGCCCCGACACCGGCCGCCGCTCCGCCGAACCCGGCCAATCAGGCCACCGTGCGCGCGGCGAACGGCGATCACGTCATCACTGTCGCGCATCAGAATGGCCAGACCTTCTTTGCCGCGGATGAGGCGATGGCCGCCCTCGGCGGATCGGTAACGCGCGACGGCAACGGCTTCAAGGCTACGTTCAACAACACCGTGGCTGCCTTCGGGACCGACAGCCGGTTCGGGGTGGTCAAAGACGAGCTGATCGAAATGCCGGTGGCACCGATCACGATCGACAACCGCCCGTTCGTGCCGTGGCAGTTTTTCCAGGGATTCCTGGTCCGGGCCTCGGCACTCGAGGTGACATGGGACCCGGCCGGGCGCCTTCTTCAAGTGCATCCGGCGCAGACGACCGCGGTCACCGTGCAGGTCTCCGTCGCCAACGTGCAGGGGATTTCGAAAGTCGTCCTGACCCTCACCGCGCCTGCCGACTACACCATCGTCAAGGAGACGGGCGCGTACACGATCCGGTTCCGGAGTGCCATTCGCGCACCCTACGTCGAGCAGGCTCACGACGATCCGTACGTGGCCAAGACCTCATTCATCGGCAACGACCTGCGCATCCAGCTCACCGCGCCGGACGTCGTCGGCGATGCCTATCGGCTCGAGAACCCGTTCCGGATCGTTCTCGATCTTCGTAAGGGCGCGGCATCGGGCCCGGGGACGCCGCAGCCGCTCACGTCGCCGAAGCCGGTCGAATCACCCGGCATCCACACCATCGTCATCGACCCCGGCCACGGCGGTAAGGAGGTCGGCGCCATCGGTCCCGGCGGCCTTTTGGAAAAAGACGCCACGCTGACGCTCTGCCGCCGGCTGGCCGCCGCGCTCGAGGCAAAGCTGAAGACGCGGGTGATTCTGACCCGGAACGACGACACCGTCGTCCCGCTCGATCAGCGCACGGCGATCGCCAATCAGTACCACGCCGATCTTTTTCTTTCCGTGCACATGAACGCGGCCATCGTCAAAGGAGCACACGGTGCGGAGACGTATTTCCTATCCCTGGATGCCTCGGACAAACTGGCCGAGAAGGCCGCCGAGGTTGAGAACGCGGCCAAAAACAGCGCCGCGCCGGCCGCGTCGAGCGATCTGAAACTGATGCTGTGGGATCTGGCGCAGCAGGAGTACCTCAACGAGTCGAACCGCCTGGCCCAGGCCGTTCAGGAGGAGATGAACCGCATCACCGGCATCCAGAGCCGAGGGGTGAAGCAGGCACCCTTCAAAGTACTGGTCGGGGCCACCATGCCTGCCGCGCTGGTTGAGGTCGCATTCATCACCAACCCCGACGAAGAGTTGAAAATCAAGTCCGATACGTTCCAGGCCACGGTCGTCGAGGCGCTGACGAAAGCGGTGGAGCGCTACAAGATCGACTACGAAACGCGCATCGGTATCGCCCAGCCGCCGACACCCCCTGCCGCTCCGACGACGACCGCACCCACGGCACCCACCACCATCACAAAAGCAGCTACGACGAGGACGGGGACGTAGTGCGCAGGGCGGCGATGCTGTCGCTGGCGATTCTGGCGGTCGCGGGGGGATGTCAGAAGAGGGCGCTCACCCAGAACCTCAATGTCGAGAACAAGGTCGCCGTCCGCCCTGTGACGCTTTTCTTCGAAGGGCCGGAGATGCTCCTCGTGCGCGAGACGCGTAACGTGGCGCTGCCGGAGAACCCCGCCGGCGCGCTTTCGGTCGTTGCCCGCGAATTGCTGAAGGGATCGGCCAACGCCGGGGTTCCGGCGGTTTTTCCACGTGATACCGTCGTCCGCGGCGCGTTTCTCCTCCCCGACGGCACTGCCTTCGTCGACCTCGGCGGCAACACCTTGTCGCAGGGATGGGGCACCGGCAGTCATGAGGAGCTGATGGCCGTCTATTCGGTCGTGCAGACGGTCACCACGAATTTTCCCGAAGCGAAGCGCGTGCGGATTCTGGTGAACGACGAGCCAGCCGAGACGCTCGCCGGGCACGTGAACCTTGCGCGAGCGCTGGGCCCGATGCCGGCGTTCGTGGCGCGGTAGGCCGGCACGGCCGGCGGCGCTGGTTGCCCAAGGCTCGGCCACCATCTCCGCTAGATCGTTCTGCCGCGCAGACTCCTGGCCCCCCTGGGACCGCGGGCGTCCCGCCCGCGCTTGCAAGTTGCAGGACGCTGGTCATCAACTGCTACGCTCTGCCCGGATAAATTTCTTTCAACCGCGGAGGCATCTTCGCCTCCATCCCAACGGACTCCTCCAACTCCACGGCGTTGACGATGGCTTGGCCGCGGAAGTGGTTGTTCGTCACGACGTACGTCTCCTTCGACTGCGCCATCGTCTGAATGCGATCGACCCAGGGCGCAAGCTCTTCTTTCGAATAGAGATAGTTGTAGCGCTCCCAACTCTCGCCGTGCGCGAACCACTTCTCGTAGTTGCGTCCGTGTAAGCGGGCGTAGCCGATCGGCCCGGTGGTGACGCCGGCCGGCTTTACGGAATCGTGAAAGAGCGGCTGGTCGACGTTCACCCAGGCTACGTTGTGCTCGTTCAGGAATTGGAAGAACTCGTCGTTTTGAAACGTGGAGTGCCGCACTTCCAGAGCGAGCGGAAAGCCGTCGAGATCAGCGAAGAGCTTCGTCAGCTTGCCGCGTGATTCTTCGCTGTTCCGGAAGCTCCAGGGGTACTGCAGCAGAACGGCACCCAGGCGGCTCGCATCCGCCAGGGGATCGAGATAGTCGCGGAACGCCTTCACGTCTCCAGGGGCGAGCTCCGAGGAGTCGTGAGTGAAGCCGCGAAAGACCTTCGTGGTGAACTTGAAATCGGGATTGGCGGCCACGCGGCGAACCCACGACTTCGCATGGGTTGGCGGCGGGATTCGATAGAACGGCGAGTTGATCTCGATGGTGTTGAAGAACGACGCCAGATAGGCGAGTTGATCGAACTTCGAGCGATGAGGCGGATAGACGACCCCCTCCCAATCCTTGTAGCTCCATCCGGCCGGTCCGATACGAATCTGATGTTCCATGATCAATGGTCAATACGTTGATCAACTTATTTTGAGCAAGGCCTAATTCGTTGCCTGGACTGGACATCTATGCTAAAAGGCGGACCAACGAATCCAGGGCTAAAACACTTCCATGAACCGCGACAGAGCGTTCTGGGGGCGTGCTGTGTTCGTTACCGAAGGGAGGCTGGTCGACCGATCCGATTTCGCTTGTGAAGCACCAAAGCGGGGGCGAGGTCGCGGCACCCCGCACACACTCTGAGCTGCGGCATCACCATCTGATTGTACGAACAAGGAACAACTTAGGAGATCAAGGTTCATGGACACATTCAACGACAAGTCTCTCAACTGCGCCGATTGCGGACAGGAATTCGTGTTCAGCAAGAACGAGCAGGCCTTCTACTCAGAGCGTGGTTTCACGAACGAGCCGAAGCGCTGCAAGAACTGCCGCGACAAGCGGAAGGTCGCGCGCGACGGAAACGGCGGCGGTGGCCGTGAGCGTTCGATGGTGAGTGTGACGTGCGATAGCTGCGGAGTCGCGACCGAAGTGCCGTTCACCCCAGTCAGCGGTAAACCTGTCTATTGCCGCGATTGCTACAACCAGCGCCGGTCGACTACCCGGTCTTCAAGCTGGGCGTAGACATTCATTCGATAACTTCAACGACGGCGGGCTCTCGGGCCCGCCGTTTTTTTGCGGTTGCGGGGGTCTCGGGGTTGCGCGGTCTCGCGGTTGGTGCTCGGTTACTGGGTTGCTTGGTTGCAAGGTTGCTGAGTCAACGTGCCCAGCAACTCAGCAACCCAGTAACCCCCAACCCCACCGCGCGACCCCGCAACCGCGAGACCGCGAAACCCCGTATACAATCCCGCCCCGCTTGAGCCGCCAACTCCCCAAACCTGTCCGCAGCATCCTCGATCTCGTCGGCAACACGCCGATGCTTCAGCTCGCGAACATCCCCGGTCCGGACATGGCCGACCTCTTCGTGAAGCTGGAGTTTCTCAATCCCGCGTTCTCCGTCAAGGACCGTATCGGCGTCGGAATGATCGAGCGCGCCGAGCGCGATGGGAAAATCGTCAAGGGCGGCACGATCATCGAGCCGACCGCGGGCAACACCGGAATCGCATTGGCGCTGGCGGGCACGCGCATGGGGTACCACGTCATCCTCTGCGTTCCCGAGAATTTCTCCATCGAGAAGCGCGAGGTGATGAAGGCCCTCGGCGGTCAGGTCGTTCTGACGCCGAAAGACGATGGGATGAAGGGTGCCATCGCCATGGCCGAGGAGTTGTCGCGCACCATTCCCGACTCCTACGTGCCGCAACAGTTCGCTAATCCCTACAACACCGAATCGCACTACTCCACGACCGGTCCCGAGATCTGGGAGCAGATGGAAGGCCGCGTCGATGGATGGCTGGCTGGTGCCGGTACCGGCGGGACGTTCAGCGGAGTGGCCAGGTATCTGAAGGAGCGCAATCCTGCCTGCTGGTGCGTCGTCGTCGAGCCGCAGGGCTCGATCCTCAAGGGGGGAGAGGCCGGTCCGCACGAGGTCGAAGGGATCGGTGCGTCGTCTTTCATCCCGCCCGTGCTGGACATGTCGCTGGCCGACGAGGTGATCCAGATCTACGACGATCCCGCCTTCGTCATGGTGCGCAGGCTTGCGGCCGAGGAGGGAGTGTTGGGGGCATCATCAGCGGGCGCGAATGTCGCAGCGGCGGTGCAGGTGGCTGCAAAACTCGGCCCCGGCAAACGCGTCGTCACGATCATCCCCGATGCCGCCGAACGCTATATGTCGAAAGGCATCTATACGAAGTGGGCGAAGGATATGGAGCACAACTGAGTTGTCGGTTATCGGTTATCGGAGCCGGCGGTCGTTCAAGCTTACCAACCGACAACTGGCAACCGACAACGGATAACAGAGCACTTCCCCAGACTTCGAAAGGACCTCCATGGCTTTCTCGACTGATTGCATCCATGCCGGCCAGGAACCGGAACCGGTTACCGGTTCGGTGACCTATCCGATCTTCCAGACTTCGACCTACGTGCAGCCGGAGCTCGGCAAGCACAAGGGTTATGAATACGCGCGCACGCAAAACCCGACGCGATCGGTACTCGAAGCGAACCTCGCCGCGCTCGAAGGCGGAAAGCACGCGCACTGCTTTGCGTCCGGTATGTCGGCCACCGACACGGTCTTCCGTCTGCTGCGATCCGGCGATCACGTGGTCGCTGCTGAGAACATGTATGGCGGCTCCTATCGTCTCTTCAGCAAGGTCTGCGAGAAGTTCGGTCTCGAGTTCACGTACGTCGACACGTCGCACGTGGCCAACGTCCGCGCGGCGCTGCGGCCGAATACGAAGATCGTTTTTCTGGAATCGCCGACGAATCCGATGATGACGGTGACCGACATCGCCGCCTGCGCGGAGCTGGCGCACTCCGGCGGAGCGCTGGTGGTGGTCGACAACACCTTCTGCTCGCCCTATCTGCAGCGGCCGATCGAGCTCGGCGCGGACATCGTCGTCCACTCCACGACGAAGTTCATCAACGGCCATTCCGATTCGGTGGGCGGGGTAGTGGTTTCGAACGACGACGCCATCGCCGAACAGATCGGGTTCCTTCAGAACGCCGTCGGGGCGATCCTTTCGCCGTTCGATTCGTGGCTCGTCCTGCGCGGCGTGAAGACGCTTGCAGTCCGGATGAAGCAGCATGAGGAGAACGGCCGGACCATGGCGACGTACATCTCCGGTCATTCGAAGGTGGTGAAGACGTACTACCCCGGCCTGCCCGATCATCCCCAGCATGAGCTGGCGAAACGGCAGATGCGCGGCTTCGGCTCGATGATCTCCTTCGAGTTGGGCTCGAAGGAGAACGCCAAGAAGTTTCTCGACCGCGTCCGCCTCTGCTCCCTCGCCGAATCGCTCGGCGGCGTGGAGACGCTGATCTCACACCCGGAGACGATGACGCACGCGTCCGTTCCCCTGGAAACACGAACCCGCCTCGGCATCACCCCCGGCCTGGTCCGCATTTCCGTCGGCATCGAGGATGTCGATGACCTCATCGCCGACCTGGAGAACGCGTTCGCGGGGATCTAAACTGCTGGCCGTGGAAGTCTCCGACGCTCTTCCCGGTGCCGATCTGATTCGCGAAGGGTTGCGCGATCTTGCGTCGGGAGTGGAGTCGATCCCCTCGCTGCTGGTCCTCATTGGCGCGCCGCGTCTGCGCCGGATTGGATTTGACGTTCCTGACGACACGCCGTACTTCCCCGAGGACCGGCTCTACGCGAAGCTGGCCGAAGAGGATTCCGATTCCGCCCATTCGCGCTACAACGCGTTGATCCGGAAACTGGTGAGCTTCGAGCGGGCGGCGGAATGCGTGAAGCCGTAACGGAACCACGGCTTCGCGCCTTCATGCGCGCCATCGCCGCCGAGGCGCGGGAGCCGGGCCGTGTCTACATCGCCGGAGGTGCAAGCGCGGTGCTTCGCGGATGGCGAGTCAGTACGATCGACGTCGACATCACCATCGTGCCGGAGAACGATCGCATCCTTCGCGCGATCCCGGAGGTAAAGGAACGTCTGCACGTCAACGTAGAGTTGGCCTCGCCCGCCGACTTCGTCCCCGCGCTGCCCGGATGGGAAGAGCGGAGTCCCTTCATTTCTCGCGAGGGCTCGATTTCTTTTTATCACTTCGATTTCTATACGCAAGCGTTGTCGAAGCTCGAGCGCGCTCATCACAAAGATCTTCTTGACGTTGATTCGATGGTGCGCGACGGTCTGGTCGATCCGAATCGGCTGCGAGCGCTTTTCGAAGAGATCGCGTCTTCGCTGTACAAGTATCCAGCCATCGATCCGCCGACGTTGCGCGCCGCGGTCGAGCGGCTGGCCTCACGCTGAGCGCTCTACAATACCCGCCGCATGGGGCCTGCCCTTCCATTCCTCCTCCTCATCGCTGCGTACCTGATCGGATCGATTCCGTTCAGTTATCTTGTGGTGAAGATCGTGGCAGGAGCCGACATTCGCTATCACGGCAGCCGGAATGTCGGGGCGACGAACGTCGCCCGGAACTTTGGGAAAGTGCCGGGGATCATCGCCCTGCTTCTCGACATCGCCAAGGGCTATGCCGCTGTCGCCCTGGGGCGATGGATCGTGGGACGGCCGGACTGGCCGCTCGTTGCGGACGCGGCGCATACGTCTCCCCTCTACTCGATGTCGCTGTGGATCGCGCTGGCGGGACTGATCGCCGTGCTCGCGCACATGTACCCCGCCTGGCTGCGATTCCACGGCGGAAAAGGGGTGGCCACGGCCACCGGGGTATTTCTGGCGCTCGATCCAATCGCTGTCGCGGCTGGTGTGCTCGTGTTTCTGATCGTCATACTCGCCACACGCTTCGTGTCGCTGGCCTCGATTCTCAGCGCGGCGTCGATTCCGCTGTTTCTTCGCTTTCTGGTCCATGCGCCGTTCTGGACGATCATCATCAGCACCCTGATCGCGCTGGCCATCATCCTCAAACATCACTCCAACATTTCCCGGCTGGCGCAGGGGACGGAACGCAGGATGGGCGGGATGGGCAGCACCGACGGGAGAAAAGAGGAATGAAGCTCTCGATCATCGGCGCTGGATCGTTCGGAACGGCCGTGGCCGCGGTGGCAGCGCGCTGCGGCAACGAGGTCGTTCTGTGGGCACACGATCCGAATGTTGCCGCGGAGATCAGGGATACGCGCCATAACCCGATCTATTTGCCGAGCATCGAGCTCGACCAAAGGGTCCATGCTACGAGCTCGCTCGCCGAGGCCGTTGCGTTCAGCGATGTGATGTTCATGATCGTGCCGAGCCACCACTACCGCGGCGTCCTGGCTCAGATGCGGCCACATCTTCGGGGTGAGACAGCCATCGTCAGCGCGACGAAAGGGATCGAGATCGACACCCTGCAACGGATGTCGGAGGTGACGGCGCTCGAATTGGGACGCTCGCTTCGCTCGTTCGCCGTGCTGTCAGGACCGACGTTCGCGCTCGAGATGGCGCGCGGCGATCCGACGGCGGCGGTCATCGCGTCGCTCGATCTGGAGCTCGCCGAAGAGGTGCAGCACGCCTTGTCCTCGCCGACGTTTCGCATTTACAACTCGAGCGATGTCACCGGCGTGGAGCTGGCCGGCTCGCTGAAGAACGTCATCGCCGTCGCCGCCGGTGTGATCGAAGGCCTCGGACTGGGGTCGAACACGACCGCCGCGCTGATCACCCGCGGTCTTCACGAGGTGACGAAGCTTTCCGTCGCCCTCGGCGGGCGCGTCGAGACGCTGGCCGGTCTCGCCGGAATGGGCGATCTCGTTCTGACCTGCACCGGCTCCCTGTCACGCAACCGGAGCGTGGGTGTGGCCCTCGGCAAAGGGAAGCCTCTCGCCGAGATCCTGTCTGAATCGCGCACCGTCGCCGAGGGGGTGAGGACATCGAAGGCAGCCAAGGAGTTGGCGGACCGGCATGGCATTGAGATGCCCATCACCTCCGAGATGTATGGCGTGCTGCACCAGGGCCAGTCGCCGCGAACGGCGTTGCAGCGGCTGATGACGAGGTCGTTGAAAGCCGAGGCGGCACCGTAAAGGCCTTGCGGGGTCTCGAGGTTTCGAGGTCTCGCGGTTGCTTGAGTTAGCCAACACCGCGAGACCTCGCAACCCCGAGACCGCGCAACCGTTATTGCGGCGGTTTCGCTGGTGCTGTCGGCAATGTCTCCGGCTTGACGGTCTGGATCGCTCCGTTCTCGCCCCCCGGTGAATCGGCGTAGAGACCTTCGGCCGTGTCGCCTTGCGCGCGTATGGCCGCACGGCCGGCCGCATACGTCTTCTGCTCTTCGAGCTTCCGGGCCAGCTCGGCGGAGGCCGCTGCTTCCATCCTGGCGCGACGTGCCTCAGCCTCCATCTGATCGAGGGAGGGTCCCGCTGATCTGCCGCCGGACGGAAGTGGTGGCTGCGAGCTCGTGGTCGTGAAGTGTCCGCCCTCATGCACGAGTGTTTCGTTCGTGATGACCGGGGACGATGACTTCCTGCCGGCATGACTAGCCTTCGCTGCCCGGACGAGCGGCGAGTCGCCGCCGGCAGTCACACTATTCTGCTGCGAGAGAACCTTCTGGGTGTGCGTCACCGTTTGTGGCGTGGGGTCCTCTTTCGCCGCCTGCGGATCGGCCGCATACAGCGACAGGGCTGCAAATGCGAGATAGCTACTGATGGCGATCGGTTTCATCGGGTCCTCCGCTACCGTGTTCAATGTTAGTCTTCGCAGACCAAATTTCATGACCCTCCCCGAATCTTGCACCTTGCGGGTTTGAATGACGCCCGAGCTACTGCTCCAGAAGTTTGGATACCTCGCTGTCTTCGTTGGGACGTTCCTCGAAGGGGAGACGATCCTGGTGATGGCCGGCTTCTTTGCCGAGCGTGGTTATCTCAGGCTCCCGTTCGTCATCGCCACAGCCTGCACCGGCGCATACTCCGGTCACGTCTTCTGGTTCTGGCTCGGACGGACACAGGGGGTGAGACTGCTCGACCGCTTCCCGAGGATGAAGCGTCACTTCGGTAAGGGGATCCGCCTTTTCGAGCGTTACGGAGCGCCGGCGATCTTCATCACCCAGTGGCTCTACGGCTTGCGCATCACCTGCGCGGTGATCATCGGCATCTCGAAGGTCTCGACGCTCAAGTTCCTGCTATACGAGGCACTTACGTGCATGGTCTGGGCGATCATCATCGGCACTGCCGGCTTCTACTTCGGCCGTGCCGTCGAGCGGGTCCTCGGGCGGGCCGCGCATATTGAAAAATACGGGCTGATCGTGCTGGCCGTGGCCGCGCTCGGTTTCTGGGCGTACCACAAGTGGAAGGAAAAGCGCGAGGAGATCGGGGAAGGTTGAAGGCTTAAAGGCAATGTTGAATGTTGAATGTTCAATGTTGAATGGAAAGTGACCTAAACGACACCACATTCAACACTTAACAGTGAACATTCAACATTGAACATTCGGGGTTTCAGCTCACCCCTCGTACTGCTTGAACTCCAGCTCTGCCTGTGCCGCCGCCAGACGTGCCACCGGTACGCGGTAGGGGGAGCAGGACACGTAGTTCAATCCGCAGGTTCGGAAGAAGCGGATGGAGTCGGGATCGCCGCCGTGCTCGCCGCAGACGCCGACTTTCAGCTCTTTGTTCGTGCTCCGGCCGCGTTCCGTGCCGAGGCGCACCAACTGGCCGACGCCTTCCTGATCGATCGACTCGAATGGATCCTTCGGAAGAATCCTCTTTTCGACATACTCGGGGAGAAACGATCCGGCATCGTCGCGTGAGTAGCCGAATGTCATCTGCGTCAGATCGTTCGTGCCGAATGAGAAGAACTCCGCTACCTGGCCGAGCTGATCGGCGATCAAGGCAGCGCGGGGAATCTCGATCATCGTGCCGACGATGATCGGCAGTTCGGTGCCCTGCTCCTTGATTACCTCGGCGGCAACGCGCTGGACCATCTCCTTCAACATCGCCAGCTCTCTGACCGTGCCGACCAGAGGGATCATCACCTCGGGACGGGCATCGATGCCGTCCTTCTTCACCTCGCAGGCGGCCAGGAAGATCGCCCGCACCTGCATCTCGTAGATCTCCGGGAACGTGATCGCCAGCCGGCAGCCGCGGTGCCCGAGCATCGGATTCGATTCGTGGAGCTGGTTCACCTTGGCGCGCAGTTCGACGAAGCCCCATCCCATATCGCGGGCCACCGCGGAGATCTGTTGCTCGCTGTGCGGGAGGAACTCGTGGAGCGGCGGGTCGAGGAGGCGGATCGTGACCGGCAGACCGTCCAGCTCGCGGAAGATCCCTTCGAAGTCGGCCTTCTGGAACGGCAGCAACTGATCGAGCGACTTCCGCCGCCCAGCCTCGTTGCGCGCCAGGATCATTTCGCGGACACGCAGGATGCGGTCCTCGGAAAAGAACATGTGCTCTGTCCGGCAGAGACCGATGCCGGCCGCGCCGAAGAGCCGCGCCACGCGGGCATCGTTCGGCGTATCGGCATTCGTGCGGACGCCGAGGGTACGGATCTCGTCGGCCCATTTGAGGAGGCGATCGAAATTGCGGAACGTCTCTGACTGATCGGCGGGCAGAGATCCTTCCAGTAACACTTGGATGACCTCGGAGGGTCTCGTCTCGACTTTGCCGCCGATGATCTCGCCGGTGGAGCCGTCGATCGACAACCAATCGCCTTCTTCCAGCGGCTCGTGCCCCTCGCTACGCAGCTCTCCTTTGCTGTAGTCGACGCGCAGCACACCGGCGCCGACGATGCACGGCCGCCCCATGCCGCGGGCGACGACTGCCGCGTGCGAGGTCAGTCCCCCGCGGGTCGTGAGGATGCCGGCCGCGCTATGCATGCCGGCGATATCCTCGGGCGACGTCTCGATCCGCACGAGGATCACCGGATCATCACTATCCTTCGCCATCTGCACGGCGCGATCGGCGTTGAAGGCGATGCGCCCCGCCGCGGCGCCCGGACCAGCCGGAAGTCCGCGCCCGAGGACGCGGCCACCCGACGTCGCTTTCTGCTTCTCCTTCGTATCGAACACCGGCGCGAGGAGCTGCACGATCTGGCCGGCCTCGACGCGTGAGACTGCCTCGATGTTGTTGATGAGACCTTCGTCGACCATGTCGCAAGCGATCTTCACCGCGGCGAAGCCGGTCCGCTTGCCGGTGCGCGTCTGCAGGAGATAGAGCTTGCCCGATTGGATGGTGAACTCGATGTCCTGCATGTCACGGTAGTGGCTTTCGAGTTTCTTGTAGACCTCCTCGAGCTGGCTGTAGGCCTCGGGCATGGTTTCTTCGAGCGACTTCTCGTGCTCGAGCGCCTGCGCTTTCGAGATCGGCAGCGGTGTGCGGATGCCGGCTACGACGTCTTCGCCCTGGGCGTTGGGGAGGTATTCGCCAAAGAAGCGGTGCTCGCCGGTGGCGGGATTGCGCGTGAAGGCCACACCGGTGGCGCAGTCGTCTCCCATGTTCCCGAAGACCATCGATTGCACGTTGACGGCTGTGCCCCATTCGTTGGGGATCTGATTGAGTTTGCGGTAGGTGATGGCGCGCTGGTTGTTCCAGGAGTTGAAGACCGCGCCGATGGCACCCCAGAGCTGCTGCTGCACATCCTGCGGAAAGTCGTTGCCGCTTTTCTCGCGGACGATGCCTTTGTATGTTTCGACCAGGCCGCGCAATCCCTCGGCCGGGATCTCTGCGTCGGTCTTGACGCCCGACTTGTCGCGCAGCGCAAAAAGCTCGTGCTCGAAGTGATCCTTGTCAATCTCCAGCACGACTCCGGAGTACATCTGGATGAAGCGCCGGTACGAGTCGAGGGCGAAGCGCTCGTCTTTCGACGAGGTGGCCAGTCCCTGCACCGTCTGGTCGTTCAGGCCGAGGTTGAGGATCGTGTCCATCATGCCCGGCATCGACGCGCGCGCGCCAGAGCGGACGGAGACGAGGAGCGGTTTGTTGCGATCGCCGAATTTGCGGCCGACGGATTTCTCGACGCGTGCGAGGTTCTCTTCCACGGCGCTCTTCAGTTCCGGCGGGTACGTCTTCCCGTGGTCATAGAACCAGGTGCAGACGCCGGTGGAGATGGTGAAGCCGGGAGGGACGGGAACGCCGATGTTCGTCATCTCGGCCAGGCCCGCGCCTTTGCCGCCGAGGACTTCCTTCATTTTGGCGTTGCCCTCGGCGTTACCGTCGCCGAAGTAGTAGACGTATTGCGGCTGCCCCATCGCGGCGCGATTATCTCCGAACTTCCAGCTCAACGCTGGAGTAGATCACCCTCGCGGCGTCGGTGGCCGGCGTCTGGCGGGGGGAGTCGCTGCCGGCGGCAAGGAAGTCGACGCGCCCGAGGCCGGTGCCGAGGCTCTCGAGCGCCTTGCGAACCGAGGCGATCTCATGCTCGGCGAATTCTTTGTTGCGTTTCGCGTCAGCCTGGCGGAACTCGTGTGCCACGATGCGAAGAGGAACCGGCGCGTTGTGAATGATGCCAGCCAGTGACTGCAGCTCCTCGCGGCTGGCTCCGACAACCAGCTCCCCTGCCGAATCAAATTGCAACGCGAACATCGCTACGTGGTTTGCGCGCCGGAGCACCGCCAGCGGAACGTCGTCGCGCGGAGCGGGGGCGGTGCAGGGAGCACGCTCGCCAGACCAGGGGAGGGAGACGAAGAGCGGGATCGCTTCCTCGTGCCAGTCGAGAGCACTGAGATGTTTGCCGTCGGGCGACACGGTGAGCGCCGTGAAACCGTAGTCGTTGCCGCGAATCCAGTTGAAACGCCACATCCTGCCATTCGTGCCCCCGGCGAAAAAAACAGGCAGGGTGCCCTGAGCGACGACGCCGGTTGCGCGCCCGCCGCGCTGGACGAAGCCGGCGGCCTCGCCGTTGATCGACCAGCAGCCGTCGAGCGGTGGGTCGCTCCGCGGACCAGTCTCCGTGCCGTGCGCGAGGAGCGATTGCAGGCGAACGTCACGCACGGGATGCCTGGCGTCAGGGACCGTGATGCGCAGATACGCGGCCTCGGATGGCGTGACATCGAGCCATTGCGCTTCGCTGATCTGGCGCGCCGTCATCGTTCCCAATGGCTGCCACGCGGAGCCGTCGAGCGAGCGCTCGAACGTCACATGATTCGCTTCGTACGCCCCTTTGACGAGTGTGCGAAACCCGACCCGGTCGATACGGCTCCGCGCGCCGAGGGCGATTACGATCGACTGCGGATAGTCGCGGGGCGGCGGCGCCCAGAACGAGCTGATCTCGCCGTCGATCGTGTAGATGGCCGAGGTGAGCAGCATGGCCTCGCCGGTGCGGGAGACGATCGTCGCGCCGCGCGTGATGTCGAGGAGGCTCGACTGCTCGTTGATGATATCGGTGGGGAGCTCGTTCGGGCCTTGCTGATCCGAGGCCGGTTTCGGCGCGGGACCCGCGCAACTCAGGATGAGGAGCAACGCCAGCAGAGTCCGCGCCTTCACTGTAGCGTTCATGCCCGATACTCGCGCCGGTTGACGACGATCCTGGTCACGTCGGCGATCTTCATGACGGCGTTGCCGACGGTGCGCAGCAGCGCCATGCGGTTGCGGCGCACGCCCTCGTCTTCGACCATGACCATCACTTCGTCGAAGAACGTCTCGAGCTCCGGCGCCATGGCGGCAAAGGTCTCGAGCGCGAGTTTGTAATTACGTTCACCGATCATCTCATCGATCTGATCGCTCATCAACGGGACGAGCTCGGCCAGCCGCCGTTCCGTGTCGCTCTCGAGCTTCGAGGGATCGACGCGTGCCGCGGACTCCTGACCCGAGGTGATGTTGGCGATGCGTTTGGCGGAGTCGAGGATCGAGAGGAAATTCGGTTCGTTGCGCATCGCCTTCAGCGCGGTGATGCGGTCGACGAGGTCGGTGAGGGACGATGCCCATCCCGCCTCCATGGCCGCTGCGATCTCGTCGTAGGCAAAGCCGTATGCCGAGGCTTCCAGGATCGTGCGAACGCGCTCGGCGAAGAAGGCGAGGAGGTCGTCTTTGGGTTGCTGGGTTGCTGGGTTGCTGGGTTGCTGGTGAGCTGCGAGGGCGATGTCGATCAGCTTATCGATGCCGATCTTCAGGGACCGCTTGTCGCGGTTGAGCAGGATCTGCACGATGCCCTGTGCGGCGCGGCGCAGGGCGAAGGGGTCCTTCGATCCGGTTGGCTTCGCGCCGATGCGGAAGAATCCGGCGAGGGTGTCGATCTTGTCGGCGAGCGAGACGATCGTCCCGCTGAGCGTGCGCGGAAGCGCATCGTCGATGTTGACCGGAAGATAGTGATCGTAGATGGCCTGCCACGTGTTCTCCGGCAGCCCTTCCTCGCGGGCGTAGATGCCGCCGATCTTTCCCTGGAGGTCGGTGAACTCTTTGACCATCTCCGTGGGGAGATCGGTTTTGCAGAGTCGAGCCGCGGCGAGTGTATCGGCGTCGTCGGAGATGGCGGCTGCGATCTCCTCGATGCGCCTGGTCTTGTCGCGATAGTTGCCGAGCTTCTCCTGAAACTGCAGATGCTCGAGTTGATCGAGGCGCGACTCGAGTGTCCGCTTTCGGTCGGTCTCATAGAAAAACTTCGCATCGGCGAAGCGGGCGTTCGTGACGAATGAATTGCCGTAAGCGGCGTTGCCGTCCGGATCGGCGTCGTTGTCGAGAACGGCCAGGAAGAAACTGGTGAGCCGTCCGTCGGCGGTACGGATCGGGAGCTGCTTCTGATGGACGCGCATCACCGTGACCAGCACCTCGTCCGGCAGCGACAGGTATTCGCGGCCGAATTCGGCGCGAACGACGCCAGGGTATTCGGTGAGGTACTGCCACTGCGACCAGATCGAGGGGTCGACCGACGGGGTGCCGCCTGCCTGCTGGCCAAGGACGCGGGCGCGCTCGGCCATCACCTGGCGGCGGCGGTCGGCGTCGATGACGACGCGCGCCAGCTCCAGCTTCGTCACGTAATCGTTGTACGAGAGCACCTCGATCGGTTGCGGCGCCAGCGTGCGGTGGCCGCGCGTGGTTGCCCCGGACGGGATGTCGAAGATCGTGATCGGCAGATGCTCGCCGTCAAGTACGGAGACGACGGAGTGGATCGGGCGGATGTAGGAATGCTCGCCCTTTCCCCACCGCATCATCTTCGGCCAGCGCAACGACTCGATGATCGGCGGCACGCGCTCCTGCAGAATCTCCCCCGCGGATCGGCCCTTGATCGTGCGCTTGACGCGTATGTAATCGCCGCCCGTGATCACGTCATCGATCGTGGCGCTGTTCTTTTTCAGGAAGCCGTTCAGCGCCTGCGTAGGCTTCCCCTCGGCGTCATAAGCGGCCTTCACAGGCGGCCCCTTCACCTCTTCTTCGCGGTCGCTCTCGCGGAGCGGGATGCGCGAGAGGAAGAAGATGATGCGGCGCGGGGTGCTGTTGACGACGACCGGATTGCGGTCGTCGGGCGGCTCGCCGAGGTCCTGCGTCAGTTTCGTCAATTGCTGCAGCAACGTCGCTTGCGCGGCGGTGTGCATCCAGGCCGGGATCTCTTCCGTCAGCAGCTCGAAAAAGTACTCAGCCATTGGACGCCTTCAGCAGCGGAAATCCGAGCGCTTCACGAGAGGCCAGGTACTGTTGCGCGCAGGCGACGGCCAGCTCGCGTACGCGTTTGATGATGCCGACCCGTTCCGTAACGGAGACAGCGCCGCGCGCGTCGAGCGTGTTGAACACGTGCGAGCATTTCAGCGTCCAGTCGTAGGCTGGCAGGACCAGTTTCGCTTCGAGACAGCTTCTTGCTTCCTTCTCGTACTCCTCGAAAAGGTTCCAATGCAACGCGATGTTGGCGACCTCGAAGTAGTACTTCGAGAACTCGAACTCGTCCTGCTTCCGCACCGGGCCATAGCCGAAGCCGGCTCCCCATTCGATGTCGTATACCGAGGGCTGGCGGGAGAGAAACATCGTCAGGCGCTCCAGGCCGTAGGTGATCTCCGCGGAGATAGGAGCCAGATCGATGCCGCCTGCCTGCTGGAAATAGGTGAACTGGGTGATCTCCATCCCGTCGAGGAGGACTTGCCAGCCGACGCCCCATGCGCCGAGGGTGGGCGACTCCCAGTTGTCCTCCTCGAAGCGGATGTCGTGGCGGGTCAGGTCGAGACCGAGTGCGCGTAGCGAGTCGAGATACAGCTCCTGCACGTCCAGCGGCGACGGCTTAAGGATGACCTGAAACTGGTAGTGCTTGCCGAGCCGGAACGGGTTGTCGCCGTAACGGCCGTCAGCCGGGCGGCGCGACGGCTGCACGTAGCCGACGCTCCACGGTTCCGGCCCGAGGACGCGGAGGAAGGTGGCGGGATGCATCGTGCCCGCGCCGACTTCGAGATCGAGCGGGGTTTCGATCATGCAGCCGCGCTCCGCCCAGAAGTTCTGCAGGCGCAGGGTGAGGTCTTGAAAGGTGAGGCGCGGCATTGGCGGCGCATTCTATCTCGACAGTTTTGATCCGCAGATCTGCGAAGATAGACACAGATAAGGGCGGATTAGCCTCGTGTACCGGTCGTGCCGGTTGGCGGAGGCGGAGGAGGCTGATCCTTCTCCGATTTCTTCTTCGTGCTCGGCGAGGTGGTTGTTGTTGTGGTTGTCGTTTCCGAGTCCGTTGTCGTCATCGTCGTGTCCGTTGCCGGCTCCGGCCGCAACTCCTGCGGTCGCGGCGGCGGTGTATAGACGCGAGGACGTAACGGTTGCTGTGCGACCGGGGCCGTCGTCCCAGCCGTGTCGTTGCCGAGCGGACTCGGATTCGCCGGGATGGTGAAGTTCGTCGTCGTGTCGGCGTTCGTGTCGGTTACCGGCGCAGTCGTCTCTCCCGGCCCGTTGATGGTCGACGTCACGCCGCTCGCCGATCCTTCGGGCACGACGTCGTACTGCTTCTGATCACGCTGCATCTTGCCGGACCTGCTGCAAGCGAAAACGACGAGAGCGAACGCGGCGAGGGTTGGGATTTTCCGGATCATCACGCCCTAATCAGTCGCAGCTTGTATGCCAGGAGCGAGCGGGAAGAAGCAACGTTGCGTATCAGTTGAACAAACCGTACCGTAGTGGTACTGTTTCGCTCTTTTCACGAACGTACTGACGGAACTCCTAACGGAACGAACGATGCTGAAGATCTCCAAACTCACTGATTACGGCCTTCTTGCCGCCGTCTATCTTGCCCGTCACAACGGTGAGGTTGCCTCGGCGAGGGAGATTGCCGAGTTCTACCATCTGCCGGTGCCGATGATCACCAAGGTCCTCAAAACGCTCCATCAGAGCGAGGTGATCGAGTCACATCGCGGCGTCGGAGGCGGCTACACCTTTCACGGCGACGCCGAGTCCGTCACCCTCGGCCAGCTCATCGACGCGCTCGAAGGTCCGTGGGATCTCGTCGAGTGCGAAACGACGGACGATCAGGGTCACGCCGCCTGCGCCATCCGTGTGGCCTGCCCGTCGCGGCGATTCATGTTCGGCATCAACCGTGCGGTCAAAGGAGCATTCGAGCAGGTAACGCTCGGCGACCTCACGCGTGGCGTGATGCCGGTACCGCGGGTCGACAAACCGGCGTTCTTGCAAGTTGGAAACCCATCATGACCAGCACGATCGAACAGATTGCCAGTCAGGAGTACAAGTACGGCTTCGTCACCGACATCGAAGCCGATCAGGCTCCTCCCGGGCTGAACGAAGACATCATCCGCCTCATCTCCAAGAAGAAGAACGAGCCGGAGTGGATGCTCGACTTCCGCCTCAAGGCTCTTCGCCACTGGACGACGATGAAGGAGCCGACGTGGGCCAACGTCAAGTACGGCCCGATCGACTACCAGTCCATCTGCTACTACTCCGCGCCGAAGCAGAAAAAGAAGCTCAACTCGCTCGATGAAGTCGACCCCGAGCTGCGTGCCACATTCGCCAAGCTCGGCATCTCGCTCGAAGAGCAGAAGCGCCTCTCCGGCGTGGCCGTCGACGCGGTCTTCGATTCCGTCTCCGTCGCCACGACGTTCCGCTCCGAGTTGGCGAAGGTGGGCGTGATCTTCTGCTCGTTCTCCGACGCCGTGCAGAAGCACCCCGATCTGGTCCGCAAGTACCTCGGCAGCGTTGTTCCCTACACCGACAACTTTTTCGCCACGCTCAACGCCGCGGTCTTCACCGACGGTTCGTTCTGCTACATCCCGAAGGGCGTTCGCTGCCCGATGGAGCTGTCGACCTATTTCCGGATCAACTCGGCCGGTACCGGACAGTTCGAGCGGACGCTGATCGTCGCCGATGAAGGGGCCACCGTCAGCTACCTCGAGGGATGCACGGCACCGATGCGCGATGAGAATCAGCTCCACGCCGCGGTCGTCGAGCTGGTCGCGCTCGACAACGCCTCGATCAAGTACTCGACCGTGCAGAACTGGTATCCCGGCGACAAGGAAGGGCGCGGCGGCATCTATAACTTTGTCACCAAGCGTGGCAAGGCCTTCACGAATGCGAAGTTGTCGTGGACGCAGGTAGAGACCGGCTCCGCGATCACCTGGAAGTATCCGAGCTGCATCCTGCAGGGGGACAACTCGGTCGGCGAGTTCTACTCGGTGGCGCTGACGAATCACTATCAGCAGGCCGACACCGGTACGAAGATGATTCACCTCGGCAAGAACACCCGTTCGACGATCATCTCGAAGGGGATTTCGGCCGGCTTCGGCCAGCAGACCTACCGCGGCGAAGTGAAGATCATGAAGTCGGCGGAGGGGGCTCGCAATTACTCGCAGTGCGATTCGCTGCTCCTCGGCGACAAGTGCGGCGCGCACACGTTCCCCTACATCGAGGTGCGCAACTCCTCGGCCCAGATGGAGCACGAGGCCTCGACGTCGAAGATCGGCGAAGACCAGCTCTTCTACTGCCAGCAGCGTGGCATTTCCGCCGAAGATGCCGTCTCGATGATCGTCAACGGCTTCTGCCGGGAAGTGTTCAAGGAGTTGCCGATGGAGTTCGCGGTGGAAGCGACGAAGTTGCTTGGAGTGTCATTGGAAGGAAGCGTTGGATAGAGGTTGCAAGGTTGCAGAGTTGCTGGGTTGCTGAGTCCCGCACACCCTGTAACCGAGCAACCTAGCAACTCAGCAACCCGGTTAACACACATGCTCGATATCAAGAATCTACACGCCGGAATCGACGGCAAAGAAATCCTCAAGGGGCTCACGCTGCGCGTCGGCATGGGCGAGGTGCACGCGATCATGGGGCCGAACGGCTCCGGAAAATCGACGCTAGCGAATGTCCTGGCCGGACGGCCCAAGTACAACGCCACCTCAGGGACGGTCACGTACCTCGGGAAGGATCTTCTGGCGCTGCCTGCCGAGGAGAGGGCTCGGGAGGGAGTCTTCCTGGCCATGCAGTATCCGGTCGAGATTCCGGGCGTCAACAACATCTACTTCCTCAAGGCCGCGCTCAACTCCGTCCGCAAACATCAGGGGCAGGAGGAGCTCGACGCCATGGAGTTCCTGCAACTCGCCCGCGAGAAGATGAAGCTTGTCGAGATGGATGAAACATTCATGAACCGCTCGGTGAATGAAGGATTCTCCGGCGGCGAGAAGAAGCGGAACGAGATCTTCCAGATGGCGGTGCTCGATCCAAAGCTGGCCATCCTCGACGAGACTGACTCAGGGCTGGACATCGACGCTCTTCGCATCGTGGCCGAGGGGGTCAATGCCCTTCGCAGCGAACAGCACTCGGTCCTGGTCATCACGCACTATCAGCGCCTGCTGCGCTATCTCGTCCCTGACTTCGTGCACGTTCTTGCCGACGGCAGGATCGTGAAGTCGGGCGGGAAGGAGCTGGCCGAAGAGCTCGAGCAAAAAGGCTACGAGTGGATCGAAGAAGAGGTTTTGGCGACCCGATGAGCAGCGTTCTCGTTCCCGACATTCGCCAGGCGTGCGTCGAGCCGCGGCACATCGACGGTGAGCCGGAGCGCGTCCGCCGCATCCGCGCGCAGGCGGCGGAGCGCTTTCAGACGCTCGGCTGGCCGACGACGCGGCTCGAAGAGTGGAAATACACCTCGCTCCTGCCGCTGGCCAGTATCGAATGGAAGACCGATGAGCGGCCGCCCGAGGGAGCGGATTCCGTTCCGCCGTTCGGCGACCGGCCCGTCGCCGAGCTGACGTTCATCAATGGCGCACTGCATGCGAACCGGTCGGCGCTCGCCAACGAGCATCCCGGAATCCGCATCCTGCCGATCCGTGAGGCGATGGAGACCGAATCGTTCGGGCAGCACTTCGCCCGCTACGCCGACTACGAACGGCATGCTCTCACGGCGCTCAACACCGCGCTCTGGCAGGACGGCGCGTACATCGAGATCGCGCCGGGAACGATGGTCGAGGGCTTCATTCACCTTCTCTATGTCGGCGGAGGCAACGCCGGGCATCCGGTAATGTCACACCATCGCAATCTGATCGTGGCAGGCCGCGGAAGCCAGATCACCGTGATCGAATCGTTCTTCGGCAAGGGAACGTACTTTACGAACACGGTCACCGAGATCGTGGCCGGCGACGGCGCCGTTGTCGATCACTACAAATTCGAGAACGAGTCGCTCGAGGCATTCCACATCGGTACGGTGCAGATTCATCAGGAGCGCTCATCGAACGTGACCTCGCGGACGATTGCCACCGGCGGTGGACTCGTGCGCAACGAGATCAACGTCGCGCTCATGGGCGAAGGCGCCACTCTTTCGATGGAAGGGCTCTTCGTTCTCTCCGGCCGCCAGCACGTCGACAACCACACCCTCATCGATCACGTCGCGCCGCATTGCGACAGCCTGGAGCTGTTCAAGGGCATCCTCGACGGGAATGCCCGCGGCATTTTCGACGGCCGGATCATCGTCGAGCCGGATGCCGTCAAGACGAGCTCGCGGCAGACCAACCGGAACCTGCTGCTCTCGGAGACCGCGGTCGTCGATTCGAAGCCGTCGCTGGAGATCCACAACGACGACGTGAAGTGCAACCACGGCTCGACGATCGGCCAGCTCGACGAGGAGGCGCTCTTCTATCTCCGCGCCCGCGGCATCGGCGAGGAAGAAGCGCGCAACCTGCTCGTCTACGCCTTCGCCAGCGAGATCGTCGAGCGAATGAAAATCGACGTCGTGCGCGAGAACGCAGGCCGGGCGCTTTTCAGCCGGATGCCCAGTTTGAAGGCAGAAAGCAGAGGGCAGAAGGCAGAAGGATGGCTTCGATGACGACCGCTGCCGGGACACTGCCTCGCTCCGCTTCCCTCATCCAGGATTTCCTGGACGTCGATCGCATCCGCGGCGACTTCCCCATCCTGCACCATCCCATCCGCGGCGGCCGGCCGCTCGTCTACCTCGACAACGCCGCCACGACGCAGAAGCCGCTGCAGGTCATCGACCGCATCGTCCGCTACTACAGCGAAGAAAACTCGAACGTCCATCGCGGCGTCCACTACCTCAGCGAAGTGGCCACGGATGCCTACGAGAAGGCCCGCACCACCGTGAAGCGCTTCATCGGCGCACGCGACGAGAAGGAGATCGTCTTCACACGCGGCACGACCGAAGGGATCAATCTCGTCGCGCAGTCGTGGGGGCGGAAGAACGTCGGCGCCGGCGACGAGATCCTCATCACCGCCATCGAGCATCACTCGAACATCGTCCCGTGGCAGTTGTTGTGCGAGGAAAAAGGAGCGCGTTTACGAGTGGCTCCGGTGAACGATTCCGGCGAGCTCGTGCTCGAAGAGTTCGCCAGGCTGCTGACGCCGCGCACAAAGCTGGTCGCCTTCGGCCACGCCTCGAACGCGTTGGGAACGATCAATCCCATCCGCAAGATGATCGGCCTGGCCCACGCCGCCGGCGCGGTGGTTCTGATCGACGGTGCGCAGGGCGTACCGCATCTTCACGTCGACGTGCGCGACCTCGATTGCGACTTCTACGCCTTCTCCGGCCACAAGGTCTACGGCCCCACCGGGACCGGCGTTCTGTACGGCAAGGAAGCGATCCTCGACGCCATGCCGCCGTGGCAGGGCGGTGGCGACATGATCCTCTCCGTCAGCTTCGAGAAGACCACCTACAACGCTCTCCCCTATAAGTTCGAAGCGGGGACGCCGAATATCGAAGGGGTGATCGGCCTCGCCGCCGCGCTCGACTACGTCAGCGCCATCGGTATCGACGCCATCGCCACGCACGAGCAGGACCTGTTGCACTACGCCACGAAGCGCCTGCTCGCGGTCGAAGGCCTGCGTATCATCGGCACGGCGGCGGAAAAGGCCAGCGTCATCTCGTTCGTCCTCGAGGGCGTGCACCCGCACGACATTGGGACGATCCTCGATCAGGAAGGGATCGCCATCCGCACCGGCCACCACTGCGCGCAGCCGTTGATGATGCGCTTCAACGTCCCGGCAACCGGGCGCGCCTCCTTCGCCATGTACAACACGCGGGAAGAAGCGGACGCGTTGATCGGCGGATTGCAAAAGGTGATCGAGCTGTTTCGATGAGTCTCTTTGCGCCACGATGCTCTCACCCACGGCAGCGAGATGCCACCAGAGATCCTGCGGCCGCTTCGCGGCCGCAGGATTGAGTCAAGAAAATGTCCGATCAACTTCGTGAGCTCTACCAGCAGGTCATCCTCGACCACAACAGGAACCCCCGCAACTTTCACGAGTTGGAGCACGCCACGAAGAAGGTGGACGGCTACAACCCGCTCTGCGGCGACCACTACACGATCTACGTGGAGATCGACGGCAACACCATCAAAGACATCGGTTTCACCGGAAACGGCTGCGCGATCTCGAAGGCGTCGGCATCCGTGATGAGCGCGACGCTCAAAGGGAAGTCGACAGAAGAGGCGCACAAGCTCTTCGACGTCTTCCACAAGCTCGTCACCGGCGAGCCCGGCAGCCTCAGCACGGCAGAACTGGGCCGCCTGGCCGCGTTCTCCGGGGTATCCGAGTTTCCGGCGCGAGTAAAGTGTGCCTCGCTACCGTGGCACACGTTGAACAGCGCCATCGAGGGCGATAAGGAAACGGTGTCAACCGAGTGACACGGTCAGCGAATCAGGCCAAAAGACGTAGGGACAACCGAACGATATGAACATGCGCGAAGAAGTGACTCTGACCCGAAACGCCGAAGCGGTGATGATCCCGAGCGGGGAGAAAGTGCTGCTCCCGGAGGGCGCCCGTGCCACGATTACGCAATCGCTTGGAGGGTCGCACACGCTCATCACCGAGCGCGGCCTCATGGTCCGCATCTCCGGCCGCGAGGCCGAGGCCATCGGCAAGCCGGTCGAGAACGCTCCTGAGCTCGCCCCCGGCGAGGCCATCATCCCCGAGAAGCTGGAAGAGATGGTGTGGGACCAGCTCAAGACCTGCTACGACCCGGAGATCCCGGTGAACATTGTCGACCTCGGCCTGGTCTACCTCTGCGAGCTCGAAGACGCCGACGGCGCGAAGAACGTCAAGATCAAGATGACTTTGACCGCCCCCGGCTGCGGCATGGGTCCGGTGCTCGCCTCGGATGTGAAATCGAAGGTCGAATCACTCCCGGGCGTGAAGGAAGCCGAAGTCGAAGTCGTCTTCGATCCGGTCTGGGATCGCAGCATGATGTCCGAGGCGGCCAAGTTGCAGCTGGGGATGTACTACTAGGCGCTGCGCGCGTTATCGGTTGTCGGTTCTCAGTTTCCGCGTTGCGTTGAACTCCACGCAGATAACTGACAACCGACAACGCGGCCGGCATACCGACGCGGTAACGTCGCGCGGTAAACTGGCCGCCCGTAATGGACGATCGAATCCTCTCCCCGATTCCCCTCGAAGACGACGTGACGGTCGAGCTGTCGCTTCGGCCGAGGCGTTTGCGCGAGTACATTGGGCAGCAGAAGGTCAAGGCCAACCTGGAGATCTCCATCGCCGCCGCGCGCAAACGGCGCGAGACCCTCGATCACGTCCTGCTCTTCGGCCCCCCGGGCCTCGGCAAGACCACGCTGGCCAACATCGTTGCCAACGAGATGGATGCCGCCATGCGCTCGACCTCGGGGCCTGCACTGGAGAAGCCCGGCGACCTCGTGGCCATCATCACCAACCTGGAGAAGGGCGACACGCTCTTCATCGATGAGATCCACCGCCTCCCCGCGCCGGTCGAGGAAGTCCTCTACTCGGCGATGGAAGACTTCTACATCGACGTCGTCATCGGCCAGGGACCGGCCGCGCGGACGCTGAAAGTCGAGCTGCCGCCGTTCACGCTCATCGGCGCCACCACCCGCGCCGGCCTTCTCAGCGCGCCGCTGCGGGCGCGGTTCGGGATCGTGCACCGTCTCGACTTCTACGACGTCGAATCGCTCGAGATCATCGTCCGCCGTTCCTCCGACATCCTTGGCATCGAGGTGACCGCAGACGGCTCGCACGAGATCGCCCGCCGCTCGCGCGGCACGCCCCGAATCGCCAACCGCCTCCTTCGCCGCGTGCGCGACTTCGCCGAGGTCAAGAGGGAGGGGAAGATCGACGTCGCCATCGCCCACGATGCACTGGTCATGCTCGAAGTCGACGAATTCGGCCTCGACGAGATCGACCGCAAGCTGCTGACCACCATCATCGAACGCTTCAGCGGCGGCCCGGTGGGAGTGGGTGCGCTGGCGTCATCGATCGCCGAGGATCGAGGCACGATCGAAGACCTCTACGAGCCGTATCTGATCCAGATCGGCTTCCTGCAACGGACCCCGAGAGGTCGCGTCGCCAGCAAGCTCGCCTACGACCACCTCGGCTATGCGATGGGAGCGACGCGAAGGCAGACGGATCTGTTCTCGTAAAACATAGACGTAGAGCCAATCCGAGACCGATGAGGCACAGACACTCTTGTCTGTGCCGGCTCTCGGCATGACTTGGGATTGCAAACCGTGAGGGTCGTCTCTGGCCGGGGCACAGACAAGAGTGTCTGTGCCACATCGGTCCCTGGCCTGCGACGGCAGGCACGGCAGACTCGTATCAACAGGGCGCGACTACTTCGAATTGAGCCCGCGTAGAATGGGCGATCCCATGCGTCCTCTCCTTGCATCGATAGTTCTCCTCGCCGCCGCGCTTGCTCCCCAGCCTGCTCTCGCCCAGTTCGTGCAGCATGCGGCGAAGCTGGTGGGGACGGGGGCTTTGGATACCTCCCTACAGGGGAGCAGCGTGGCCGTTTCCGCGGACGGCAACACGGCGATCGTCGGAGGGGTCAACGGCAACGGGAGTTCCGGCGCTGCTTGGATCTGGACGAAGAACGGCGGCCTCTGGACCCAGCAGTCTGGCCCACTGACCGGCTCGGATTCGGGGCCGACGAGCCATCAGGGGTTTTCAGTAGCCATTTCCGCCGACGGCAACACCGCCATCGTCGGAGGGAACAACGACGGCAATGGCGTCGGTGCCGCGTGGATCTGGAGCAGGAGCGGAGGGGTCTGGACCCAGCAGGGACCGAAGCTGGTCGGGTCGGACACCGTGGGAAGATCAGGGCAAGGCTTTTCCGTGGCACTCTCCGCGGACAGCAACACAGCGATCGTCGGAGCGCCGGGCGACAATCAGTCTGTCGGCGCCGCCTGGGTCTGGACCAGAAGCGTAGGGGTCTGGTTCCAGCAGGGACCGAAACTTCTCGTCCCGTCTCTCGCCACCCTCACTCAATTCGGCTATTCCGTTTGTCTCTCCTCGGACGGCAACACGGCCGTCATCGGAGGGATCAATGACGACAAAGGGATCGGCGCTGCCTGGGTCTGGAGCCGGAACGGAGAGAGCTGGAGCGTGCAGGGTTCCAAGCTCGTCGGTTCCGGCTACGTCAACACCCCGACCATCCGCACCATTCATCAAGGTTCCTCGGTGGCCCTTTCGGCCGACGGCAACACGATCGTCGTAGGCGGTGCCAACGACAGCTTTGGTGCGGGTGCAGTCTGGATCTGGACGAAGAGCTCCTCGGGCTGGACGCAGCAGGGCGAGAAGCTGGCCGGCGCCGTGGCCCCCGATGCGCTCGCATATCAGGGCACGTCGGTCGCCGTCTCCGCCGACGGCAACATCGTCGTCGCCGGCGGGAACTACGACCTGGATCAGGCTGGCGCGGCCTGGGTGTGGATCAGGAGCGCGGGCGTCTGGAGCCAGCAGTCCACCAAACTGCTCGGCGCGGGCGTCGATGGACCGAGGGCGCAACAAGGTTGTTCCGTCTCCATCTCGGCGGATGGGAACACGGTCATCATCGGAGGTCCCCTCGACGATAATCAGGTCGGAGCAGCCTGGGTCTGGAACAGAAGCGGGAGCGCCTGGACGCAGCCGCAACCGAAGCTGATCAGCTCGGGAGCCGTGGGACATGCTTCGCAGGGAGGAGCGGTCGCTCTCTCTGCTGACGGCAATACCGCTATCGTCGGAGGAGCGAACGACAATCCCCGCGGGGCTGCCTGGATATGGACGAGGAGCGGCGGCGTCTGGAGCCAGCAGGCCAAGCTGATCGGGTCAGGAGCCGTCGTGGGAAACGCCGGAGCCTCGCGGCAAGGGTATTCGGTGGCCCTCTCCGCCGATGGCAACACGGCCATCGTCGGTGCTCCCCTCGACAACAATTACGCCGGGGCGGCGTGGGTCTGGACACGCGCAGAAGGAGTCTGGACGCAACAGGGGACGAAGCTGGTCGGTTCGGGGGGCGTGGGCTCGAGCACGCAACAAGGAAGTGCCGTCGCGCTTTCCGCGGACGGCAATACCGCCATCGTAGGAGGGGTCGGCGACCAGATCGTCTTCGATGGCAGGAGCTACGATGGCTACGGCGCGGCGTGGGTCTGGACCAGGAACGGAGGGGTCTGGACGCAGCAGGGACCGAAGCTGACCGGCCTGAACGTCTCGTTCGGCATCTCCTTTTTCAATATTCCTGTACAACAAGGCTGCTCCGTCTCCCTCTCCGCCGACGGCAACACGGCCATCGTCGGCGGTTCCGGCGACAACGGCGTCAACGGAGCCCGCGGTGCCGCTTGGGTCTTTGTCAGAAACGGAGGCGTCTGGACCCAGCAGGCCGCCAAGTTGACACGCGTGGGTGCCGGTAACTTCGGGGTCTCCGTTGCTCTCTCCGCCGACGGCAACACGGCCATCATCGGTGAGGAATACGATCATGCTTCCGGATCCGCCTGGATCTGGACCAGAAGCGGAAATCTCTGGACCCAGCAGCCCACCAGGCTGTCCGGTTCAGACGCCGCAGTGACCTCGGTTCAAGGCACTACCATCAACGTCCATCAGGGTTATTCGGTGGCGATTTCCGCGGACGGAAACACCGCCATCGTCGGAGGCTACGGCGATAACCTGAACGCCGGTGCGGCCTGGATCTGGAGGCGGAGCGGAGGCATCTGGACGCAACTGTCTTCCAAACTGGTCGGGTCAGACGCCGTGGGCGCGAGTATCTACCAAGGCGTCTCCGTCGCCCTCTCCGGTGACGGCCAGACGGCGATCGTCGGCGGCTTCGGAGACAACAGCTCCGCCGGCGCCGCATGGGTGTTCAACAACGTGGTGCAGCGGCGGCGGGTCGTGAAGCGGTAAGCGCGGTTGCGTGGTCTCGGGGTTGCGGGGTCTCGCGGTGGCGGAGTCGACCTCGAAAACAAAGGACCTGACCTCGAAAATGAAGGGCCCGACCACGACGGTGGCACATCGAGAACCTCTCCCCACTATCTGGAGTCAATGAGTGTGAGCCATGGACACACGAACGGACTCGCGGAGTTCGCCAACATTAGCCATGGACACATGAACGGACTCGCGGAGTCCTATCAACATGAGCCATGGACACACGAACAGACTCGCAGAGTCCGTCGACATTAGCCATGGGCACATGAACGGGCCTGCGGAGTCCTATTAACATGAGCCATGGACACATGAACGGACTCGCGGAGTCCATTAACGTGAGCCATGGACACACGAATGGACTCCAGGAGTCCCCTAACGTGAGCCATGGAGACACTAACTGACTCCGGGGAACGAGTTAACTGCCTCTAGGAACGAGTTAAGTCACTCTAGAAACGAGTCAATTGACTCCTGCGACGAAGTTAACTGCCTCATGGGAACGAGTTAACTGCGCCCGGTGAAGCCGGCTTGAGATCGTAGCCCCCGGCTTCAACCGGGGTTCTAGGTCGCCCCTGGGTTGCAGGCCCGCTTTAGCGGGCGACAGAATCCGAGGTGCATTCCGCCTGGACACCCGCACCTGCCTGCTCTGTCGCCCGCTAAAGCGGGCTCGCAATTTTTGGGTGACCTCGAAACCCCCGGTTGAAACCGGGGGCTACGATCTCTAGCCGGCTCCACCGGCTATTCGTAAACGTCCAGACGCCGGCTCTGGCTGGCGGGTGGTACAAGCACGCGGAGTTCACATTCAGCATGGACGCATCGTCAGCTCCCCGTCAGGCCACGCCAGCGCCCCGGCGAACCCGGGAATCGCGGCCGAAAGCTCGTCCGCGTGGGCGCTGGCGATGCCGTCCAGCTCCCGGGTGAGAACGCCGCTGACCGTGGTCCGTCCCTGCTCCGCCCGATACTCCAGCATGTCCAACGTGATGGCGCGGCAGACGGACGCGCAGTTCTTTCGTGCGGATCGCCCGCGGCAGCACGCCGTCCGCGTCGGCGCCGAGCGCCTCTTCGATCACATCGAGGCCTCCGTAGCCTCCGCGCGTATAGAGGTCAATTCGGTGCCGACGAAGAAGGCGCTCAGGGACTACACAAGCGTCAAGTCTAACGGGCACAATGAATACGCTCCCGTCGGGCATTCTTTCAGCAACCTCCAACGCCTCGCGTATCTCTCGCTGGACATAGCCGGTTTTATCCACCGCACGTGTTGACAAAAATGCGACGAACGCGCTGCCATTTCGGATGGCGCCGCGAATCGCAGCATCCCAATCCTGCCCCGGGAGAAGATCGTGCTCGTCAAGCCATGGCTGCAACCCCACCTTCTGTAGACGTCCGTGTATCCCGGCGCACGAGTTCTGCGTCTTCCTTTGCGTAGGACAAGAAAACGTGCTCTAAAGACACGGCTCCGTCATAACATTGGGTCGCATTGCAGAGTGCGCTACGAAGCGGATCGATCCGCGTGCTTTGGGGAGTAGGGTGACAGGGTCACCTCATTCAAGGCCCAACGGGATCTCCTCCAAACAGGGCACGTCTGTCTTCCCGTCCTTCAGCTTCGGTTTGGGTAGGTTCTTGCACCCTCCGAATAGCGTCACCGGTATCAGACCGTTCAGAACGCCCGTGTCCGCGTAGTCAAACCGATAAAGACCGGGCCGCAGAATTGGTCGCGGAGGGGAGACAGCTTTCTCGGTACCTTTGAAGCTCGCGTCCGCGCTAGTGGACTTTGTTCCACCGCTTGCCTTTGAACCACCGGCGCCCGTGGCGGCTCCAATGATCGAACCAACTGCGGTAAGCACCTCGGCGACCTTGTTATCTGCGGAAGAGTCGAGGGCGGTGAGCATCCAGCCGTCCTGAAGCGTTGGCTTCATCGCAGCCGTACCAAAGAGCCCGGAGCTCGCGGTCATCGCCATTGGGTGCGCAAGATCGGGAAGGTAGATGAGCTTTATCATGTATTGAGGCGTGCCCGCTTGAAAGCTCGTATCAGAAACTGGCGCGGACGCGGCATTCGCACCAGCACCAGAGTTCCCGGTGTCTGAGCCGGCGTCTTTCTGGGATCCCGAGGTTCCTCCAGTGCCAGCGCCGCCTCCACCGGCTCGGGAAGGAGCCGAGACTCCTGTTTTCGCTGTCGAGCTGGTTTGAGAATCGGTTAACCCCTTCTCCTGCGTCGAAGTGTCACTGGACTGATCCCCGGTGGGCTTACTCTTCTCGTTCGCTGCGGCCAGCGTCGGCGGCAGTTCAGCCACGAGAAGATACGGTGCAGGCAAGTAGTAGCGAACGCCGGGTTCCTGGTTTTCAGCCTTTTTACCATCCGGCGATAGAGGAACGACCTTTACGCTAGCGCAAGCAACGAAACCGACTGCGGCAAACGCAACTACGAGAGTGTGCGCGATTTTCTTTACCATGCTCCCTCCGGCGTGTTGTCTCCCGCTCCGCTGAGGCGATGCGAGAACGATCCGATCTCTATTGTTAGACGGCCGTGGGTCTCGATTTCCCATGTAAGTCAAACTCATCAAGCAGTTGATGCCTATCGGCGGCAAGACGCCTCCGAGCCAGCTGGCGGGACGCCAGTACTCCTGGCGTGTAGCGTTGCGATCGTGCTTCAATCGGTGTGATGCCGAAGGTGAAACATGTCGGGAAGATGGTCGCCGCGTTCCTCATCATCGCCGCGATCATCGTCCTCTTTCGCATCCTGCCGGTTGCCGACTGGCTCCGCCACTTCCAGACTTACGTCCGCGGCCTCGGCGCGCTCGGATACGTGGTCTACATCGTCGTCTACGCCGCCTGTGTCGTCGCCTTCGTGCCGGCGTCGATCCTGACGCTTGGCGCGGGGGCGATCTTCGGATTCTTCGGGGGGACGATCGTCGTCATCATCGGGGCGACGATCGGGGCGACGCTGTCGTTTCTTCTGGCGCGGACGGTCATGCGGAAACGGATCGAGGCGATGACGGCGCGCAGCGCGAAGTTCCGGGCGCTCGATCGGGCCATCGCGGCCGAGGGGACGAAGATCGTCGTCCTCTGCCGGCTGGCGGTCGTCTTTCCCTTCACCTATATCAACTACGCCTTCGGACTGACGGCGATCCCGCTCTGGCGGTACGTCGCCGCCACATTCTTCGGCATCATTCCGGCGACCGTGGCATTCGTCTTCGCCAGCAGTGTGGCGACGACCGCCGCAACGACGTCGACCAGCTCGATCATGAAGGCTGTCTACATCGCGGGAGGGGTGATGGCCATCATCGTCAGCGTCCTCATCGGGAGGATTGCCACGCAGGCTATCAAGAGAGCCGGCGTCGAAGAGTAGGATCAGCACGCGATATGCTTCCCCCCTTCACGGAGGTCCTGATGAGCAATCCCCTGGTTGAGTTAGCGAAAACGGGTCAGAGCATCTGGTTTGATCAGATGGAACGGCGGCTGGTCACCGGCGGCGATCTGCAGCGGATGATCGACGAAGACGACCTGCGCGGGCTGACGTCGAATCCGACGATCTTCGAGAAAGCCATCAGCGGCAGCGAAGACTACGACGTGCAATTGCGCGCTCTGGCCGCGCAGGGCAAGTCGCGCGAGGAGATCTACGACGCCATCACCATCGAAGACATCGGCAATGCCGCCGATGTCTTTCGTCCGGTCTATGACAAGTACAAAGGCGGCGACGGATTCTGCAGCCTGGAAGTCTCGCCGCTGCTCGCGACCAACACGGCTGGCACTGCCTCCGAGGCCAAACGGCTCTTCGCCACGCTGGGCCGGCCGAACGTGATGATCAAGATCCCGGCCACGCCGGAAGGGATCCCGGCCATCGAGGAGTCGATCGCCAACGGGATCAACATCAACATCACCCTGATCTTCTCGAACGAGGTCTACAGCCAGGTGATGGAGGCCTATCTGCGCGGTCTGGAGCGCCGTGTGGCGCAGGGGCTGCCGATCAACGAGATCTCCTCGGTGGCCAGCTTCTTTGTCAGCCGTATCGACGCGCTGGCCGAAAAGCAGATGGAGGCTAAGTTAAAGGATCACGATGATCCCGAGATCCGCTCGCTCTTCGGCAAGGTGGCCATCGCCAACGCCAAGCTCGCCTACCAGCTCTTCAAGGGCGTTTTCAGCGGCGAGCGCTGGGAGAAGCTTCGCCACCACGGCGCGAACGTGCAGCGGCCGTTGTGGGCATCGACCGGTACCAAGAACCCGTCCTATAGCGACGTGCTCTATCTCGAGTCGCTGATCGGGCCGGACACGGTCAACACCGTTCCGCCGGCGACCTACAAAGCCTTCAAGGACCACGGCCGCGTGGCCATGACGCTGGAGCAGGACCTCGACGGCGCGCGCGAGGTGATGCGCACGTTCGCGGCGAAAGGGTTCAGCCTCGAGGCCATCACCGGCCAGCTCACCGAAGACGGCGTCAAGTCGTTCGATGAATCGTTCGCCTCTCTGATGATGACGATCGAGGCGCGGCGCGACGAGGCGACGCGCGGTCTTGCCCGCCGCCTTTCGCTGCACCTCGGCGCGTCGCAGGCGGCCGTCGATCAGGCGGCGCAGCGCGTGGAGAAAGAGAAGTTCGTCGAGCGCATCTGGAAGAAGGACACGACGCTCTGGAAGAACGACGACGCGCACAAGAAGATCATCAGCAACGCCCTCGGCTGGCTTACGGTCGCCGAGGCGATGAGCAAGGTGGCGAAGGAACTGATGGCCTTCGCCGATTCGGTCAAGGGTGATTTCGACGATTTCGTCGTCCTCGGCATGGGCGGATCGAGCCTTTGTTCCGAGGTCACGCGGAGACTGTTCGGCGCACGCGCCGGCTACCCGAGGCTGAACGTGCTCGACTCGACCGTTCCGCAGGCCGTGCATGCGCTGGAGACGCGGCTCAACCTCGGCCGTACGCTGTTCATGGTCGCTTCGAAGTCGGGGACGACGACGGAGCCAGCGGTGTTTCATCGCTACTTCTACGATCGTGTGAAATCGGTCAAGGGTGACAAGGCCGGCGAAAACTTCATCGCCGTCACCGATCCCGACACGCAGCTCGGCAAGGATGCCAAGGCCGACAACTTCCGGCGGATCTTCATCAACCAGCCCGACATCGGCGGCCGTTACTCGGCGCTCTCGTACTTCGGGATGGTGCCGGCGGCGGTCTGCGGTGTCGACGTGGCCATGCTGCTCGACCGCGCCGTTCACGCGGGCCATGTGGCCCAGGTTCCGAGTGTGAAGAAGAACCCCGCCGCGATGCTCGGCACGGTCATCGGAGCGCTGGCAGCGCAGGGACGCGACAAGCTCACGCTCATCACTCCCGCGCCGCTCGATACTCTCGGCCTCTGGATTGAGCAGCTCATCGCCGAGTCGACCGGCAAGGAGAGGAAGGGCGTCCTTCCCGTGGCCGGCGAGCCGCTCCTGAAACCTGCCGACTACGGCAACGACCGGCTGTTCGTCTGTGTCCGGATGCGCGGGTCGGATATGACGTCGACGCTGAAGGGGCTGGCGGACGCCGGCCAGCCGGTGGTCGATCTCGTGCTCGATGAGGCCATCGACATCGGCGAGATCTTCTTCACCTGGGAGTTTGCCACCGCCGTGGCCGGTGCGCTCATCGGCATCGATGCCTTCGATCAGCCGAACGTCCAGGAGTCGAAGGACAACACTAAGCGCCTGCTGGAAGAGTACAAAACGAGCGGCACCATGCACACCGATCAGAGCCAGGTGAAGCCGGACGACGCCGGTGCCATCGGTGCGCTGCTCGCCAGCGTGAAGCCGGGCGACTACGTTGCCCTGACCGAGTATTTCGCCGAGTCGCCGGATCGCGACAAGGCCATCGCCGCCATCCGCGAGACGATCGGCCGTGAGTTGCACGTGGTCACGACAACCGGCTACGGCCCTCGTTTTCTCCACTCGACCGGCCAATTCCACAAGGGCGGCCCGCCCACCGGCGTTTTCATGCAGCTCACCGGAGGCGGTCATCAGGACGTGCCAATCCCGAATGAGAAATTCGGGTTCGGCGTTCTCGTACGCGCGCAGGCCATCGGCGATCTGCAGTCGCTGGCCAGCCATAAGCGCCGCGCCATCAGCGTCAACCTCGGCGACGACGTCGATGCAGGACTGAGCGCGTTGACGAAGACCGTGAATGAAGCACTGGCGAAGGTGACGAAATGACGCAAGCGCAATTCGGCGTGATCGGTCTGGCCGTGATGGGCGAGAACCTCGCGCTCAACATCGAGGACCACGGCTTTCCCGTCGCGGTCTGGAACCGCGAGGGATCAGTGACGGACCGCTTCATGGCCAAATACGCGGGGAAGAAATTCACCGGCACGAAGACGCTCGAAGAGCTCGTGCAGGCCATCGAGCGTCCGCGGCGGATCGTGATGATGATCAAGGCCGGCGCGCCGGTGGACATGACCATCGACAAGCTGGCGCCGCTGCTCGAGGAAGGCGACGTCGTCATCGATGGCGGCAACTCCTGGTTCAAAGATACGCAGGAGAGGACCAAGCGGCTCGAAGGAAAGAATCTGCACTTCGTCGGCTCCGGCGTCTCCGGTGGTGAAGAGGGAGCACGATACGGTCCGTCGCTCATGCCCGGCGGCTCGAAGGAATCGTGGGAGGCCATCAAGCCGGTCTTCGAAGCGATCTCCGCGAAGAGCGATTCGGGACCGTGCGTGACGCACGTCGGTCCCGACGGCGCGGGCCATTTCGTGAAGATGGTTCACAACGGGATCGAGTACGGTGACATGGAGCTCATCGCCGAGGCCTACGAGATGTTGCGGAAAGGGCTGGGGGCGAACGCGGAGGAGCTGGCAGGCATCTTCGACGAGTGGAACCAGGGTCCGCTGGAATCGTTTCTGATCGAGATCACCGCGCACATCTTCCGCGTCAAAGACTCGGAGAGCGGCGCACCGCTCGTCGACAAGGTGCTCGACAAGGCCGGACAGAAGGGCACCGGCAAGTGGACGGCGCAGATCGCGCTCGACCTGGCCGTGCCGATCCCGACAATCGCCGCTGCCATCGACGCGCGCGTGCTGTCGTCGATGAAGGACGAACGCGTGTCGGCATCGAAAGTGCTGCAGGGGCCGGCAGAGAAGCCGGAGGTCGCCGACCGCAAGCAGTTCATCGCCGACGTCCACGACGCGCTATACGTTTCGAAGATCTGTTCCTACGCGCAGGGGATGGCGCTGATTCAGGCCGGCTCACGCGAATGGAACTGGTCGATCGACATGCGCGAGATGGCTCGCATCTGGAAGGCCGGCTGCATCATCCGCGCGCGCTTCCTCGATTCGATCATGAACGCATATGAGCGGAAGCCCGATCTGACCAACCTGCTGCTCGACGACAAGTTCTCAGCCGACGCGCAGACGTCGCAGTCCGCCTGGCGCCGCGCCGTGGCATTCGCGCAAGCGAACGGGATCGCCGTGCCGTCGATGTCCGCGAGTCTGAGCTACTTCGATGCCTATCGCAGCGCCGAGCTGCCGCAGAACCTGACACAAGCACAGCGCGACTACTTCGGCTCACACACGTATCAGCGAAACGACAAGGGAGCGGATACGCCGTTCGTGCACACGGACTGGATCCACAAGTAGCGCCTTCGGCGCGTTGTCGGTTGGATCGTCGCGAAAGGCGTTCACCACAGAGGCACAGAGAACACAGAGAAAACAAAGCCTCTGTGCCCTCTGTGTCTCTGTGGTTGAAGGCTTTTTGGAGACGATCCAACCAACAACCGACAGCGCGCGTAGCGCCTACAGTTGCGGCTTGAACACCTCCGCCGCCTTCTCCTTCAACTTATCCAGCCACCCCCGCCGGAACCATTTACGCAGCGTGATCTCCTCGCTGCGGGCCAGGTCGGCGTGGAACATCGCCTCCATCTGAGCGCCGATGCCGTCGTCGTAGATGTTGACGTTGACTTCGTCGTTGAGGCGGAAGCTGCGGTCGTCGAAGTTCGAGGAGCCGATGGTGGTCCAGGCGCCGTCGACCACCATGGTCTTGGCGTGCATCATCGTCGGCTGGTATTCGAAGATGCGGATGCCGCGGCGCAGCAGCAACTCGTAGTGCCAGCGGCTGGCTTGGCGCACGATCGGTACGTCGGCGAATTCGCCCGGCACGATCACGCGCACGTCCACGCCGCGGCGGACGGCTCCTTCCAGCGCGCGGGTGGTATCGGCGTCGGGAACGAAGTAGGCGTTGCTGATGTAGATCGACTTGACGGCGCTGACGATGGAGATGATGTAGAGCAGCTTCACCGTCGAGCTTCCCTCCGTCGGCGACGACTTGAGTACCTGCGCCAGATGCGTCCCCGCCGCCGGGAGAGCGGGGAAGTAATCGAGACCGGTGAGCAGCTCGCCGCGGCTCTTGACCCAGTTGTCCATGAAGGCCGACTGCATCTGCGTGACCACCGGCCCTTCGACGCGGGCTACGGTGTCGCGCCAATGGTCTTTCGCGTCGGCGTCGCCCAGCCAGTCGTCGGCGATTCCGACGCCGCCGGAGAAGCCGACACGTCCGTCGACGATGAGCAGCTTGCGGTGGGTGCGGTGATTGAACCGGGAGATCGTGTACCAGCGCAGAGGGTGATACCACTCCACGTCAATGCCGTTGCGGGTGAGGAAGTTGATCATCCACTGACTCATGGTGGCGGAGCCGACGGCGTCGAGGATCACTTTGACCTCCACTCCACCCCTGGCCCGCTCCGCCAGCGCCTCGGCGAACTGCCGTCCGATCTCGCCGTCCCAGTAGATGTAGAACTCGAGGTTGATGGTCCGCTTCGCCGCGCGGATGGCCGACAGCATCGACGGGAAAAACTCGATCCCGTTCTTGAGAATCGTGACCAGGTTCCCCTCCGACATCGGCGTGCCGGTGAGCGCGTGCATCGTCTGCAGGAAGGCGAAGTCATGCACGCCGAACTGGTGCTTCATGTGGTACCGCATCGGCAGGCGCCGGCGGATCATCGGCATCGGCGCCCGGTGCGGATAGCGAGGCGATTTCTTCTTGCGGAACATCAGCGCTTCGACGTCACCCAGACGAGCGCTGCAAAGAGCGCGGCCAGGACCAGGAACGAAAACCCGAGCAAAACGGCCAGGACGGCGACAGCGGCGAGCGCGATGGACCCGAAAGAGCGCGGAGGACGGGTGCGGTCGCGATGGAGGATGAGGGCATTGAGGTTGATGATGTTTTCTTCGAAGAGCCAGTCGAAGATCGTGCCGGCGATGGGGACCGACCCGAGGGTCATGTCGAGCAGGACGTAGAGCACCATGCGCAGGATGCGAAACATCGGCACGCGGTGGCGCATCGCCCCGACGATGATCCACGCCGAAAGCAGCGCGCCGACGACCTCGCCGACGCCGGGAATGAGACTGAGCCCCGCATCGAGCCCGACCCGTTTCTTCGTCCCGGGAATGCGGATGGCCTCGTCCATCAGGTAGGCGAACTTCCGCAACGTGACCAGATCGGGCGGAAGTTTCTCGTCAGGCTCGATGACTTCGGGGATGAAAAGGTTAGGCATGCTCGACGGTAATGCAAGAAACGGGGTTGCGGGGTAACGGGGTTGCGCGGTCGCGGGGTTACGCGGTCTCGCGGTGTTCGGGTTGCTTGGTTACTGGGTTGCAGGGTTGCAGGGTTGCAGGGTTGCTTTGGTTCACTGACGCGCCATCGGGTCAGACTGGCAACTCAGCAACCTAGCAACTCAGCAACCTAGCAACTTAACTTAGCAACTCAGCAACCAACCAACACCGCGAGACCGCGCAACCGCGAGACCGCGCAACCGCACCCCTCACTCCCTCGGAAAACTCGGCGAGTACAGCACCGCGTTCATGAACAGAGGCAACGTTCCGCGCCAGAAGAGACGGAAATGGGGCTCGTCGGCGAAGGTGATGACCTGTCCCCTTCCGTACGGCTCGCTAACGAGATAGATCGATCCTTTCAGCCGGTCGATCGATTCGTTCCAGGCGATGCCGGCAACGAGCGGCTTCTCCTTCTCGATGGTCACGATGTTGTCGACGGTGTGGCTCACCGGCAGGAAAGCGTGCGAGCCTTCGATGAGCACGTTCGGACTGCGTGGGACGCCGAAGGTCAGGTAGGAATGGTCGTTCATCGTCGTCCGGAAGGTGGCGCCGGGGACGCGGTAGTCGTTGTACATCTCCGGCGTCGCCGGCGTCTTGTCCTTGTCCTTATCGTCGTCCTTCTTCTTCGGCGCTTCCCACGGCTTGAGCTTCGAGATGTCGACGTCCTTCTCGCGCAGGAACGTGCTTGCTCCCTTGACGGTGACGAGCGTACCGCCGCCGTTGAGCCATGCCTTCAGCTTCTCGGCGTTCTTGCCGAAACGGTCGCCGTAGTCGCCGTCGGGAAGAATGATCACTCCGTACTTGGAGAGATCGATGTTGCGCAGCGATTCGACCGAAAGGAGCGAGTGCGGCAGCGGCGTGTCGACGTCCAGCGTGTGCCAGAGCATTCCGTACGAGGTGGCGCTGACACGCGGGCCGCCGACGAGCGCGATCCGCGGATCTTTGACGAAATGGATCTTCGACGATCCGAAGCTCGTCGCTCCCGTCCAGCCGGAGTCGATTGGCGTCGTGGGGACGGCGGTCTCGCGTGCGATGCGCTCCAGCGCCGCGTCCACATCCGGCTTGTTGTTGCCTTTGAGGACGACCAGGGAGCCGCGGGCGAAGTTGCGGTCGTTCACGGTGACCACGTCGTCGCTCACGTTGAAACGGAGACCGTCGCGGAGCATCCGGCCGGCGGCGCGGTAAACGTTCGGCTCGCCGCCGTCGATGATGTAGCCGTAGCGCGCCGGACGAAAGGCCGGCATCGCGGCGGCGGTGTACGGCCGCAGCTCGCCGGCGACGGGCACTGTCGTCACATACGTTTCGACATTCATGGCCAGTGGCAGCGACCACGACGTCAGGTCGTAGAACTCGTCCGGTTCATCGGCGTGGGTGCGTTTCTGCTGTTCCTCGACATAGCCCTTCGTGAAGACCGGCGACCTCTCCAGTAGCGTGTTTGCCAACCCGCCGAGGGGCTGGCGTGTGCTGATGACGACCGTGCCTGCGGGGAAGAGATGCGAATCGGACGTCTCGTTGTCGATGCGCGACGCTTTCAGCGTGACCGGCGCCACGAGCTCCGACATGGCGATCTGCTGGCGTTGCAGCATTTCGACGAGGGGCCGGAAGTTTGGAACGTTCGGCAGGATCAGGTAGGTGTTCTGGCCCGAGGCCACCTGCTTGCGCATCATCTCGTAGGTGTATTGCAGCAGCCCTTCACGATTCTCCGACGCCGTGCGCAGCGTGGCCATCGCCGTCGTGTAGTGACGGGCGATGCGGTCGGCCAGCGTGTAGACCGTGCCGTCATCGCGGGTGATGGCCGATCCGCCACGGCCGCTGCCACCGACTTCGTAGGTCATGCCGATGGAGCCGTGCAACGCCGGCCAGGAATCGCCGTATCCGGGATAGAAAAGGTCGAACTCCTCGCCGGTGAAGAAGGTCCAGCCCTTCTTCGTAAAGGCATCGGCGTCCGCCCGTCCGAATTTTTCCAGCCACGTGTCGACGTCCTTCGGCAGGTTGGCATTGACCGGCCGCGCATCGGGCGGGAAGAAGTAGGACGACTGGTAGCCCATCTCGTGGAAATCGACGAAGACCTGCGGGTTCCACTTGCGGTACTCGGCCACGCGGGCAAGCACTTCGCGCTGCGAGGTCCAGGCCCAGTCGCGGTTCATGTCGATGAGGTAGTGATTGAAGCGACCGCCGGGCCACGGTTCGGCGTGCTCGTAGGCGTCGGGATTCGGATCGGGGTGCTCGCCGCGCGTGCGGATGAACCACTGCACATAGCGCTCGCGTCCGTCCGGATTGAGCAGCGGATCGATGATGACGACGAGGTTCTCCAGCAACGCCGCCGACTGCGGATCGTTGAGCAGCGTGCTGGCCACTTCCATCGAAGCCTCGGCAGACGACGACTCGTTGCCGTGGACGCCGAAGGCCAGCCAGGCCACCGCCGGTGTCGCGTGCGCGATCTCATTCGCCCGTGCCGACGAGGTTGCGGTCGGGTCGGTGAGGGCGGCCACATTGGCGCGGATGGTGTCGAGCGCGGCGCGGTTTTTCGGCGAGGTGATGACCGCCAGCATCAGCGGTCGATGCTCGTAGGTTTCGCCGAACTGCTGCATCGTGATCAGATTCGACCGCGTCGTCAGCAGATGGAAGTAGTCGAGGATGCGCGCGTGCGGCGTAAAGCGGTCGCCGAGCGTATAGCCGAGGAATTCGTCAGGCGTCGGAACGGCATTCTGAGCCTGCGATACCGCGGCGAAGAGAAGAACGAAAACGCAGAGAGAGAGTCGTCTCATCATGATCTTTCAAGTCGTATCGATTGTCGGAGCGATGTTGATTCTGGCCGCTTTTGCCGCGCAGCACTTCAGGCTGTTCGAAGCGGAGACGAAACGCTATCAGATCCTGAATCTGATCGGAGGATTCTGTTGCTGCCTGACCGCGATCGCGGGCCGGCAGTACGGGTTCATCCTGCTGGAAGGGAGTTGGACGGTGATGAGTGCGTGGGGAGTGTGGCGGGTGATGAGGCGGTGAGGGGTGAGCGGGGAAGCCAAGCGGCACGGAAGAACTTGACAACTCCTTACTGATACCTATCATAGGTAGCTACCACAGGAGTCACCGATGAAACACAAGACAGCAAGCCTTTTCTGGACAGGGAGAAGCCAGGCGGTACGCCTCCCGAAAGAGTTCCGTTTCGAAGGCGATACGGTTCTTGTACGCCGCGAAGGAAGCGCCGTGATTCTTGAACCGGCTCAGACCTGGCCTGATGGCTATGTCGAGTCGTTCACCGGCATCCCCGACGATTTTGCGCGGCCACAACAAGGCGAAGTCGAGAAGCGACGCAAGCTTGGTTGAATAGAAATGCCGTTTCTGCTCGATACGGATACCTGCATCTACGCGCTAAAACAGAACCCTAATGTACTTGAGCAGTTACTGTCGAAGAACCGCGAAGAGATCCTGGTCAGCGTGATTACTGAGGCCGAGCTTCGAACGGGTGCCGCAAAGAGCTCTTCTGCGATCAAGACCCTCCGGCTCCTTGAGAATTTTCTACGCCCTCTCGCCGTCGCTGAGTTCACCTCGCAGGACGCTTTCGCGTATGCGCACGTTCGCGCCAGACTCGAGCGCGCCGGAACCCCGATTGGTCCTCTCGACACGCTGATTGCCTCGCAAGCGGTAGCCCGAAATCTGACACTCGTCTCGAATAACGAGCGGGAGTTCCGGAGAGTTGCCGGACTGCACGTGGAGAATTGGGCCCGCTGAACGCCAACCGCTACGCCTTCGGCCGTTCAAGACGACAGCGCGTCCACCTCTTCCTCCACCGCCGCGTTCGACTTCGCGTGGATCCCCAGCCGTTTCATCATCTCGTTCAACGTCGACGGCTTGAGCTGCAGCAGCTCGGCAGCTTTCTTCTGGACGCCGTTGGCCATCTCCAGCGATTGCAGGATCATGCCGCGCTCGTAGCGGGAGACGGCGTCCTTGAGCGAGAGGCCCTCGGACGGGACGATCATCGCCGGCTGATCGGTCTGCTGCGGGAAGCGGAGGTAGTCGGGTAGGAGCTCGACGCCGATACGGTCGCCGGTGCAGAGGACAGTGGCACGCTCGATCGTGTTCTCCAGCTCACGGACGTTGCCGGGCCAGGGGTGGTCGAGGAGGATGCGCATCGCGTCCGGCGTCACTTCCCTCACCTTCCTCTTGTTCTCCTCGGCGTATTTGTCGAGGAAGTGCGCGACCAGGAGCGGAATGTCTTCACGCCGGCGGCGCAGCGGAGGAAGGGCGATGTTGATGACGTTGAGGCGATAGAAGAGATCCTCGCGGAAACGGTTCTCCGCCATCAGCTTCGTCAGGTCGGCATTCGTGGCGGCGATGATGCGGACGTCGACCTTGATCGTGTCGACCGACCCGAGGCGCATGAACTCCTTCTCCTGAATCACGCGGAGGAGCTTGGCCTGCGTCTCGAGATTGATGTTGCCGATCTCGTCGAGGAAGATCGAGCCGCCGTCGGCGACTTCGAAGAGGCCGCGTTTCGTGGCGATGGCGCCGGTGAAGGAGCCCTTCATGTGGCCGAAGAGCGACGACTCCAGGAGCTCCGGCGGAAGCGATCCGGAGTTGACGGTGACGAAGGCATTGCGCGCGCGGGGGCTGGCGTGGTGGATGGCTTTGGCCACCAGTTCCTTGCCCGTGCCCGACTCGCCGGCCACGAGGATGTTCGATCGTGACGGCGCCGCCAGGCGGATCAGGTCGTACACCTTCCGCATCGGCTCCGACTTGCCGATGATGTTCGCGTAGGCGTACTTCTCGGACAGCTCTTCCTTGAGGCGCTCGTTCTCGCGCGAGAGGCGCTTCTGTTCCAGCGCCTTGTTGACCGTGAGGATGACTTCCTCGTTCTTGAACGGCTTGGGGATGTAGTGAAACGCGCCGTGCTTCATCGCCTCGATGGCGCCGTCGATCGAGGAGAAAGCGGTGATGATGATGACCGGCAGCGACGGGTTGGAGATGCGGATCGCGCGCAGGGTGTCGATGCCGCTGATGCCCGGCAGCATGATGTCGAGAATGACGAGGTCGATGCTGTCGTCCTCGTCGAGGACGGAGAGCGCTTCCTCGCCACTGGCGGCCATGGCCACCTCGAAGCCTTCGCGCCGCAGAACGGCGTCGAGCACATCGCGAAGGACTTCTTCGTCGTCTACGATCAGGATGCGCATGGATAGTTGGGGGCTACCGGTTCCGCCGGGACGTCCTGGTTGGTGGCGACCTGCTGCATGGGCAAGGTAATGGTGAACTCGGCTCCCTGCCCGGGCCTGCTCTCGACTGTCACGTCGCCGTCCGAGGCGTGCAGGATACGCCGTGTGATGGCCAGGCCGAGGCCGGTGCCACCCTGGCCGCGTTTGGTAGTGACGAGAGGCTCGAAGATCTTGCCGATCATATCTGCCGCGATTCCCTTGCCGTCGTCCTTGATGCGGATCGCGATCTTCGAACCGTTCTCCTCGGCGGAGATCCAGATGTTGCCGCCGTAGGCCACCGCATCGCGGGCGTTGAGAAGGATGTTTGTCAGAACCTGCTGCAGGTCATGGAAGTTCCCCTGCACGTCCGTGTCAGATACCGGCCCGACGTGGACCTGGATGTTTCGCGGCGTGAAGAGATCCTCGTGCAATGTCACCGTCGCGGCGATGAGCGCGGAAATATTGACCATCTCGCGCGACCGCGGACGGTTGGCGATGAGGTCGAGCAGATTGTTGACGAGGTGCGACGCGCGGAACGATTGCGCTTCCATCTTCTTGAGCAGCCGGTAGCGCGGATCGTCCGGCTGTGTATCAGCAAGCAGGAGTTGCGCGTATGACGAAATGCCTGTCAGAGGCGTGTTGACTTCATGGGCCACGCCGGCGGCCAGGAGTCCGAGCGAGGCCAGGCGCTCTTTGTCCTGCAGCTCCCGCTCCAGGCGCACGCGCTCGGTGATGTCGCCGATGACGAGAACGCGCGCACCATCGGGCTCTTCGGCGTTCAGCGGACTGGCGGTGATCGTGACTTCCTTGTCCTCACCGTTGCGGTTGATGAAGTTCGTGGTGATCGATCGCGCCTTCGTGCGACGCATCTCGTCGTACGGCGGAAACAGCGTAGCGATAGGCTCGTCGATCACCTCACCTGGCACCACGCCGCCGAGGAGCTCCCAGAAGGCGTGATTTGCCGTCAATACCGTGCCGTCGAACGAAACGACCGCGATCGCTGACGACGATGACTCGATGATGTTCTCGTTGTACTCCTTGAGCGCGCGGATCTCTTCGAGTTGCCGGCGCAGCCTTCCGTAGAGACGGGAGTTCTCGATGGCCAGCGCCACCGGCGCGCAGAGCGATTCGACCAGGTGAAGGTCGTCGCGCGAGAGCGGTTCTTCGTTACGTTTCGTGCCGAGGAGCAGGAGCCCTTGCAGCTCGCCGCGGTTCCGCAGCGGAAAGAGGTAGCGATACCCGGCGCGCAGCAATTGCCACGGCAGCTCGCTTCCCTCCGGCAGCCGCGGATCGGTGAGGATCAGCGGCCCCTCCGAGGGCATGGCGCCGAATTCGATGATCGTCGAGCGGCGCGGGATGTCGGCCTCGGCGTCATAGATCACGAGCGAAGGACCTTCGCGCGTGAAGAGGTTCATCTTCTGGAGACCGAGCGCGTCGCGAAGACGCTCGCGCATCATCGAGATCAGCTCGTGGACGTCATGGAAGGTCGCCAGCTCCTGCGCAAACTCGGCGATGGCGCGCCGGTGCTTGTAGCTGTCTCGGTAGACGAACATCTCGATGACCGATTCGATCCGCCCCTTGACCGGGATCAACACACCGGCGATCAGCAGCCCGGAGGTGAAAGCGAGGAAGTTCCGTTCCAGCGCCGACCGCTCTTCGATCACGTGCGAGAGGATCAGGTTGACCGTCGAGAAGGCGATCATGCCGAAGATGAACGTCACCGAGTACGCCAGGATCTCCTTGATGACCACTTCGACGTCCCACAGCTTGTACTTGAGGATCGAGACGGCGAAAGCGAGCGGTATCAGCGCCAGCGGCAGGATGGAGATCGTCGAATAGATCGGCTTCACCGAGCCGATGACGAGGTACGGCACGAGGTAGACCAGCAGGAACGGCAGAAAGCCGAGGGCCATGCCGAGGTAAATCCACTTGATCTGCTTCTTCCCGACCGCCGCGGCCATTCGGTAGGTGTACGCCAGCGCCACGATGGCCAGCGTGAAGTAGATGGCGAAGTGGACCAGCTCCCAATGCTGGATCAGCAGGAGCGAGCGGTATCCCGGCGCGATGGCCAGACGGTTGCCGAGGACGAGGAGGTCGAAATCCCATGCCGCCAGAAGCGCCGGCGGGATGTACATCGCCGCGATGAGACGCTGGTAGCGGACGATCGGCCGGGGAAAGACGAGGAAGAAGTTCAGCGTCAGCGGCGGGAGCAGGATTGTGGCGAATTCTTCGACGAGCTGCAGGATCTTGTACGTCCTATCGATGTCGCCCGCAGGCGTGTAGACGTAGACGATGAACGACAAGAGGGTGACGAAGAAGAAGAGCGTCGATTCGGTCCGGCCGCCGCGGAAGAGCGTGAAGAGACCGATGGCCAGGTAGAGGAAGCCGATGAAGCTGAGGATGAGGTAGGCATAGTCGATCTTCAGCTCGGGGACGAGGTAGTTCAGGCGGACCGTCTTCGTCTCCGCACCAACCTGGCGCGCGACGATGAGGGGCACCTTCTGGCCGATCCGCCGGAGAGTCTTCTGCAGGCCCTCGATCTCGTTCGACGGCGTATCGCCGATGAGCCAGATCTGGTCGCCGGGAAGGAGGCCGCTCGCTGCCGCGCCGCTGCCGGGGTCAACCGTTTTGACGACGACGACGCCGTTGTCGCGGGTGAAGGTGAAGTCGATCCGTTCGAAAGAGGAGCGCTTGCGCTGAAAGGACGCGAATGCGCCCGCCACAATCGCCACCGTCACGGCGAGGATCACGAGGTTCGCGAGAAGGGATCGGCGCATGAGAGAAAAGACGGACGTGACGCGCGTTTAGGCGATTCAACAGGGGTGCCGTTGCAGAAATCGATCTAAACCATTGAACATAAACGTCCGATTGGTTGAATCGCAGCGGGCATGATGCCTCAGATCTCCAACCAAGCGAATTTGGAGCGCGGATATTTGGAGGAACGGGAGTCGGGAGGTCGGCGGTGGCGGTGGTCGGAGTCAACAACCTGTGAACTCCGACACCTGCGTCTACGGTCTGGCGACCGAGATCGTGCCAGCGTTTGTGCTACCGACCGCCGCTACTGAGATCGTGCGGCTTTCCGCGATGCCGGTCAACGCAATTAGGTACGTTCCGGGGCTTACGAACGGGATCTCGATGGAGCCGTTCGACAGGGTGATCGCCGTGGCCGCGGTCTGGCCCATCGCTGACGTGAGCTGCACGCTGGCTCCGGCGATGGGTCCATGGTTATCGGTGAATGTCGCCGTCACGACGCCCGACGCAAGCGAAATAGGGAAGCTCGACTCGTGGAATTCCTCTGGAATGGATCCGATGTACGTCGAGCGCGTCTCATCGACGAGTGAGATTCTGCATGCGCTATCTCGCTTGCGCACGACGTACGCGCCGGCGGCATCCGCGTTCGCGTAGCTGACGAGCGGGGGGCAGACCGCTTGTAACCGCCATGACGGCGGCACGGGTGGTGTTAGCGTCACTGTTATGCGCGCGGCGGGCTCGCCGATCCGTACTCTTGTCGTTTCCCCGGACTTCACCACGGCCGAGCGCCACACGCCGCCGCCTGAAACGTGGACGGATGAGGCGCCGGCGCGTGCGAACTCGCGCGTAACCTGATATTCGCCAGGGGCAGCGTCGGTGAACACGGCCAAACCGGCATCGTCTGTTCGCTCGCTTCGCATCGCGCCCTTCAAACTCGTATGCACGGTGCAACCGGTGCAGGCCTCATCTGCCTCTTCATTCCAAACCACGACTTCGAGTCGGCCGGGCCGAGGCAGATCAATGATGAGATCGTCGGCCGTGGAAGTGAGTCCGATTCGAATCTGCCGAACCGTGGCGAAGCCGGCGGCGCTCGCCTCGAGAGCCATCGCCGTCGTCGCGTCCGCCGTTAGTGAGAACGCGCCGGCGTCATCGCTCGTGGCCTCCCCGGCGCCAAGTGGATCGATGATTCTCACGACGGCGCCGGTTATAGACGCCCCCGATGAGGCATCGCGTACGTGGCCATGAATCGCGTCGCCGGGCACGAGATCGATGGCGCTGACCTGCTTTTCTTCTTCCGGTGCCACCGCGACGTCAACGTTGGCGGTACGGTAGCCAGGGAGTGTCGCGCGCAAGGCGTAGTCGCCGGCCGGGAGGTTCTTGAAAATGAACGCGCCACGCTCGTCCGTGGTCGATAGGCTCGACGTTCCGCGGATGGAGATGTTCGCGCCGGCACGGGAAGCGCCGTGCTGATCGCGGACTTCGCCCCGGATGGATGCGAACCGATCGAGAACGCACGTGGCTTCGTTCGGCGGCAGGTCATAGCGAAGATTTGCCCGGACGAATCCCCCGGCACTGCATGTGAGACGTAAAGGGAGCTTCGAATCCGCGCCTGAGAGCACGGCGTTGCCTTTCGGGTCCGATTTCGCTTCCACCACGATTGGCTGTTCATCGTTGGTGTCACGCTCCTGCCAGAGGCCGATACCCGCTTTCGAAACGGGAAGTCCGTCGCGCGTACGCACACGGATGGCGATGTCGACGCCTGCCGGGATTGAGATATCGCGGATCTGCACGGCAGCCTCGGCCTCGTTCGCTTTGCGCACCGGGATGGTGATGGTTGCCGTCCTGTGGATCCGTCCGTTCGGCAGGCGCACTTCGATCACGTAGTCGCCTGGCGTGATATGCGAAATGATGAACCGACCCTCGATATCGGTCCGGATCGAGTCGACGATTTTCTGTTCTCGCCTCCCGAACGGGATCGCATACGGACGACGGCTTTGCAAGCCCGCAAACACGAGCCGAAGCTCGGCCTTAGCGGCCGGACGTCGCCCGATCAAGCAGCTCCCTCGGGCCTCGCGCCCCGGCTCGAGCGTGAATGTCTCGGTCGAATCCTGACCGACCGATACCCGCCGGCAACTGGTGGCCCGCTCGGTTGCACCTACGCAGAGGAGCGTCTGCGTACCGCTCTCAATCGGTGCACGAAACTGAGTACTACCCGGCGGAATGTCCCACGATGCAGCGACACCCTGGGAACTGATGGGAATGGATGCTACCCAGACGTTGGCGGCATCGATAGGTCGAATCGTGACGGTTACGGCCGCGTACGCGGATAGTGGAAGGAGCGCGGCGAGAAGCGCCGCGCTCAAAAACCAACGCAAAGCGAGGGGCATCAGGGACGTCTACTATCTTGGGGCGTACGAACAGCTCTTATCGCAGTAGTTGTCAGAACACGTGCAACTCCATCCAACCAACACGTAGGCTCCGCCAATTGCTGTCGTTGAGCAGCCGCAATAATCTTGAGTGCATGTGTCGATCGTACAGCTGCCGGCACCGACTCCTCCTCCTCCGATATTGAAGTCCCTGTTAAAGACGTCGTCCTGCGCAAATGATGTCACCGGCAGTACGATCAGTGAGGCAACGAACAACAACAGTGCTACCGAACCAACCCGACCGATCTTGATCTTCATTCTCTTCTCCTTATTGCAACGCAAAATGGATCCGGTGAACCTGGGTCGCGATAAAAGATAAGGTCATCATTCCAAGCGATGAATCGGATGCTCGGACATTGTGGGACGTCGATTCTTGTCCGCCGCACAGTTCCGTCCTCCAGAACAGCGACGGAGGTAATTCCTCGAGCGTCGGGGTTCTCGCCGAGCCGGATGCTTCGATCTGGTGCGATGGTCATCGCGGCGTATTTGCGGAGTTGCAGCATTTCCACGCCTCCGTGGAGCCGTGCATTGGTGTCCATATCCTTCACACCCGCGGTGACCTCGGCATCCTTCGCATTGTCGATGTGACTCTTACGTGTAATCGCCCCTGATTCGGAGAATGCAGTCAGGTCGCCGCGGAACGCATCGAACGTGACAATCTCGTGATGTGCCGTGTCGTAGCGAACCAAAGTAGCCCGCGTGGCGACGACACCTGCACGTGGAGTCGGGATGTCCGGGCAGGTGCCAAAACCGGAGAGGTATTCCCCGGTCGATGCATCCCAGATCTCGACACACGGCCCGGTAGTTCGTGGAGTCACGGCGATATGGCTTCCGCTCAGCCATGCCACATCGCTACCTTTATGCAGCAGATGGATCGAGCGCTTTTCGAGTCCGTGCCAGTCGACAATGGTGATGACGTCACCAGCTCTCGAGAGCAGGGCAATGCCACGTTCCTGGTCGGCATCGGCCTCCGATGTGTCCGGCAGAATGTCGCTTTCAAATCGGTCGCCGTTGGGGGTGATACGCGTCACCACTCTGCGCCTTGCATCAAACGCCCAAAAGTTGTTCTTCGAGTCGACACCCGCCTTCGATGCGCGGATCGACGCCAGCTCCTGTGCTGCGGAATTCCGGGCACCTGCTGTCCATACGATGGTCATGATGGTGATAGCAGCTAGCGCGATGCGGACGACTTCGTTGGTTCGGATACGTTCCTCCAAGGACCAGATTAAGTAAGTAGGGAATTAGACCACGGTTGAATGATGGTGGCAAGGCAGCGGGTCGTTTACGTCCCTTGCCGGCGCGTTTGAGAGACTAGCGTCGGTCTGCGTCCAGCCGGTTATCGTGATGACGCACGGGAAACAGCCCTAAGCGGATATGCCGCAAAGTACCCAAGATTCCGCGGGTCGTAGCGGAGACTCCGCACTACATGCTTTAGAAACAGCAGTGGTTCACGGCTCTCGAAGTAGCAGCCGGCGAGGATGCGGTGGACGCTTCCATAGGCGTGTCTTCGCAGTGATTGCACGGCAGGGTCAGGCGACTGGAAGGCTTTCTCCAGCGCCTTGAGCATGTTCTTCTCCATCCTGGGTATGTTGTGATGGTTGCCGCTGCCGTGCTGCCGGTATCGCACGAGCACCTCGGGGACGAACCCGGCGCGGTAGCGGCAGGCAATGCGGTAGCAGAAATCCCAATCCTCCGCCTGTTGGAGGCCGGGATCGTAACCGCCGGCTTCTTCGGCGGCCGCTCTCCGTACGGTCACGTTGCTTCCCGGCGCGGCGATGACCTCACGATCGAGGCGAAGGAGGTCGAGAGCGATCCATCCTTCCAATCCGGTCAGGGAGATGGAGAGGGTCCTGCCGGAATTGTCGAACGTCTCGGCGCCGCAGTGGACCATCCCGAGTGTGGGATCGGCGGCAAGGCGGGCGACGTCGCATTCGAGTTTCCGCGGCCTCCAGATGTCATCCGAATCGAGGAAGGAGAGGTACTCGCCACGGGCGGCGGTGATGCCGGCGTTCCTGGCCGCACTTACGCCGAGGTTCTTCTGGTGAATGACGCGGATGCGACCGCCGTAATCGGCCAGGATCCGCGGCGTGTCGTCGGTCGAGCCGTCGTCGACGACGATCACTTCGAGCGCGGGACAGGTCTGCGCCAGCGCACTGTCGATTGCGTCGCAAAGAAAGCGGCCGTAGTTGTACGTCGGGATGATGACGGAGATCGTCGTCACGGTGCAGTTGCCAGGACCACCATTAAGCCCTTCCTGATCGAGAGCGAAGCGGGTCATTCTACTATTCGCGCCTCGATGACGATCCGCGCCCGCGCTCTTTACATCTGTTACTTCGGTCTGCGCGAGCCGCTCGTTCAGACGCAGGTCCTTCCCTATCTGCGCGAGCTTGTCGCGCGAGGTATCGGGATGTCGCTTCTGACGTTCGAGCCGAGCCTGAAGACGAGCTGGGACGCTGATTCGATCGCTGGATGGCGGCGGCGCCTGCGAGTTGAAGGCATCGAGTGGCACCTGCTGCCGTATCACAAGCGTCCGTCGCTGCCAGCGACGTTGTACGACATCGTTGTCGGCGCCTGGCGCGCCGCGGCGATCGCGCGCCGGGGAAAGATCGATCTATTTCATGGCCGCAGTTACGTTGGCATGGCGATCGGCGCGCTGGCCAAGCGGCTGACCGGCGCGAAGCTGATCTTCGACGTCCGCGGCTTACTGGCCGAGGAGTATGTCGACTCCGGGAACTGGCCCGCGGGCGGAATGCTCTACCGGTTGACGAAGGCGGCCGAGCGATGGCTTGACCGGGCCGCGGACGGTTTCGTAGTCCTCACGGATCGGGCGCGGGAAACGCGCTATCCGGAAGGCGGCTCTGGCCGGCCTGTCGAAGTGATTCCGTGCTGCGTCGACCCGGAGCGCTTCGCCGCGGCGGTCGCACGCGATCGTGATGCCATTCGCCGGGAGCTTGGGCTCGAGGGTCGGCGGGTATTCGTTTACCTCGGAGCGCTGGGGGGCTACTACCTGATTCGCGAGACCGCCGAATTGCTCGCGGCGGCGCGGGAGCAGGACCCACATACCTATGCGCTCGTGCTCACGCAGGGGTTACCGGCTCCCATGACCGCCGAGCTGCAACGCCTCGGATTCTCGAACGACGATTACCGCGTGCTGCGGGTTGCGCCAGAGGATGTTCCGACATACCTGCGCGCCGCCGACATCGCGCTGGCCCTCATCCGGCCGTCGTTTGCGAGACGATCGATGTCGCCGACGAAATTCGCTGAGTACCTTGCCGCCGGTCTGCCGGTCATCGCCTCGGCAGGGACCGGCGATCTCGACGTTCACATCAGGGAGGGGCGCGCCGGCGTGCTGCTGAAGACCTTCGATCATGCCGCGTACCTCGATGCCTTTCGCGTCATCGAGGAATTGATGAGCGATCCAGGCCAGCCGGAGCGCTGCCGGGCCGAGGCGCGGGCGCGCTACGACCTTCACACCATTGGCGGCGAGCGCTACCGCCGGCTCTACGCTGCCGTGCTCGGCCCGTAGCGATTCGTCATGCGAATTGCAGGCAAATCTCCGGGAGAACCCGACCATGAATCGACGATCACTGACTCTGCCGAAGCTGTTTTTCATCGTGAGCACCCGCGCCATCACGGGAGCGGGCGTTGCTCTGCTCGCCAGCAGGGGAATGGACAGGCGCACGCGGCGTAATGCGGGTCTTGCCCTTGCCCTCGTCGGCGCTGCCACGACGATTCCTGCGGCGCGTTTCGTCATGGAATCACGCCGTCCGCCGCTGCAGCGGCTGGTGCGCAGATTTCGATAGGCCAGGCAACACCACGAAATGGCCGCCGCGAGGATGCCGATGATCCTCGCGACGGTCGGTGTGCTGGCCGGAAACGTCCGCACGCACCTTTCCCGAATGGCCCATGACGGCTGTGTGGCAAAGCTGGCGTTTGAAAGTACAGGGCGCGGTGAGGAGCGCAACAAGTTAACCGGCGTTCGATTATCCTGAGCACGCAATGACCACGCCGCTGCCTCACGCGCGCCACCACTACACGTACGAGGAATACCTCGCGTACGAGCGAGACAGCGAGCTGAAACATGAATTCGAAGCTGGGGAGATCTTCGCGATGGCGGGCGGATCACCGCGCCACAGCGCACTCGCGTCGAGGATCAGTGCGGCCCTCGAGAACACTCGCCCTCCTGGATGTACCGCTTTCCAGTCGGATATGCGGATACGCGTTCTCGCTACCGGTAGAGCCACGTACCCGGACGTCTCGATGGTATGTGGGGCGATCGAGCTCGATGCCGCCGACCGCAGCGGCACGACCATCACCAATCCCATGCTGCTCATCGAAGTCCTCTCCCCGTCGACCGAAGAAGTCGATCGGGGAGGCAAGTGGCGGGACTATCAACTCATCCCGTCGCTGCAGGAGTATGTCCTCGTCAGCCAGGACGCCCGTGTCGAGATCTACCGCCGCCTGGCGGCAGAAAGCTGGGAGTATCTCGATGTGAGGGGAGGCGTCGTGAAGCTCCTCTCCGGTCCGACGCTGGATCTCTCCGTTTTGTACGAGAGTCTCCCGCTCTGAGCTATCCCTTCAAAGGAATCGTCCACGTCCCGCTGACGTAGCCACACATGGCGTCGCCGTCCCAGCCTCCCATCCAGAACGAGATGTTCCAGGGATAGCGGTCGTCGGCGCCGAGGCGGTTGGCGGCGATGGCGCCATTCATGTCGACGTTCCAGCCGGAAAGCTGCAGCGCCAGTTGGGCGGCGCGGCGATCGATGGGACGGTTGCCGGGCGTTCCCTGGGTCAGGTTCCACCATTGCTCGACGATCCCGAGCTGGAAGATCCGCGACTCGAGCTCGGCCCGCTTCACGGCGTTCTTCTTCGGCGTCGAGGCCAGGAGCGTCTCCAGGCTGCCTTTGCGGTCCAGGCGGTTCTGGATCAGCGTCACGTTGGCCGCGTTCGGAAGTCCCGTCGCCTGCGCCACTTCCTCCGAGTTTGACGTGAACGTCGTTGCCTGCCGCCTCTGCAGCATCGGCGACGTCGCATCGTTCTCCGGCATGTTGGGATCGGCCGGATTGAGGTAATCGACCCGATCGAGCATCACCGTCTTCTCACTCGTCAGCGTCACGCGAAAGGGATTGATGATGAAGTAGTCGTTGCGGACGAGGAGGCCGTTGTGCTCGAGGATCTGCGCGTCGACGAAGGCGATCTTGCCCCCGACGAGCTCCGGTGCGTCCTGGCCGTTGCGTTGCGCGCTGGTGACGGTCACGCCGACCTTCGGTCCGCCGCCGGGGCCGAAGTCGCGCTGCCACACACCTGGTTCGTCGGGCTGCAGGTGGACCTTGTGATCGAGGTCGGGCTCGCCGGCGAAGGCGAACGTATAGCCGCTCACGCCGCGCAGTTCGTCCGTCGGATCGGGATCCGTCGCCATCCGCATCTGAAAGTAGCCTTCAAAGTCGAGGATCAGCATCGTCGCCCCTTACTGCGTCGTAATCCCGATATTGAGCCATCTGGCTCGCCAGTCGGATGCCAGCCGTTGCATGTTGCTGCGCATGTACTCGAGCCGGCGCCAGATGCGGGACCGCTCGAAACCGCTCTCACGCTGGTTGGGGAGATCGATCCACGGATCGCCGTCGCGCAGCAACTCTTCGTACATGACGACGATCGTGTCGATGCGCTCCTGGAACAGGTCCCAGGTGGCGGCCAGCGTCGGGAAGAGCAGAACGTCGCCGTTCAATTCGAATCCCGGGCCGGCGTTGGTCATCCCGTCCGGCGACGTCTCGCGCGGATTCCTGAACGCGGGAAGCTCCGTGAGGATCTCCGCCAGCGGCCGGACGAACATGGTCATGAGCGGAAAGAAGGCCGCGTCCATGAACGAATTGACTTCCGTCTGCGTCTTGACGTTGTCGCTGTAGAGATAGAGGAGCATGAGCAGCATCAGCTCGTAGCTCTGATTGAAGATCTTCGACACCTGGAGTGTGTGAGGATTCGTCAGCGGGGTGACCTGGGACTGCTCGACGTCCGGATAAAGCACGGTCATCGGATTGCGCACGCACGGCCGCGCCGCCAGCTCGCCGAGCTTGAGCGCCTCCATGTCGTTGCGAATGCCGGTGAAAAGGCAGAAGTGAGTCCAGCGGAGATAGGAGGCGTTGACCGAAATGCCTTCACCCTGCTCCAGAATCATGGTGATGGCCATCTGCGCGCTGGCCAGACCGGTTACGCCGATGAGATCGACCTCGTACTGATTGAGGTCATCCATCGACCCTTGCTCCGGGCTTCCCGGTCCGCCGAAGATCTGCAACGACGGTTTGCCGACGAAGAGGTTGCGCTCGCCCATCGTCGAGGCCAGGTAGTCGAAGCCGGAGCGGATGGCCTCGTACAACTCCTGCACGGAGGCCCAGCCGAACCCGAGCATCGGCGCGCCCATGGTGAGAGCCTTCGCGGCGACAGCGCGAGATCTGTCCGCTTTCTGCGTCATCATGGAGTCGAGTTGCGTGCGGCTCTTGGTCTGCTTGTCCTTGTCGTGGCACCACTTCCGCGCCGCACTCTGGCTGACCGGCTCCTCGGGGCGAAGCTTTTTCGTGAGCCGGTCGGGCGCCTCGAACCGTTGGAAGCGTTTGATCGTGTCGAGATTGCCGCGGGTCAACTCCAGCTTGATGCCGGCCTTGCCGTAGTAGTCGGCCCGCTGCGGCATATTCGGCCGCGTGAACGAGGGCGTGCCGCCGATCGAGGAGAGGAGATTCAGCGCCAGGCCGAGGTGCTCCATCTCCTGCCGCGCGATCAGCGTGATGGAGCTGGACCAGCGCCTCACCCACTCGAGCTGCACAGGATCCAGCCCCTCCCAGGTGTATCGCCTCATCGAATAGACGGCAAAGAGATACTCCACCATCAATTGATGTTCGAGCTCGCTGGCCGTGCGCAGCGCATCGATCAGGTCCGCGCGTGTGGTGATCTCAGGTTTCATCGCGACCCTCCCGCGAGTCAGCTCATGCGACGCGTTTGAAGCGGCGAAGATACGTCTTGCCGTCGCCGATCAACAACTCGTCCCGCACGATCTTGAATGGACGCGGCTGCGCCGTTCCGGTGTACTGCCGCAGCACGTCCGTGATCACGTTGGCGGTGACGATGCCGCTCTCGTAATCGACGGTGTACGTGCCGAAGTAGGCCATGTAGTTGTTGAACGAGGCTAGCATGTCGTCGTTCGCCGTCTTGCCCATGGTCCACCACGCCGCATCGACGATCGGCAGCGGCGGATTGATCGAGATCTGCACCGATACGTTGCCCGCGGAGTCGTAGACCCAGTACCCCAGCGGCGGATTCCCCCACGGATACGACTTCCCCGGCTTCCCGGGATCGTTCATGTCCCAAGCCTCGACCATTTGCCAGCTACCGACGATGGGGCCGAAATCTTTCTTCTTTGCCACGTTACCTCTCCTTGCGCAATGACGCGTTGCCTGATTAGGAGAGAACGGAAGCAGGCACTTCCCTACCCCGAAGAATCTGATTTCACGTCACGCCCCATGGACCAGAAGCTCGATCAGACGTTCTTCGAAGGCATCGAGGTCGGCTCCGAGTTGATCGGTGGCCCCGGTGTAGACGATCCTCCCTTTGGCGATTACGCTGATCTGGCTGCAGAGCGTGCGAATCTCCTGCGTGTCGTGACTGCTTAGAAAGGTCGTGACCTGCTCGTTCGCCGCAAGGCGCCGCAGCAGATTCCACATCTCGCGTTTGGCCGGCAGATCGAGCCCTCGGGTGGGCTCATCGAGGAAGAGCACCTTCGGGCTGCCCATCAGCGCACGCGCAATTTCAACACGGCGTTTCATGCCTGTGCTGTACGTGCCGATCAGCTTTCCGCGAAAACTCCCGTCCAGACCAACATCGTCCAGGCTGCGTTCGACCACTTCGCCGGGATTCGGGATATGACGGATGCGGGCAAAGTACGTGAGGTATTCGCGCGCGGTCCAGGCCGATTGGCTCTCGCTGGTCTCGTCGCTCACCAGTCCAACGAGCCGCCGCACCGCGAGGGGCTCCCTCACCACGTCGTGGCCCCACAGCCTGGCGGTGCCTCCGCTCGGAGGGAGAAGGGTCGTGAGGATGCGAATGGTCGTGGTCTTGCCCGCGCCATTGAGACCGAGAAAACCGAACAGCTGCCCTTTGGGAACTCTCAGCGTGACGTCGTCGACCGCCACAAACCTGCCGAAGGCACGCGTCAGGCCGTCCGTCTCGACTGCGTAGTCGGCCGCCTCGCTCACCGAGTTCGTCTCCAGCGTGCAAGAGCAGCCCCGAGACAAGAGAGAGGAAAGATCAAGGAGGCCACACCCATCTCGTAGATCCCGCGTGATACCTGCGCATCGATCGCGCCGCGCGCGCTGAACGTGCGGATCTGCGTGTCGCCCGCGACGCGGTATGCCGCTTTCACGCTGATGGGATAGCGATCGCCGCCGATGTCCCATGGTCTGGTCGGGTTGAGCGTCACCGGCACGCGCACGACCCATCCGGTGACGACATGATGACCGTCGGCGGCCGGCGGCCCCAGATCTTTCGGATACGTGCGGGTCTCCATTTGCTCTCCGGCGTGAGCGAGCGCCTCTCGATCGGTCGTCACCTCCAACCCACCCTCACCGGTGACGTCGATTCGAAGGTCACGGACGTTCTGCGTCGCTTCGACAGGCAGAAGGATCAGCAGGTCCTGCCGGGTGCGCTCGTCGGTGCCGAAGGGCGGCCAGGTTTCGCGGTTGAGGATCGTCCCACAGCACCGGGCGGTCGGTTGCCCGCCGGGAGGAGCCATGGCCAGATTGCTGCCCGTGCGCGCAAAGAGCGCTCGGACGGCGGGGGCGCTGTTCGCTTGCGGTGCGGTTTTGTCGTAATTGGTGTCGGCCAGTGCCACCGGGAGAACGGCGATGGCGGCGAGCGCAAGGGTGATCGCCCATCGTTGCCCGCGCGTGGTCTCCCACGTTTCCACGCCTTGCGCGCGAAGAAAGACCCAGGCGGCCAGCGCAAACGCGCCCAGGCTGATCATTCCCAGGCAAAGCCAGGTCAGCGTCGTCGTGGCAGGAATGCTGCGCGCGACCAGGGTGAAGCCGAGGGCGTTCTTCAGCAGCACCGGGGGGCTGGCGAGAGTGAGATGGCCGGTGCGCGACGCGCCGTCGGCACGCGCCACCATGAGCTCCTGCAGAGGGAGCAGGCCGGCGTACGCGAGGAGCACGCCCATGCCGGTCGCCGCGGGCGCGGCGATGCTGCGGCCGATGAAAAGCACGCCCACCAGCGTGCCGATGGCGATGCTCACGACGAGAATTCCGATGCTCCAGATCAGAAATTTCTTCAGGAGGAACGGAAGCCCCACATTGTGCGTGTACACCATCATCATGGGCGCGAGGGCCAGGTAGTAGCCGGCCGCGAGCGTGAAGAGCACCAGAGTCTTTGACGCCAGCCAGGTCCGCCGTTCGACAGGCGCGGTGAAGACGCTCTCGACGAAACGGCTGGCTCGCGGGCTGGCGATGGCACCGGCCGCGAGTGGAATGAACCCAAGGGGGACGATGCAATACGCGATGATGCCGTAACCGTCGAGCCACGTATCCTGCGTGCCGACAGTGGCCAGAACACCGACCGCCAGCAGCACGACCGCCGCGCCCAGCCAGGCGAAGCGGCCACGCATCATCGCCTTGAGCTCCTCGATGTAGAGCGTCGTAAACGAAGTCACCATAAGCGCGCTATTTGAATTCCGGCGCGACAACTCTCATTCTTCTTCGAGGAACTTGCCGCTTTCGGAGAAGGTGACTTCCTTCCTCTGCTTTCCGGCGCCGAAGCGCAGCTCGTACTGGGTCGATCCGTCGGCCTTGATCTGCTTCTCCGCTCCGGTCGCCTTCACACCTTTGTATTTCGCGGTGAATCCGTCCATCACCGCTTTCGGCACCGTTTTGAGGTCGACCTTCTCCTCGGTCTGAAGGATCTTTCCATCCGGAGCCACGTCAACCTCGAGCTTCGACGCCTGTTTGGTGGTGACCTTGACTTCGTAGAGGGTGGTCCCCTTCTCCACTTCCTTCTTGCACGACTCGACCGTCGAGGCCGGATGAGCCTTGTTAATCGCGGCCGTGACGGCTTCCGGGCACGTCTCCGTCGCCGCCAGCGCAACGCCGGCGCCAAAGCAAAGCACCGAACTGACAATCAGCATTCGTTTCATGTTTTTCTCCCCTCGAAGCCAAGCGTGAATTCATGGCTACGAGAGCTTAGCCCCCGTAAGTTGAACCGCCCGTAAACCGAGGCCCGTAGGATTGCGCACCTACAGTTCAGACCGTCGGCGTGAAAGCCGCGCTCGTTTCTTGCAACAACCCCCAATCCATCAGGGGGATCTTTGAAGCAGACAGGATGGCGGGCAACCCGGGTCAACGCGAATCGAGTTGGGTCGTCCAACGGAAGGAAGTGGAACCAGATGAAACACAAACTCTTTATCTGCCTAGGATTCCTCCTCGCTACTGGCCTTTCTACGGTGGCCTTTGCCGATCCCCCTGAGCGCGTTGCCCGTCTGAACTTCATACAGGGCGACGTCACGTTTCGCCCGGCCGGGATCGACGAATGGACCGACGCCACGGTCAATCGTCCGCTGATCGCGGACGACGAGCTCTGGACCGACCTCGATTCGAAGGCAGAGCTGCACCTCGGCTCCTCCTCAATCCGGTTGGGGGCATTGACGTCGTTTTCATTTCTCGCCCTGGACGATCACCTCGCGCAAATCCGTCTCCGACAAGGAACGCTCGACATCCGCATTCAGCGCCTCGGCGAAGAAGACACGTTCGAAATCGACGCGCCCAACGTCTCGCTCTCCGCTTTACGGCCGGGTAGTTATCGCATATCCGTGTCGGCCGACGGCGAGCGGACCGAAGTGACGCTCCGGAGCGGCGAGATGGAAGGAACCTCCGAGGGAAGTGCCTTCGCCGTTCATCCGCACGAGTCGATGACGGTTGACGGTTACGGCGGCGACCAGACGCGCAGGATCGTCGATTTGCCTCCGCCGGACGGCTTTGACCGCTGGTGCCGTGACCGCGATCTCCGCGATGATCGCGCTGCCGCGGCGGCCCATGTTCCTCGCGAGGTCATCGGCTATGAAGACCTCGACGACTTTGGTGTGTGGGAGCGTTCTCCGCAGTACGGATGGGTGTGGGCGCCCCGCGCCGTCGTGGCCGGCTGGGCGCCATACCACTTCGGCCATTGGGCCTGGATCGAGCCGTGGGGATGGACCTGGGTCGATGATGCGCCCTGGGGCTTTGCGCCCTTCCACTACGGGCGCTGGGCCGCGGTGAGTGGGCGCTGGTTCTGGGTTCCTGGTGCCGTCGTGCACCCCGTCTACGCCCCCGCGCTCGTAGCCTTCGCCGGCGGCGGACACTGGTCTGCCTCCATTTCCTTCGGCGGGGGCAGCGGCGGTGTGGCCTGGTTCGCGCTCGCACCGGGTGAGGTCTACGTCCCCGCCTATCGCGTCAGGCCCGCATATACGCGAGCGATGAACGCGCAGGTCGTGAACGTCACGAACATCAACATCACGAATGTCAACGTAACGAATATTCACTACGCGAATCAGAACGTTCCGGGAGCGGTTACCGCGGTTTCCCGTGAGGACTTCACGCGCGCGCGCTCGGTCGCCCAGGTCGCCGTTGCGGTGAACGTGAAGACCGCGGCCTCCATCCAAGTGGCCGGATCAGCCCCGGCCGTCGCGCCGCAAACGGCCAGTGTTCTCGGGCATTCGGCAATTGCGACATCCCGCATGGCGCGTCCTCCCGCAGCAGTGTTTGAACGTCCGGTCGTCGCGAAGACAACCCCTCCGCCGGCGGCCGTTCCTTTTGTGGCGCGACAACAAATCCTGGCAGAACACCCCGGGCGGGCGCTCGATCAGTCTGAGGTTCAGAAGCTTCGTCCCATGGTCGAGGCGCAGCCGAAGGTCGTGATCCGGCCGGCGTTGCGCACTGGCTTCGTCGCGCCGAAGCAGCCTGTTCAGCCTACGACGAGCACTGCCGGGAAGCCCGTGCAGTCGGTTGTCTCACCTGCGCTCACGAATACCGTCGGGAACCCTGCAGTCACGAATACGGTCGGCCGCCCCGCAAATACTGTTGGCCGCCGCCCAGCACTCACAAATACTGTCGGCAACCCTGCTCTCACGACTACCGCCGGCAGCCCAGCAATCACGACTACCGCCGGCAGCCCGGCAATCACGAATACGGTCGGCAGGATCAACCGGCAAGCGACGGACACCTCGGGGCAGACGAGAGTGCCCAGACATGAGGTACCCACACTGATTAAGCCCCAACCCGTCGCCCCCAATCCGCCTTCGACCGGAACAGTCCCGACGATCGAGAAGTCGATCAAGCCGGTCGTCATCGCGCCGAAGCCGGCGAACGATGTGAAAACCCTGGACGAGCAGCAGCGCCGGCGGGTGGTAACGAATACGGCGCCGCCGCCGAAGACTGAGGTGAAGAAAGACCAGCCGAAAAAGGATCAACCGAAAAAGGACGAGAAGAAAGACGATCCTAAGAAGGACAAGAAGGACGAGCCGAAGAAAGACTAAGTGGAGCGATCGGCAGTTTCGTACACAAGTCGCAATCAGCCGCGAACGCTCATCGATCCGGTGACTCTACGATCGCGGCAGCCGTCTATCCGTTATGCGAATCGCATTCATCGCAGTCTGCCTTTTCTCTCTCAGCGTCTCGGTCGAGGCCCGCGGACACGATCCGATGTCCGTAGACCATCTCCTCTCGCGGATGACGTTTGGCGCGACGGAGGAGGACCGGCGGCATGTCGCCGAGGTGGGAGTGGGCCCATACATCGAAGAGCAGCTCGATCCTTCCTCGATCGACGACCACCTGCTCGATGAGCGTCTCGCCGCGCTGACGACATGGCGCGTGGCCACCCCGCCGTTGATCGCTCGTTTCAGTCCGCCCAAACCGCAGACGCCCGTCGTGATTCCGATCGATCTGCCCCTCTGCACCGGCACGTCGGTCCTACCGGCGGTCATATCGAAGACACCCGCCGGCGGACCACAAGCGCTTGTGACGGAGCTGCAGCGCAGCGCGTTCCTGCGCGCCGTCTACAGCCGCCGCCAACTGTATGAGCGCATGGTTCGTTTCTGGGAGAACCATTTCAGCGTCAACGTGAATAAAGACGCCGATCGCTTCTATCTCACCAGCTTCGATCGCGACACCATCCGCCCCTTCGCCCTCGGCAGTTTCCGAGCTCTTCTCGGTGCCACCGCCCATTCACCGGCCATGCTCTACTACCTCGACAACTGGCAGTCAGGCGTCGCCAAAGGTCCGCTGCTCGGAACGCCGCGCCGCCGCTCCGGTGGTCTCAACGAGAACTACGCCCGAGAGCTGCTCGAGCTTCACACGCTCGGAGTAAAAGGCGGATACACGCAGAGGGATGTGGAGGAGGTGGCGCGCTGCTTCACGGGCTGGACGATCTACAAGGTGAACGACGTCGGCCTGTTCATGTTCGATCCCGCGCAGCACGATGACGGCGCGAAGACCGTGCTCGGACACACGATTCCGCCAGGCGGCGGCATTGCCGATGGTGAGATCGTGCTCGACATCCTGGCGCAACATCCTTCCACCGCGCACTTCATCGCCACCAAGCTCGCACGAATGCTCATCAGCGATGATCCCCCTGAGTCGGTCGTTCGACGCGCGGCATCGGTGTTCCTCGAGACCCACGGTTCGATTGCCGCCACGGTCCGCTCCATCATCACCTCCCGCGAGTTCGCCGATCCCCGCACTTATGAAGCGAAGGTCAAGTCGCCGTTCGAATACGCGGTCTCCGCCGCGCGGCTGGTCGGTGCGGACACGGACGGCGGCAGACCCATTCTCGATTGGATCGCGCGGATGGGCGAGCCTGTTTTCGGGCGAGTCACCCCTGATGGCTATCCGGATCGTGCCAATACGTGGTTGTCCACCGGCACCCTGCTGGAGCGCATGAACTTTGCGATTGCGCTGGCGAACGACCAGATCGTGGGCACGCGCTATCCCAAGGATCCCCGCGATCACGACGCCACGCCGGTTGCCTACACGATTGGATCCCCGAAGTTCCAGTTGAGGTAGTCGTGTGATTTGTCAGGCCGTCATTGCCAGCCGCGTCTTCTCGAGGAGAGGCATGAAGACCATCTCGCCTTTCTCACGCCTCATCGAATAGACGGCAAAGAGATACTCCACCATCAATTGATGTTCGAGCTCGCTGGCCGTACGCAGCGCATCGATCAGGTCCGCACGTGTGGTGACCTCAGTTTCATCGCGACCTCCCGCTGAGTCAGCTCATGCGACGCGTTTGAAGCCGGCGAAGATACGTCTTGCCATCGCCGATCAGCAGCTCGTCCCGCACGATCTTGAACGGACGCGGCCGGGCCGTCCCGGAGTACTGCCGCAGCACGTCCATGATGACGTTCGCCGTGACGATTTTGCTCTCGTAATCGACCGTGTACGTCCGAAGTAGGCTATGTAGTTGTTGAATGAGGCCAAGCATGTCGTCGTTCGCCGGTCCTCCACGCCGCGTAGACCTCGGCAGCGGCGGGTTGATCGAGATCTGCGCGGAGACGTTGCCCCTCTATCTCGTCATCTTTGTGCCAACTGGGTCCAAAGCTCGAATCCTTGCCCGGCCTACCGGTTTTTTGGAAGAGCCGGTAGGGAAATGTGCAGCCGCGTCACTCCTACTAGTAGACAGTCGTTCGTAGTCTCGGAAGAACGTGAACGGCCGATGCGGCAAGATGCAGGGTCGGCCTGCTAGGAGAATCAGTTGAACAACACGCGGTTTAGCCCTTCGAACCTGGTCTCAAAAGTCCGCTCCTGCCTCGTATATTTACTGGTCGGCTGCTTACTTCTCGCCTCAGGTTGCACCACGGTTGGAACTGGAACGCGCACAGTCGTGCGCGCGGTTTGCGAACCGGCCAACGGAGCGACAAGTGGTTGCGATGAAGTAGCCGCAAAGTACCCGCACTTGATCGTGGTGAAAGGAACGCCATCGGAGACAATTCCACTAATCCTGGGGCCAGATGGCACTCGGATCCCTAGTGCATCCGCGGCTGATGCGCTAGCCGGCTTTCGGGCTCTGAAGGAGAACGACTATCAAACATCAGACTTCCGGGGCGCTGTTCTATCGGTTAACGTGCGTGATCGTGGCACGACACCCGCCCTTCTGGCTACCGACCTATCCTCGGCCATCTTTACGACACTCAGCACCGCCGCCGCCGCGAATACGAAGCCGTCTTGGGCGGCTGCCCTGGCGCTGCAATCATTCTTGTTGGCGCGGTTTCGAAATGCTCCCGATCTACAACTCACGGAACTTCCTCATCACTGGGACTGCGGCATTCAGGTATATTACTACTACCCGCGTCTTTCGGTTGATTTCGGATCGACCTTCTTCTCACCTTCTGCGCTTGACAAGTTTGATTTTCTGGCCATGGAGATCACGCTTAACACTCCTGGTCAGCTCGAAGGCGGCGACCGCGTTCGGTTTACAGACTTTAACCCCAAAGCATCGGACTTCATTGACTACAGTCGGGGACAGTTCACGGCCGCAGCGCAGCTTCAGGCGCAACTCGCATACCTATCATCAAAGGGCGTGAGTCAAGTAACAGGTGAGGCTCCGGACACGACAACCACAACGCGTAACACTAGCGTTGGGCCATCGAGTGGCCCTCAGATCAGTGGCACTGTGTCTGACAGCTATGTGTCGCAGCTCGCGGATTCAATCGAGCGCCGCACCTCAACGATCCTCGCTGACGGTAGGACATTCTATAGTGACTTCCGTAGCATTCGCCAGGTACGAATTGGCGGTACGTATAATTTCGACATACAGCTGCAAGTACCCGCCCATGCGGTGCGTGTGCCGTGCGATCCGAAGAGCGTGACTCCTTGCCAGCCAGACGCTGAGCACTGCGGTACGGGTTTGGCTGGTAACTATGCGTCAATGCCCGTAGACGCGCACGTGACCGCTGACGTCACGCTGATTGGCATGGTTCGTCATGTCTTCCGGCGGGGACGGATCGGGTCGTTCGCGCGGGTGCCAGAAGCCGAGAACGACGATGTCTATGAGGAAGTGGTCCTAAAGCGCCTTCCTCGCGTGCGGCTTTGGGATTTTAGCGGCGACGCGGCGATCTATCAGGTAAGTCCGCGACCCCCAAGGTGCGCGATCGCAATCGCTACGAACCGTGACGACGCGACATTTGTGGCTTCGGACTTGAGCGGCAAACTTCTTGGCAAGGGCAGCGGCAAGGATGCGTCGATATCGTTTTCGGCGGACGAGGATGGCCGCTGCAAAGGATCTCTTACCTTCATGCCGATCGTCGTCGACAGACAAAAGGGCCCCATGGAAGTCTTGGGGGCTACCGTGCTCGCCAATAATGGGGCGAGCGCCGCTGCAAAGCATGGCATCACCTTGCTGCCATTCGCGTTTGATGAAAACACACCGTGGTCAGTGATCGCGTCGTACACACCGTGACATTAACCAACTGGGAAGGACATTCGATGAAAGATCTGAGCGCGCAACATCAGAAGTTCCTCGATGCCGTCGTCGAGGCTGCTAATATACATACTGAAGCGGCGAGCGAATTCGTCTTGGTGAAGAAGCAAGATCTTCAAGGAGCGCTCGCTGTGCAGGACCATGCCGCGGGCGGCGAAACCTGCCTTCTGTGGGGTCACGATCCAATCACAGGGCAACCGATCTGCCTGCAATGGGGATGAAATAGCTCGTTCACCGAGCGATGGCCTGTTAGCGCTTCTCGAGCGAAGGTACCTGCGGCTGCTTTCACGTCGTCATTGCCAGCCGCGTCTTCTCGAGGAGAGGCATGAAGACCCTCTCCCCTTTCCCCTCGGCGAAGGCGAACGCCCAGTCGACGACCGATGCCGCCTCCTGGCGGCGGCCGGCACGCAGAAGAGCGTCTGAGTAGAGAATGGCGTAGTACGTCGTGATCAGCGGGCCGGCGGTGGTGAACCATCTCTCGAATCCGGCTTCGATCTCCTTGATGCCGGCAGACACGTCTTCGAAACTCATCGCCCACCCGCGCATCATCACTCCCAGCCCCTTGTAGGACGGGAACCCATGCGTCGTCGTGAGAGATACCAGCTTCTCCGCGGTCTCGCGGGTCTTGGCGACGTCGCCGGTCATCTGATACATCCAGGCGCCTGTGTTCAAGGCGATGGCGAGGCTGAACGGATGGTTCAGCGCCTCTACCTGAGGCATGAACGCAATCCACGTCTCTCGCGCGTCGTCGAAGCGGTTCTCGAGGCAGGCGGTCCAGACGTCGAACTGGTTGACGATCACGTTCGTGTCCATGCCGTACTGCAGCAGGTGCGTCGCCGTGTCGACGGTGGGGTAGAGCTCGATCGCCTCGCGCGTGTGCTTCGCGCAGCACGCCAGGTCTCCGCTCCAGAAGGCGCTGTTTGCAATCGACGTAAGTGCCGCGAGCACTCCTTCGGTGGACCCGATCCGTTGCGCGGCGTCGAGGCATTGGGCGGCGGTCTGGCGTGATTCGGGGAGCTCACAGCGCACGAGGTAGTACGTCCACAGCGCGAAGAGGAACTGCGTGGACTCCGGGCAGTCGGGGAATTGGCGGGTCAGCTCGCGGGCCCGGTCGTAGCGCGGCTTCAGATCGGGCGCGGCCCATCCGTGCAGCACTTTTATCGGTGTCGACCAGCGGAGGATCAGGGTGAACTCCCGTTTCGCCCGTTCCGGCGAATCCGGAAGCAGATCGATCAGCTCGAGTGCGCGCGTGGCGTGTACCAGCGCTTCGCGATACCCGCTCACTCGCAGCGACTGATCCAGCACGGTCTCCAGATAGCGTAGCGCGTTCTCGGCGTCGCTGGCCTGATCGTAGTGATAGGCGAGATCAGTGGCGATCTGATCGGTGTCGCCCTCGTACATCTCTTCCAGCATCGCGGCGACGTCACCGTGCATCAGCATCTTCTCGGCGTCGCTGAGGCTTCCGTACAGGTATCGCTGCACGAGCGCGTGCGCGAAGCGGTAGTGCGCCAGGACCCGCCGTCCACGCCGGTGCACCGCCGACTCGAGCACGAGGCCATGCCGTTTGGTCAGATCCGCGGAGAGCAGTTTCAGAACCCGCCGTTCGTCCACGTTCTGGATCTGGGCCACGATCTGCGCCAGGAAATCACTCCGGCCGGCGCCGACGCTGGCCACGGTGAGAATCTCGCGCAGCTCGTTCTCGAGCCGGCCGATTCGTTCGCCGATGACCCCCTCGATCCGCGGCGGCAGATCGGACCACGACACCTCCCGCTCCACGACCCAGGCCCCATCCTCATCGCGCGCAAGGCACCCTCGCTCGCGCAGGTCGCGGAGCAGCTCGACGGTGAAAAGGGGATGGCCGTCCGTGTGGCGCAGCAGCGCGGCGCGGAAGGAGTCGTCGATCAGATTGGACTCGCTGTCGATGATCTGATCGACGAAGGCCTGGCGTTCGTCGGAGGTGGATTTGCCGAGGTCGATGACCACGTCGCCGAAATAGCGTTGCAGCTCAAACAGCACCTGCTCGAGCGGATGGCGGTCGCCGCCGCGGCCCATGGCCACGTCGTTCGGGCGGAAGGTGCCGATGAGAAGAAGCTTTGCCTGCTTGATCTGACGCGCGATGTGGAAGAACAACGCGATCGACGAGGCGTCGGACCATTGCAGGTCGTCGAGCGCCAGGATGAGTGGCCGTTCCTGCGCGACGGCCTGCAGCACCTCGGTGTACTGCCGGAAGATCTTCTCCTGATCGAGCTCGGCCGGAAGCTTCGGCTTCCCGTCCTTGCTGATCCAACCAGCTTCCCGCGCGAAGGCCATGCCGGCGTCGGCGACCAGCTTTGAGCCGGGGATGAATATGTTGATCAGCTCGGGCGCGATGTTGGCCAGGACCGTCCTCGCGGCCGAGAAGAGGTTCGAGGTGTCCGGTTTGTTTTCGGCATCGCCGGTCAGAACCTTGAGGATGTCGCGGAACGGCAGATAGGCGTCGCCCGCGCCGGTCGCCGAGCTGCATTCGCCCATGGCCCATGCGAATGGTGGCGTCGATGTCTCCGCGCGGCGAAAGACTTCCGCGAGCAACGTCGATTTTCCGGAGCCCGCCTCCCCCGCGAGGAGAAGAACGCGCGGCTTCCCGGCACGCGTATCGTCGAGCGCCTCCTGCAATCGCGCCAATTCACGTGTGCGGCCGGCGAAGCTGCCGGCAGCGAATGCCGATACGTCCGCGGTCGGTGTGGTCATGATGGGGATGTATCCATTATCTTCTGAAAAGGTGAAAGAATGCCTGAACACCCCATTCGCCGCAACGATGCATTGACTGCAAGGAGGTCATCATGCGAGGGAGAAGCTCACGTTCCGTTCCGCGGCCGGCTGCACCGGCAGGCACACTCGCGGCAAGGGCCGCGGCAACTGCCAGGGTGGCGCCGGCTGCCGCCACCGGCCAGGTTCTGAGCGTTCCGCTCGTCTCAGGGCCTTACCAGAACAACGGCGCCAGCCAATGGTACGCAAACCTGGAGCTCGGTACGCCGGGCCAGCCGCTGAAGTTCGCGTTCGACACCGGCTCGAATTTCATCTGGACGACCTCCAGCTTATGCCCCTCCCATTCGTGTCAGCACTACGGCGGCGGAAGGTTCGTCTACGACGACTCATCGACGTTTCAATGGATCGATCAGAACAAACAGAAGGTCGACTTCGGGCCGTGGGGCTCGATGATCGTGGAGACGGGACAGGACGTCTTCGCGATCACGGCCGGCGCCTCCCTCGATCTGGCCGCGTTTCTCTCGGCGGAGTACCACGGTTCGCAGTTCGATCAGTTGGATTGGGATGGCGGCATCGGCATTCCGTCAGGGACGATCGATGCCGATCCGAGCGTCTCATTCATCGTCCCGCAGCTCATGAACGCCGGTCTGATGGACCCGCAGCTTCCTTACGTTTCGTTCTCCACCGATCAGGCCACCGGTCAGGGCACGGTGCTCTTCGGCGGCGTCGACCTCGGCGCGATCGATCCGTACTCGGGGGTCTTCCTGCCGTGGACCCCCTACACGACACTTCCCGGTGTGACCTACATCTGGTCGACGCCGCTCTATCAGTACATCGTCGGCACCGAGGTCGTTGCGGCGAACAAGCAGTTCGCTCTCGACAGCGGCTCCTCGCAATTCAAGGGCGACGACGCCATCATGGATGCCACTCTGAAGCTCGTCGGAGTCACGCCCCAACCCGATGTCACGCTCGTCCTCGGGGTCACCCTCGACGGCTACCCGGCAAGCGTGGTGGTGCCGCCTGATGTCTACATGGTCGACATCCAGGCCGGACCGGATCAGGGACAAACGCTTCCGCAATTCAACCCGCTGGGACTGACCGATCTCGTGCTGGTCGGCTCGGTGCTGATGGACCAGCTCTACACCGTGTACGAGTACGACGTCACCGAGACCGACACCGGCTATTACCTCGCGCCGGTTGGTATGTGGATCTTCAACAAGCAGGGCGGTCCGCCACTGATCAAGACGGCCAGCAAGACCGCCTTCGCGCCGCGGCCGCGGCGGCCACACACACTGTAGGAGGAGGCTTGCATGAGCGTCACTGGCGCATGGATCAACGTCTACGGCTCGGTCGTTACACTCGTTCAGTTGGATGGGGGTGTCGTCGCCGGCACCTACACATCGACGACCGGCTCGTCCGGCTCCTACTGGGTGGTGGGCTTCACCAATCCCAACCCTCCCTTGGGGGCAAATGGAGAGAGTCTTGCCTTCAGCATCCTCTGGCGCTCGTTCGCCGGGGGAACGCCCGACCCGAGCTGGCATTACGTTTCCGGCTTCAGCGGACAGATGATCACGATCAACGGCACGCCCAATCTCATCATGATCCACGACATGGTCGCCACCGCTCCCGACCCGGGCGTCGTGGCCATCATCGGCAGCTACCCCGACAAGCTGACCTATGCTCCGCACACGTCCGGTGCCCTGCCGACGTGGCCGCCGGCCTTTACGCCACCCACGTCCGCCGATCCCGTCGACGGTAACTGGATCTGTGTTCAGGATCCTGAAATCACGCTGACTCTTACCCTTCAGGATGAGACCTCAGGCTACCTGACCGGAACCCTCGGTACAGCCGCCGGCAGCGTCAACCTCGCCGGATTCACCGACAACGGCGCCGGCGCCGCGGGCCTGCGGCTGCAGGGCCTGACCGTCTCCGCGCTCCTGCCGGACGGTAACATGGTCGTAGCGATCGCCGGCAGCCTGAATCTCGCGGCGGACACGCTGACGATGTCCTGGCTGGAAAGCAACGGCACCGCCGCGGATTCGACGTATGTGCAGACACGCCTGCGAGGATTGGATTTCAGGCGGAGGTAGCGGGGGGAACAAGGCCGTGCTACTGGCGAAGAAGAGCCGAGCGCGCGTGGCGGTGTATTGAGCGACGCGCGTTTGGAAGGCAATCACCACAGAGACACAGAGATCACAGAGAAATCTCTGTGTCCTCTGTACTACTAACCATGAGTTTCTTCGCGCGGCGCAAAGAATTCTGCCAAAACTGGTGGTTGCCATTCTTGGGTTGCGGGCGAAGCCCGCGCTGTGCCTCTGTGGTTGGGTAGTTTCTAGTCGCTCGCTCCGGCTGAAACCCAGGCGCGATGCCGGCCGCCAGTGGTCGTCGTGCGCTACGTAACCGTAGCGCGACGGTCAAGGCGTCGACAGTTTCGCCCAGCATCGATCGAGAATAAAATCGCAGAAATCGCGAATCCAGTATTGTTGCTTGAGCTTGTTAGCGGCAAGATAATCGCTCAGACCCGGAGTGACGCAGCTGCACGTTTCCCTCTCTCGTCCCGGAGAATTATGCGTTAGCGTCTCAAGCTATTGATTCTAAACCAGTTGAGTTCCCCCAAAACCGGAGCCCGCTTGCGCGGGCTCCGGTCCTACTGCATTGGGGTCAGCGCCGCGATCGGCGCTTGACGGTCGCGATGACCGTCGTGTCCATCAATCGGTCGGCAGCTTCGGCTCCATCTCCGCCTTCGGCGCACCGCCTACGGGGGTCGTGGCCAGGTCCTTGCCGGCCTTGAAACTCGCCGAGACGTCGTCGAGCGTCGAGACGAAGACGCTCATCAGCGTGCGCCAGGCGGCGGGGATCAGGGGAATCGTCGAAGCGAGAGCCACCAGGATCGGCCGGACGGCGTCGAACACCGCGACCAGGCGATCCGCGCTCGTGGCCGAGGTCTGGACGGCCCCCTCGGCGAGGAAGGAGACGGTGTCGAACTGCTGTACGTGCCGATTGATGGTGTCGAAGGTCAGACGGTTGTCTTTGTTCGAGTGATCGAATCCAGTGCTCATGATTTTCTTCCTTTCGGTGCCGCCATGTGGGCCGGCTTCATCGAGGCGGGTGTGTCGCCACACCCGCCTCATGGGTTGTTGATAGACGGTGACAGCGATCAGCAAGCCGCCGGCGTCGATATTCCTCCACCGCCTTTGGTCAATGCCGAGGGGACGGGCAAACCAACCTTCGACCAGGCATCGGCCACGATGATTTGCACTTGCGCGCCGACGCCGTGCAACTGACCGGCGACCAGCACGGTGGCGTTCGCGAAGTCCTGAAACTGCGCCTTCGGAGACAGGTGCTCTGTCAAGGTGTCGTACCAGATGTCGCTCAGGACCGGCCAGCTATAACCTCCCAACTCCGTGGCAGCGAGGTAGAAGGCGAAATTGGGGATCCCCGAGTTGATGTGTACGCCGCCGTTGTCGTCGGACGTGGAGACGTAGTCGCGCATATGCGCGGGTTGAGGGTCGCGGCCGAGCACCGGGTCGTCATACGCCGTGCCCGGTGCCTTCATGGAGCGGAGCGCCTTGCCGTTCACCTTCGAGGTGAAGAGGCCATCGCCGATCTGCCAGTCCGACTGCGTGACCGTCTGGGCCAGCCACATCTGCTTGATCATCATCCCGAAGGCATCCGAGATGTGCTCGTTGAGGGCCCCCGTCTGATCGTGGTACTCCAGCCCGGCAGTGAACTGCGTGACGCCGTGTGTGAACTCGTGGCCGATGACGTCTTTCGACTCCGTGAAACGGTTGAACAGCTCACCGTCCCCGTCGCCGTAGACCATCTGCCGGCCGGTCCACATTGCGTTGTTGAAGTTGCGCTCATAGTGGATCGTTGAGACCAGACGCATCCCCCGGCCGTCGATGGATTTGCGGGAAAAGAGCTTGTCGAAAAAGTCGTACGTGGCGCCCGCGCCCTCGAACGCCTCTCTGGCTTCGACGTCCTTCGAATCCCTTTGCTCGCTCATTACGAGCGCGCCGGGGAGGGTATGCCCATTGCGAGCGTCATAGACGTAACGTCGCTTTTGAGGGTCTACAGACCTGGACGCCGTGGAGATGAGCCTCGCCTGGCGTTCACGAGCAATACAGGATGTGTGATGGAGCGTTGCCGCGACTCTCTCGCGGGCATCGTCATCGCCGTACTCGGCGATGTGCCGCTGCATGTGGGGTGGGATGACAGTGCAGGTTGATTGGTATATGTTTCCCACGACACGGTCCTCCTTTCTTAGCCGATCTGGGGTCAGTGTTCGGCCTCGGCCACGTTCCCAGAGCGTGGCCGGGCCGTCATCTACTTCACGTCATTGCTTGGGCTGTGGTGCTGGTACTGAAGGCGCTGGTACTGAAGGCGCCGGTGTTGAGGGCGCAGGTGCTGAAGACGTCCCCTTTGCAGCCTTCTTCTTCTTCGACGTTGAGGGACGCCGGAGAACGCGCTTGATGTTGTTCGCGTGCGCCGCCACCTTTGCGCTGGTCGGCACCCGGCCGAACGCCTTCGCAATCCCATAAATCTGCAGAGCGTCATCGAGGGCGAGAGCCGTGATGTAGTCGTACGAAAACTGCAGGTCCTCAGCCAGATTTCTGGTGTCGTTGATCGCCGGTTTGTATGCGCCGTATTGAACGGCTGCGCGCGCACGTTCAAGGTTGAATGTCTTCGCGCCGTCCAACTCGGGATTCGCCTCGACGGCAGCGATCGCCGCGGGAATCGCCTCCCTGCTGAATGACCGGAATTTCCGGACAATTCTCTCAGCCTCGGGGTTCCGAAGCACGAGCCCCGGAACCTGTTTGCTCAGGGCGTCGAGCCCGGCCATGAACTGAGCCGCGCTCTCGTCCAGAGGGGTTGGCGCCGACAGCGGATCGCTTGCGCCAGCGGTCGGTGAACCACCAGGGGTAACTGTGTCAGCCATGCTACACCTCCTAGCGTCATGAGGTATCCGGCCGTTGCTACGCGCTACAGCGCGATACCTCGGGGTTGACCCGTTCTGCCTGGCCGGGCATTACGGGCGAAGCGGCACCATGCGCATGTGCCGCGGACTCGGGCCGATTAATCACTTAGACGTATCAGGCCGATCGTTAGTAACTGTTACGGGTCAATTATTTGCTGTTCAGAATTGTATAGTGTTCATTAGTACACGATAGAGTCCTATTAGTAATCTATACAATGCAATTCAATCGGCCGCATTTGCTCGCTAAGCAATCTATAGAGTTCTAGTGGAAGGTCAATGCTGGATCACAACGGCGGCTTACTGGCGGCGCAAAGCGGTGTCCGGCCGGCGTAGAGCGAAATTCCGCTTCCAGCCACACATAGAGCGCATTCCATGTGACGATGTTGATCTCGCGGATGGACACGCTTGATCCAACGGATCAAAAGTTTGATCCCATGGATCAAAATGGTAGATCCTGCAGATCAACGTGTTTGATCTCGTAGATCAATGTGTTTGATCCAGCGGATCAGAAGTTTGATCCTTTGGATCAAAGTGGTAGATCCTGCAGATCAACGTGTTTGATCTCGCAGATCAATGTGTTTGATCCAGCGGATCAGAAGTTTGATCCCACGGATCAAAGTGGTAGATCCTGCAGATCAACCTGCTTGATCTCGCAGATCATCGGTTTGATCCCCCGGAACAGCACGTTTGACCCGCAGGATCAACGTGTCTCATCAGGACATCAGCGCGTCACATCCGCGGATCAACCGGTTTGATCCCTCGCGGCACTGCGTTTGATCCCCGGAGCTGGTAATCCGCTCCGCGGAACGAAGAGTGCGTTCCCTGGCTCCGGAAACATGCTCGGCGGACATTCGAAGTTGCTCCCGGGAAGTGCGGCCTGGCTGCTGGCCGGTGCCTGACGGGAGCCGGAGATTGCGTTGTGGCTGAAAACCGCAGGACGTCACCGTCGAGGCTTCAGCTCGCGGTCGATGACCGCCACCGCGACGCCGATCTGGCATGTATCTTCTGTCAGGTGGATGTCGGCTCCGTTCAACCGGTGCAGCACGTCGCCATCCCGATAGCCGAAGAAGTACACGCCGGCGATCTCCAGGCAGACCACTTCATCGTCGCCCGCGGGTCGGTTTTCCAGCCGGACGATGTCACCCGCTAGGAGGGCAGGAGCCATGGCGGAATCGATCACGCGGATCGCATCGCCGGGCGGTTCGTTCGCCAGAAACTCCGCGACGGTTTCGATCCGGTCGAAGTCGTCAGGCATATTGAGCTCCATGGGTCGAGGCACGGTAGCGCCTCTTACTGATTCGTTTGCACTCGGAACGGGCCGGAGGCGAACGCATCGAATACGTTCAGCATTCGCGCGGTATTGGCCGCCTCGCCCGCCAACGTGAGATGTGGGTTGTCGAACTCGCACTCCTCGAAGGAGACCTCGCCGCCGGCGTACTGCACCTTGCACCGGTCGAAGTGGCATCCAACGAACCTGCAATCATCGAGATCGATGCTGTCGTCCGGTCCGAAGGTCTTCCCGCTCACCTCGATGAGACCGCTGCCGAAGCGGCGCACCCGCTCGTGAAACTTCGGCCTCTTCTTCAGTTGCCCGAGAATCCACACCGAGTCATCCGGCCAGAGGAACCAGAACTCATGCGAGTAGCGGGATTGGGGGCGTTCGAGCTCGGCGATTCCTTTGGCCACCAACGGCACCGGCATCTGGACGATTGAATGGACCCCTTCGAAGAGCAGTTGGTTCTCTAGCGACAGGAACCGCGTGCTCCTGACCTGGGAACTGATCGCGCCCGAGCCGGAGAAGAGCGTGAGTTCGATCCATCGGGGACTCTCATTGAGCCAGCCCAATTGTTCCATTCGGTTCCACATCTCCTGCTGCGTAAGCTCTCTTTTCGGTGAGTCGCTGCTGGTGATTCTTCCGATCTTCCTGATCATCAGTGTCCTCCGCCCGATCTGTGGCTGAGGGGTTGTTTTCGAGCGATGATCGAATAGTAGCACCGTATGTGCGCGTACAGTAGCATTACGGGGAACGAGCGTAGTGAAACGTAGCCCTGGCGTCTCGCCCACCGACCCGGCGAGACTCCCAACATTCGCTTGTAACCCGGCGGCGAGACCCTTCGGCTCCGCTCAGGGCAGGCGCGCGCCGGCCCAGCCGGCGAGACGCCAGCGCTCCGAGCACGAGAGTCGGCTTATGCGTCTATGTCGATGTTGCCGAAGCTGTGAGCGGCCCATCCCTCGGCCAGGAAGGCTGGACACGTGAAGTGCTCGAATACAGTCTCCAGCCAGTGTCGTGATCTCTCGTTCAAGCAGAAGCCGTAGTCTGCGTTTAACGGAGCGTAGAACGAGCAGCCGCCGCATTGCACGCCATCGGAGTATTGCTCTCTCACGTCCGGCTCATCGGGCTCCTCGTGCTCGTAGAGCGCTCGCGAGTCAGGGTTGAACCAGGTGGTGGTCTCGATCGTGTTCTGATTGGCCACACGCTCCCCCCGCCGGCTTGCGCGTCTTCTGTATGGGTGCGCGTATCGTACCAGACAGCCTGCGGGTAAGGTCGCGCCGTAGGGAAACGCCCTCGGAATGACACTCCTTATTCGTTGAGGGGAGCGCTCCTCCAAACTAACCGTCCTGCGGGACATTTGGAGGAATCATGTCTAAACGCGTCACCGCTGTTGCTCTGCTCCTCGTCGCGCTGTCTTCACCGCTTCTGGCCGCTCCTCGCCGTGACGACGGCGATCAACCGTCACGGTCGGCGATCAGCCGGCTCATCACTCGGATCGTCCATGCTCTCGATGACTTTGAGTTGACATGGCCGAGGCCATAGCCAACCATTCGATTGCGGCTGTGCTCCTAGGGGGCGGCGCTAGCCGCCTCCTCCTCACTCATCGATCAACTCAAACACTTCATCCGGGTCGTCCTGGAGCCGTTGAAAGAATTCACGGGCGTCCTCGACGTCATCTGGCGTGAGCGTTCGCTGCTGCGCGCATGCATCGATGTATGACAGCGCCTTTGCTGCCTCTCGCGGTAAGCCCGCAGTCATGAACGTCTTCACCGCCTCAGCGCAAAGCGGTCCGATGTCATTCAACCTGCCGGCCGAAAAGAGGGCTTCGATGATTCGTAGATTCACTTCACCAGCAACCACAGGCATCCTGAGGGCGAGGAAGGCGGCTCTAACAGTGTAGAGTTCTGAGATAGCCTCGTTGTATCTGCCTTCCTGCATTAGGATTCGCGCCAAGCCTCCATTCGCACGCAACATCTCCGTTTTCAACCCGAGACTCGTGAATCCTTCCAACGCAGTTGTGAAGCACTGCCTAGCAGCCTTACCATTGCCAAGTTGCATGTAAACGTACCCGATATTGTTGACAAGGTCAGCGAGTGTCTCTGTGTCACCTTCCCGCCGCGCGACTTTTGCGCAATCTTCTAGCGTCTTGAGTCCCTCGTCGTATCGCTGAACGGCTACCAAAATCGTGCCGGAGATCGTTCGAGCTCGAAGGTAATCCTTCTTCTTGGTAGGAAACGCCCGCTCCAGGGTTGTCGCGGCGTCTCCTGCGAGTCGTAGTCCCCGCTCTGAGTCGCCTAGAAAATGCGCTGCCTGGGCCTGAATGATGGCTAGCAATGTTCGTTCGTATGAATGGTCTTCAGCGTCAACGAGGCTGTAGAACGAAGCCGCGTGACTGCAGGCGCGGTCGGCCTCGCTGTAATCTCCGGCGCGCAGAAGGGCAGCGGAGTGCGCCTTCCAGGTATCCCCTTCCACAGCCGCACCGAGTTGTGGGTCGCCTGTGAAGTAACAAGCTCCGAGGGATGTCGCCAATCGAGTCAGGGCGACCGCTTCCCGAGGAGCGCCAGTCGAGATTTCGCGGGCACGAGTCAAGAGCGTGGCAATCGCCGACCGCAGCTCGCCCTTGGCGAAGAGGCGGGCAAACTCTCCCAGGAGATCGTGATTCAGGCCGGCGAGATCGTGAATGATCCGCGGCGGCGACACGGGATCGTCGAGCCAGCGTCGGAACCGAGACAGCAACTCACGCGCTTCGTTTCTCTCGCCGGCCGAACGATCCATTGGTCGTGTTTAGCCCGAGCTCTTCCTCCGCCTTCCCGGACGCGCCTTGGCCGTGCCTTGCGCTCCCGCTTCCGGCTTCAGAATGCCGCTCACGGCATCCTCAACTTTCTGTAACTTGTCGGGATCGCTGAGCGAGTGCACGTGTTCGGTGAAATGTGTGACCAGAGCCGTGGCCCTCTCGGTGAAGCCCTCACTCTCAGGAGTGTCTTTCGGGACGGATTTCCCTACCCCCACGATGAAACTTTTGATCCTTTCGACCGCCTGCTGAGAGAGCCCCGTGCTTCGGGTGATCTCTGCCACCGCCTCTGCAAGTTCGGTGGTGCCCGGAGCCGCCAGTCCCGCCTCGCCCGTGATGCCGGGACAGATGGTGATGACGGTCATATTCATCGTCCGCATCAACTTCGCGAGGACGTCGACGGTGATGTTGCTGCCTTGCTCGGCGCAGGAGATCCAGCGGCGGCTGACGCCCGCCAGCTTGGACAGCTTCTTCACCGAGTATCCGAGCAGTAACCGTCTGGCTCTCAGTTCCAGCCCGAAGCTGTTCTCGATGTCCATCGCTCCTCCTTCGGTTGTGCTGCCGGATTCGGTCATCGGCGGAAGTATAGCAGGGGGGATGTACTTTAGACTCATCGCCTGATACTATACACCCATGGGCACGAAACTAGAGGTATATCTGAGAAGCCACGGGATCAAACCAGTCGCTCTCGGGAGAGAGTCAGGCTACAGCCGGAACTTCCTTCTCAAGGTTCGCGCGGGAAAGGCCGACCCCACCAGGAGATGTATCGCCGCCATCACGGCCGCCTGCCGCCAATTGTCAGGCGAACGGGTGAGAGCGGCGGACCTGTTCGAGTTGGACCCCGACTAATCGCGACCAGAGGTCCGGCTGTGCCAAACGCGCGAGAGGAGGTCATCGTGGCCGTGCATCTTGACGGAACCATCTCGCAGGGAGAAGCCATCGACACCGCCTCGGCCGGCGAGCTGGTTCCACTCCCTGACGAACTGATGATGGACCCGGGCGACCAGCTCTTTCGCGCCGGCTCGGACATCGCCTCCCTGGGCGTCAAGGCTGGGGACTTCCTCGTCGTAGAGCCTCGCAAAACCGGCGGCGCTCGAACGGGGGAGGCGGTGATCGTCATCGCTCGTGGTGTGGCTTTGGCCGGCCGATGTTGGAAAAAGCACGGCCGGCGGGCGCTGATGGATGACCAGCTCAACACGATCGCCGAAGGCGAAGAGATGAGGATTCTCGGGGCGATCACGCTGATCCTCCGTCATTCCCGGCAAATCAGGAGATCTACATGGCGGATTTCGAGTACCTCGGGACCTTCACCCGCGCAGCTAACTGTGAATTCGTTCGAAGAGCAGAAGCCGTCCCGCCTCGCCCCGAGGCGACGGAAACCCAGATAGCTGTTCCGCTGCGCTATTCGGGCCGCGAGGAGATCATGGCGGCGTCTGTCGTCGGTGATTCCATGGCGCCGACGATTCTGGATAACGATCTCCTGATCGTTGACAGCGGTCTGTTGCCCTCGCCCCATGACATCGTTGTGGTCCCTTTCAAGGGCCGCCGCCATCTGCCAGGTGTCCACTTACTGGTCGCTCGTTACAACCTTGGAGTCCGCGGCCCGTTCCTGACGAAGGACAACGCCGACTACTCGTCGTTCGAAGTCCGGATCACCGAGAGGGGGATCCTTGCCGTTGTGCTGGAGATCATTCCGCGCCTGTCGCGAAACCCTCACGAGAACCATTTCAACGTTCATCGCGCACGAGCCATGCACCGCGACCTCGGCCGCAAAATACCGCCCGATGTTGGGCTCCTATCGACGCGGTTCGCGGAGAAACTGGCATCCGCGCTCGATATACCGGACGGGGAGTTCCTGGGAGACCGCTTGCCCTGGGGATGCTTCCGTGCATTTGCAAAGGTGTCTCAACCGCATGTGGGCATCGGAGTTCGGGATGTGTTGACGATCAATCCTACGATTCAATCGCGGACGGGGGATCTCGTCATCCGAACGAACGACCAAGGTGAGTCGGTGTTTGGCTTGCTCCAGCGGGACAAGAAGGCTGGCTCGGAGCCTGGTAAGTTCTGCATCGGGTCAACCGATCCCGGCTCGGATGTTCGGTTCGAAGAGGAAGACTGGTACCAGGTTGGGACCGTGGTGAGGGTGGACGCGGCAAGCCACATCGCCCTGGCAGCCGGCCGAACCGAAGCTGACCGCCGGGTGAAAAGCGGCGGGCGCGAGGAACTGCTATGACCGCCGCTTTCCACAAGTCTCTTCATCACTCGCGTAGGTCAAACACCATGGGTTGACGTGAGCAGCTTCGAGCTGCCGTGGATGCAACTGGGCGAAAGCAGAACGCAATCGCGGAGTCAGCCGGTGTAAACCCGGAAACCCCTCAGCCGCGTCCTTAGCGGCGTTCACGCGCAGCCTGCGTTCGATACCGTCGTCCGTTTCGCGCACGCGATCGGAGAAAACGTGGCACCAACTGAGCAGTTCCGCCCGCTTGCACGAAACAACAATCCCTAAACGGAGTGACGCCAACGGCGGAAAGCACCCCTCCGATACGAACTTCGTTTTCGATGCGAAAAAGTGCCGGCAAGTAGGGGAAATGACGACTCCAAGTCACCCTCATTCAGCGGGGCGCCGGCCTTGGATGAATATTTGAAAGCACGGAATTTCAGAGTCTTTGCGTAGGTATAGGCGCGTAAATACTTCCGGCAGTAACAGTGAACGTTGGCGGTCGGCGGTAAGGAGAGTGGCGGTGCGTAAAACCCGTTCGGAAGAACTGTCGGCGATCAGGCGAGCGCGTGAGGATCTCGATCGGGCGCTTTCAAGTCTGGAGGCGTTGGATGCGGAGGACCGGAAGCGGGTCAGCTATTCCGTACACGCTCTCAACAACTATCTGATGGTGGTGGCAACGTCGATTCATCTTCTTCGGGCAAGAGCTCAGCTAATCGAAGATCGCGAATCGCGACGATTGCTGGACTCGATCAAGCACGCCACCCAATTGATGATGAGCACTGCCCGAGGTGTTCTGACGGCGACACCGGACGTGCTTCCTCCCTTGCTGTTCGAGCCGGCCAGTCTGACGGAAATCGCCAAAGAGGTGTGCGGGTCCTATCGCGAGATCTCGCGGAGGAAGCGCGTCCGCATCGCTTGGAGGTCGCCGGTACGACGAGACCTGGTGGTGACTGATCGCGTGGCCGCCGGGGCCGTGCTCGACAACCTCCTTTCGAACGCGATCAAGTACTCTCACGTAGGCACGTCCGTGCTCGTGACCATCAGCGTCCGGCCCGAAGATGTAGCCTGCTTCGTACGCGACTATGGACCAGGCTTGAGCGAGGCGGATCAAGCAAAGATGTTTCAACGCGGCGTCAAGCTGTCCGCCCGACCGACCGCGGGCGAGTCGTCGACAGGCTATGGTCTGGCAATTGCGAATGACCTGACGAAGGCGCTCGGCGGATCGTTGAGTTGCACGAGCGTTCTTGGCGAGGGCTCCTGCTTCACGTTCGCATTGCCTCTCGCGGAGCCTGGCTCGGAGCGCCGCGCGTCGGATAGGCCCCGGCTGACCCTCGAGTGAACCAACCCGGCCGCTGAACCTCGCAGGCGAATGGATCGCCTCACAGCGCGATGCTGCCGAGGCGTCCGATGGCGATTCCTGTGAGCTGGAAGTCGTCCTCTTCATCGACTTCGATGGGAGCGTAGCGCGCATTGCAACTGATCAGCCGGATACGGCCGACGCGGAGCTCGAGCTTCTTCACCAGGATCGTGCCCGCGAGGCGGCAGGCGACGATTCGCTTCGCCGCGTCACGAATGTTGCGCAGTGGCGCAACGAAGAGGAGATCACCATCGAGGATTCCTGCCTCGGTCATCGAGTCGCCGACGGCCTGAAAGACCATTCGCGCGCCACGGAGGTAGTACGAGCGAGGCACCTCCGCGGTGCGCTGGAGCACGGCATTCGGAGCCGCCAGCGCGTCGAGGGCCGGCGATGTGCGGACGGCGGCCTGGAGATAGTCGATGACGCGGCGAACCTCGGCTCGCTGCTCAGCGTCGAGGAGGAAGGCCGGCTCGTCGAGCAGCGTCCCGACGTTCTCTCCGAGCGCGTGCGTGATACGGACAACGGTGTCGAACCCGGGCTGCACATGGATGCCGCTGAGCACGCGGCTAAGCGTTTCCTGGTTCACTCCCGCCACCGCCGCGATTGCGCTTTGCGTACGTCCGCTCGCGTCGACCGCGGCCCGCAACCGCTCGCGCCAACCCACGCATGAAACGTACTGCACTGTCGTTCCCCGGTTCAAACGTCCGCCATCGACCGAGGCTCCCTCGGGTCTAGGCATACGCATAGCGGCGGAGCCTTCCTCTACCATTTCATCGGCCACAGATCAGGAGATCATGGAGTTGGGTCCCCGGGGTCTCTCTCCTATTTGTAGAGAACGTCGACCATGAGCCGTTTGGCAGGAAGTCGGGAGGTTGCAACGAGATGTCCCTCGCGGGGTGAATTGACCGTTCTGGCCGCGTCCACGAAACAACCATCCCTAAGCGGAGTGACGCCAACCTCGAATACACCCCCTCCCATTCGCGCTTTATTTTCGAGGCTCAAGCGACGTCCAAACCGAGGTAGGGAAAAGACTTCTGTATGTCTCTCCTATTCGGGTGGAGCACAACTTCCGACCATGACCTACCGATCGAAAGAGGAGCTGGAACGTGGAATCGCCGAGTACCTGGCGTTCTGCCACCGCGAACGGACGGCGGCACGCGCCTCCGAGCTGGCGACATTCCTCGATGTCGGCTACCGGAACCTGAGACGCCTGTCCAACCGCCTTCTGGGCGTCTCGGTGATCGTGGCGCTACGTCTCCGGCAGCTCGAGTATTCAGCGAACCTGCTGCGCGAGACGCAACTGCCCATCGACGAGATAGGCCTCATAGCGGGCTTCGGCGACCGAGGAACTTTCTTTCGGGCGATCCGCAAACGCTTCTCCTGTTCTCCAATGGCCCTCCGGAAGGGCGTCCACAATCGCCACTAGACAATTCCACTTGTCGCTTATATCTTGCCGTACGTCCAGATTGAAACATCGCGGCAGAACGCTTCCAGAATGGAAACATGGCTGGCGGCCCATACAGCAGTGCAGGAGGAACCCATGAAAGCGATGGTGCTCCGTCTCGCCACATTCCTGGTATTTTCACTCGTCGCCTTAGGAATGTCCGCGCAGCAAGACGTCTTTAACCGGGATTTCGGCATCGGAGGCGGAGCAGGTGCGGGCAGTTGTAAATACTGTGATGGCGGCGCCGGCAACGTGATGTACCTAACCTGCGCGTCGGCGCAATCTGGCGGCGGAGGCTGGCAAAACTGCCGAATTGAAAGTTATCCGGAAGGAACGTATTGCTTCGTAGACGGAGACGAGTGCTGCGTGGACTAATGTCGATCGGGACGATTGCCGCCGCTCTTCACAATCCGGGTTGATCACAGGCCGCCAGCGCGATGACGTACGTAGGCGAGTGGTCGCAAGCTCGTCGAGACATGGTATCCAGCACGTTCGTTCTCGAAAAGCAGCACGTGGAAACAGTCAAGGAGGAGTCAATGAAAAAGGCCTTTCTCCGTCTCACCACATTCATGGCGGTTGCACTCTTCGCGGTAGGCGGTATCGCGCAGCAAGACGTCTATAGCCCCGATTATGGCATTGGAGGCGGAGGAGGATCTGGCAGTTGTTCGGTGTGCCATATGAACGGGTACGGCTTGAACGGGTCCATAAGCATGTCCTGCGGGTCACCTGGTCCGGGTGGCCTGGGCAATCAGGCCTGCTGGATCGAAACGTATCCCGAAGCATCATATTGCTTCGTCGCGGGAGACCAGTGCTGTGTGGACTGAGTGTCGTTTCTTGAATGGCTAAGGCCATGATGCGCTGCATGCTGAAAGCATTGCTTTGCTGGTCAGCAGCTTGCTTGTTACTCTCGGGCAGTAGCTATGGCAGCTCTATCAACGTTACCGTGAACTGCCGTAGCGGCTCGAGTTGCGACGCTCATGGCGCTGTTGTCCTTCAATCGGTTGTCAACCGGTCCGTCATCCACCGAGTGAACCTGAGCGCATCGAGTCTTCTGATTGCGGAACAGCCGGGTTCCGAGTGGGAAATGAGCCTGGACGCTAGAGGCTTCTGGGCACTGCCGAAACGTGTCGTTTTCCCAAAAGGAGACGGTCAATCGCAATATGCGATGGCCGTGTGGCGCACCGGGACTCTTCAGGGTCAGTTGAAACTCCCTGATCCACAGCCCGCCGCGCCCGTTGCGGTCAAGGTCGTTGTTGCTTCGCGTCCTGAACCGCGGATTCCGCCCGAAATCCCCCGAGGGACATCGTTTGACTGCACCACGGAGACGACCGGGCAATGGAAGTGCGCTTTACCTGCATCCTTGCTCGATGTAGCCGTTCGCGTTGAGACCTACGCGCCGTTCCATAAATGGGACGTCAAGATTCCTGCCGCCGGCGTGATTGACTTGGGGATCGTCAAGCTGCAAAAGGGTGCGTCGGTTGTCGCGTGGCTCGACAGTGACTTCGCCAAACGTGTCGAGGTCCCCGTCCGAGCGCTGCTTCGCTACGAGGCGGCGGCCGGAGCATCCCCTACCGCGATGCGTCTCGCCTTGCCAGTCGCGGAGGGAGTGTTCACTAAAAAAGGCGTTGTCCAACTGGCTCCGATGGGCCCAGGCAGATACATCCTCGAAACACAGGCGAAAGGCTATGCGCCCGCGCGCATTCCAATGCAGCTCTACCCGGGAAAGGAAACCACGCCACGCCGGTCCATAGAGCTGCTGCCAGCTCAGAGCATTCGACTTATTTTCCAGCCCCCGCTTGGCCCAGGCGGGATTCCATGGAGTGTGGAGCTCTGGCGCAAGACCGACTCGGGATCAGGGTCACAGAACGCTGGCAGCGGGACCGCGTCGCGTGAGGGCGTTTTCAACGCAATGGATCAGGTGGAGGGACCAGTCCGCGTCTTTCTCAAAGACTCGAGGCAAAACATTCTTGCAAACCGCGATATTGTCATCACGTCTGCCACCAACGAGTACACCGTCCGCCTCGATGTCAGCCCCATCTCCGGTACTGTCACCATCGGCGATTCGCCCTTGCCCTCGGCCAATTTGCTATTCGGAGGCAGCGGCGGCGCCGAAAAGGTGCGAGCCAAGACCGATCAAAACGGAAATTTCACTGTCAATCTTCCGCGGCGCGGAAAATGGATCGTCGATGTCGATGCTCCGAAGGAAGAGGTAGCAGCGACTACGGAGGTAACCGTCCAAAAGGATAACGATGAGGCGGACATTCGGCTACCCTCTACCGAAGTATCAGGTTGGGTGCGCGACGCGGAGGGCAAGCACTTGGCAGCCGCGCGAGTCACGTTACTCTCCAGCAGCGGACGCGCGATGGTGCGAGCGAGCGACAGCGATGGCACCTTCCGCTTTCGAGGCGTTGAGCCGGGATCGGCACATCTCCAAGCTAACGATGTCCGAACCCACGACTACAGCAAGCAAACTGATGTGACCATCCCTGATGAGGGCGGAATCGAGAACGTCGAGCTCAGACTCGAAAGTGTCAGACCCCTCAAAGGAGTGGTGCGGTCAGGCGGCGACGTCGTCGTCGGAGCAGTCGTCCATGGGTACGCATTCCTGGGAGGATCAGCGCGGCAGGAACAGGCGATCACCGATCTCCAGGGAGGCTTTTCGGTCGACGTACCCAACTCGGCCACGGAGATCGTCATCACCGTCGCAGCGCCTGGCCGCACGCTGGAGAGTTTCAGCGTGCCCACGAATCAGGACTCGATCGATCTCGATCTGGCCTCTCGCGGTGGCACCCTGAGAGTGAGGTGGGCCTCAGGTGCACTGCCACTCCAATTCACATTCAACGATCACCTTTTAGCGTCAACGGACGTGTTTGTGTGGGCGCGGGGGCAACGAGCCAGAATCGACGACGGTGACGGTGAGATCCCGAACGTTGCGCCGGGCAGATACCGATTTTGTTCCGGCGGCCACTGCGCCGAAGGATTGCTAGCCATCGGCGGACAACTCGAGCTTGACGCGACACACTGAGGCGAATCACGCCTACAATCACCTTTAGGTGACTTATTGACATTTCTCAGGACGGAGCGTATGTGGCAATGCTTCGACAACTACGTCACTTCTAGGCGACTTATTGACATCACTCAGACAGGAGCGTACGTTACCATCCGTGTATCGAGTCGTATCCCGCTGGCAACGTATTGTTTGCAAGAATCCCTGAGATCGTACTTGTCCCAATTCGGCTGCCGTGTATTTGCGCGGCCGTCATGTCCAATCATTCGCTCAGGGTTTCGCACCGGCTTTCGGAGCTTCCGCTCTCGCCCCCTGCTCATCAATGTATATCTCATCACCGTCGCTAACCCACGAGGCATGCATACGTTGACCGTTACGAAGGTCTTTGGGCGTTTCGTGGCCGCTCTATTTTTCTGCGCGGTCGGTAGCGCCATATTGGCCGTTCTGACCGACCGCCGCGTGCCGGCGACGAGATGCGCCAGGCGGGTGTCAGTACGTAGTCTTTACGCACTTCGTACTTGTCACAATTCGGCCTGGCGGTCAACACAGAGACCCTTTCTCTGGTCAGAAACTATTAGCCACCTTTAAGCGGCTTATTGACATTTCTAAGGCCGGCGCGTACGTTGCCATCCATCGCTCATGACCTGCTAGCCGGTCGTTCCTTGTGTTTCTCGTTACCGCGTGTTCCGCAGCCAAGTGTCAGGATGAGAAGTCACCTTCGGTACTCCTCGTCTGACGTAATGCCACCAAAAGAAAGGCTTCGTATGCGACGTTGGCCTATCATGGTCATTCTCCTGATCCCGGTCTTCGCCGTCCATGCGGCGCCGCCCGTCACCACGAACTCAGAAAGAGCCGTGGCTGGCACTACGGGCGCGACCAGGCCGCAGGCGGCGGCTGACCAGCACAAGGCGCCTGCCGCCATAATGCCCGGCGTGACCGCCGTCGTCGGCCCGGGATCATCGGGGAAGCCGGCCTGGGAGTGGAGTGACGAGGAACGTATCAGAGTGCGGTTTGATCCCGCCTCAATTCGTGATCGGGCAGTAGCACACGAAGCCATGCTGCCGCCGTATGCCCATGCACAGGTGCAGTCCGCCGAAGCGCCTCAGTCCTCGCAGCACCTCCAGGCGCATTCTGCCCAAGCCCCTCGGGCCTCGCAACTCATCCTTGATGGAGCACGTGACCCCGGCCTCTTCCTCCCATCCGAGTTGCTTGACGTGCTTTTGGAGGGGCTGCATCCCAAGGCAACATTCCGCATGCACGCGCGCGATGCATTGGCAAAGGACATCCGAGCAATGGGCTACACCGAGGATGACTTTTGGAACAAGCTTGAGCAGCTCTCGGCTCCTTACCGTGCGCTCACGTCGCGACCGAAGAACCTCGCAGTCCAGCATGTGAAAACGCCTGATGGCAAGATGGCGTCGTTCCTCATTGACGTAGACCAATGCGTGGCCCGTGACAAGCTTCTTCAGTCCGCGCGCATGACGTTCGGCGCAGAGGCCTTTCAGCGGTTTTTGTACGCCTCTGTAGCTCCAGAGATCTGGCGGAGCGATGCCACGAACCTTCCCAATCCGGGACAGAAACAGCAACTCCTTTTCGTTGCCCGGGGTTGCGTCCAACGTAACGTTGGATACTCGTGGCCAGCCGCCCCCTTGGATCGACCCTTCACACCGCCGCAGTCATTTCACAACGTAACTGCCATGACGTGCTTGGCGCAGCAGTCAGGAGGGAGCGATGCGTAAAACAGTTCTGGCCCTGGTACTGGCTCTCTTTTCGGCGGCGTTGCAAGCCGCAAAGCCGGTGCCGAATGGACTGGTGCCTTCCGCTGATGACTACGCGGTGCTCGCGGGAAAAGTCACCATCGGAACGATCGATGCGCACATGATCGGCGTTCTCGTCGACGACGGCGGGCCGTATCGTCATCTGTTCAGGCTCTGGACGGAGTCACCGATGAAGACGTTCCGCGCTTCAAGCCAGAGTGCCAGCATTGAGTTCCGGGGTGACGAGCTGGTCGTCATGGCGGCCGATCAGCAGTGGTTTTATGCGTTGGTGACCGCCGTCGGCAATCGCCACGCGCCACGGCAGCCTACCGGGTTGACCGGTGCACTTTACGTTGGCTACGGTCTGAATCACGAGATTCGCCCTGTCGCTGCGAGGACGCCGGGCAACGGCCGGCATATCGTTGCGCTCGACTCCTGTGACGACTTCGACAGTTGCGTGTTCAACCTCGATTACGGCGTTGGAGGAAATGGAGGCGGGTGTAACGCTGGCGGTCTTGGCGCGACCTCGTGCACGATCTCAAACACGTACGGCTCCTGCTCCGTTACCTGCAGTTCCGGCTTCGCCTGCTGTGTAGCGGCGACGAGTACCAACAACGCAAGCTGTTCGTGCAAGTAGTCCAAGGGTCATCCGGCGCCCTTGCAGCCCGAGCGCGGAAGCGCAGGCCCTACGGCAGCCCCCGTGTTCTCCGCCGGATGCCGGGCGCCTTCTTCTTCGACATCGGCATCTGTACGGTCTGAACCATCGACTTGTCGACGCGCAGTCCGGCGATTCCGCCGATCACGTGGAGGGCGGAGCGTACGGCTCCTTCCTGCCAACCCGAGAGATACGACACCTGATCGCCGGCCACCCAGAACTGGCGGTCCGGCTTGAGGAGGCGCCGGTAGACGGAATCGTCGCAGGTCCAGTCATCGGCCCAGCCGCCGAGCTGATACGGTACGTCCTGCCAGGCGATGGAGAGTCCGATCTTGGTATCGACGTGGCTGGCAAAACCGGGGTGCAGTCGTTCGCCGCCTTTCAGGGCCAGCTCCAGCCGTTGCGGCAATTGGAGAGAGGCCATGAAGGCCGCATCGTCGTCGTAGTTGTAGGCGCCCGTAAGAATGCCGCCCCTCTTGCCGAAGTAGTCCCACGACGGGTACCACATCTGGGTGATGTTGTCCGTCGTGTACGAGATGCCGCCATACATCTCGTCCTTCGTTTCCCAGAAGCGGTCTTTGGTCTGCCAGCCGACCTTGCACGTCTTGGCGAACTTCACCGCGTGGATCGCTTCCTTGTACTCGTCAGTGAAGTTGTTGTCGTCAACGCCGGCCAGGATCGGCAGCGGGATGGTGGAGATGCACCAGTCGGCGATGATCTCCTGTCCTTTTCCTTTGGTACCAGACAGCCGGTGCATGATGCGCACCTTCGGCTTGCCTCCCTCGGTGATGTTGTAGACGCCGGCCAGCTCCCGCCTGTAGGTGATGTGATTGCCGACCTCGGTTTTGAGGAAGCCGTGCCAGATCTTGTCCATTCCGCCGATGGGCTGGAAGAGCGTCGGCTGCCACTCGTACTCCTCGGGCTGATAGAAGCGGTCCATCCAGAACTTCGAAGAGACCAGATCCGCGAGCGTGAGCGGCTCGAGGAGTGTGCCGCATGACTCGATGCCGGGCTGCACGGCGTAACCGGAGCGCGAGGAGCCGAGGTAGTCGTAGTTGTCGTCCGGATCGATGTCGCCGAAGACGGTGAGTAGGCTGAGGAACTCCGTCTTGTCGACGCCCTTCGCCTTCAGCTCGGCGTCGAGAGCGCCGTGGTTGACCACCTTCGCCAGCAGCTCCGAGATCCAGCCGCGCGTATCGTTGGCGATGCGGCGGTTCACGGTGGAGACGCCATTCCACGATTCGTTGCGCTGGAAGTAGTTGGCGCGGGTCATCATCGTGTAGACCTCGAGCGGAACGCCGAGGATGTTGCAGTAGTGGAGGATGGCGGTGTGGTGGTAGGGGAGCCGTCCCGGTCCGGCGTTCAGGTAGAAGTTGGGATCCTCGTGGAACGCACACGTCTGCGGATCACGGCCGATCTGGTGGATGACGTCGCCCCTCCGCACGGTGAGGCTGCGGCCGCCCGCATGCGGCTTCGCCTCCAGGATGGTCACGTCATACTTCGCCTTGAGCAATTCGTAGCCGGCGGTCAGTCCGGCGATTCCGGCGCCGATGATGACCACGCGTTTGCCGTTGCCGTCAGGAAGCCTGGGTGGGCCGGCGAATGCCGCGGGCACCCGCAGCAATCCCATCGCCGTCATCGTTTCGTAGACCGCCGCCGCGCCGCCCGCGCGGCCGACCGCTTCGAGGAAGGAACGACGCGTCCACTTCGGGGAGTCACTCATGAAAGGACCTCCGCGTTGTCGATGGGATAGACGTAAGGATAGCGTATTCCGTACTCAGGAAGTCTTCATGCCGGCGAGGCAGCCGGGGCAGAATGCCGAATGGCGCATCAACCAGGGAGCCCAGCTCCACTCCGGACCTCGGTGGCGCTCTGCAGTTGCAACGGCGAGCAGTTCATCGACGAGCAACTGGAGAGCCTTACCCGGCAGATGCGCCTTCCCGATGAGCTCATCATCTGCGACGACGCTTCGTCGGATTCGACGATTGGCAAACTGCAGCGCTTCGCCGCAAACGCTTCGTTCACCGTAACGATCAACCGGAACGCCGAGAGGCTCGGCGTGGCGCGAAATTTCGAGCAGGCGATCTCCCTCTGCACCGGCGAGCTGATCCTGCTGGCGGATCAGGACGACGTGTGGCAACCGGAGAAGATCGCCCGTATCGTGCGCGCGTTCGAACACGATCCTGAGATCGACTGCCTGTTCACCGACGCCGGGTTGATCGACCAGGCTGGGAAGCCGATGCGGAGGGGGCTCTGGAGGACAGTCGGATTCGATCTCGCCGAACTGGGAATGGTTCGAACGGGACGGGCGCTCGATGTTCTCTCCGTCCACAACGTCGCCACCGGCGCGACCATGGCCTTCCATCGCAGGATACTGCCGTCGGTACTTCCCTTCCCACGGATGACGGGACTCCTGCACGACCGTTGGATCGCCATCAACGTTGCGGCGACCGGCCGTCTCGACTGCATCGAGGAACCATTGATTCTCTATCGGCAGCACCGCGGGCAGCATCACGGCGTCGGACCAGGGGGAGGCAGGCTCCTGACGTGGTTGCAGGAAGGGTCCGTCACCGGGTCGGAGCAGTACGCGGCGTGGGCATCGGAGCTCGAGCTCGTCGCCCTCCATCTCCGCGAGCTCGGTACCGCGCGGCAGGTGAGAATCATCGACGATCGGGTGAACCATCTGCGCGTCCGCGCGGGCTTGCCGGCATCCCGTATCCGCCGCATCGGCGCGATCGCCCGCGAATTGCGGAACAGGCACTATCACCGCTTCTCGAACGGATACGTGAGTCTGCTCAAGGATCTTCTGAGGAGAATCTGAAACCGCTACAATGCGCCCCTTCCATGCGCGGCGAACCGGAGTACGCTCTGCACCTCCCCGTCCCAACTCTACTCAGCGCCTTCGTGCGGGGCCGTACCGCGCCAACCCCATCGAGGGCCAGCCTTGAAGGCGATTGAGTTTCAGGGCGTGACGGTCCGGTTTCCGACCACCCGGATTCCCTTCGTCAAAGAATGGATCGTGCGGAAATTCCGAGGAACGGCGACGGTCGAGACGTTTGCCGCGCTGAGCGACGTTTCTCTGGACATTGAATCGGGGGAATGCCTCGGGCTCATCGGGTCCAACGGTGCAGGAAAGTCGACGCTGCTGCGCGTCGCCGCGGGCGTCGTTACCCCGTCCGCCGGACGAGCAATCGTCCGCGGCGCCGTCGCTCCCCTCATCGAGCTCGGAACAGGGTTTGACCACGAGCTCAGCGGCCGCGAGAACATCTTCTTCAACGGAGCCCTCCTCGGGCGATCCCAGGGCACGATGAGAGCACGCGCCGACGAGATTGTTGAATTCTCCGGTCTCGCCCAGTTCATCGATCTGCCGCTCCGCACCTACTCGACCGGCATGGTGGCCCGGCTGGCGTTTTCCATCGCCACGGCGGTCGATGCAGCCGTCGTTCTGCTCGACGAGATCCTGGCCGTGGGCGATTCCTCATTCCGGGAGCAATGCGAGGCGAGAATCCGCGGCTTTCACGAGAGCGGATGCACGATCCTGCTCGTGTCGCATGACCTCGCCTCGATCGAGAAGCTGTGCGACCGGGTCGTGTTTCTCGAGGAAGGGAGGATCGTCGCGCTCGGGAATCCGGCCGAAGTGATCCGAACATACGGAGAGCGAAGCAGCTCACACGAACTTCGCCACGACCGGAGCCTGTCGCTCGGAGCACCGGAACTGGCATGAGCACGATCTCTCGCGTCGAACAAGACCCTCGCGCCGAGGTTGCCGCGGCAATTCCTGAATTCTGCAATGCCGCCGGACCGGGAGTATCGCTTCCGGAAGAGGCGCGCGATCTGCTGGCACACGAGCATCTGCTGCGAAGCCTGGTGATGCGCGATCTGACCGTCCGCTACAAACGGTCAGTCCTCGGCGTGTTCTGGACGATGCTCAATCCGCTGCTGTTGATGCTGATCCTCACTATCGTTTTTTCCGCGTTCTTCCGTTTCGCCATCAAGCATTTCGAGGTCTACTTCCTCTCCGAGTACCTTCCCTGGATTTTCTTCTCGCAGACCACTGTCAACTCGATGGCCAGCATGGCCTGGAACGGGCCTCTGATGAAGCGGGTCCGAATCCCCAAGAGCATCTTCGCCGTCGCCGCCACTCTTTCAGGAATCGCAAACCTGGTGATTTCCTGCATCCCGCTTGCGATCATCATGCTCATCAAGAGTGCTCCTTTTTCGATCGCGGTCGTATTTCTCCCCTTGAGCTTCCTGATTCTCGGCGCCTTTACGCTCGGCGTGTCCCTCACGCTCTCTTCGCTATCCGTCTATTTCGCGGACATCAAGGAGACCTACCAGGTCGCCGTCGTCGGTCTGATGTATCTGACTCCGATCTTCTATCCGATGAGCATCGTGCCCGAGAAGTACCTATGGCTGGTCAGGCTCAATCCGCTGGTTCACCTCCTCCAGATCATTCGCGATCCGATCTACTACGGCCGGTTTCCCACGCCGATGGACCTCATGATCTCGTCGCTCTGGGCCATCGCCGCGCTGATCTCGGGCTGGATGGTATTTCGCCGGCTGTGCGCCGGCTTCTACGCACAGCTCTGACGAGGACGATTCAGAACAGCGATCTTTGGACGCGCAGCGTTTCGGGGTCGACGGGCTGCTGCCCGAGGAGGCGTTGGAGCTCACGCGCGCTGGCAGGGCTGTGGCCGGCGAAGTGATTGTTGAAGAAGCCGAAGACATCCCTCGTATTGGCGGCGGATTTCAGCGCCTCATACCACGCGCGGATCTCCTCGGAACGGTCGAATTGCACGCGTGAGTAGTCGGTGACCGCGCGGTCCGGCCCCATCCAGCGCACATAGAGAAAGTCCGCCGTCGCCTGCTCCACCAGCTCCAGCATCGTCTCGCGCGGAATCCACCGGCCGTCGCTCAGCGCCAGCGCGATACCGTGACGCGCCAGCAGCTCCAGCAGATGCGGCCGCACTTCGGGGCTCATCCAGCCGCTCTGACGAAGCTCGATGGCGAAGCGCAGATCGCCCGGCAGGGTGGGAAGGAACGCCTCGATCGCCGGCAGCTCGTCCGGCCCGAAGTCGGGACCCATCTGCAGCAGGATCGGCCCCAGCTTCGGCCCGAGCTGCCTGGCGAGGCCGATGAACTCGCGGACGACGTCATCCGCATCGCGCAGCCGTCGCTCGTGCGTAACTTCTTTCGGCATCTTGAGCGCGAAGGTGAACTCCGGCGGCGTTCGTTCGGCCCATGCACGCACCACCCGCGCCTCGGGAATGGCGTAGAACGTGGAGTCGACCTCGACTGCGCGGAACGCGCGCGCGTACGCCGGAAGATACTCGGAAGCACGCGTCCCGGGCGGATAGAGCGGTCCTACCCACGCCGCGTAGTTCCACCCCTGCGTGCCGATGAGAATGCCCATTCGGGTGAAATGCTACGCGGAAGAGGGTGGATGTAGCGGCCGGCCCGTCAGTGCTTCACCGCTCGCCTCTTCGAGGTTGTGATGGTTTTCGTCACGCCTGCGTCTGCGCCGATCGCGTCCTGCACAGCCAAGGTCACCGTGTGGCTGCCGTTCGCCAATTGTAGGGAGACCGTGGAGCCGGTCTTGTTGCTCCCATCAATGGTCCAGGTGAAGGCGTACGGTGCCGTGCCGGAAGCCGAGGCGATCAGGGTCAGGTTGTTCGGCGGAGTTGACGGCGCGACGCTGAAGTCCACGGTCAGTAGCAGTGGTGGGGCGGCCGCCTCCGCCGCGCGGCAGGAGTCGCCCTGGCAGCCGTCGAATGTGTTCACGTATGCCGTCAATGCCGCGGCGATGGAGGGGTTCACTTTGGACGCAACGTTCGTGAGCTCGTACGTGTCCGACGTCAGATAGAGCTCTTTCTCCCCGCTCTTGTACTCGACGTACTTGTATCCGGGCGCCTGGAAGCCGAAGTAGCTCGGGATTGGCACCACGGTGGCCAGATCCATCTTGTCTAGCGGTTCGAGCACGCTGGCAGGAGTGTCCGGCGGGTCGAACTCCCCTGTACCGAACTCCTCGAGCAGAAACGACTGGCGCCACGCGGTCGTCGGAGGGTTCTGCAGCAGGCCTTTCAATGAGCGCCCATCGGCGAACGACAGTGGCGGCACGCCGGCCAGGTCGGCGAAGGTCTCGGCGAGGTCGAGATTGCCGGTGAACTGGTTCCGGACCGCGCCAGCCGGGACTCCCGGACCGCGGATGATCAGCGGCACGTGAATGTCGGTCTCGTAGGGCGTGTACTTACCGGGGAGCAGCCGGTGCTCGCCCATGTGGTAGCCGTTGTCCGACATGAAGAAGATGTACGTGTTCGCAAGACGGCCCGTCGAAGACAAGGCCGCCACCAGGCCGGCGATGGCCTCGTCGACGGCCTGAAGGGCTCGCAGGCGGTTGCGATAGTCGGAGTCGATGCCGTCGATCTCTGCCTGCGTGAGCAGCGGCTTGCTGCTGATGTAGGAAGGCTTGCCGCTGACATCCGGCTCGTTGAACGATGGATAGTGTGGCGCTGTTACGTTCGGAAACAGAGCGGCGTGACGCGGGGCCGGCGTGTACGGCGCGTGCGGCGCGTAGACGGCGAAGTACATGAAGATTGGTTGGGCCGGCTTGGAAGCGGCTCGCTGGATGAAGTCCGCCGCCTTGCCGTAATACACGTCCGTGCCGTAGTCGGCCGCCGTGCTGCCGTACATCACCTGCGTTCCGTTTTCGTTGAGCGTGTAGTTGAACTGACCGTAGGGGTCTCCCGCGGACGGGCTGTACCACTCGTCCCACCCTGGAGGGATGTAGTTCGGGATCGCGGCGTTCGGGTAGCCGTTCAAATACTTGCCGAACAGCACCGTGCGGTAGCCGGCGCCGTGCAGAAGGGTGGCGAGAGTCGAGGCCTCGACGTTGTTGCTGTAGGCAATCTCGAACCCTCCGTTGGGCAAGGCGTTCGTCAGCACCTGCGTGTTGTGTGGAAACTGCCCGCGCAGGATCGTGGTGCGAGACGGACAGCAGAGCGACAGAGGCACGAGGTTGTTGTTGAACAAGGTTCCCTGGTTCACCAGCAACTCCTGGAGATGTGGCATGTAGGAGAGAGTTCCGCTCAGCACGTCCTGATCGTCGGTCAGGATCATGAGGATGTTGGGGGCGTTCACTGGTGCCGCTGTCGTGCTCCCCTCGATCAGGATCGGCTTTGCTCCGATGGAGACGGAGCTTCCCAACGGGATCGTGATCGTCTTGCCGTTGAGGTCGCGATACTGTGTGTAGCTCGCAGCAGGCGAATAGGAGAGGGAACCCTTCGTGTTCCAAACTGCCTGCGCCACATAGCCGCCGGGACGCGAGAGCGCACACGTCCATGTTCCGTTCGATGCGCCGGAGCATGGGGCGTCAATCGTCGCCCCTACCAGCCAGTGATACACCTCGTCATACGCGAAACCCGCCGGCGACGGAGCGACCGAGGCGGTTTCAAGATCGCCCCATCCGAACGTCGTGCCTCCTCCCCACGTGTACCAGGCCGCCATTTGCAGGTTGAGCGTCGAGCGCAGCCCGGCCTGCAAGAGGCTGTATCGCGTCACCCACGCGATTTGCGTGTCTGGGTCGGTCACCGTCTGATCGCCCCAACTCCCTTCGGTCTGAAACATCGGCTTGCCCGCAAGCCCGTTCTGATCGAAGACCGCGCGCATCTGCGTGGCCTTGGTGATGATGGAGCCGTAGCAGGTCACGAAGGGGGTGCAACCCGAGGTCGAGTCATCTTCGGGCATGGGGAACGGGTTCACACCGCTCTGGGCAGCGATGTACCCGTGAAACGCGCCACCGTCGGCATACTGCGACCCACCGGCTTGGAGGTACCTCGTCATCCAGGTGACGCCGCTGTTCGGCGATGCTGTGCCTACCGGTCCTGCCACCGATGGCGTCAGCAGAATCGAGTACGGGTCCTGATGGATGATTGGATACGCCGCCTGCGCAAGCGCCAGCATCTGAGCATCGGTGCCGGTCCACCAGAGTGCGACGTTGAACTCGTTCCAGAGCTCGTAGTAACGGATGTGCGGCTGCGTCGTGCCGTTGTAGTGCTGGATCAGAGCGTTGAGAAAGTCCTTCCAATCCTGAATGTTGTCCGGCGGCGCTGTACAGAGAACCGTGCTGTTTGGGCCAGGGCTGCAGGTGCTCTGGTCGGCCACGGCCCAGTTCGGAGTGCCGGCCGAGAGCGTCATCGCCATGGATGCCGTGTTCGTGACGGTGTCCACCAATCCGTTCTTCTTCACATCGTTGACGTAGTTGTCGAACGGCTGAAAGTTGAACGTGCCTTTGGATTGCTCGATCCGAGCCCAGGCAAACTCCTGGTGTGCGAGTGTGCCGATGGTTACCTTCGGGTAATTGTCCCGCACGGCAGACATGGCGAAGAATGTGGGCGGCATCGGTGTCGTCGTGCCCGATTGCGCCCCGCAAGGCGCCGCTACGGCGATGCCTGCCAGCAATAACCACCGGGTCAGAGCACAGGTTCCCACGCTGCTTATCATCGAAGCGCCTCCGCCTTCCAATCCGGATCGGGCGACCGGACGCTTGACTCAACCCTGTTGGAACCCCTGAATGACTACCCAAACGACGCGGTAAGTTGAGAATAGTTTACATTGCAGTGTGTCCCGGTCGCGCTGACGCAGGTCGCTCTGGCGGCGAGGAGATGCGCCAGTAATTGGCTGTGGCGCCTGGATTCGAACCAGGGATCACCGGATTAGCAATCGCACGAATGGGCGGGCCGCGCGATCGTCAGCCTGCTTGATTCGGCTCCTCGGATTCCGGATGGCGCTACGTTGGACGTTTTGCTTCGCTCATCATCTTCACCATGGCCGGATCGCGATGGTCGAAGAAGCTGCTCGTTCCGGTGTCGAGCGTTGCGATGGCGCTCATCTCGTCAGGAGTCAGCTCGAAGTCGAAGATGTTGAAGTTCTCGGCCATGCGCTCTTTGCGAACGGACTTCGGGATCGCCACGACGCCGCGTTGCGTCAGCCAGCGCACGATCACCTGGGCGACGCTCTTGCGATGGTTCTCAGCGATCGAACGGAGCAAGGCGTTGTGGAAGATGTCGTTGCGCCCCTCGGCGAACGGTCCCCACGACTCGATCTGAATGTCGTTCGCCTGCAGGAACTTCTGCGTCTCGACCTGCTGATGGAACGGATGCGTCTCGATCTGATCCACGGCAGGGACGACGTCGTGGTGCATCATCAGATCCATGACGCGATCCGGATGGAAGTTGCTCACGCCGATCGCGCGAATGCGGCCCTCGTGATAAAGCTCCTGCATGGCCCGCCACGAGCCGTAGATGTCGCCGAACGGTTGATGGATCAGGTAGAGATCGAGCGTCTCGAGTTGCAGGCGCTGCATCGCTCGGTCGAACGCACGCCGCGCGTTGTCGTAGCCGGCGTCCTGGATCCAGAGCTTCGTCGTGACGAAGATCTCTTCACGTGGCACGCCGCTTCGCTTGATGGCGTTGCCGACCGCCTCTTCGTTGCCGTACGAAGCCGCGGTGTCGATGAGCCGATATCCGACGTCGAGCGCATCCGAGACGCTGCGCTCGCACGCCTCGGCGTCCGCGATCTGAAAGACGCCGAACCCGAGGAGCGGCATCCGGATACCGTTGTTCAGGGTGACCGTTGGGATGACTGACATCGTGAGCTCCTTCACGCGCACCTCGGCGCGATTCACTGCGGATCGAAATCGAGAGATGTCGACAGGTCGCGGTACGCGTCGATCTGCCCCTTCAATTCCGCGATCTTCTGCTCGGTTGTGGCGATCGCGTCGGCGCCGGCAACGAAGCGGCGCGGCGGCGAATCAATGCTCGCGATCGTGAGGATCGCTCGCGCGAGCTTGGCCGGGTCGCCCGATTGCCTGCCGTTCTGGCTCTTCCAGTACTCGAGCAGCGGAGCTCTGCGTTCGTCGTAGTCCTGAATGGACGGCTCGGCGTAGTTCGTCGATTGCTCCGTTAGCAACTCCGTGCGGAAGAAACCCGGATTGACGATCGTCGTGGTGATTCCGAACGGCGCGATCTCCGCGTGCAGCGACTCCATCCAGCCTTCGAGGCCGAACTTCGACGCGGCGTAGGCGGAAACGAAGTCGAAGCCGGCGGCAAGGCCCGCCGATGACGAAATCGAGATGATGTGCCCCGAGCGCTGCCGGCGCATGACCGGCAGCACCGCGCGGGTGACGTTCATCGGGCCGACGAGGCTCACCGCCAACTGCCGCTCTACCTGCTCCGGCGTCAGCTCTTCGAAGTAGCCGGCGTAGAAGCTCGCGGCATTGTTGACCAGCACGTCGATGCGGCCAAACCGGTCGACTGCAGCACGCGCCGCCGCTTCCGCATCGGCGCCGCTCGTGACATCCAGCTTCACGGATAGCAGGTTGTCCGACTGGCCCAGCGCCGCGGCGATCCGATCGGTGTCCCGGCCTGTTGCTACAACCGCCCTGCCGGACGCAAGGGCCGCCCGAGCGATATCGGCGCCCATTCCGCGACCGGCACCAGTGATGAGCCAAGTTTTTTTGTCGTTCCTGTCATCTCTCATGGTGTGTTGTTCCCTTTTCTCTAGGCAGACTTGTCGCCGGCCCGGCGAAATAGTCGTCGGGCGTTCTGCGCGTTGTTGGTGATTGCGGTAATTAGCTTGAGGCTTCTGCTCCGCTGTGGTGTTCCTCGCGCAGCCGGTGGATGTCCCTCTTTGGCGCGGCGCCGAAGAAACGTCCGTATTCGCGGCTGAACTGTGACGGGCTGACGTAGCCGACGCGCCGGCTGGCGTTTCCCGCGTCGAGCTGTTCGGTGAGCATCAGGCGTCGCGCTTCCTGAAGCCGCAGCGCCTTCTGGTATTGGAGAGGGCTCATTGACGTGACTGATTTGAATTGCCGGTGAAACGAGGAGACGCTCATGTTCACCAGCGCCGCGAGATCGTCGACATCGACGGGCTGATCGAAGTTGGACCTGAGCAACGACACAGCTTTCGCGACGCGTTGGAGGCTCGACTCGGAATGGCCGATCTGCGCGACGCGGCTGCCCATCGGGCTGCGAAGCAGGCGGATCAGGATCTCATCGACGATCAGCGGCGCAAGCAGCTCTGCCTCCGCCGGCTGCGCCATCACCTCGAGCAGACGCGTCGCGGCATCGACGATGTTGGCGTCCGCATCACCGACCCACACAGCGCGGACCTCGCGCGGCTGCGGGAGGCCGTGCGGATAGACCTTGGCGGCCAACTCGGCCACCTTCCGCGGATAGAGATCGATCTTCAGATTCAAGTACGGCTCGGCGTGACTGGCGCGCGTCACCTGCGCCGCAACAGGCACGTCGACCGAGTAGACCGCGATCTGCGACGCCTCGTACTCGAAGACATCCTCGCCGATCATCACGCTCTTCGCTCCCTGCGCGACGATGCACAGGGACGACCGCATCACGGCGTGCGTCAGCTCCGGATTCGTGCGCGAAAGCCGGATTGCGTAGACGCCTGGCATGCGGAGGGCAAACGAGCCGTCGTAAGGGGCGTGGAGGGCGATCAACTTCCCCAGTCTCGAGATGCCGGTTCTTCTTTCTTCGGAGTGTTCTCGGGTCAGTGCCATACGTTTCTTTCGCGAACGTCAATGTACGGTCGGAGAGAGCGAGATCCTTGCCTGAATTGCGCAGAGTTTTGCCCGATTCTAACAAGTGGAGAAGTTTGGCCAGACCTTCGGTACGCCCGATTGATCGCAGATCGTTTCGCATCGTTTGCCGGCTTGTGGTCAGAACGTTCTGCTGATCGTCATCCCCACGGTTGTTCCTTGCGAGAACGTTTCGTGCTCGACCGTGTTGAGGCCGTGTGAGTACAGCTCGCGATAGATCGATGGCGTGATCGTCGCGCCGCGCAGCGGATAGGAAAGCTGGAGTCGCAGCCCACCATTGGAGAATCCGGTGCCTTCGTCGATGGCTCCATGCCATCGGCCCAGGGTTTGGTACTGGCCGGCTGCGCTGATCGCGATGCTGCCGCGGCCGACAGAAAACGACGGCCCGACACCCCACCGGAAATTCTTTGGCGGACGAAAGCCGCGATCATTCGTCGTGACCGGCACGGTCGCTTGTAGCAAGGCGAAGGCCGTCACCTTTCGCACCGGCCGGCTCCAGGCGATTTCAGCCTCGGGCGCAAACACGCCGCTGCCGAATTGCAGATGCTCGTGCTTCTTGCCTTCCAACCCAAGCTCGATAGGGTCAGGAACCGTGTGACCAATTGGCAGCGTCGTACCGAAGCCGAAGTGCCATCGAGATGCGCCGCTCGTCGTCGGCGCCCACAGGACGAGCACATCGCCGTCCGAGATGCCGTTGAGCGTTTCGGTGCGGTGATGGATGTCGCCATATGGCGGCACGAACGGTCGACCGTCGAGCGTGGTGTAACGGACGCGCTGATCCTTCACATCGTACGGAAGGCGCAGCGACAGTGCTAGGCCGGCGCGAAGGCCGTAGGCTGCGCCAAGCTCCGAATGAAACAGCGCCAGACGGACGTGGTGCTCGTGATCGGGAATCGCCATCGCTGCGCACTCGACGGGCGCGACATCGGGACACGTGGCGACGTGCGACGTATCGAACGTGCCGTACGCGAACGATGACGAGATCGCCCACCTGCCGGAGGCCGGGATTGTTTGCGTTGCCCCTCCACCGGAGAGGTTCGGATTCGCTCAGGCCGGTCAGGCATAGGCGGGCGGCAGGAGGCCGAGAATCACCGCGACGATGACGAGGTAGCGGAGCGCGCGCATCACCGTTCCGCCTTCCCGATCGCGGCGAGCACCTCATCCCACATGCCGCCCGTCACGGCGGTCACGAACTTGCCGCGCGCGTCGTACACGCGGATGTACGGAAGCGCTTCGGCGTGGAACTCGGTCGCCTGCTCTGCGGCATCGTTGTCCCACTTGCCAATATTCACGCGCCTCACCGCGAGGTTCGGTTTAGTGCCGTTCATCAGGTGCTGCAACCGTGCTTCGAGCACGTGACAGGGACCGCACCAATCGGCGTAGAAATCAATGATCGTGACCTTGCCGGTTGCGAGGATGTTGGGGACATCGACGCGGCGGCCGTTCGTGTACGAGCGGATGTCGAGCACCTTCACGATGTCCGGCGGCAATGGTTCTATGTCGCGCGGCTTCTCGCCAGGAAAGACCGCCTCGAAACCGGCGTTCGAGATCGCTGCGCGAAGCTTCTCGCGATCGAACTGTGCCGGCACGTCGACGGTAGCCGTCTTCGTCTTCGCGTCGACTTTCGCGCTTTTCACGCCTTCGACGGAGCTGAGCGCCTTGACGATGGGCGGTGCGCAAGCAGCGCAGTCGATTCCCACAACTTTGAATGTAAGGGTATCCGCGGCGGCGCTTGCGGCGGCAGTCAGAGCTAACAATGTGATCAGTGCAAATCGATTCATTTGATCCTCCCGCGAAACGTGGACTCGCGGACGTGTTCGTCCGGAGTGAGGTGCGCGAGCGCGCGAAGATCAGATGAGAAGCGTGGAGAAAACCGCGAGCCGGTCGCTCGTGCGGCGTGGAGGGGAGGTGTCGATCAATGCGCGCGGGGCCGTCGGACCGGGTTCCGGCAGATTGGGCGCGCGAAGGACGAGCAACGGCATCGCAAGCAGCGAAAACAGTGCGGGAACCTTCGGCGCGAGCCTGGCGGACGGCGATTCGTAGCAGGTCAGGGTCGTGCAGCAGTCGGCGCGCTCAGTTGCGAGCGCGAGCGAATCGGCCGATGCGTGGCCGCAGCAGGGCATGCGGGCGCAGAAGCCGATGATTGCCGTCGCTGGCGCGAGGGCGGCGAGCAGGAGCACGATCGCAAGTGCGAGCGGCTTCCGGGTCGTCGATACGGAGCGGAGCAGCATCATTCACTGAGACGAAGGCGGCGGCGAAAAGATTCCGGCTCAGCTCGGGCAGCGTCCGCCGCCCTTCCTCACCTTCTTCGCGCGGCTCCGCTCATGCGAATATGCCTGCGGAATGCGAGCCATCGTCAGCGAAGGAATCGGAACGGCGCTCCTCGTCGCCGCCGTGGTCGGCTCAGGGATCATGGGCGAACGGTTGTCGGGCGGCAACATGGCGCTCGCGCTGCTCGCGAACAGCATCGCCACGGGCGCGGTGCTCGTCACGCTCATCTTCACGTTCGCGCCGATCTCGGGTGCGCATTTCAACCCCGCAGTGTCGCTGGCTGTTGCGTTTGAAGGTGGCTTCTCGTGGCGTCGGGTGCCGGGGTATATCGCAGCGCAAGTCGCCGGCGCGATCGCTGGCGTCGTCGCTGCGCACGCGATGTTTGCACATCCGTTGATCGCGCTGTCGCATCATGCGCGCGTTGGGTTCGCGCAGATGTTCAGCGAGTTTCTTGCGACGTTCGGTCTTCTGGTCGTCATCCACGGGACTGGCAAACGCTCGGCCGTCGTGCCGCTCACCGTCGCTGCGTACATCACCGCCGCTTACTGGTTCACGTCCAGCACGAGCTTTGCGAACCCTGCCGTCACGATCGCCCGCGGCCTGACCGATACGTTCTCGGGTATCGAGCCGGGAGGCATTCCTGGTTTCATCGCCGCGCAGCTCTGCGGCGCGCTGGCGGCCACGCTGCTCTTCCGATGGATCGGCAACGGCGAGCCGCCGTAACGACCGGCTCGAGGAGGCGTTGCGGTGGCACGTGGCGGCAGCGGACCTCTACAACTCCGTGAATTTGTGCCTGTTGATCTTGAGGTGCCGGATCTTCCAGTCGAGCGTGGAACGTGGAATCCCGAGCCTGGCTGCCGCGCCGTTCGGGCCGGCAACACGCCCCTTGCTCTCCGTGAGCGCGGCCTCGATGATTTCCTTCTCGCGACTATCGAGAGTCTCGCTCAATCGGGCCGAGGTCTTCGCCGGCGACGCGCCGCGGTTGGAGAGCCACGCCTCGTCGATCCGAAAGGTATCGCCGGTACAGAGGATGACCGACCGCTCGATGATGTTCTGCAGCTCGCGAATATTGCCCGGCCAATCGTAGGACTGGCAGAGCACCAGCGTCTTCTTGTCGATCTTGCGGAATTGTTTGCGCGTCTTGTGTGCATACCGCCGGACGAAGTACTCGACGAGCACCGGAATATCACTCTTGCGTTCGCGAAGCGGTGGTACCTCGATCGGAAAGACATTCAGCCGGTAGAAAAGATCCGCGCGAAACGTGCCATCGGCGATCGCCGTCTGCAGATCCCGGTTCGTTGCGGCGATGACTCGAACGTCGGACGCAATCGGCCGCGCACTTCCCACCCGCTCGAACTGCCTCTCCTGGAGCACGCGCAGCAGGGCGATTTGCGTTTCGGCAGGGAGCTCGCCGACTTCGTCCAGGAAGATGGAACCGGAGTTCGCAAGCTCGAATCGCCCCTGGCGCCGTTGCAGCGCTCCCGTGAACGCTCCCTTCTCATGGCCGAACAATTCCGAAGCGATCAATGATGTCGGAACGGCGGCGCAGTGGACGGTGATGAACGGATGCATCGCTCGCTGCGACCGTTTGTGGATGGCTCTGGCGATCAGTTCCTTTCCCGTTCCCGTCTCGCCCATGATCAAAACCGTGGAATCGGTCGGCGCGACTTTGACGATATGCGCGAGCACCGTCTGCAACGAGAGCGAAGTGCCAACAATCTCCTCGAACATAAACTCGCGGTCGATCTGCTCGCGCAGCGCGAGGTTCTCTTCGTGGAGCCGGTCCTTGAGCCGCTTCAATTCTTCGATGTCGGTCAGGAGCGAATACCAGCGGACAATCCGGCCGTCTTCGTTCCGTCGCGGAATCGTGCTGGCCTGGAACCAACGATAGACACCGTCCGCGCGGCGGAGGCGATTCTCGTGGATGTAGTCCTGGCCCATTTCCACCGCGTACGTCCACTTCGCGATTACCTCCGGTAGGTCGTCGGGATGAACGACGCTTCCGGAAGTCCAGCGTTTCACTTCGTCCTCCGGCATGCCGAAGTACTCGAGAAGGGGTCGATTCACAAATTCGACGTCGCCCTCCGGAGTCGTCGTGAAGACCAGGCCAGGAATGCTGTCAGCGAGCAACCGAAAGCTCTCTTCGCTCGCCCGCAACGACTCCTCGGCGCGTTTTCGATCATCGATGTCCGTCGTCGTCACATACCACTCGGCGACTTTGCCGAGCGCTTCGCTGAGTGGACTGCAGCGTAGGAGGAACCAACGATGGACACCGTCAGCGCCGCGGATACGCGCTTCGATTTCGCGTGGCCCCACGCCAAACTCCGCAATCGAATGCCAGTACTCGGCGAGGCGGGGCAAATCCTCGGGCCAGATGGCCGCATGCCATCCAAAGCCGCGGGCTTCTTCGAGCGTCAGGCCCGTGTACTCGGACCAGCGCCGATTGACAAACTCCGCGCTCCCGTCAGCAGCTGCGGTCCAGATCAGCTCCGAGATCGTGTCGACGACGCGACGGAGTTCGCTGTGCATCGCGTAGGCGATCATCTTAGTCCCAACCCGTCACCGTCGAAGGACGGCACGTCCCAATCGGCCGCACGCCACTGCGCGGCGAAGAATGCCGGAACGCCTTCATAGTTCGACGAGCGGCAGCGATCGATAGTGTTTCCCGGTCAATCTGGCGAGCGCGTTGACTACGGCTGGCGCGATCAGCGGAACAGGGCATTCGCCGATTGCCGTCGGCGGCTCGGCGCTTGGCACAATGTGGACATCGACCGCGACCGGCGCATCCTTGATGTAGGGCGGCGTGTAGCCGTCCAAGTTGCGCTGCTCTACGCGGCCGTCCTTCAGCGTGATCGCTCCCTTGGCCATCAGTTGCGTTACGCCGAACGCCAGTCCACCCTGAAATTGATTCTCGATCGTCATAGGGTTGACCGCCAAGCCGCACGCTACCGTAACGCTGACGCGATGGATTCGCGGGCGGCCGTCCTCGATCGAAACATCGGCGGCGCACGCGGACGCAGTCTCGTGATATTCGCTGAGCGCGATTCCGCACGCATGGTTCGGCGGAAGAGCATTGCGCCAACCGCTCTTCTCGTTGAGGAGCGTGAGCACGGCGCGCTGGCGCTTCGCACTCGGATCGAGGAGCTTGAGGCGATAGGCAATCGGATCGACGTTCGCGCGCAACGCCAGCTCCTCGATGAGAGTCTCGACGACGAACGTGTTATGGCTGTATCCGACCGAGCGCCACGAGAGGACGGGCACGTTCACGGCCGGATGGTGCACGGAGACGTGAAAGTTCGGAATCGCGTAGCGCGTGTCCGCCGTCCCTTCGATCAACAACGCTTCGATGCCGTCCTTCGCATAGAAAGACTCGAACGGAGTGCCCAGCACGATTCCCTGCCCGACGACGACGTGTCGCCACGATGATGGCATTCCATCGTCGCCTACGCCGACCTCCACGCGATGCGCGACCATCGGACGGTAATAGCCGCCCTGCACGTCGTCCTCGCGCGTCCAAATCAGCTTGATCGGAACGCCGCGCATGCGCCTCGCGATCGCGGCGACTTCGCGCTCGAGGTGTTCGTCGAGTGTGCCGCGCCTGCCGAACGCGCCGCCGGCGAAGCCGATGTGATACGTCACGCGGTCGGCCGGTAGGCCGAGGACCTCGGCCATCGCTTGCCGTTGCGTGTCCGGCACCTGGGATGTCGTCCACGCCTCCGCGCGATCGCCGTCATAGCGCAGCGTAATGTTGAGCGGCTCCATCGGCGCGTGCGCGAGGTACGGAAAATCGTACTCGGCGACGATGCGATTGTCGGTAGCAATGCCCTCCATCGCCTTGGCATCGCCGCGAGTGGCTGCGATGCGTCCCGTCGTTCGCGCCAGCTCGTTGAACCGTTTGCGCAGCTCGATCGTGTCGGCGTGCTCGACGCCTGACAGATCCCAGTCGATGATCAGCCGGTCGCGCGCCTGTTTCGCAGCCCAGAACCGATCGGCGACGACCGCCACCGCGCTCCCCTTCCCTTTCGCGAGCGGTATTTCGAAGACATCGGCCACGCCGGCTATCTTGCGCGCTTCACTGTCATCGAACCTCCGCACGCGTCCAAAGAAAACCGGAGGCCGCGCGAGTAGCGCGATCTTCATTCCGGGAAAGTCGAGATCGATGCCGAATTGCTGTGAGCCGTTGCTCTTCGCTCTGCCGTCGAGCCGCCGCATCGGCTTGCCGATGAGACGAAACTCCGATGGATCTTTCAGTCGAACTTTTTCTGGAATCGGACGACGCGTAGCGTCCTCGGCCAATTCGGCATACGAAGCCTTCTGACCGGCGGGTCCGTAAGCGACACTGTTCGCCGTGCGGCACTGCTCGGGTGTGACGTGCCAGCGATCCGCTGCTGCCGCGATCAGCATCGCGCGCGTGCGTGCGCCGAGCTCCCGGTATTGCTGATACGAGTTCGCGATCGAGATCGAGCCGCCGAGCATCTGCATTCCGACGACCGGATCTCTGTAGACATCCGCGGCCGGCGCGATCTCGGCGATCACTTTCGACCAGTCCGCATCGAGCTCCTCGGCGAGAATCATCGGCAACGCGGTGCTGGTACCCTGGCCAACCTCGACCCGGTTGACCATGATGACAACCTCGCCGTTCGGTTTGATGTGCACGAAGGCGTCGGGCGGATAAATCTTCGGCGCCGCTTCTTGAGCAGACGTCGGGAAGTCGAAATACATGGCGATGAGAAAACCGCCGGTCGCCGCCGCAGAGATGCGAAAGAAGGTTCGGCGGTTCATGCGAGCTTCTCCGCAGCACTCCTGATCGCCTCACGAATGCGCACATACGTTCCGCAGCGGCAGAGATTGCCGCCCATCGACTCTTCGATGTTCTTGTCCGTCGGCTTTCGATTCGACTTGAGCAGCGCGACCACGCTCATGACTTGTCCGCTCTGACAGTAGCCGCACTGCACGACGTCGTTGTCGACCCATGCGTTCTGCACGACACGCCCGATCGGATCGTGTGCCATTCCCTCGATCGTCACGATCTTTCGATCGCCGACGAGCGAGACCGGCACGAGACAGGATCGCGTGCCGACGCCGTCGAGGTGAACGGTGCACGCGCCGCACGCGCCGATGCCGCAGCCGTACTTCGTTCCGGTGAGCTTGAGATCTTCCCGCAAAACCCACAGCAGCGGCGTCGAGGGATCGACGGTGAGCGTCTTGCGTTCGCCATTGACTAAGAGATGGGTGAGGAGGTGGATGGTCGTCACGGACATGGTGTGCCTGCCTTGACCCACTGCCGGGTCGCCTCGACAAAACCCTCGTGCGTAAGCGGCGGCAACGTTCGCATCGTTCCATCCGGTCGCCGTCCCGGATTGAAGGCCCAGAGGACGAGCGGCTCCTCTTCGTGGTGCTTCAATAGGTGCGGCCCATCGAGCAGGCGCAAAACCGAACGACAGACGTCAGCGCTCGACAGCGGTCGATCGTTCACGTCCTGCCACCTCATCGACAGCGGCGCGAGATGCCAGTTGTGCGCGCCGGGAACGCCGGTACTGTTCGCGTTCGTCGACTGATGACACGTCGCACAGTTCAGCGCGACGACCCCTTTGCCCTGCGGACCGCGGATCACGTTCGCGACGTGACGATGCCTGTCGTCACCCTGTTGCGGATACGTTGTTGCCGTATGGCAGTTGAGGCATCGCGGCGACACCATGACCGAATAGACCTTCTGCCAGGCACCGAGGCCGCCGGATCGCGGGGACGCCAACATGACCTGCTCGGAAGCTGGGGGACGCTTAGAGTCTTGTGCGACGGCAAGAGCGATCAGGATGAGCGTTAGCATTCCGCGTTACATTCGCAATCGCGGCGCCATCGCAAACGATTGAAAAGAATGAACGGCGAGTGCCGGAATCTTGGCACTTGCTAATTTCTTGGCAGTCGTTGGTATCGTGTGAGTCGCGTGCCGCACCGAACATTGTCAATCGGAGGGTCCCGTCGGTCACATGTCCATTTCGTGGATCATGGGGTGCCACGTCCTGCCACTTGACGCTCACCGTTCCGGTGCTCGCCAATCTTCTCGGCGTGAGCCGGAAGTACCTCCCGAGGGATGATTAGAATCTCCACCAGGCGCGCTGGTTTGGGCGGCTGGCGGCTGGCTCCACGAATTCGCCAGGTTCCGGGATGACGATCTGCACGGCGTTCTTCGCCGCGGCTGAAAACGCGCGGTCGGCCGGGTCACTCCAGGCATGAAAGGCCAGGTTGAACGTGCACCAGTGAACAGGGAGCATGACGAGGCCCCGCAGATCGCGGTGAGCTTGAACGGCTTCTTCCGGGGTCATGTGGATATCGGACCAGGTGGGATCCGAGGCGCCGATCTTGATCAGGGTGAGATCGAAGGGGCCGAGATGCGTGCCGATGTCCGAAAAAGAGGTGGAGTAGCCGCTATCGCCGCTGAAGAAGACTCGATGACGCGGTCCTCTGATCACCCATGATGACCAGAGTGTCTCATTCCCGTGCAAGGGATTGCGGCCACTGTAGTGGCGCGCGGGCGTCGCGATGACGGTGACGTCGTGCAAACGGAAACTCTCGCTCCAATCGAGCTCGTGGATCTGCGAGCCTCGTACTCCCCAGCGCTCCAGATGTGCACCAACTCCGACCGGAACCGCGAAGTGCGTTCCGCGCGCCGCGAGGAATTGAACCGTGGGCATGTCGAGGTGGTCGTAGTGATCGTGCGAAATCACCACCACGTCCACCTGCGGCAATTCCTCGAGCGGCATCGGCGGCGCGTGAAAACGTTTCGGGCCCACGAGTGTCGATGGAGAACAGCGTTCGCTCCAGACAGGATCGGTCAAAACAATCCGGCCGTCGATTTCCACGAGTACGGAAGCCCAGCCGATCCAGGTGGCGCGCAGGCCGGAGGTGGGTGGCTTCGTATAGTCGCTCCGCACGCGGTTGACCACCGGGACGATCCCTGCCGGCTCGCGCGGCTCGCCGCCGAAGAGCTGGTGTCGCAACATCTCGCGATAGGAGCCGGTCAGCATGTGCGTCGGCTGCGGATTGTGGAACTTACCGTCGCGGTATTCAGGCGAGCGTCGGACACGGTCGAGCCGGGCTCCAGTCACGCGCCCGCCGAGGGCGGCGAGCCAGCGCGTGGAGCGAAGGAGGATCGCGGCCGCCGCGCCAACGAGGATCACGATGATCCAGAAGGTACGAAGACAACTGCGGCCTTTAGGACTCACTCGCCTATTGTGACACCGCTGCTGGACACGTGCCCCTTACGGGGGAGCGTTTACACACGGAGACCCTTTCGCGCTAGGCCGCTGCGATCGTTCGCCTGTATTCGCCGGCGGAAACACCATGCATCCGTTTGAACGCGCGGTTGAAGGCCGCATCGGAGTCGTAGCCTACGGAATTCGCGACTTCCAGCAGCTTGCGGCTGCGATCGCGAAGCAGCCGCGTGGCCTTGTACATGCGCCAGCGAGTCAGGTATTCGAGTGGTGTCTCACCGACGAGTTGCTTGAATCGCATGGCGAATCCGGCGCGCGACATGCCCCCTTCGGCCGCAAGCTCTTCCACGTTCCACATGCGCGCCATGTCGCCATGGATCGCCGTCAGCACCCGGCCGATCTGTGGATCGCCCACGGCACGGAGCCAGTGCGACGCGCAGTCTTTGTGCTGCGACATGTAAAAGCGAATGGCCTGCAGGAAAAAGACATCGGTGAGACGATTCACGATGACTTGCGAGCCAGGCGCGTCGTGCTGCATCTCGGCCGCAAGCAGGCGAATCGTACTCTGCAGCGTTGACGACTGCGGCTCGTCCGCTTTGATGTGGATGGTCGCAGGGAGTAGATCCACGACCGGCTTACTGAATGACGAATCGAGCGTGAAGCATCCGGTGAGCATCACGGTAGTTCGTCCCTCGCCGCCGTAGCGGTGAGAAGGCTGGAGCGTTCTGATGAATGTATCCAAGTCAACCAGCGCCGAGGTGGCCTCATCGCGAAGTGAATACGCCACTCCGCGCGGGAGAACATAACAGTCGCCGCTGTCGAGCTCCAGTGGGTCACTTCCTTCCGCCTGCAGACAGCAGTGACCGCGTAGCACCATGCCGAACGAAGTATGACCGGGGGGGAATCGTATCCCCCAGGGGGCGCCGAACTCGTACCGGCCATAGAGAACACTCTGAACCTCGAGAGCGGTGAAGACGTCGGAGATGGGGTCCATTGTTTCCTTTAGATCTAGACGGTCGGCATCATTTTTTAGCGTTATGGTGATTGTTCGTCTCGATCAGTGGACCTATCGTAGCGACACGAAAGGAGAAATGCAAATGGAATCTCACGCAACCTCTTCTACAGTTCCCCGGGCGGCGGCGACCGGCCGCGGGCTTCGCGTCGCTCTCTGGTCCGCTCAGATCGCTCTGGCGATCGTCTTCGCACTCGCAGGTTGGATGAAGGTGTCCACGCCGTCCGCGGATCTGGCAAAAATGGCGCCCGGCTTCCCACTCGCTCTCCTCCGCTTCATCGGCATTGCGGAGCTGGCGGGATCGATCGGCATCATCCTGCCGGCGCTCACGCGGATCGCGCCGGTCTTGACGCCGCTGGCCTCCTCCGGGTTTGTCATCGTGATGGCGTCCGCGGCGGTACTTCACCTCGTTCGCGGCCAGTTTGGAGAGCTGGCGGTGGTGGTCGTGCTGGGCGCGATCGCTTACTTCGTCGCATGGGGCCGCTTCAAGCGGGCTCCTATCGCTCGACGCGAGGGTCACGGCATTACCGGCCTGCACCTCGACGAAGGACGGCAGTCGTGAGCACAGCAGACGTGTCCATATTCTCTGTGAATCCCTACTCCCTACTCCCGACTCCCGGTTCAGTTGTCGGTTCTCGGTTGTCGGTGTCGGGAGTTTGCTCGCGGCGGCGTGCGAGCTGATGAGGTTTCAGCAATGAGCAGCGATCGAACGATTCTCATCACCGGAGTGACAGGCAATCAGGGCGGCGCGGTCGCGTACGCGTTGCAGGGCGCCGGGTTCCATATACGCGGCCTGACGCGCAAGCCGAGCAGCGAGCGGGCGGCGGCGCTGGCGCGCAATGGCGTCGACGTCGTCCACGGCGATCTCGATGACGAGGCCACGCTGCGCCTTGCGTTGGCCGGCGCGTGGGGCGTCTTCGGCGTACAGAACACGGGGGAGGCGGGTGTCGAGCGGGAAGAGGCGCAGGGCAAGCGTCTTGCGACGCTGGCGCTCGAGGCCGGCGTCGAACACTACGTCTACACGTCCGTGGGATCAGCGGACAAGCGGACAAGCGGACGGGCGTTCCGCACTTCGACAACAAGTGGCGCATCGAGGAAACCGTGCGCGGCCTCCGCTTCCCCTCGCATGTGATCCTGCGTCCGGTGTTCTTCATGGAGAACCTGCTGGCGCCCTTCAGTCTCCAGGGCTCCACGCTGGCCTGGGCGCTCGGGCAAGGCACGAAGCTACAGATGATTGCGGTGGACGACATTGGCTGGTTCGGCGCGCGCGCGTTCACCGATGCCGCCGCCCTGAACCGCCGCGAGATCGATCTCGCCGGTGACGTACGAACGATGCCGGAGGCGGCGGAGATCCTGACGGAGGCACTGGGTCGACCGATTGCGTTCGCGCAGACGCCAATCGAACAGGTCCAGCAGTACAGCAAGGAAATGGCGTTGATGCTGCAATGGTTCGAGCGCGTCGGCTACAGCGCCGACATCGCTGGCCTGGAACGCGAGTTCGGCCGCGCGCTCACGAAGCTCCCCGACTGGACACGCCGCCACGGACGCGTGGCGCCCACCGGACAGACTCAAGGAGAGCTCGCATGAAAGCTGTCAGATTGTTGGAATACGGTGGGCAGTTGGTGTTCAACGATGTACCG
>DATMNC010000062.1:0-179570 GCA_035569395.1 Thermoanaerobaculia bacterium | reverse complement strand
GCGTGGTCTCGGCGGTCAGCGGTACATGCTCATCGCGGGCGCGGCGTATCGTTTCGAGCCCGTTCGCCGAGGAGAGGTGGACGATGTGCGCATGCGTCCCCGTCTTGCGGGCCAGCGCGTAGACGAGCGCAATCGCCTCATCTTCCGCGACTCCCGGACGAGTGGCGAGGTAGCTCGCGTAGGAACGATCGTCTCCGGCTGGTGGGTGGATGTGCTCCGGCAACTCCGCGTGGACGAGCAGCGGGGCGCCGGTTCCGTGCAGGGCACCCAGCGCCTCTTCCATTCCGCGGGCGTCGAGATGGCCGAACTCCGGCACTCCGGACTCGACCATGAAGCATTTGAAGCCGCAGGCCCCTGCTTCGAGCATCGCCCGAAGCTCGCCGGCGTTTCCCGGCACCGCGCCACCCCAGAGCGCCACATCGACGCGGCACTTGCCGTGGAGTGCATGAATTTTCGTTTGGAGCGACGCCACCGAGGTCGTCGGCGGGATCGAGTTCAGCGGCATGTCGACGATCGTCGTCACCCCGCCTGCGGCTGCGGCGCGCGTGGCTGTCTCGAACCCCTCCCACTCCGTCCGCCCTGGCTCGTTGACGTGCACGTGCGAGTCGACGATGCCCGGCATGAGGGTAAAGTCGCCGTAGTCTTCGAAAGGTTCGGCAATATCGTCGAAATCGCCGAGACGTTCGATCAGGAGGTCGTTGACGTGGATCGTCGCCGGCCGGATGCCCGTCGGCGTGACGACGTTGCGGCTGCGGAGGATCACGTGTGAGATCATAGCCACCGCATCTGCTTCCCGCGCGTCCAATCGGATTCTGTCAATCTAGCCGGTGCCGTATGGAGCAGGGCTCTTTAAGCCGATTAAGCCACTCAGGTTCCGGTTCCAAACTTATTTTCGAGTGGTCAGTTGGAACTTTCACAGGCAGGTCGAGCGGGCCATAGTTAGCTGCGAAATCCTCGGGCGCGAGGACGGAGTGAAAAAGGTGAAGCGATAAGTTTTGGATGAGCGTGTAAAGCGCGGGCCCACACTCTGGTGACTTGACGTAAATCGGATAGATCGGTTTGAAAAGGTCCTCTTCCATAAAGAGGGCCGGGGCTGAACCAATACCCGAAGGATCCGTTGGATCTTGATACCCCCAGATGACCGTTCCCTGACCCAGAACGCACATCGCGCGAACAATATCGAGACGACGCAAGGTTGAGCAAACATCAAAAAATCTCTCGATGAGATCTTGAAAAGTACTTCCTCCTTCTATGTCAACGGCGAGAATGAAGGTATACAACGGGTTGGAAAGGCCGTGCACACAGCTGCAGTGCTCTCGGTTTTCAACCAGGCGATGAGCGAAAGTTTCAGGCCGTTCGAGCCTGTGGCACTTCACCAATTTCTCCAATCCATCGTCGAGTGTCTTGATGGAGAGTGTTTGCTTGATCTCGCCTACGGCATACACCCCTTCGATGGGGAGAATCACGCTCCGTGATGATGCTATCGGGCCAGGTTTCACCGCTGGGAACCAAAGATCGTTGAATAGAACGAGATCGCAGTCTCCAGCTGAAAAACCGGTCGCGTCGACGACCTTTCCAGCCTTGACCGTATAACGAGCTGGTACAAGCGTTCGGAATTCTTCTCGGACGACCTCTTCGATGGGCAGTCCCGAATCAAACGCCTCCGATGCCATACGCCGCTCGAACTCGGCACGCAAGTGAATGCTCTCCTCTGCCACTCGACAGCGCTTTAGAAATGCTTCCCGAAGAGTGTCAGTCGCACGCTTCGGCATCCATCTGGTCGTATCGGGTAATTCATGCACCTGAATAGGATATTACGTCGGGGGCTATTAGGACTGAACGAGACTCGTCCTAGGCTCTCAGCCATCGGCACTTCGCGAGCATCGGCGGTCCGCCGGTACGCTGTCATTCGCATCAGGATCTCTTCACTGATTGCCGACGCGTTGAGCTTCGGGATCTCATCCCCGAGAAACGACGGCGGGTTCTTGAGTTCCATCCGGGCAGAGTTCGCCAGCACCAGCGTTGGTTCACCGTCGACTAGATCTATGCCGAGAACCCTTCAGCATCCGCTCCAGCAAAGCCGGCGCGTGAAGACCAGCGGCACGTTCTGTTGCGTGCACATTGGTTCGACGACGCCCGGCATCAGGGTCAGGTCGCAATCCGGCCGACGACGATCCATGTCAACGGCCGCCTGATCGAACGTCTCGGCGATTTCGACGACGACGCCAAACCCTTCGAAGGCTAAGCCGGTCTGCGTTACGACGTTGCGGCTGCGGAGGATCAGGCGGCGGATGATTAACGGCAAGTTCCTGTCACCATGAGCATGAGAAGCGGTCGGTAGGGGGGGAGGTTTCTGGTCCAGGGCGACCAGGTTTCTGGTTCCGGGACGAGGTTTCTGGTTCAAGGGACGAGGTTTCTGGTTCAAGGGGACGAGGTTTCTGGTTCGAGGGGACCAGGTTTCTGGTTCCTGGTACGAGGTTTCTGGTTCGGGGGGACCAGTTTTCTGGTTCCCGGTATTAGGTTTCTGGTCCGGGGGGACGAGGTTTCTGGTTCCCGGGACGAGGTTTCTGGTTCGGGGGACCAGGTTTCTCGTCCCCGGAACCAGTTCTTATGTTCGCTGAACGAGGTTTCTCATTCGGTTAACGAGTTCTTTGACCCGCGGGGAACAGGTTTCGAGATGATCAGCGGAGCTTTATGTCACTTGAAACAAGTGACTTGCAACAGATCTGGGCGTTAACGCAGTACAGACGCTCGTTCGCAACCCAACGGTTTTGGAATGAGCGGTCAGGATCACGCCTGCGGCGCCGCCACTTCGCGAGCATCGGTTCCCCGCGCGGTCCGCCGATACGCTGTCATCCTCATCAGGATCTCTTCACCGGTAGCCGGTGCGTGGAGCTTCGGAATCTCGCCGCTGCTGAGATACGACAGGGCGTTCTTCACGGCCATCCAGACGGAGATGGCCAGGACCAGCGGAGGCTCGCCGGTGGCCTTGCTTGAGCGGATATTCAGGGCGTTCTCGGCGTCGATCCAGTCGACGTTGAAGACCGGGGGCACGTCCTGAATGTTCGGGATCTTGTATGTCGTCGGCGAGTGCGAGAGGAGGTTGCCTTTGGCGTCGTAGCGCAGCTCTTCGTTCGTCAGCCAGCCCATCCCCTGGATGAACGCGCCAGTGATCTGGCCGCGGTCGATGCCGGGGTTGATCGGCTTGCCGATGTCCATCAGCAGATCGCTGCGCAGCACCTGCATCATGCCGGTGAAGCGATCGATCTCGATCTCCGAAATGGCCGTCCCCTGTGTGAAATAGAGGAACGGCGCGCCGCGGCCTTTGTCCGCATCCCACTCCAGCCCCTGCGTCGAATAGAACCCGCGCTCGCCGAGGGAGACCCGCTCGAGGTGGCACATCTTCACGAGCGCGGCGAACGCAACGCGCGGCTCGGACAGGCGGCGATCGAAGATCTCGCCGTTCTCGAAAACGACGTCATCGGCGGATGGCTCGACACCGGCAACGCGGCCGAAATACTCCGCAGCGACGCCGGCCATGCGCGCGCGAATCTTCCGGCAAGCATCGGCGGCCGCGCTGCCGTTGAGGTCCGCGCCGCTGGAGGCGGCGGTGGCGGAGGTGTTGTTGTTTTTCTCGGTCGACGTCGGCATCAGCAGCACGCGCCCGGCATCGATCCCGAGCTCGTCGGCAACGATCTGCCGGATCTTCGTGTTGACACCCTGTCCCATCTCCGTCGCGCCGGTCGACACCTGAACGGAGCCGTCGAGGTAGACGTTGACGAGGGCGTTGGCCTGATTGAGGAACTTGGTGTTGAACGAGATGCCGAACTTCACCGCCGTGCAGGCGATGCCGCGGAGATGTGTGTGTGACGCCGCATTGAAGCGGGTTACATCCGCAACCCGCGCCCTGTAATCGCCGCGTTCCGCGATCTCGTCGAAGAGATGGGGCAGATGATTGTTGCGGACGACCTGCCCGTACGGCGTGATGTTGCGATCGTCGATCCCGTAGCAGTTGCGGCGCCGGACCTCGAGCGGATCGATCTTCAGCAGGACGGCGATCTCTTCGAGGATGTTCTCGATCGTGGCGATTCCCTGCGGCCCGCCGAAGCCTCGGAAAGCGGTGTTGGGCGGATAGTTCGTCCAGCAGACCGTGCCGCGGATCAGCGCGTTCGGCAGGTAGTAGGCGTTGTCGGCATGTGTCATCGCGCGGCCGAGAACCGACGTCGAGAGATCGGCAAAGGCGCCGCCATCGGAGTAAAAATCGATCAACGCGCCGGTGATGACTCCGTCGTCATCGAAGGCCACCTTGTAATCGTTCTGGAAGGGATGGCGTCCGCCGGTGACGCACATGTCGTCGTCTTTGGTGTAGGCGATGCGCGCCGGGCGTTTGAGCTTGTGCGCCACCAGCGCGGCGATGGCGGCAGGATGCGTGGCCTGACACTCTTTCCCACCGAACCCGCCTCCCATGCGTTTCGTTATGACCGTAACCTTGTTGATCGGCAATCCGAGGAGGTGGGCGATGACGTCCTGCACCTCGGAGGGATTCTGCGTCGATGAGTGAACTGTGAGTTGATCGAATTCGCCCGGCACCGCCAGGGCCGCTTGCGATTCGAGATAGAAGTGATCCTGCCCGCCGTTGACGAACGTCCCTTCCAGGATGTTGGCCGCCGAGGCGAACGCCGCCTCGACGTCGCCGCGTTCGATGGTCATGGTCTTGCCGATGAACAGCCCGCGCCGCTTCGCATCATCGATCGTAAAGACCGGCTCCAGCTCTTCGATGTCGATCTTGATCGCCGCCTTCGCCGCGCGGATGGCCGCGCGCGATTCCGCCGCCACGACGACGATCGGGTGTCCGATGAACGACACCACATCCTCGGCCAGCAGCAATTCGTCCTGGATGATCGGACCGAAGAGGTTGTGATGCAGATCGCGATACGTGAAGAGTTGTGCGAACGATCCCGCGTCACCGAAATCGATCCCGCGGATCCGTCCGTGCGCGACCGGCGACCAGACGAAATCGACGATCAGCTCCCCGCGCAGCGGCGCCACGTCGTCGATGTAGATCGACTCGCCGCTGACGTGACCGACCGCGGAGTCATGAGGGATGTTCTTTCCGACCGAGGGCATGGGAGGGAGTATACGGCGGAGATTCGCGTATATTGCCCACACTTCAGGATTTCGGGCGAGTTGCCGGCCATGCGATACGCGTTCGCAGTCGCTCTTCTTCTGTTTCGCGTGTCCTGAGAAGCTGATGCGGAATCCAGCAGGCCCGTCGGAAGTTTCGCTCCAAGGGTATGCATCTCTTCATCGATACGAACATCTACCTTTCTTTCCTGCACTACACGAGCGACGAACTGGAAGAACTCAAGAAGCTTCCGGCTGTCATACGGCAGAAGAAAGTGGAGCTTCATCTCCCTCAGCAGGTCGTGGACGAGTTCTATCGCAACCGGGAGAGCAAGGTCGCCGACGCGTTGAAGCGCCTTCGTGCGCAGCGTTTAGTCCCTCAGCTTCCACAATTCTGCAAAGAGTATTCCGAATCGAATAGGCTTCGCGAGGCGCTGAGAGCATACGACCGCGCGCATTCAGACCTGCTAAAGAAGGTTACCGAAGATGCTCTTGGCCGGAACCTTCGTGCCGACTCTGCCATCAGCGAGCTGTTCGGCCTGGCGGCGATTGCTTTGGTCGATGAGTCGGTCACTAGACGGGCTTCGCTCCGAGTTCAGCGAGGCAACCCTCCGGGGAAAGCGGGATCTCTGGGCGACGCGATCAATTGGGAAATTCTCCTGCACGATGTACCCAAGGGGCAGAACCTGGTCATCGTGACCGACGACGGTGACTATGCGTCTGCTTTGGCTACAGAATCTTTTAGTGAGTTTCTGCGCGATGAATGGCGAAGCGTGAAGTCCGCCGATGTCATCTATTATCGGGCTCTGTCGGGTTTCTTCCGAAACCATTTCCCGGAGATCAAACTCGCACGTGACGCCGAGAGAGACCTCCTTATTGCCGACCTTGCAAATAGCGGATCGTTTGCACGCACACATTCATTGATCGCGCAGCTCAACCAGTACGAGGACTTTACCGCGCCGCAGAGGGACGCCATTGTGGCGGCCGCGGCTAACAACTCTCAAGTCGGCTACATCATTGGAGACCATGACCTGCGGGAGTTCTTTACGCGCGTGGTTGTGGGTCACGAGAACAAGATAAATGACCCTGGCTTAGCCGACGTTCTCGAGTCGCTTCGCGAGGCAAAGGACGAAGGCGAAGAATAACGCACTCCACCTCGCTCGGCACCTGCATCACGCGGCATTGGCGCGACCTTGCGAAAGAATGATTACTACATGTGGGCAAGCGTGGAGCCGACGCGTTCTCCGAACACCTCGTACCAAAACTTCGCCAGGATGTTCTCCGCGAGTTGCAGGCGATAGTCGGCTGATCCGCGGACGTCGCTGATCGGCTTGATTTCGTCGCGGGCGATGCGGCCGGCGTGTTCGAAGGTGTCGAGCGTGGCGGGCTTGCCGGCGAGGAAGGCTTCGGTACGCGGGAGGCGGATCACGGTCGGGGCGACGCCGCCGTAGGCGATCGCGGCGCGGTCGATGCGGTCGCCGGTCATTGCCAGCCGGATCGCGGCGGTGAAGGCGGAGATGTCGAGGTCTTTGCGGCGCGAGACCTTGTAGAGCTTGAGTGTGTCGCGGACGATGGAGATGCGGACGCGGGTGATGATCTCGTCGGGATGGAGATCGAACTTGCGGTAGCCGAGGTAGAAGCGGTCGACGGGGACGGAACGCGCGCCGTCGTTCAATTCGAGCATGGCTCCGGCCACGAACAGGTAGGGAAGCGTATCGCCGATGGGGGAGCCGTTGGCGATGTTGCCGATCAGCGTTCCGGCGTTCTTGATCTGCGGCGAGCCGAAGATGGCCATGATGCCGGCCAGTTCGGAGATGCGGTCGATGATGAAGGTCTCGAAGTCAGCCAGCGTCGTGTTCGCGCCGGCAACGATCACTCCGTCTTCTTCGCGCAACTCGTTGAGCGAGTCGATCTTCGACAGCGACAGCATGGCCGGCGCGGCGTGGTTCCGTTTGTTGATCCATACGCCGACGTCAGTGCCGCCCTGCACGATGGTGCAGCCGGGATGATCGCGTTTGAAGGCGATTGCTTCGTCGAGTGTAGCCGGAGCGCAGAAACGGCCGATGGTGACCGAGTCGCCAGCGTCCGGCAGATCGGGATAGCGATCGCGCATCTTCTCGGCGGACGCGCCATCGACAGAGAGAGCCGCTTTGATGATCGGCTCGTAGCCGGTGCAGCGGCAGAGGTTTCCGGTCAGTCCGTCGCGTACCTGCTTTTCATCGACACGGTCACAGCGCTCGAACATGCCGGCCATGGCCACGACGAAACCGGGCGTGCAGTAGCCGCATTGGGCGCCGTGACATTGCACCATTGCTTCCTGCACGGGATGTAAGGTGCCCGTCTCGCGCAACCCTTCAACCGTGACGATCGACGATCCATCAAGCTGCGCCAGATTCAGGATGCAGGAGTTGACGGGACGGTAGTCCGCATCGGCCGCGCGCCTTGTGAGCACCGTGCAGGCGCCGCAGTCCCCTTCCTCGCAAACGATCTTTGTTCCGGTACAGGCGACGTCCAGGCGGAGATAGTTCGCCAGCGTCTGGAACGCGGCGTCGCCTTCGATGCGATGTTCGCGTCCGTTGATGTTGAGGATTATGTGGTCACGCACGTTCGCAGTTTATCCTGCGCGAAGACGCAGGATCTCCGGTGGTATGACACGATCCTGCTGCAACCCAACGGTAATGCCACGCCACCGGAGATCCTGCTTCTTCGCGCAGGATGACCCCGAGAATCGCGCAGGATGGGATTCGATTACAGCTTCACGATCCCGTTATATGTCTCCGGACGGCGGTCGCGAAAGAACTGCCATGTGTTGCGGACCTCGCGGATCTTGTCCATGTCGAGGTCGGCGGTGACGAGCGCGTCCGCGTCGCGAGGACCGACAGCCAACATCTGGCCGCGCGGATCGCAGAAGTAGCTCTGGCCGTAGAACTCGCCGATGTTCCAGGGCGCTTCGAAGCCGACTCGATTGATGGCGCCGACGAAGTAGCCGTTGGCGACGGCGTGGGCCGGCTGCTCGAGCTTCCAGAGGTACTCCGAAAGGCCGGCAACGGTGGCCGAGGGATTCATGACGATTTCCGCTCCAGCCAGCCCCAGCTCTCTGGCCCCCTCGGGGAAGTGCCGGTCGTAGCAGATGTAGACGCCGACCTTGGCGTAGGCGGTCTCGAAGACCGGATAGCCGAGGTTGCCCGGGCGGAAGTAGAACTTCTCCCAGAATCCGGGAGCGACGTGGGGGATGTGGTTCTTGCGGTACTTGCCGAGGTACTTGCCGTCGGCGTCGATCACGGCGGCGGTGTTGTAGTAAACGCCGGTCTCTTCCACTTCATACAGCGGCACCACGATGACCATGTTGTATTTCTTCGCGTACTCCTGCATCAGCTTCGTGGTGGGGCCGTCGGGGATCTTCTCGGTGGAGTCGTACCAGCGCGTGGTCTGCTCGGCGCAGAAGTACGGTCCGGTGAAGATCTCCTGCATGCACAGGATCTGAACGCCCTCTGCGCCGGCCTGGTCGATGTACTTCAGGGTGCGCTCGGTCTGAGCTTCGCGGATCGTGTCGAGCGGTTCGCTCGTGTCACAAGCAAGGGACGTCTGGATCAAACCACCTTTGACGATTCGGGACATTCGTTTTCTCTCCGATTTGGGTTCGCGGATTATAGCCGCCACAGGTGGCGGCGTTGGTTGCCCGAGGTTCGGCACCCGCGGTTCGCGCTCGCTCGAAACGATGATCGTTGGCTGAGGCTCAGGTTGAGGCGGAGGTGGTTCGGGCTGTGGTATTGGCTCCGGTTCGGTGATCGGCAACGGCTCAGGATCGGCGTCCGGCAGTGGCTCAGGGTCGGAATCCGGCAAGGGCTCGGGGATGGAGGACGGCTGAGTCGTTGCAGCAGCCTTCCGTCGCATCGAGGCACCGGCGACGATGATGACCACAGCGACGAGAAGGAGTATGAGGATTGGAGTCATGCGGCGACAGGCTGCGGATCGATAACACCGCGCGGGCGGAAAACCTTCATCAGCAACAGATGCGTGATCGCGGCGACGCCGAAGCCGACGAACCAAGCGTAGTCATACAGCGGACGCAACGATGGGACGACAAGCCCGATCCACGCCGCCGTGCAGCCGAGGAGCGTGGCGAATACGGCGCGCCAGTTCCAACCGGCCGCATATCGGTAGGTACCATCGGTGCGATAGAGATCGCCGAGCACCAGCAGTTTCTTTCGCACGATCCAGTAGTCGACGATCATCACCCCGCCGATCGAGCCGAGGCCACCCGAGTAGCCGAGAAGCCACGTAAAGATGTAGCCGGATGGGTCGGCCAGCAGCCGCCACGGCTGCATGGCGATGGCCAGCAGGCCGGTGATCAGGCCGCCGGTGCGGAAGGAGATCCATTTCGGGAAGGCGTTGGCGAAGTCGTTCGCGGGGGAGACGACGTTGGCGGCGATGTTGACCGAGAGCGTGGCGATGACGACGGTGAACATCGAGATCGCCACCACCAGCGGTTGCTTGAACTGTGCGACCAGCTTGAGCGGATCCCACAGCTCGTTGATGCCCATCGTCGGATAGATGACCACCGCGGCCGAGGTGATGATCACGCCCATCGCCGCGAAGACGGTCATCGTCGTCGGCAGGGCCACCGTCTGACCGATAGCCTGCTCGCGCTGGCTGCGGCCGAAGCGGGTGAAGTCGGGCATGTTCAGCGACAGCGTGGCCCAGAAGCCGATCATCGCCGTCAGCGAGGGGATGAAGATCGGCCGGAACGCAGCCCACGTCTCGAACTTCCCCTTCTCATGCAGGAGATAGCCGAGCCCGTGCGCGCGCCAGACCGCCCAAGCGAGGAGGAGCGCCGTCATGACCAGGACGAACGGCGCCGCCCAGTTCTCGAAGCGGCGAAGCAGGTCCATGCCGCGATAGATGATGAGGATGTTGAGCAGCCAGAAGAGGAGGAACGAGATCCATTCGGTCGTGGCATGGCCGGCGAACTTGCCGAGGAGCGAAGGCCAGGAGGGAAGGATCGAGGTGAAGAATGTGTGCAATGCCTCCCCGCCGATCCAGGCCTGAATCCCGAACCAGCCGCAGGCGACGATGGCCCGCATGAGCGCCGGCAGGTTGGAGCCGATCGTGCCGTAGCTGGCGCGTGCGAAGACGGGGAAGGGGATGCCGTACTTGGTCCCGGCGTGCGAGTTGAGAAGGATCGGGACGAGAACGATGGTGTTGCCGACCAGGATGGTGAGCAGTGCCTGCCACCAGTTCATCCCGGCGCCGATGAGGCCGGAGGACATCATGTATGTGGGGATGCAGTGCGCCATGGCGATCCAGAGCGCGGCGTAGTTGTAGGTGGTCCAGTTCCGCTGCGCCACGGGCACGGGCGCTAAGTCGTGGTTGTACAGCGGACTGGTGCGAATCCCCTCCTCGGAGCGAAGCTCGACACGTCCGTCTGCGTGCTGGATGACCGGGTCAGTCATGGATTGCCTCCGCTGCGGGATTCCCAAAATGAGGGGTGGGCGACATTGTGCCACAGCGATCCGGAACGCGGCCTCGTGCGTATCATCGGTCATGCGAAAGCTCTTGATGATGTCCGCTCTCGTCCTTCTCGCCGCCACGAGCCAGCCCGCCGAGGTGAAAACAGGAGGCGCGAAGATGATCGAAGTCGATGGCAAATACCACGTCTGGACCAAGCGCGTGGGCCACGGGCCGGTGAAGATGCTGACGCTGCACGGCGGCCCCGGCTTCCCGCACGATTACTTCGAATGCTTCGAGGATTTCCTGCCGCAGCACGGCATCCAGTTCTATTACTACGACCAGCTCGGCGTCGGGAACTCGGATCAACCGGACGATCTCTCGCTATGGACCGTGGCCCGTTACCGCGCCGAGGTAGAGCAGGTCCGCAACGGCCTCGGGCTGGACCATTTCTACCTCTACGGCCATTCGTGGGGCGGCATGCTGGCCATCGAGTACGCCCTCGAGCATCAGGATCATCTGAAGGCGCTGATCATCTCCGACATGACCGCCGGCATCCCGGCGTACGAGAAATACGCCGCCACGCTGCTGGCTGAGTTGTCGGATGAAGATCGCAAGACACTGGCGAAGTACGAAGCAGCGAACAACTATGACGCGCCGGAGTACCAGCAGATCATGATGGGCAAAGTGTACGCGGCACACCTGCTGCGCATGGATCCGTGGCCGGAACCGGTGACGCGCGCCTTCGCGAAGTTCAATCAGAAGATCTACAACACCATGCAGGGTCCGAACGAGTTCGTCATCAGCGGCAACTTCAAGGATTGGGACCGCTGGGAGGACTTGCACAAAATCAAGATCCCGACCCTGATCATCGCCGGCCGCCACGGCACGATGAACCCCGACGACATCCGCCACATGGGCAAGCTCATCCCGCATTCGCGCGTCGTCATCACCGAGGGGAGCCATCTGGAGATGTACGACGACCAGGAGCGCTACTTCCGCGAGGTGGTGAAGTTCATCAAAGATGTGGAGTCCGGGAAGTTCAAGTAGCCAGCGCTTGCAACCGCTATCGCGGGCTGAACGCCTGGCCCCGTCTCAGGAACTGTCCCTTTCCTGGTTTCCCAACGTACTTGCCCTCTTCGATCACCACGTCCCCTCGCGACAGCACCGTCTTCGTAACTCCCTTCACCCGCCGCCCCTCGTAGCAGGAGTAGTCGACGTTCATGTGGTGCGTCTTCGCGCTGATGGTCATCTCCTCATTCGGATCGAAGATGACGATGTCGGCGTCGCTGCCAACGGCGATGGTCCCCTTCTTCGGAAAAAGCCCGAAGATCTTTGCCGCCGAGGTGGAGGTGATCTCGACGAAACGATTGAGTGAGATGCGGCCCTCCGCGACGCCGCCGTTGTAGACAAGCGACATGCGGTGCTCGACGCCGGGACCGCCGTTGGGGATCTTCGAGAAGTCGTTCTTTCCGAGCTCCTTCTGCTCCTTCATGCAGAACGGACAGTGGTCAGTCGAGACGACCTGCAGGTCATTGAACTTCAGCCCGCGCCACAGCTTCTCCTGGTTCCACTTCTCGCGAATGGGCGGCGTCATCACGTACTTGGCCCCCTCGAAACCGGGCTGCTCGTAGACGCTGTAGTCGAGGAAGAGATACTGCGGACAGGTCTCGGCGTAGGCGTTGATGCCCATGTTGCGGGCGCGGGTCACTTCCTGCAGCGAGTCGTCGCAACTGAGGTGGACGATGTAGACCGGCGCGTCGGCCATTTCGGCAAGAGCAATCGCTCGATGCACGCCTTCCGCTTCGGCCTTCGTCGGCCGGGTCAGCGCGTGATACTTCGGCGCCGTCTTCCCCTCGGCCAGCGCTTTCTTGACGATGGCGTCGATGACGACGCCGTTCTCCGCGTGCATGCAGATCAGCCCGCCGTTTTCGCCGGCCATCCCCATCGCCTTGAAGATCGTGGCGTCATCGACGAGAAAGACCCCGGGGTAGGCCATGAAGAGCTTGAAGCTCGAGATCCCTTCATCGATCATCGACTTCATCTCCGGCAGCCGCTCGTCCGGCAGATCAGTGCAGATGAGATGGAACCCATAGTCGATCGAGGTCCTGCCGTCGGCCTTGGCGTGCCAGGCATCAACGGCCTGCTTCAGCGACTGCCCCTTGTACTGAACGGCGAAGTCGATGATGGTGGTCGTCCCGCCGTGCGCCGCCGCGATCGTACCGGTCTCGAACGTGTCGGAGGCAGAGGTCCCACCGAACGGCAGCTCCATGTGCGTATGCGGGTCGATCCCACCGGGGATGACGAGCCTGTCCTTCGCGTCGATGACCTTGTCCGCGTTTACATCGATCGACTTTCCGATCATGGCGACGGTGCCGTCTTCGATCAGGATGTCGGCGTGGTAGTCATCGACGGCGGTGACGACGCGGCCGTTTTTGATCAGGGTGGTCATGGCTCATCTCCTCTTGCTTCGAGATCAAAGAAATCTTCGAGTGATTGTGCAAGCTGCGGAACATCTTCGGTTGCGGTACGCCAAACGACGATCTCGTCGATGTCGAAGTATCCATGCGTCAGTCGGTTCCGCGTAGCCACGCTCTCCAGCCAAGGCAACGGAAGCGTCGCTCGCATACCGGAACTGACATGAGCTGCGGCCTCTCCGATGATTTCGAGCATATGTACGACACCCCAGAAGGCTGCTTCATCGGCGAGCAGTTCCTTCGCGGTCGTGTGACCCCTCGTGAACCGCGCGATTTTTTGCGCCGCCTCGAGCATGTGAGCCAACCGCGCGCGATCAGACGGCGGAATACTGCACCTCGGCCGACCGAAGAACCTCGTCGCGGAAGTGACGGCTCAGGTCTTTGGGAGTGCGAAGGTCCACCGGTTTGCCCACGACGGCCTCGAGCTCGAACTGCATGCGCGCCAGAGCAAAGAATCCGGGTGTGTCCTCGGGCTCGAATTCGATCAGGAAGTCGACGTCGCTTTCAGGCCGAAACCGATCCGTAAGCACCGACCCGAACAACGAAAGGCGTTGAACGTGGTTTCGCCTGCAGAACTCGGCGACGAACTCCGGATCGAGCTTGATGTGAGCGGACATCGCAACGCATTCTACGCGCACAATAGACGACATTCAGTCGCCCGCGCCGTCGAGCCCGAGGAACTTGCGGATGGTCGTGCCGGCCACCTCTTCGAAGCGCTGGCCGTACGACTTGATGGCACCAGAGGGCTCGTCGAGAAAGATCCGTTCGACGCGGAACAGAGGGACGAACATGGTGATGAGATCGAGGTCGGGCTCCTCGTTGCGGGCGATTTGGTGGATCCAGTCTTCGAACGAATCGAGATTGATGCCGCGCATGGTCACGCCGGCGGAGGAGAGGGCCATCAGCACCCCGAAGAACTTCTCCTTCGGATTGACGAGATTGACGATGATCAGCGACGCCGGCAGGAATCCTTCAATCATTGTTTTTCGCTCAGCTCGATCAGAACGCCGTTGCCGGCCGCCGGATGCAGAAAGGCCACGCGGCAGCCGTGGGCGCCCGGAACCGGCGCCTCGTTGATGAGACGGTAGCCCTGCGCTTTCAGCTTGCCGAGGTGGGCCTCGATGTCGTCGACGCGAAAGCAGATGTGGTGGATTCCTTCGCCGCGATTCTCGATGAACTTTGCCACGGCGGACTCAGGTCCAGACGGCTCGAGGAGCTCGATGTCGGCGTCGCCGGCCGAAAGGAAGGCGGTGCGAACGCCCTGCGTGGCTACCGTCTCGATGTGATCGATGGAGAGGCCGAGGGCCTCGTAGATCTTCGCCGCGTCGAGCGATTTCACGGCGATGCCGATGTGGTCGAGCGTCGGTTTGTTCATCAGACTCCCTTTACGTCCGCGCCCCAGATGTGTTTGTGCAGTTGCGTCTGCAGGCGGGCCGGTACGCGGTCGGCGAGCATCATCTCCGCCAGCGTTTTCAGATCGAGCTCGCCCCAGACGGGTGAAAAGAGGATCGTGCGGCCGGCCAGTTTCCGCTCCTCGATCACGCCGCGCGCCCAGTCGTAGTCGGAACGATCGGCGATGACGAACTTGATCTCATCATGCGGCCGGAGCTTTTCGAGGTTCGGCCAGTAGTTTTTCTCCGCTTCATTTGATCCGGGACACTTGATGTCGAGGATGATCTTGGCACGGCGGTCGATCGGCTCGATGTCGATCGACCCCGAGGTCTCGATCAGGACTTCGAAGCCTTCGTCGCAGAGGCGGCCGATCAGATCAAACCCCTCCTTCTGCGCCAGCGGCTCGCCGCCGGTGACCTCGACGAGATCGCAGCCGTAGGTCCGGACGCGCTCGATGACCTCATCGATCGACATCCGTTCCCCGCCGGTGAATGTGTACTCGGAGTCGCACCAGCGGCAGCGCAGGTTGCAGCCAGTCAGGCGGACAAAGACGCACGGCCGCCCGGCGTGCGATGACTCGCCCTGGATCGAGTGAAAAATTTCAGTTACTCGCATAGTGAGTCGGGTCGGGCACGCCAGCCTCCGCGAATCCGCGCTCTCGAAGGATGCACGAATCGCAGTGGCCGCAAGCAAAACCGTCCACATCAGGGTCGTAACACGAATGGGTAATCGAATAATCGACACCCAGCTCCATTCCTCGGCGAATGATGTCCGCCTTCGACATCGTCACCAGCGGCGCGACCAGACGCGGCTCGCCGTGCTCGACGCCGCTCCTGGTGCCGGTCACGACCACTCGCTGGAAGGCGTCGAGAAACTCCGGCCGGCAGTCGGGATAGCCGCTGAAGTCGACGGCGTTGACGCCGATCCAGATCTCCCGCGCCTCACGCGTCTCCGCGTAGCCGAGAGCCAGGGAGAGGAAGATCGTGTTCCGCGCGGGGACATAAGTGACCGGGATGCCGGGAACATCGGCGGCGTCCTTCGGAACATCGATGTCCCCGGTCAGCGCGCTCCCGCCGAAGAGGCGCAGGTCCATCGGGAAGACGACATGCTCGTCGACACCGATCGCGTCCGCGACCCGCCGGGCCGCATCGAGCTCGATCCCATGACGCTGTCCGTACGCGAACGAGAGCGCGTAACAGGCGCGGCCCTCACTCTTGGCGATCGCCAGCACGGTCGCGGAGTCGAGCCCTCCGCTCAGCAGCACAACGGCTTTCATGGCACCGAATACTACAATCGCGCGCTATGTCCGAACTGAATGTCTACGAAGTCCTCAACCGGAAACGCCGAGGCGCGCCCCTGGAGCAGCGCGAGATCGAGCTGTTCATCGATCGCTATACGCGCGGCCAGATCCCCGACTACCAGATGTCGGCGCTGCTCATGGCCATCGCCATCAACGGTATGACCGCCGAGGAGATGGCCACGCTGACGCAGTCGATGCTGCGGAGCGGCGACGAATGGCACCTGCGCAGCGAATACGACTTCATCGCCGACAAACACTCCACCGGCGGCGTCGGCGACAAGGTGTCGCTCGTGCTCTCGCCGTGGGTGGCGGCCTGCGGGATCAAGATCGGTATGCTCTCCGGCCGCGGCCTCGGCCACACCGGCGGCACGCTCGACAAACTCGAAGCGATTCCCGGATTCAACGCCCGCCTGTCACGCGAGCAGTTCGATCAGAGCGTCGCCGACTCCGGCTGCGTGATCTCGACGTCGACCGAGGGGATCGCCCCGGCGGACAAGAAGATCTACGCGCTGCGCGACGTCACCGGGACGGTGGAGTCGCTGCCGCTGATCACGGCGTCGATCATGTCGAAGAAGCTGGCCATGGGGGCGTCAGCGCTGATCCTCGACGTCAAGACCGGCAGCGGCGCCTTCATGCGCCGTTACCAGGACTCGAAGGCGCTGGCGCAGAGCCTCATCGCCGCCGCAGCCGGGTCGGGAACCCGCGTCGAGGCGCTGATCACCGATATGGATAGCCCGCTGGGCGTCGCCGCGGGGAACGCCAACGAGATCATCGAAACGATCGAGGTTCTGAAGGGTAAGGGCCCGGCCGACGTCGAGGAAGTAACGCGCGCCCAGGCCGTCCGTGTGCTGGCCATGTCCGGCAAGTTCGACGACGCGTCCGCCGGCATCGCCCTCGACGAGGCGCTCCGCTCCGGCCGCGCGCTCGATCAGGCCCGCTTGTGGATCAAGGCTCAGGGCGGAAACCCGTCGATCGTCGACGATTATTCGTTCCTTCCACAGCCGCGAACGACGATCGAAGTGAAGGCGCCGCGCTCCGGGTTCATCACCTTCATCGACACCTATCAGTCCGGTATGTTCACCGTCGACCTCGGAGCAGGCCGCAAGAAGTCGGACGACGTGATCGACTACGCGGCCGGAGTGATGTTCGACCGCAAGACCGGCGATGAAGTCCGCTCCGGCGAGACCATCGCCCGCATCCAGCTCGGAGAATCTCCGCGCGATGCGGATGAGCTTACGAAGCGTTACCTGTCATTCGTGACGTTCGGAGACGAGAAGCCGGAGGAGCGGCCGTTGATCCACGAGCATTTGGTGTGATGCCTTACCGCTTCGAATGGGACCACCTTAAGGCGCGCGCCAATGTCACCAAACATGGGGTGACATTCGACGAAGCACAAACCGGTGTTTAATCGACCGGTGGGCTATCGAGGCGTACGATTGGGAACACTCACTCCACGAAGACCGCTTGAAGATCATTGTCGCGAAGTGTAAATGCCACGATGAGCAGTCGATTGTGATCCGACATCCCGATCACGAGACGATTCGCATCTTCAGCGCACGACGAACGAAACGAAATGAAGAGCAAGCCTATGAAAAAAGCCTCCGAAACCGTTGATGACGATCCTCTCGATCACGAGATCGACTTCAGCAAGTCACGTCCGAACCCCTACTGGCTCGGCATGGTTGACCGGCGCTGCGTTCGTCTGCTCGCCAGCGATCTTGCCGACGCTTTCCCCGATGACGCCGCCGTCAACGAAGCATTGCGAACGCTCCTTCGAACGAACGCGGCGCGCACTCCGAAGAAGATAAGCGCTAAGACCGTGACCGCGCCGGGACCAAAGAAAACGAGGACATGACCAAACGCGTCATTGACGATGATCCGCTGGATCGTGAGATCGATTTCAGCAATGTGCACCCGAATCCCTTTGCCAAGTACTACGGCCGCAACCGAAATCTGCGCGTCCTCGCGCCGGATCTCCTGACGACGTTTCCCGATTCCGAGTCAGTCAACGAAGCGCTACGGACTCTCGTTCGTATCGCTACGGCTTCGACAGCCGTGCCGGTTAAGCGAAGCGCTAGCACGGCAACCGCTCCCAAGGCGAAGAGGAAAGCGCGAGCATAGTTATCGCCTGACGAACCACATTACCACCAGCACGAGCACCGCGATGGTCGATCCAAGGAGCGAGATTCCTTTCGTCCCCGATGCGGCGCTGGCGAACCAGGGGAGTACGCCGAGGTCGCCGGGATAGCGCTTCAGCATCGCGATCACCGTTGCGTTTTCGCAGTAGTCGGCCAGGACGGTGAGCACGGGGAGGACCACAAGCCATCGCGGCGCTCCGGCGCCTGGAATCAGGCTGACGATCGCAGTCACGAACATCAACCCGTAGACCATCGGGAAGATCAGATCGATGGTCGTCTCCTGCTCGAAGTATTGCGTCCGGCTGTCACCGAGCTGACCCAGGATGCCGGCCACCGATGACGGCTTGTAGAGACAGCGGCCATCGAGCGTCTTCACCGGATACTTCCGCGGGCCGAACTCGTACTTCGAAAAATAGAAGACGAGAGCCGTTGCAAAGAGGAAGAGGAGCCACCGGACGGCAACGTGCATCACCGATCACCTCATCGTACTTGCGCCATAATCGGCGCTCTATGAATAGACGGGCCATCGTCATCGTCTGTGATTCCCTCGGTGTCGGTGAGTTGCCGGATGCAAAAGACTTCGGCGACGAAGGATCGAACACGCTCGGGCATGTGCTGGAGACGCAGCATCCGTCGCTGCCGGCCCTCTCGCGGCTCGGTCTGCTGCACACGCTCCCGCAACCGGCATCGACGGAGATTCCCCGCGCTGCCTTTGGCAGGATGGCGGAAGTCAGCGCTGGGAAGGACACCACCACCGGGCACTGGGAAATGATGGGTCTCATCGTCCAGGACCCTTTCCGAACCTACCCGAACGGCTTCCCGGCTGATGTGATCGCCGAATACGAACGGCGCATCGGGCGCAAGACGCTCGGCAACAAGGCCGCCTCCGGCACGGTGATTCTCGATGAGCTTGGCGAGGAGCACATGCGCACCGGATCGCCGATCGTCTACACCTCGGCCGATTCGGTCTTTCAAGTCGCCGCGCACGAGGAGATCATTCCGGTCGAGGAGTTGTGGCGGATTTGCGCGATCGCCCGCGAGCTGATGCGCGGGGAGCACAACATCGGCCGCATCATCGCCCGGCCGTTCCTTGGAACCGGCAAAGGGCATTTCAGACGGACCGCTAACCGGAAAGACTTCTCGGTGCGGCCGACCGGCCTGACCGTCGTCGAGCGGGCCTTCAACTCTGGCAAACAGGTCATCGGCCTCGGCAAGATCGCCGACATCTTCGATCGCGTCGGTATCTCGCAGGAGATCCGCACGGAGAACAACTCCGACGGCATGCGCAAGACGATCGACCTGATCCGTCAGTCAGACGCTGATTTCATCTTCACCAACCTCGTCGACTTCGATTCGAAGTACGGCCATCGCAACGATGCCCCGGGCTATGCGAAAGCGCTCGAAGTCTTCGATCAAGAGCTCGGTGCCCTGCTCGGCGACATGCGCGAAGACGACCTTCTCTTCATCACCGCCGACCACGGTTGCGATCCGACGGACGTGTCCACCGACCACACCCGCGAGTACGTCCCGCTGATCGTGGCCGGACCGAGGGTGAACGCTCACCCGCTCGGCACGCGCTCGACCTTCGCCGACCTCGGAGCGACAATCTGTGAGCACCTCGGCCTTTCGACGGACGGACTGCCGGGCGTGAGCGTGCTGCAGGAGGTGGTGAAATGAGATGTGCCGCCATTGCCGTCGTCGTTCTCATGACCTCGAACGTGATGGCCCAGGTTCCTGTGGCTCGCGTTACGACAGATGCAAAAGTCATCGACCGAGTGGCGGAGATGAGCAGGAACGATCTCCCCGGCGAGGTGTTGAAGCGGATCGTCAACGAAGACATCGATCTGCTCCGCGGCAAGCGTGCCGATGGCACGTACCAATACGCCAGCTACGACCGGATGGAAGGGAATCGCAAATCAGACACCATCTCCGTCAATCCTGAGCACAACGAGTCGGTGCTGGAGTTGCGGGATGCCTTTCCTTTCCGGTTGATCGTGAGTGTCCCGGCGCGCCGCATGTTGGTGTCGAAGAATCACCACATCTATATCGACCGCGTTGAGATCGAGACGTTGCCGCAGAAATCGTCGGAGAAGAAGTTCCAGACCGTAAAGATCGACGCCTGGATCGAGCCCGGCGGAGCCAAGACGATCGAGCTCGATGAGATCGGCAGGCAGGCCGTGGCGCGCGTCTATGCCCACGCCGACAAGGACGGCTATGCGAACGTCACCCTGACCCTCGTGGAGGCGCGACTCTTCGATGAGCCGTCCAGCCCATATGCCGACGCTGTGGAGAGCGCGAAGTCGATCCTGAAGGCGATAGAGCACAACGACAAGCCGTCAATTCGGGCCATGGCCCAGCGGATCGTCGGCAGATTACCGGCGGACTCGACGGTTCCTCCCGCGGTCATAGGGAACGCTCCGGCAACAATTGCCGCGACTCCTTCCGCGACACAAATCGAGGTGACGGCGGGTCGCGGAGATGCCGACACTCTGACCGAATTACAGGCGATCGAGGATCTGCTCACAGGGACGGAAGCCGAACGCCGTCAAGGAGTTGACCGGCTTCACCAGCTCGCTCGACGCCTTCGCGTCAACCCTCATTAAGCGTATCTTTCGGGACAGTCTGGTGCCGACTGTTGAGCTTACTACGCTCACATTCCAGCTCACGGCAGATTGACGATTCGGGCTCGCTGACGTACAATGCCGATCCCTCAGTTTCGCAAGTCTTCCGAAAGGAGCTTCACTTGTCGTCAATGAAATTAGGTTTCAAGGTCGGGGAAAAGCTTGTCTATCCGAACCATGGCGTGACCATCGTCGAGCAGATCGGCGAGTCGCCGATCATGGGCGCGGATGATACGTACTACCATCTCAGGCTTCTCGCGAATAACTCGCGCCTGATGGTGCCGATCAAGAACACCGATCGCGTCGGCCTCCGGCCGTTGTACAAGCAGACACAGATCAAAGGCCTTCTCAGCCTCCTCGAAGAGACCACGCAGAAGGCGCATACCGACTGGAAGGGTCGTTATCGCGAGAATCTCGAGAAAATGAAGACCGGCCGTCTCGAAGACGTCGCCGACGTCCTCAAAAACCTCAGCGAAGTGCAGAAGAAGAAGAGCCTCTCGTTCCGCGAGAAAAAGATGTACGACCGGGCCAAGTACCTCCTGGTCTCCGAAGTGGCCATCGTCAAGAACATCCCGGAGGCCGAAGCGGAGAAGTTGATCGCCAGGTCGCTGGAAAAATCGTTCGGTCACTGAGCGGGCACGGCCGGCAGCGTTGGTTGCCCAAGGCTCGACCACCATTCCTTGTATCTCAGCATTTCACCGCCGCTCCGAAAGGGGCGGCGGTTTTGTTTTTGTTACGATGGCAACGATGTCCGCCCGCCTCCCTGACTGGATTCGCGAGAAGAAGGTCAACCTCCGCGATCTGCACGAGATCAAGTCGCTGCTGCGCGAGAAGTCGCTTCATTCGGTGTGTGAATCGCTGGCCTGTCCGAACCGCGGCGAATGTTTCCAGCGCGGTACGGCCACGTTCATGATCCTCGGCGAAGTTTGCACGCGTTCCTGCGGCTTCTGCAACGTGACCACCGGCCGCCCCTACATGCCGCCGTCGCCCGACGAGCCGCGCTCTGTCGCCGAGGCGGCGAAGAGGATGGGGTTGCGGCACGTCGTCGTTACCTGCGTCACGCGCGACGATCTCGACGACGGCGGAGCGCGCCAATTCGCGCGGACGATCGAAGCCTTGCGCGAAGCTCTGCCGGATGCCGCTGTCGAGGTGCTGACCTCCGATTTCCGCGGAAACTTCGACTCCGTGCGAACCGTCGTCGAAGCGCGGCCAGACTATTTCAACCACAACGTCGAGACGGTGCCTCGGCTCTACGATTTCGTCCGCCCGGGTTCCCGTTTCGAGCGCTCACTGGCGGTCCTCCACGAGGCGAAGAGGATCGATCCGGCCATCGTCACGAAGTCCGGCCTGATGCTCGGTCTCGGCGAGCGGCGCGACGAAGTCATCGACGTGCTTCAGCGCCTGTTCGAATCGCACGTGGCGATAGTAACGATAGGCCAGTACCTCCAGCCGAAACGCGAGAAGCTCGACGTCGTCGAGTACATCGCTCCCGGCGTCTTCGACGAATATCGCGCCATCGGCGAGGAGATCGGCTTCCGCGCCGTCTTCGCCGGTCCATTTGTGCGCAGCTCGTACATGGCGGACGCGGTGGCGCATGAAGCTGCCAATGCGTAAAAGCCCCCGCGCCAAGGATCCCGAGAAGAAGGAATCGGGACCGTACTTTCTGACCTGGCTGCCGATGTTTCTCGACTACCTTGCGGTCGAGAAAGGGCTGGCGAAGAATTCACTGTCCGCGTATCAGACCGACCTCCGCCATTTCGGTCACTGGCTCGGCGATCAGAAGAGAGAGCTCGAGGCCGTCCAGCGAATTGACATCGTCCGCTACTTCCAGGCTCTTCGCTCGGCTGGAATCTCCGCGCGCTCGGTGGCCCGCGCGCTGGCGGCCATTCGCGGGATGTTCCGGTTTCTGGTCGCGGAGCGGCATCTGAAACACGATCCAACCGAAAACCTCGAGAACCCGAAGCTTTGGACGACGCTGCCGAAGTCGATGCAGCCGGAGGAAGTGGATGCGCTTCTGCGCGCTCCCGACCGAACTACGCCTGAGGGCCTGCGCGATGGGGCCATGCTGGAATTGCTCTACGCGACCGGGCTGCGGGTCTCGGAGCTCATCCACGTCAAGATCGACGATCTCGTGATGGACGCCGGTTTCCTGCGAACGATCGGGAAGGGATCGAAAGAGCGGATCGTGCCGTTTGGCGACAGCGCGCGCGACGCTATCGTTGTCTACGTCGAGCGCGGTCGGCCGCGGTTCGACAAACATGCTGATCCTTATCTCTTCCTCTCCAGCCGCGGGAGGCCGATGTCGCGCCAGGCCTTCTGGATGAAGATCACCAGGTACGCGCGCCAGGCCGGCATCGCCGGACATATCTCGCCGCATGTGCTGCGCCATTCCTTCGCCACGCATCTCCTCGAAAACGGCGCCGACCTCCGCAGTGTCCAGATGATGCTTGGCCACTCGGATATCTCGACGACGCAGATCTACACGCATGTGTCCCGGGCACGTCTGCAGAAGATGTACGAGCAATTTCACCCGCGGGCGTAACTGCAATAACATCCGGGCCGTCATAGTTCACGTCGATGCGTCCAATGATCAAGCGGCTTCTTCCATTCATCGCTTTTGTCGCGCTCGCCTCCCCAGCCAGCGCGAGCATCGCGGTGTTCGTCGACGGGCGCTCCATGAAGGTCAGTGCGTTCAAGGTCATCGGCGAGAGCGACATGCAACTCACCCTGAAGAGCGGCGGGGCCATCACGGTACCGATCACGCGCATCGACCGTGTCATCGATGACGAGGTCGTTCCGCCGGCGATCGTCGAAGAGGTGAAGAAGGCGGTGGAGAAGGACGGCGGGATCTTCCCGACGCGTTCCTGGCGCTACGATGAGAAGCGCGGCCCGATCTTCAAATCGAGGTTCAACAATCTAATCGTTGAAGCGGCGAAGAAGTTCGATGTCGATGCCGCTCTGGTCTCCGCGGTGATCAAGGCGGAGTCGGACTTCAATGCCCGCGAGCTCTCGGACAAAGGGGCACGCGGCCTCATGCAATTGATGCCCTCCACCGCCGAACGCTTCGGCGTCACCGACTCCTACGATCCGGTTGCCAATATCTACGGCGGTGTGCGTTACCTCCGCTGGCTGCTCCAGACCTTCAACGGCAACGCCGACCTCGCCGTCGCCGCGTACAACGCCGGCGAAGGGAACGTCTGGAAATACAACGGAGTGCCTCCGTTTCGCGAGACGATCAACTACATCAACCGGATCGCGAAACATGTCCGCGCCGCCATGACGCCGGCGGCAGCCGCGAGCAAGGTGGCGGAGTCGGGTACTCGTTGATAGGGCGTTCTTCGTGATCCGACAGACGTTTGACGACGCCGGGCTACACCGTAACTTCTTCGAGCACCGGCACCGCTTCGTGGGAGATTCCGTGGTGGAAGTTGTCGAAGCGGAGGATCATGACCGTCCGGTCGTCGTCGGCGGGGCGGGTGCCGCAGTGGCGGGCCACGGCTTCGAGAATCTGATCGCGGATCGTGCTCGGGGAACGATCGACGGACCGTGACAGAAGGGCTTCGAGCTGGTCGAATCCGAACGGTTCACCATGCTCGTCCTGCGCCTCGACGATTCCGTCCGACAGATAAACGATGGCATCGCCTTCCTGCAGATCGACCTCGGCGGTGTGCGTGCTGATGGTGCTACGAACGCCGAGGGGAAGGGAGGGGACCTCGATACCACGCGGCTTCTGACCTTCGCGCAGCAGGTACGGGTAGAGATGTCCTGCGTTCGTGTGGCGGATCGTGCCCTTCTCAAGATCGAAAATCGTAAAGGCCAGGGTCATGAACGCACGGCGCTCCGTCGAGCGATAAACGAGATCGTTTAGCCGGTGGAACAGTGACGTCTCCTCCGCCCCCTCCTCGACCAGCGTCGTGATGGCGGCTTTGACCATGGCCATGACCAGACCGGTGGAAAGGCCGTGACCCGAGACATCGCCGATGGCTACGGCCAGGCGGGTCTTGTCGATATTGAAGACGTCGTAGTAGTCACCGCCGATCGATGCCGTCGGCTCGAAGTGCGCCGAGAACGACACGCCGCGGAACTGCGGCCCTTCTTTCGGCAGAAGGTTCCGCTGAATCGATGCGGCGATTTCGATCTCGCTCTGAAGACGCTCGTTTTCAGCGACGTTCACCAGCAGCGTGGCGATCGATTCGGTCATCCTGTCGAACGACTGGGCCATCTCGCCCAGCTGGTTCTGCGGCTTCATGGCGATGCGATAGGTGAAGTCGCCGCGCTCGACCGCTTTCGTCCCTTTCTCGATCCGGTTCACGGCCCGCGTGATGGAGAAGATCAGGACCGCTGCGAAGAGCACAGCCATCGCGTAGAAGACAAGAAGCAAAACCACGAGGCCTGCCGTGAACTGAAGGAGGCCCTGGACATAGCTGTCGGCCTGTGCGCCGAAGTAGAAGTGGAAGAGGTTCTGGAACGGATTGATGATGAGGGTGAAGAGCTCGTGGCGCCCATCGATGGTCACTCCGCTGTCCCAGTCGGTCAGCGCGGTCACGTCGGCCCATATGACTTTGGTGCCGATCGAGTGGAGTATGAGGTCAGTCACCGCGCCGCTGTCGTTATCGTTGAGATCGAATGAGTGACCGCCTTTCTGTACGCGAATGCTTCCGTTCCGAAACTTGCTGGTGTTTTCGAGGCCCATCAGGACGGTCATCCCTGACTTGTCCTGCAGTTGCTCGACCCACTCGGGGTCGAGCGGTTCGATGAACACGATGGTTCGGGCCGGAGCGCTCTGACGGGAGGCGACAAGCAGCGGTTGATGGTCGCGCTCTACCATGCCGCTGAAGGTCGTCGATTTCAGCCACGCCGGCAGCTTGGCGCCCGACGCGTTGTTGGTGTCGTAAATCTCCAGGCTCTTCGTAAGACCGGCCGGCCGCTCGCCGGTGAGCGAATACTCGAATGCCGCGCTCTCGAGTTGTCCCAGAGCCGACAGGCGCTCGCCGCGCAACGCGGCGTGCGTCATCACCCCGCAGATCATGTAGCCAATCGTCAGCAACAGGATGGCGAAGAGAAAGAACGGCAGCATACCGATGAGCACGTAACTGAGGAAAAGCCGCCGTCCAACCCGCCAGAACAACTTCCGCAGCATCCAGCGTACGAAGACCGCGAAACCGTAGAGCGTGAGGGCGATGAGGAGGAGAGAGGCAAGGAAGGTGGTGAAGGTAAAGAGGCCGAGGCCGGGAACGTGAAGCGGCCTGAGAAGGTACGTCAATACCTCATCGGCGATGATGACCGCGAGTGCAGCCACCCAAATGGCGAACAGGCGCGATCCTCGTCGCGTCCGCCGTGGCTCGGGTCTTTGTTGGACTGGCAGCATAGTAAGCGCTGCTGAGCGTATACGAAGAAACGGGGCAGGGGGTTCGGAGAGTCGGTCGCCGGTTGTCGCCTATCGGTCGGTTGTCGGTTATCGGTTATCGGTTATCAGTTGTCGGGAAGTCGAGGTAATCGTGTTTGCTCCGACAACCAACAACCGACTGATGGCGATAACCGATAACCGTCCCTCTCATATCTCCCTCAGAGCCTTCGTGATCGGCATACGCGCCGCGGAGAGGGCCGGGAGCGCGCCGCCGATGATGCCGGCGATCAGGGCGATGACGATGCCGGTGATGGCCACGCGTGCGTCGACGCGGAAGTTGAAGGCCACCTCCGAGAAGGTCACGAAATTCGTAGTTCCGGTCGAGATCGCATTTACAGGCAGAGCCAGCAGCAGACCGGCAATTCCGCCGAGGATCGAGACGAAGGCGCTCTCGACGATGACGGACAACAGGATCGTCCGGCGTTTGAAGCCGAGAGCGCGCATCGTGGCCAACTCGCGGCCGCGTGTGGCGATCGCGGTAAACATCGTATTCATCGTGCCGAGGATCGCGCCGATGGTCATGAAGAACGTCACGATCGCTACCAGCACGACGATTCCGGCCAGGCCGTTGGTCTGATCGGCGTAGTACTGGTACTCGCTTCGTACGTCCAGCTTCAGCCGGTTGTCGCTCTTGATGGCGGCTTTGATCGATTCGAAGGCATCACGGTCTGTGGGGCGGAGGATCACCGAGGAATAGGCGTCGCGCTTGCGTGCCTGACCGAGGAAGTTCGCGTCACACCACATCTCAGAGTCGAAGGCGGTGGCCTGCGCGTCGAAAACGCCGACGACGTTGTACTTCTGCGAGCCGAATACGAAGGTATCGCCGAGGCCGGTGTTCACGAACCGGTCGCGGATACGCCGCGCCACGATCACTTCATTCAGATCCGGCCGGAACATCCGGCCCTCGACCAACTTCACGTACGGTCGCATGGCGAAGGCTTCGGGGGTAACGCCGCGCACGAGAACGTTGGATCCCTTCGGGTCGTCCTTTTTTGGGATCTTGAAGATGATCACGAGCTCCGGCGAGATCATCGGCGCGCCGTTGCTCTCTTTGCTGATCCCAGGCATGGCCCGGATGATCCGAAAGGCGTCCTTCGTCACCCAACTCGAAAGCTCGGCGGCGGCGCCTTCGCGCATGACCATCAGATTGTCTTTGGAGCCTGAGGAGACGATCGCGGAGTTGACGCCGTTCTTCAGCGCCATCATCGAGATCATCACGGCGATGACCACGCCGATGCCGAGGATGGTCATGAGCGTAGAGACGCGGCGTGCCTTCAGGTTGCCGATGTTGTACTTGAGCGGAATCATCAGACCACCCTCCGCAGACCATCAACCACGCGCAGGTTCGATGCGCGCAACGCGGGCAGCCCTCCGGCGACCAGGCCGACCGCGGCGGAGGTCACGACGCATACCGCCAGCGTTTTCGCATGGATGCCGAAGTTCTGCAGGAACCCCTGCGTAACCTTCCCCATGTCGACGAGCGAGTAGAGGTAGTGAGCGCCGAAGCTGCCTGCCGCGCCACCAATGACCGTGAGCAGGATGAACTCGATCAGCATGAGGCCGAGGACCAGGCGCTGGCCGAAGCCGATCGCTTTCAGCACGGCGATCTCGGTGACACGCTCGCGGGCCGACATCGACATCGTGATCGCCGCCAGCAGGACCACCATGAAGATCGCGCACGATGAGACCGCCGTGAACAGCAGCTTGACGTTCCCCATCATCGACAGGAAATTCGCCTGAAACTCCTTCTCCGTGAACGTCTCAGTCGGGTAATCGCTGTTCTTGAACATAGCGTCGATCTGCTGGCTGATCGCTGCCATCTGCTTCGGATCCTTCACCTTGACCCAGTACGTTCCCACCTGACCAGGGTTCCCGAGCGACTGCTGGAAGTACTCCATCGGGAAAAAGACCGTCGTGGTCTGGACTGGGTGTACGTATGTGCCGCGGATGGTCAGCTCCGGATCGAAGGGAAAGATCTGCCGTTTGAGCGTAATCCGGTCGCCAATCTTCCAACCGAACCGCGTCATCAGATCTTTTCCTACGAGTGCGCCTCGGCGGTCCGCAGCAAATGCAGCCATCTCTTTCGAGTCGACCTTGTAGTCGTCGAATACCGTGGGCATTTTGTCGACGTCGACGGCGAAGTTCGCGAAGAAGTTCGATTTCTCCTTGTAGTAGGCACCGATCCACTGCAGCTTGGCCGTGTCCACCACGCCGGGAATCTCCCGGATCTTCTGCTCGTGCGCGTACGGCAGCAGGTTGGCCAGGGAGATGGCCGACTGTACGACGAGGCGGTTGGCTCCTTCGCCGGCATTGGAGAAGGTCTCGAAGTTTTCGAGGATCGCCAGCAGCGTGGCCACGAAGAAAAAGATGACGGCCAGCAACAGCATCGTCAGGATGGCCCGCACCTTGTTGCGGAAGAGATTGCGGCGGATCAGTTTCGCGAATCTCATGTGTTCGCCGCTCCTTCCACGAGCAATCCCTTCTCGAGGTGCAGCGTCCGCTTGGCGTGCAGCGCCGCCTTCGGATCGTGCGTGACCATGACGATCGTTTTCTGGAAGTCGGCGTTGAGGCGCTGAAGGAGATCGAGCGTCTCTTCCGCGTTCTTCGCATCGAGATCGCCCGTCGGCTCATCGGCGACCAGGAGCGTAGGGTCGGTGACGATGGCGCGGGCGATGGCCACACGCTGCTCCTGACCGCCGGAGAGTTGCCGAGGATAGTGGAAGGAGCGGTCGCCGAGGCCGACGATGCCGAGGGCGGCCTGCACGTGCTCGCGGCGCTCCTTCTTCGAGAGCTTCGTCAGCAGCAGCGGCAGCTCGACGTTCTCGAAGGCGTTCAGCACGGGGATGAGGTTGTACATCTGGAAAATGAAGCCGACGTGGCGCGAGCGCCAGCTGGCCAGCTGCGTTTCCGAGAAGTGCGAGATCTCCTTGCCGTCGACGGAGATGCGCCCGGCGGTGGGCCGGTCGATGCCGGCGATGAGATTGAGCAGAGTCGTTTTGCCGGAGCCGGACGGCCCCATCAGCGCCAGGAAATCGCCGCGCGGCACAGCGACGGTCACGCCGTTGAGCACCGGCACTTCGAACGCATCGCGTTTGTAGACTTTCCTGACGTTATCGATCTCGACGAGTGTAGCCATCGCTCCTCCGTTAACTATTCAAACCGAATCAACTGCCCGTTTTCGAGTGTGTCGACGCCCGAGGTGACGACACGGTCGCCGGCATTGACGCCGCTCGTGATCTCGATCCGTTTCTCGCGCACGGCACCGGTGGTGACGTGACGAAGCGTGACGTGCTTGTCGGCGCTTACGATGGCCACGTTTCCGGCGGAGATGGCAGATACCGGAATCCAGATCTTCGCCGGCTCGTGCATCTCGGCGTCGGTGCGCTCGTTCTGCAGGAACGAGACGCTGGAGCTCATCTCGGGGAGCAGCCGGTCGCCGGGATCGACGATCTTCACCTTCACCTGCACCGTGGCTTTGGCGCGGTCGGCCGTGGGGATGATCTGCCGCAGCACGCCTTTCCACTTCTGGTTCGGAAAGGCGTCGACGCTGACCTCCGCGGCCTGCCCTTCGCGCAATTGCCCGATGCTCGATTCGTTTACGTCGGCGACGACTTCGAGCGTCTTCAGGTCGACGAGCGTGCAGATCGCGCCGGCCGGCAGCGTGCCGCCGGGCTGGGTCATCATTACCGAGGAGATCACTTCGCCCACTTCCGTGTTCTTGGTGGCGATGGTCCCGTCGAACGGCGCGCGGACGACCATGTCCTGCATGTTGATGCGGATCTGATCGACTCGCGCCCGGGCCCCTTTGAGCTGTGCCTCGGCACCGTCGAGCAGGGAGCGCGTTGTGACGCCGTCTTTCCAGAGCGCCGCCTGCCGTTTCCACTCCCGGTCTGCCTGCTGGAGCGCGGCATTCGTCTCGTCGAGCTGCGCCTGCAAGTTCGTGCTCTCGAGGATGGCCAGCACCTGACCGCTGGTTACTCTGTCGCCGACGTCGAAGTTCAGACGAACGACTTTGCCGGATATTTTCGGTGTGATTTTCGACTGACGGTCGGCCACAAGGTAGCCGGTGGCGGTGAGCAACGGGGGATTGGTGACGTTGACCGACGGTTTGACCACGAGCGTGTCGACGACCGGCGCGCGGCGGGGCACAATCCACACCTTGTAGATTGCGATTGCGGCTCCAATGACGACGGCGAGGGCGATGATCCAGCCCGCAACCGTCCCCCAGGGCACACGTCTGGCGTCGTGTTCCTCTCTATCAATGCGCAGGGCGGACAGGTCGGGCCGCGGGCGATCTTCGGTAACTGACATTCGCAGGTCCGTGGTGAGCGGACCGACATGATACCGAAAGAGGTTCTAGAAGCTTGCGCAGCAAAACCGACAAAGCGGAGATGGTGGCCGAGCCTTCGGCACCAACGCTGCCGGCCGTGCCGGCTAGAAGCTGCGGAACTGGAGACTCTTCGGTTCCTGCTCGGCAACGTACATGCGGCTGGTGGTGCCGTCGCAATACGCCCAGTCGTGGCTGATGCCGGTGATGAACAGCGCGTCGTCAGGGCAAAGCTCGCCGAGCGCCAGACCGAGCGTGTGAACGTCCGTGCGATCGTCCGACTGCACGACGAAGGTCGATTCGAACGGCAGCTCGACGACCACGCCGAGGCGGGCGATAGCGTCGTGCAGTTCGCTGTAGTCGGAACCGGGCGTGAGGCTGTGCCGGACGAGGAGGAAGTCGCGCGAGCTCGTGAACTGGGAGCAGCCGACCAGGACGCGGGCATCCTCGCCGACTTCGATCCTCAGATACCTGACGAGGAGCTCGGCGTGGCCTCCCTCGGGCACCCAGACGTTCCAACTCTGATCGAAGTTCGCCTCGGCGCCGAGACGCCGCATGGCGTCTGAGACCCTGACTGTCAGCTCGCCTTCATAGCAGACCTGAAAAAGCTTGATATCCCCCATCACGCCCTCCCGCAGAACTGTCAGTCGATGGCAAATGATAGCACGCAACTTTGTACACGCGATGGCAGGCTTCTTGAGTTATCTGAACGGGAAAGGAGACTGACACATGCGTATGAACCGCGATGAAGTCAAAGGAAAGATCGACGAGGCGAGCGGTACGGTGAAGGAAAACGTGGGCCGCGCGACGGGCGATCCGGTTTTGGAAGAGAAGGGTGCCGATCAGCGCGCCAGCGGCAAGCTCGAGGCAGGCTTCGGCAAAGCGCGCCGCAAGGTGGGCGAGGCGATGAAGGACGCCGGCGACAAGCTCGGCAGGTAATTCAGCGCAGTTGCTCGCCGCCCTCGGGACCGTAGAAGAGTACCCAGAGGAGCAGATCGTCGGAGAAGTCCTCGAAGCGGTGCGGCAGCCCCGCCGGGGCGAAGAGGAAGTCGTTCGGCTCGAACGGCTTCCTCTCCTCGCCGCAGATAAATGTCCCGCGCCCGCCGATGACGACGTACGCCTCATCCCGCGTGTGCGGCGTCTGCATGTCGACGCCGCGCGGCGCATACAATTTGACCGTGAGCGTGCCGTGCTCGAAGACGAGGGTGGAACGCTCACCGGCTGGGCCGGGGATGAGGTGACGAAAATCAGCGGGGTCGATGCGATTACCCAACCGGAATTACGGGATTACGTCGACATCGGGGTCAAGCGTTTCGGCGCCCGGGGCGGATACGTTGTACTTGATCTTTCCGACGTTGGGGAATGTGCCCGAAACGCCATGGTGCTTCCCGTTTTCCCGACGATGGTCGATCGTGAATCCTGGCATATCAATCGTGAATTCGCTCGTATCACAAACCCATCGCACTTGATCCGTTGCCTTCCGTACCTGGATACTGGGGGGATCAACGGTTATCTGGCCGGAGGCGACGGTGACGGTTACGCTCTTTTCGGACATGGCTATCTCCCGGATGTCGATTGTTGTTTGGACCCGGGCGGAATTGTAGCCGTTCTCTGCAGAAGTTGCTGCAACCGGCCATTCTGCCGAAGATTTGCGAATTCCTGTTCATGCTCGACTTCCGCGCGGCTGTATCCGTGTGCGAGCGCGTTTTCGAGCAAAGTGAGTGCACTGTCCGGATGACGTTCGAGGTTTGCGATCATGGCCGCCTTGAAGGTGTAGCTGGGATTGGTCGGGTCCCCGCCCAGTGCAACGCGGATCTCCTCGTCTGCTCGTTTCGTGTTGCCGCGTTTTGCCAGGTAGACCGCCATGCGCGCTCGGATGACCGTGTTCGTCGGGTTCAGCTTCAACTCTCCGGAAGCGAGTTGGATGGCCCGGTCATAGCAGACGTTTGCGCGCTCGCGGGCGTTGGGAATCCAGCGATAGGCGTCGCCGAGGTTGGCCCAGTAGAGGTAAATCGTCGGCGCCATCTCCGTTGCCTTTTCGAAGGCGTTCGCGGCGTCGGTATAACGGCCGAGGAAGTAATTTGCGGTGCCGGCATTGGAGTATGCCTGGGCCGACGGCTCTTTCCCGATCGAAGTCAGGAAAACACGCAGGGCATCGTCATATCGGCCCATCTGAAGATACATGCTGCCGAGGTTGTTGTATCCGCGCTGATTGTCAGGAACCAGCTGCACGACCTTCGAGAACATCTCCGCCGCCTCTTCATAGTGGGCGTGCGAGAAGTAGAAAGCACCGAGCCGGTTGTATCCCGCCCAATAATTTGGCTGAAGCTCGATCGAATGCTTATAGGCTGCTTCAGCCTCCTTGAGTTTGCCGCCGGCCTTGTAAGTCTCGGCCAAACCGAGAATCGCGTCTGCGTTATTTGGCTGCTGCTGCAATACGGCGTTGTACTCACGGGATGCATCGTCGAGATGCCCCGTCAGACGACGGAGTTCCCCGAGAGTGATTCGCGTATCCGGATTCTGCGGATCGCTGGTGATCGCGCGCTGACACGCCGCTGCGGCCGGAGTTGCCCATTTCGCGTCGTGAGTTAACTCGAATTTCGCCAGGTACGCCCGTCCCAACGCCGCTTGCACCGAGGCCGAGGAGCTTTGTGCGCCAAGCTCCTCCAGAATGTGGATGGCGCTGTCCACGGATGCCTCGCTGTCGTAGCGGCGGAGATGGCCGAGGGCTTCGAGGTAGCGGGTTTGCGAGACGCTGTTATCAGGTGCGGCGGGGCGGAAGGCGGGTGCGCCGAGTTGAAGCGATGCTCCGATGCTGTCCGCCAGCCTGTCCTGAATCGTGAAAAGCTCCGAGACCGATCCTTCGATCAGGTCGCCGGAGTGAGACGTTCCGTGGGCAAGATCAACGATCTCGTAGGCCACGCGGAGGCGGTCGCCGGCGCGCTGCATCGAGCCGGTCAACACGATATTCGCGCCGAGGTCGTGGCCGGCCTTTTCCGCGTTCGTTTCTGCGCGCGCCTCGGGTGTCGTCGGTCGCATTACCTGAACCGAGTTGAAGTGCGCCAGCCGGGCAGAGAGCGTCTCGGCGAGGCCTTCGACGACGAGCTGGCCATTTGGTTCACCGGTCAGGTCCTTGAAGGGCATCACCGCCAGGTACTTCTTCGATGTTGCGGAAGGCGAGGCGGCAGGCGCGGTCGAAATGCCTTGCCGAGCGATGAAAACGATTCCGCCCGCAAGCAACAGCGCCCCCGACACGATCGCGGCGATCGTGAGCTTCTGCCGCGACACCTTCGGCGGCCGTGGGATTTCCTCCGACCGCGTCATCGTGGCGAAGCGGTCGCGGATGTTGCGGAGATCGCGGGCCAGATCGCGCGTCGAGGAGTAACGCTCCTCGACGTCCTTCGACAACAGCCGCTCCACGATCCAGCAGAACGGCTGCGGCGCCTGGACGTTGAAACGAGTGATGGGCGGCGGCTCCTCGTGGAGGATCGCCGAAAGCGTATCGATGGCATTGTCGGCCTCGAAGGCCGGTTTGCCGGTGGCCAGCTCGTAGAGGATCGCGCCGAGCGCGAACTGATCGGAACGGAAGTCGAGCGGCTTGCCGGTAGCCTGTTCCGGCGACATGTAGCCGACCGTGCCGAGAATCGTCCCCGGGTTCGTCCCGGGGAGATCGAGCTGGGCCGTATCCTCATCGTCGCCGGCAGGACGGATGATCTTGGCCAGGCCGAAGTCGAGGATCTTGACGTAGCCGTCCTTCGTGATCATCACGTTCTCCGGCTTGAGATCGCGATGGATGATGCCCTGCTCGTGCGCGGCTGCCAGGCCGTCGGCGATCTGCGCGGCGATGTCCAGCGTCTTCCGGTTCGTCAGCGGTCCGTTGCTGATGAGGCCGCGCAGGTCGCGCCCGTCGATGAACTCCATCACGATGAAGGGCGAGCCCGAACCCTGGTCCATGCCGACCTCATGGATCGTGACGATGTTCGGATGATTGAGCGCCGAAGCCGAGCGTGCTTCGCGGGTGAAGCGTGCCAGCGTCTCCTTATCGCCGGAGAGGCGGACAGGCAACAGCTTGATCGCCACCTTGCGTCCGAGGGAGGGATCGCGCGCGACGTACACTTCGCCCATCCCGCCCGCCCCGAGCGGGGCCAGGATCTTGTATTGCCCGAGCTGTTCGCGCATGGCAGTCATTAAGAGGGGACCTGCCCGCGATTCTACCCTGCCGCTTCGCGGCGTTGTCGGTGATCTGCGCTGCGCGCGTTGTCGGTTATCGGTTGTCGGTTGTCAGAGCTTCAGAGCCACCCGTGCTCCTGGTTCCGACAACTGATAACCGACAACCGACAACGCGGCGAAGCCGCAGTTACGCGGCTTCCGGCACCCGGCGCAGCGTTCTCACCACCCACTTCCACTGGCGACGTGACTGCTGCACGTGCTGGCGGGAACGGCGTCGCGTCTCACGCCACGACTTCGAGACGCCCTCGGCCTTCTCCTCGACGTGCTGCCGCCAGAGCTTCAGCGCCGTCTCGAGATGCTCCATGGCCACGTGCGCGCGGCGGCGGATCTCGTCGCCCATCGAGCCGGGGGTCGATTCGATCCGCGTCTTGACGGTTTTCAGCGCCGCCTGCATGCGCGCCTGTTCGATCTGCGGCAGCGGTGCCGTGCGGAGATCGGAGGCCAGACCGACGGACCGGAAGGCCCTGATCAGCCACTTCGACGGATCCCACTGGTACCAGCGGATGCCGTTGCGGAAGTCGGTGGGGAAGCGGTGGTGGAAGCTGTGGTAGCCCTCGCCGAGCGTCAGCATGGCCACCAGCCAGTTGTCGCGCGCCGAAACCTCGGCGTTGAACAGCGGTTTGCCGAGCGAGTGCGCCAGCGAGTTGACGAAGAACGTCGTGTGATGAATGACCACGATGCGCAGGAACCCGCCCCACAGCAGACCGGCGATCGGATTGCCGAACGCGGCTCCGATCAGCGTCGGGATGCCGAAGCCGGCCACGATCAGGATCACTTTGTGCCACTTGTTCTGCCACATCACGATCGGGTTCTTCAGCAGATCGGGCGAGTTGGCGAACGTGTCGTCGAACTGTTCGTTCTTCGTAAAGATCCAGAACATGTGCGCCCACCAGAACCCGCGCTTGATGTTGTACGGATCCCAGTCCTTGTCGACATGCTTGTGATGCACGCGGTGGCTCGATGACCACCAGAGGATCGAGTTCTCCGCCGCCATGGCGCCGAAGAAAGCGAAAAGCGCCTGCACGATCGGCGACGCTTCGTACGTTTTGTGGGAGAAGAAGCGGTGGTAGCCGGCGCAGATCGAGAATCCGACCAGGGCGTACATGACCACCAACAGGATTGGCATCCAGAGGTGGAAGCCGTGAGTCCACGTCCAGGCGGCGGTTCCGAAGATGCCGACCACAGGCGTGAGAGAGAGGAACGCGATGTTCACCCAGTCTTTTTTCTGATGCTTGACCGATTCGCTGATGACGACACCTCCGAAGCTGCGGGAGACACGATAACCCCGTTCCGGCGGACCGTATTGCTCCAAATTGGACACGTTGCGACGGCTGGGGATCCTTGGCCTCGCTTCGCTCTGGCTCAGGACCACGCCCTCGGCGCAACTTTCTACGAAGTTCTTCGTTGACAACTACGAGTTGCTTCGTACATGATGTTTCAACGAAGGAGACCACCATGAAAACAGCGCTTCTGATCCTCGTTGCCGTCGCCGTCTGTTTCACCATCTATGCCGCCAGCGATTCGCGCAACGGCGTCTGGACGGCCGAGCTGAACGCCGACGGCACCACCCTGCAGATGACCGTCTTCCGCGGCAACCGGGAGTCGCGCGCCGCCGGTACCCATCACGGCGGCTGGAACAACACCATGGGCTTCGAGCTGTCGGTAGCGTCGCTGTCCGGCCTGACCACCGCTGACATCAACTCGGCAGCCGCGAACGTGCAGTTCTCGATGTCGAGGCCGGCCGGCACCATCAGCTTCGAGGGCCGCTTCGCCAATGGCAACGGCGCCGGCAATTTCAAATTCGCCCCGAGCGAGACCTTCGTGCGCGATATGGCCTCCTTCGGCTACACGGCGTTCAAGGACGACGATCTGCTGATGTTCGCCACGACCGAATTCTCGCCGCAAACCGTGCGCGATCTCCGCGCACTCGGCTACCAGCCGTCGCAGAAGGAGATCGAGGAGGTGGCCATCTTCCGCATCGACGCCAATGCGGTGAAGGAGTTCGCTCGCCTCGGCTATCCGAATCTGACGTTGCGTGAGCTGGTGAACTTCCGCGTTGGCAATGTGAACGCGGCATTCGTGAACGGGATGCGCGAGCTCGGCTACACCGACGTTTCGGCCGCCAAGCTGGCCAATCTGGCCATTCTCGGCGTCACGCCTGCATACGTCCGCGAACTGCGCGCGGCGGGGTTGACGAATCTCACGCCCCGCGAAGCGGAGCAGCTTCGCATCGGCGGCATCACCACCGCAAAGATCGACGCCTACAAGAAACTCGGCTATTCGCTCTCGCCGCGGGAACTGAGCGAGTTCGGTATCCAGGGCGTGACGCCAACGAACATCGAAGAGCTGCGCGCCATGGGCTACGCGAACCTGACCCCTCATCAGCTCACCGAGATGCGCATCTTCGGCGTGACCCCCGACTTCATCCGCAAGATGGAAGCGAGCGGATATAAGGCGGTCCCGGTCGACAAGCTGATCAAGATCCGCATGAGCGGAGCGGATGAGTTGGTGACAGGGCAGCGGTAGATTCAACGCGTCGTCCCGTCGTGCGTATCGACAGGAAGGGAGAACTACGCATGAACAAGAACCGACTGTTGTGCCTGGCAGTTGCCGCCTGCTTCGTCTTCACCTTCGCGGCGATGGGCCAGGGAAGGCAGAACCAGACCTTCACCGAGCGCTACGGCCAGCAGCTCAACCTGACCGACGTGCAGAAGAAGCAGATCGACGAGCTCGACGCGACGTTCCAGAAGGAGCACGCCGAGTTCCTCGAATCGTTCCAGAAGACGATGACCGAGTACCGCGACGCCCGCCAGGCCAACGACACCGCCAAGGTCCAGGCCCTGCAGCCGAAGGTCGACGCGCTGCGGCCGGAGATGACGAAGCTGCGCACCGCCCACGAAGAGAAGATCGCCGCCACCTTCACCGACGATCAAAAAGCGCAGTGGAAGAAGATCCAGGAAGAGCGTGAAGCGCGCATGAAACAGCGCCAGTAAACCCTCGAACCACAGAGGCACAGAGACACAGTGCGGGCTTTCGCCCGCAACCCAACGGGATTTGACGCCAGCCCTGGGCCGGATGCGCGCGAAGGCGCGCTGCACAATCTAGACCCCGCGCTCGGCGGAGCACGAGCGCGGGGTAAGAGGTGTCGCCAATTTGCCGGCCGCGGAGGCGGCCGGGACAACGCTGCCGAATTCGCGACAGGAACGCGATACGCCCGCTCTTGTGGCGGCCGCCTCCGCGGCCGCACTTCACATCCCTACCGATACCCCGCGCTCGCGCTACGCCGAGCGCGGGGCTGAATTGTGCGGCGCGCCTCCGCGCGCAACGGGCTTTGAGAAATCGTCGCGTCGTGCGCAGAAATGCGTCGTGCGCAGAAATCGGTGGTTAGTAGTACAGAGGTTTTTCCTGTGTCCTCAGTGTCTCTGTGGTGATCCGCCTTCATCCTCAGTTCGACCGATCTACGGTTAGTGGACTGTCGTCTGAATGTCGTCGAATCGTGCCTCCGCGGTCACCCGTTGTGCTTGACATCTCACATGCGCGGTGTGACTCTCTTCGTCACCTGCCGCGGATAACCGCAGGAGTAGCCATGCCCGAGCGCAAGCAGTTCCAATCAAGTCTGACCGTCGAGCCAGAGCTCGAAGCGTTGCTGCGCGAGGCTCGCGGCAAGGTTGTATCAGAGGACGAGTTCCGTGAACAGCGGATCAGTTTCGCGTATGGCAATGCATCACCGTCTGACTTGATCACGAAAGAGTCCGTGCGGTGGTGTGCGCAAAATTATCGGCTCAAGTAGTACCTGCACACCTGCACACGATATCCGTAAGAGAGGCAGCGGCAGCAACTTCTGCCCCCGCGGACACGGAGAGCGGTGAGCGAAGCGCTCAGTGCCGCCGCATTGGCTGGGTCCAGTCCGTCATAGGGTCGAGGAGCTGTCCCTTCAGCAGGTAATACGGTGCCTTGTAGTAGATATAGGTGTCGTGGAAGGGGTCCGTGAGGATTTTCGTCGCCCAGACCAGGCCGTGGCGAACGTTGACCGTGGCGCAGAGATAGCCCGTCCGGAGGAACACCGCCAGCACGCCAAGGGCAATCCAGAGCACCGAAAGGTGGTGCGCGAACTCATACGCGCTCGTCCAGGGCCGGTAGAGACCGAAGAGCGTGGGAGAGAGCCACGGAACGAGCGGCGTCAGCGCCCACGCGGAGAGCAGGACGATCTTGCGCCGCAGGTTGTAGCCGACCTTGATCGACTCCTTGTGCTCGTGCGTGAGTTTGTTGACCTCGTCGAATCCCCTCGGCTCGAAGAAGAAGTGGCCGGACTGCCGTGTCGCCATCGAGACCAACCAGCCGAAGCACGCGGCAACGACCGGGTCGATGAAGATGAAGAGGTAAGCCGCGATGAAGCTGAGGGCGCTGATCAGGTGCAACGTCTGGTTGACACGGCTGTGGTGATAGAAGCGGTGGTCGTCCCAGCGTTGCCTCTGGAGCGCTTCGTAGAACGTCACCGGTTGCGCGGATGCCTGCGGAATGGCGGTCATTGTTCCTCCTTCGTTGTTTGCGGCCGGCGCAGTAGCTGCTGGCCGACGCGCATGAGCGTTCCCTCGGAAATACCGTCGCAGAGCTCGAAGCCCGGCGATGTGAAGATCAGGATGGTGGAACCATTCTCGAACAAGCCAAGCTCCTCGCCCTTGCCGTACTTCGCCTGGCACGGGATGTGGTTCGGCCCGCGGTAACGGAGGTCGAGCGGGCCTGCGAGCGCGTGGATTCGAATGCTGGCGACGAGGATCGCCGCCACGGCCACGAGCGTGACCCTCTGTTTCGGCTCCGGAAGCACGAGCTCCAGCACTGCTCTCTCGTTCTTACAGAAGAGCCGCTCGACGCGTCGGAGCGCGATGGGGTTCACGTTCCAGGTGTCGCCGGAGATGTAGATCACACGCTCCAATGCGCCGTCGCACGGGGCGTGGAAGCGGTGGTAGAAGCTCGATTTGATCCGCAGCGTCACGTAGCGCCCGTCACGGTAGCGATCGACGAGGAGAGGATCGCCGAGCAGATCCTCCAGCGTGTAGGGGTAGCCCTTCGCCTGGAAGACCTCGGTGCCGCGGATCAACCCATGCGCTCCTACGATGCCATCGCAGGGGCTCGTAAGGACGTCTGGCGATGGGTTTATGGTCCGCGCGCCCGGTTTGAGCTCGCGTGTGAAGCAGTCGCGGAGCGAGCGGAAGCGGCGAACCTTCGCCTCAGAGAGATCGAGGTCGCGGGCAAAGAGCCGCCAGACGGCGATCGTCAGCGGCGTGAAGGGCCCGGTGCGGATCCGGCTGATCCGGCCGGCCAGACGCGTAGCCAGCCGGCGCGGAATCCGGTTCGTCAGGAGGAAATGGAGATCCTCCTTCAGACTGCCGCGGAGTCCGGCACGTTTGCCACTGGGGCGGTGCATTCTCGCGAGAGAGTGCACCGAGAGTCCACAACCTCCCGTGAGGTTCAGGTGAAGACGCTCTGAAGATTCTGAAGCCATTCTGCAGTTTTTCTTTACTGCAACGTCATGCGGCCTCAAACCCAGCGTGGTTCCATGAGCGAGGGAGGGCGGCTCATGAACGAAGTCGACATCGGCAGAGTAGATCTCCACATCCATTCCTGCGCGTCCAACGTCACCGACTACTACACGGCGAACCTGCTGGCGATCCCCGAGTCGTACTCCGATCCTGTCGAGACCTATCACGAGCTGAAGCAGCAGGGGATGACGCTTGTGACCCTGACCGACCACAACACGATCGACGGAGTGAAGGAGCTTCTCGATGCGGGTCTGCCCGGCGTCTTTGTCAGCGCCGAGATGACCGCGACGTTCCCCGAGGACGGCTGCAACATCCACGTGAACGTCGCGAACGTCAGCGAGCAGCAATTCGCCGAGGTGAATCGTCTCCGCGGGAACGTATTCGAAATGGTGGCCTACCTCGACGAGCAGATCGCGAACGAATCGGCAGCGCCGAATCACGTCGCGTACTGGATGAACCACCCTCTCATGAGCACGCAGAACCGCCCTTACGGGCGTGAGGGTGCGCTCGCCGCCGAGCACATTGAGAAGGCTCTCCTCCTCTTCAACATCATCGAAGTGAGGAACGGCAGCCGGACGCGCTCCCTGAACGAGTTCACGCACCGGCTGGTGAGATCGCTCGATCGTGACACGATCGAGCGTCTGGCGAACCGGCACGGCCTCGAGCCCAAAGGCGAGACGCCCTGGCTGAAAGCGATCGTGGCCGGCTCGGACGACCACGGCGGCATTAATCGCGGTCGGACCTGGACGGAGTTCGACGTCCGGCGCGAACGCCCGGCGACACCGAACGACCTGATCGATTCAATACGAGCCCGCCGCACGCACCCCAGCGGCGCTCACGGCGGCCCGATCACGCTCGCGCATGCGATGTTGAAGCTGCTCTACGTGGGAAGCCGCGCCCGGAGCCGCCCGAAGGGACAGCGCACGTTCAGCCTAGGTGGGCCGACGCAGTCACTTCTTCGGTTCGTTTTCGATTCCTGCTCCCTCAGCGTTCGGGAGAAGGCGGCGTTCAAGCTCGACCTCCTGGTGAATCGCCTGCTCGACCGCGTTGTGCCGGGCCGGACGGCGCAGGGAACCTTCGAGGAGGTGCTGGCCGGCCAGACGCGCGCCCTCCTCGCCGATGGCACCTTCCGCGAAGCGCTTTCGAAGGAGGCCCGCACCGATGACCGCATCTTCCTCGTCGTCTCGACCCTTGTGAACCGGGTCTTCCAGCGCTACGCAGCGCGCCTCGCTTCGGGAGACCCATCGAACGTCGTAAACGCGATCAAGGATGTTGTGGCGCTCACCTCCTCGAACGTCTTCGCGTCGCTTCCCTATCTCGTTTCGTTCATGGCGCACAGCTCCGACCGGCTGCTGGTGCGGGACGTGAGCCGCCGCTTCCACCTCGGCCAGAGCCCGCGCCTCGTGCTCGTCACCGACACCTTCTTCGAGGTGAACGGTGTTGCCGGCACGATCAAGAAGATGATCGCGGAGGCGGAATGGCGCGGCATCGATCTGACCGTAGTCACTTGCCTGGACGGGCGCGAGCGCGAGGATCTTTGCCGTCCGGCCGAAGTACGGCGCCTCATCGACAGCCACCGGCTGGTAATCCTTCCCTCGATCGCCACGATTGATCTTCCGCAGTACGAGGGCCTGAAGATCCGAATCCCATCGTTGATCGAGCTCCTCCGGTTCCTGCAGGAGGGAGGGTTCACGAAGATGCAGGTCTCGACGCCCGGCACGGTCGGCCTTGTCGGCCTCGTCGCCGCGAAGCTCCTCCAGATGGAGACCTCGTCGACCTATCACACGAGCTTCCCCGAGTACGTGGAAAACTACACGCGCGACGTGAGCCTCGAGGCGCTCGCGTGGAACTACGTGATCGCCTTCTATCACTCGGTGGATGAGGTCATTGTGCCGTCGAAGTTCATCGCCACGCTCCTCCACGCGCGCGGGCTCCGCAACCGAAAGCTCCTCATTCTCGACCGCTGGGTCGACACGGAACGCTTCCATCCGAGGTGGCGACTCGAGAGCTACTGGCGCGCCTGGGGCGTGCCGGACAAGAGTGTCAAGCTGCTCTACGTCGGCCGCCTCGGAGTAGAGAAGGGGCTGGAGGTCGCCGCCGACGCATTCCGCGCGCTCCTGGCGACGCATCCGAGCGCGCGGCTCGTGATCGTCGGAGACGGGCCTTACCGGCATGAGCTCGAGCGCCGACTTGACGGAACGCCGGCCACATTCACCGGCCTCCTGCAGGGCGAGGAGCTGGCGCGAGCCTTCGCCTCCGCCGACGCAATGATCTTTCCGAGTACCACGGACACCTGGGGCAACGTCGTCCTCGAAGCGCAGGCTTCGGGGCTGCCGGTCGTTGTGACCGACAAGGGTGGCCCTCACGAGCTCATCATGAACGGCGTGACCGGTTTGATGGTAAAAGGGCACGACTCCGCCGCCCTTGCCGCCGCGCTGCGGACACTTATGGACGAGGCGACACGGCTGCAAATGGGCCGGGCCGCGCGCGACTTTACGGTGGCGAACCGCGTTGACGAGCCCTACTCCGCGATCCTGGATTCCGAGCGCTATCGCCAGGCGGCGAAGCGCGCGAAGAAGCAGGCAGCCGTCGAGCGTCCGGTGGAATCCGTCGAGGACTACCTCGTGGACCACCGCATCGAAAGATCCGAGGTCTCCGCGGCGTGACGGCGCTCTGGCTTTTCGTGGCGGTGGCCGTCCTTGCGGCCTTGCGTTGGAGCCTTCACCGACTGCAGCTCTCGCGAGCGAAGCACCCTTCGCTCGCGGGGCACGCACGCCTGTCTCAGCTCATCGCGCGCTTTGTCCCATTCTATGAGTACGGCGAGGACGAGTTCTTCGCCACCGACGACGCGCCCGCGGACGTACGTGACCGCCGCCAAGTCGGCTTCAACGAGCTCGCGCGCCGGCTGCGCGAGAAGGCCCCGAAGACGCTCGCCCTCACGGAGGAGCTCGAGGAGGGCATTTCCGACCTGCAGTTCATCGATCGTTACCGCGTCCCGTTCCAGGTTCGGGGCCTCGTCCGCGATCGGTTGAGAGTCGGTGCTGTGGCCGTGGCCACGAAAGACCGCCGCATCGCCGACCTCGACGGCAACTGGAGCCTCGACGCCGGCGGCGCCTACGGCATGAACGTGTTTGGTTACGAGGTCTACAAGCGCTGCATCGCGAAAGCCGAGGAGCGCGCCCGGGAGCTTGGACCCGTGCTCGGCCTCTACCACCCGATCGTCGCAGACAACGTGCGGAGGTTGAAGGAGATCTCCGGTCTCGATGAGGTCTCGTTCCACATGTCAGGCACCGAGGCGGTCATGCAGGCCGTACGGCTCGCGCGCTACCACACGCGTCGCTCGCACGTCGTGCGCTTCGCCGGCGCCTACCACGGCTGGTGGGACGGAGTGCAGGCCGGCGCCGGCAATCCGCGCCCGCCGCACGAGGTCTACACGCTGCGCGACATGTCGGAGAAGTCGCTTCGCGTGCTCGCCACTCGTAAGGACATCGCGTGTGTCCTGGTGAATCCGCTGCAGGCGATGCACCCGAATGCCGGCGCGTCGAGCGACGGAGCGCTCGTCGGGAGCCGGTGCACCGTGCCCGCCGGGAAGGCGGCGTACGGCCAATGGCTGCGGGAGCTGAGGGACATCTGCACGAGGCGTGGCATCGTTCTCATTCTCGACGAAGTCTTCCTCGGCTTCCGACTCGCGCCGGGCGGCGCCCAGGAGTACTTCTCTGTGAAGGCCGATCTCGTGACGTACGGGAAGACGCTGGGCGGCGGGCTGCCGGTCGGCGTCGTCTGCGGCCGCGCGGAGCTGATGCGCCGGTTCCGCGACGACCGGCCGACCGACATCAACTTCGCCCGCGGCACGTTCAACGCGCATCCGTACGTGATGACGGCCATGAACGAGATTCTGCTCTACCTTGACAGCCCCGAGTTGCGCGCGAGCTACGTGGGCCTCGACGCGCTCTGGGACGCCCGCGCGCACCAGTTGAACGAGGCGCTCGCCGCGAGTTCGCTGCCGATCCGCGTCCAGAACCTCACCTCGGTCTTCACCACGCTCTTCACGCAGCCAAGCCGCTACGCCTGGATGCTCCAATACTATCTGCGGGCGCACGGTATTGCGATGAGCTGGGTCGGTACCGGCCGCTTCATCTTCAGCCACGACTACACGAACGCCGACTTCGCAGACTTCGCGTCGCGCTTCGTGGCGGCTTCCGAGGTCATGGCTACCGACGGCTTCTTTTGGGCGGACGTCAAACTGACGGACCGCTGGATCCGGCGGCGGGTTCTCTTCGAGATGATCGAGGCGCGGCTCCTCGGTCGCCGGCGTCCGTCGCGCGGGCAGAAGGCGCCGGCGGAGCTGGCGCCGGCGCTTCAGGCCGAGTCGCCTACGTGCGTCTTGTGAGCGTTGAAATCTGGGGGGGAGCAAGGAGATCGCAGTCTCCGCGTTGCGAACGGCGGTGTCCGTGTTCATCAGGCACCGACTGTCGATGACCTTCGCGGCGTCGCGATCGGCCACTCCGCCAGCGGCGGGGAGGCCGGACATCTGGACAGGCCAAGCATGGCCTTGTGGAGACCATTAACCCACCGTCTGGAAGAGTCGCCGTTTTTCTCACATCATCGGAATGTCCACACCCCGCGATCTCGCCGCCTCGATCGCGATCTCGTAGCCCGCATCGGCGTGACGCATGACGCCCGTACCCGGATCGGTCGTCAACACCCGCTGCAGCCGCTCGGCCGCGGCGTCGGTGCCGTCGGCGACGACCACCATCCCGGCATGGAGGGAGTAACCGATGCCGACGCCGCCGCCGTGGTGGAACGAGACCCAGGTCGCGCCGGCGGCGGTGTTGAGCAGGGCGTTGAGGATCGGCCAGTCGGCGATGGCATCCGACCCATCCTTCATCCCCTCGGTCTCGCGATTCGGCGAGGCGACGGAGCCGGCGTCGAGGTGATCGCGTCCGATGACGATCGGCGCGGAGACCTTACCGGTGCGTACGAGCTCGTTGAAGAGCAGCCCAGCCTTGTCGCGCTCGCCGTAGCCGAGCCAGCAGATGCGCGCCGGCAGTCCCTGAAACTCTACGCGCTTCTGGGCCATCCGGATCCAGCGATGCAGCGCCGCGTCGTGCGGGAAAAGCTCGAGGATCGCTTCGTCGGTGACGAAGAGATCATTCGGATCGCCGGACAGCGCCACCCAGCGGAACGGCCCGCGCCCTTCGCAGAAAAGCGGCCGGATGAACAGCGGGACGAAGCCGCCGACTTCGAAGGCGTCGCCGACGCCGGCCTTCAACGCCTGGCCGCGCAGGTTGTTGCCGTAGTCGAATGTGATCGCCCCTCGGCGCTGCAACTCCAGCATGGCCTTCATGTGCCGGGCCATCGTGTCGTACGACAGCTCGATGTACGCCTCCGGGCTGCTGTCGCGCATCGCCAGCGCGGCGTCGAACGAAAGGCCGGCAGGGACGTAGCCATTCAGCTCGTCGTGCGCCGAGGTCTGATCGGTGAGGATGTCCGGGACGAGGTTGCGCTCGATCAGCGTCTCGAGCAGCTCCACCGCGTTCGCCACGACGCCGATCGACACCGCCTCGCCGCGGTCCCGCGCTTCGATGGCGCGTTTGATGGCGGCATCGAGCGACGGCGCCTGCTCGTCGAGGTACCTCTTATCCAGCCGCCGCTGAATGCGCGTCGGATCGACCTCGGCGACGAGCGCCGTGGCCTCGTTCATCGTCGCCGCCAACGGCTGCGCCCCCCCCATCCCTCCCAGCCCGGAGGTGACGACCAGCTTTCCTCGGAGCGAATTGTCGAAGCGCGTTTTGGCCACCGAGGCGAAACACTCGAACGTGCCCTGCAGGATGCCCTGAGTGCCGATGTAAATCCACGACCCTGCGGTCATCTGGCCGTACATCGTCAACCCGAGGGCGTCGAGACGGCGGAACTCGTCCCAGGTGGCCCAGTGCGGGACGAGATTGGAGTTGGCGATGAGCACCCGCGGCGCGTTCTCGTGCGTGCGGAAGACGCCCACCGGTTTTCCGGATTGCACCAGCAGCGTCTCGTCGTTCTTCAAACGTTTGAGCGTAGCGACGATGGCGTCGTAGCACTCCCAGTTGCGCGCCGCCTTGCCGATGCCGCCATAGACGATGAGCTGTTCCGGCCTCTCCGCCACCTCGGGGTCGAGGTTGTTCATCAGCATCCGCATGGCCGCCTCCTGCTGCCATCCGAGGCAGGAGAGGATGGTGCCGCGCGGAGCGTGAATGACGCGGGTATCTTCGATGGTCGTCGTCATGATCTGATTCTAGTCCCATGGCCACCAAGAAACAGGAGCGCGCCAACGACATCGTCGTGCGTCTCAAGCAGATGTACCCCAAGGCGAAATGTGCGCTCGATTTCACCAACGCCTTCGAGCTGCTGATCGCCACCATCCTCTCCGCCCAGTCGACCGACGTCCGCGTCAACATCGTCACCAAATCGCTCTTCCGCAAGTACCCGAGCCCGCAAGCGTTCGCCGGCGCCAGCCAGGTGGAGATGGAGCGCGACGTCAAACAGACCGGTTTCTTCCGCAACAAAGCAAAAGCGGTGATCGCCGCCTCAAAAGCAATCGTCGAGCGTCACGGCGGCGAAGTTCCCAAAACGATGGACGAGCTTACCGCCCTCCCTGGCGTCGGCCGCAAGACCGCGAACGTGGTCTTGGCGAACGCCTTCAAGATCGCCGTCGGCATCGTTGTCGACACTCACGTCACCCGCGTCTCCGCCCGCCTCGGCCTGACCGCGACCGACGACGCGGTGAAGATCGAGCAGGACCTGATGAAGCTGATCCCGCAGAAGGAGTGGACGAACTTCTCGCACCGGATCATCGCCCATGGGAGGACGATCTGTATCGCCCGGAAACCGAAGTGCGCGCAGTGTGCGTTGAATGAGTTGTGTCCGAGCGCGGTGGAGGCGCCGGAGTAGGTGATCTCGCACTGATCGGGCCCGCGCCGCGAGGTACACTTCCAAAATCATGGACGAGGAACCCCGGTTCGCTGCGTTTGAAACGGAGAATGGCATTCCTCGTTTGCAACAGTCAGTCGTCGCATTTGTCGATTTCCTTGGTTTCTCGAGGCAAATCCGAGAAGCCGCAAAGCACTCACGCGTTGAAGAACTCCTCCGAAACGTGCACGAGTTCCTGAGTTCATGGAGACCCGCCCTCATTGACCGCTATTCTCGCCACCCGGATCGACGGAAAGACTGGGAGATTAAGTTCTTTACTGACAATATTGTTATCGGGCGCCCCCTTCGGCCGGAAAGGGGATTCGAAATGGGTTCAGTAATTGGATCGTTGTGTCTCTTTCAGCTAGACGCAATCTCTCACGGTTTCTTTCTACGCGGCGGGATCTCTGTTGGCAGCTTCTTCATGGATGATCATGTTGTATTCGGAGTACCGCTACTTGACGCGTATGAAACCGAGAGCTGCATTGCCAAATCTCCACGTATAGTACTCGCAGCCTCGGCTCGCGAACTCGTTGCAGCAAGCATCCTTTCTCGCGATCATGCGGAGTGTTCGCCCTACTACCACGACGTCATTCAGGAAAACGACGGTGAATGGTTTCTAAATTACCTTGAGGCCTGCTTTCACAATTACACAGAACCTCCTGAGTTCGCGTGGATCAAAGCGCATCGAGACGAGATCATCCGGTGCATAGCCCGACATCAAAGTGATCCGAAGATCTTTCCAAAGTACGAGTGGGCTGCTCGGTATCACAACTTCTGGTGTGTCTCATGGCACATCCCGCAATACCGAATCGAAGGGTTTGAACCTTTACAAGTCAAGCGATTGTCGGAAGCTGACATCGCACCATAAGGTCGCGTAGCGTCCCTCATCCAAGTTAAAAGCTCAATCCCTTCGCGATTTCGGCGACACCCGAGGGCCTCGGTCGAACACGTCGACGAGTTTCGCGACCCGACAACCGAGAGCCTCAGCGAGGCGTAGCAGCATGCCGAGTGTCGGTGTCGTAAGGCCGCGTTCCAGCTTGCTAATGAACTGGAGATTGGATCGGGATCGATTGGCGAGTTCTGTTTGGGTCAAACCGCGAGCGAGCCGGAGCGTGCGTAGATGAGGACCGAAGACTTCCCCCTCGCGCCGAATCTCTTCCGTCATTGATTCCTGCTATTGACAAATGAGTCGAAAGAATTAATCATATGTGAGTAATCAGACAGGAGACTTCATTGGACGAATCCACCCGCTCCCGCATTCGCCACATCTTCCTCTCTCCCCGTCCCTACTTCGCCCTTATGACGGCGGCGGATCTGCTCGGGATGACGTTTAAGGAGCTGAAACGGGAGATCGAGGATGGAGGGATTGTAGCGGTTTCGACGGCGCTCGGGCAGCGGATGACGCGGGAGGAGTTGGTCGCAGTGGCGATGGAAAAATGGGAGCAGTCCGTCATCGAAGCTGCGCTGGGGAAGGACGCGGCGGCTGTCCTGCCGGAGGCGATTCGGCTGGTGGAGCTGCGAGCGAGAGTGCCGCGGTATCAGCGGGACGTGATTCGGGCTCTGGCGCGGCGGGAGGGGACATCGGTTGATGCGGTGCTGACGCGGGAGCTGGAAGACGTCGCCTGTTCGTATCGGGACGAGCTGGCCGCGTCGGTGCCGGAGCTGGCGGCGGCGCTGGCATGGCCGGAGGGAGTGGGGGTTCGCGCGAATTGAGTCCGTCCATTACAGCTCGTGCGAAGATCTTTCGAAACGGCGGCAGTCAGGCCGTTCGGTTGCCCAAGGCATTCCGATTTCCTGACGGTCAGCGGGAGGTGTTGGTTCATCGCTCGGGCCGCAAGGTGATCATCGAGCCCGCGGACGAGTGGAGCGACGAGTTCCGCGAGACCCTGGGAGCCTGGAAGGAACCGATTCAACGCCCACAGCTCCGTCGCTCTCGAAGATGAAGAATCGGTTTGACGTGACCTTAGTACAGCTTCCCGGAAATGAGTGTCCGGTCCGCGCGTTACGATACTGGGGTAGGCGCGGACGGAGAGCGGGCATCCTGCCTGCTCCCGGCGGGCGTCTCGCCCGACGGTGGGAACGAACGCAAACGTAGCTGTAGGTCAATAACGACGGCGCCCCAACTCGCCTATTTCAGGTCCAACCGCCGCAGGGTATAGCCAACATCTACGTTCGCCTTCGTCCCCACCGTCGGGCGAGACGCCGCGCCGGGAGCAGGCAGGATGCCCGCTCTCCGCGCAAGTGCCACCGATAACCGATAACCGACAACGCGCCGGACACTCATCTCCGGGAAGCTGTACTTAGCGTTGGCAGGAATAAAACGGCCTTGTCTCGTCGCGAACCAGCCCGATTTCTTCCAAAATCGTGCGTTTCTACCCCTCGAAGGGCCGTTCGGACTCACAGAATTTGAGTACCGACTCAAATCATTTGAGTACCGACTCAAAAAATATGAGTCCGGACTCAAAAAACATGAGTACCGACTCACGAAATTTGAGTCCGTACTTAAAAAGTGTGAGTCGCGACTCAAAAAATGTGAGTCCAGATTCAGATGAGATGATTGCCGACTCAAAACTTGTGAGTACCGACTCAGGAAATTTGAATGCGGACTCACAAACTTTGAGTACGGACTCAAAAGATTTGAGTACCGAGTCAAGAAGTTTGAGTGCGGATTCAAAGGATGTGAGTACCGATTCAAACAACTTGACTGCGGCATCACGAAACGGAGTCGGAGACTGGGGGGTTACGGCGGATCGCTCGTCCCCAACTTTGTCCAGGGGCCGCAGCGGGCGATGCGCCAGAAGGTCTTCGCGCCGCCGATGAGGAAGCCGTGTTTGCGGATCGACTCGTGTCCGTACCAGGAGCAGGTGGGGGTGAAGCGGCATTCGACGACGCCGCGAAGGTGGGGGGAGACGTGGGTTCGGTATTGGTCGATGGCGACGAGGGTCATGCGGGCGTCGAGGGCGTAGCGGGGGGGGACCAGGAGGTCGTGGGCGATCCAGATGGCGAACAGGAGGACGGCGATTCGTTTGCCGCGGGTCATAGCCTGTCATTCCGAGCGACGCGAGGAATCCCCGGCTTGGGATTCGCGGGACGCGCGTTTACGAGTCCGATCAGAGGGTGGACGGTTAGGCGCGGGGGTTCTTCGCGTCGCTCAGAATGACGGCGCGGCGTAGCCGCAACCAAACCGGGATGCAGACAAGGGCTTGGCAAGCACGGCCCCCTCATCCGCCTTCGGCACCTTCTCCCCCAGCTGAAAAGCGCTGGGGGAGAAGGACTCTCGATGATAGAAAGGAGCGAGCTCTTTTCGGGGCGACCGCACGTTTTGCGAAATCCTCGCGTCACGCCCGGAAACCAAGGGTTAGTAGTACAGAGGCTCATCGCTCCGCGGCTTTCGCTTCGTCCCACAATGCGTCCATCTCTTCCAGCGTCAGGTCATCCACGTTGCGGCCGCTTTCGCGGACTTGCGACTCCATCGAGCCGAAGCGGCGGGTGAATTTGCGGTTGGTCGACTGGAGCGCTTCTTCCGCGTTCACGTCGAGCTTGCGGGCGATGTTTGCGATGGTGAAGAGGAGGTCGCCGACTTCGTCGTGGACCTTTGTTTCATCGCCCGATGCGATGGCTTCGTGCAGCTCGGCGATCTCTTCGTCGAGTTTAAGAAACACGTCCTCTGTTCGCCGCCAGTCGAAGCCGACGCGGGCTGCTTTCTCGGTCAGACGCGAGGCGCGCAGGAGTGCGGGGAGCGACTGCGGGACGCCGGACAGCACGCTCTTGTTCTCCGCTTTCCGTTCCTCGTTCTTCAGCTTTTCCCAGTTGACGAGGACCTGTTCGGCATCGTTGGCCTCGACGTCGCCGAAGACGTGGGGATGGCGGCGGACCAGCTTGTCGTGGATGGCGGTGACGGCATCGTAGATGTCGAACGATCCTTCTTCGCGGGTCAGCTCGGCGATGAAGACGGCCTGGAGGAGAGAGTCGCCCAGCTCCTCGACGAGCGCGGCGCGGTCATCGCGGTCGATGGCGTCGACGACCTCGTAGGACTCCTCGATCACGAACGGTTTCAGGCTCGGCAGTGTCTGCTTGCGGTCCCAGGGACAGCCATCAGGCCCGCGTAGTCTTTGCATGAGCTGCACGAGCTCGTCAAAGGAGCGTTTCGGCATTTGTGTCATTCTAAGCGGTCGATTCCAGGTGGTAGCATCTACCGTCGATTCAGCTTCGCCATCATCCATGTCGAATCAGGTCCTGATTGTGGCCTCCGAGGCGGCGGCAAAAGCTCCCGCCGACGTTGCCGCTTCGCTCAGCTTCACACCGGTTGTGACCGGCTCGGAGCAGGAGGCGCTGGATCTTCTTGATCGGGAGACGTTCGCGCTCATCGCCGTCAGCAGCGGCGAATCGTGGCAGCGCCTTCGGGATGAACTGGACCGGACGCAGCCGGCCGCCCGAATTCTCGAGTTGCCGGAGGCGAATGGCGACGACGGGCTGGTGCGGCGGCTGATGATCCGTTATCTCGACCGCCGGGCGCGGCCGCAGCATTTCAGCTCCGAGGAGCGCTACCGGTTCCTCTCCAACATCCTCGAATCGTTCACCGGAACGCTCGAGCTGAAGGAAGTGCTGCGGAGGATCGTCTCGATCACGCGGCAGGAGTTCGGCGCCGACCGCGCCTGGCTGCTGCACCCTGTCAACGAACTGGCTGAGTTCGCGAAGGTGCGATTCGCGGTCAGCGCGCCGGCTTATTCGGTCCAGCATGACCAATCGCCGTCATCGTTATCGTTGAAACGCTCCGCAAAAATGATCCGGCGCCTCCTCGAAGCCGACGGACCGATCGTGATCATGGCGGATGATCCCGATCTCGATCGCGAGCAGGCCGAGATCTTTCAGGTCCGCTCTGAGATGGTGCAGGTTCTCCGTCCGCGCGATGACGAGCCGTGGGCGTTCGGGCTCCATCAATGTTCGGCGCCGCGGGAGTGGACGGATGAAGAGATCTCGCTCTTCGCCGAGATCGGCCGTTACGCCACGCTGGCGCTCAACAACACGTTGCTTCACGAGCGGGCGGTCCGCGAGATGGCCAAGGTGAATGCCATTCTCGACCAGATTCCGGAGTCGGCCGCGATCTACAACGCCGATGGCCAGCTCGAGCGGATGAACGCCGCGGCGCAACGCGAGCCGGTTTCGCTTTTCGCACCCGATCCCGAGGGGCGGCTGCGCAAGAATCGGCACCGCTACATCGACGGAAGTCCACTGGAAGCCGACGACCTTCCGTCGATGCGGGCCGTGCGCGGCGAGATCGTCAAGTCCGACTACCTCGTGCACGATGTGCGCAGCGGCGACGACCGCGTCGTCAATCTGAAAGCGGCGCCCATCCGCGACGACCGCAACCACGTCATCGGCTCGGTGGTGCTCTCACGCGATGTCACTGACGAGCGGCAGACCGCGGAACGCGAAGCGTGGCGCCGCCGCCGCGCCGAATGTCTGGCCAACCTCGGCGTCGACGCCGTGACGGTGCAGCCATCGTTCGAAGAGCTCGACGAGCCTGCCCGCCGCGTCGCCGATGCCGTCGGCGGCACGGCCATGATCTACCTCTATCACGGTGCTTCGAGCGAGCTACACATGGTCGGCATGGCCTCGGTGGCGCCGGTCGCGAATGAAGTGCATCGCTTCCGCGACTACCTTGCGCACACTCCCTATCACGCAGGCGAAGGCATCCCGGGGACGGTCTTCCAGATCGGAAGGCCTCTGCTCTACTCCGAGTTCGGCGCGAAAGCGGCTGCCGACTTCACGCGCGATCCGGCGGAAGGGGAGATCGTGGCGGCGATGAACGAGCAGACACTGATCGCGACGCCGATCGAATCGTACGGCGACCGCATCGGTGCGCTGGTCATCGCCCGCTCCGACTCGCGGCGGAGTTTCGACGCCGAGGATCTCGAATTCGCGCAGGCCGTGGCCGAGCGCATCGGCGCGGCAAGCCATATCCATCGACTGACGCGCATCTCGCAGGAAGGCCATCGCGCCGCCGAGGAGCTGGCGCGGCGTGAGGTCGATGCCCGCGTCCGTTTCGAGGCTGTCATCGAGACCGCGCCGATCGGCGTGGCTGTCTTCTCCGCCGACGAGCTCCGTTTCGAGCTGGCCAACGCGCGGTTTGTCGATTTTGTCGAACGTCTTGGCAAGATCGCGCTCGATACCCGCCTCATCGGCCTGCGCGTCGATGAAGTCATCCCCTCGCTGGAGAAGCCGCTCAAGCAGGTCGCCGAGTCGGGCGAGATGCGTTTCGACGAAGCCTTCAAGGCCGACACGAAGCCGACGCCGACGTACATCAACCGCATCGTCTCGGCCGTCCGTGGGCGATTCTCCGGGATCACGCAGAGCCTTACCGTGCTGATTCAGGACGTGACCGACCAGGTCAACGCCCGCCGCGAGATCGAGGATCTTGCGCAGGCGATGGCCGAGCGCTCGGCACGCCTCGACTCCATCCTCAGCTCGATGACGGACGGTCTCTGGGTCTACGACGTGAACGGGCAGGTCGTCTCCGTCAACGAAGCGGCCATCACCATGTTTGGTTTCGGATCGCGCACCGAGGCGGTCGAGCACGGTTCGTTCGCGCCGCTCAGTCTCCGCTATCCCGACGGCCGGCCGATCCCGGCCGACGATCTGCCGCACGCCCGCGCGCTCCGTGGTCTGACCGTGCCCGACTACCTGGCCATCGCCCGGCACTTCATCACCGGCAAGGATCTCGACCTCTCCATCGCCGTGGCGCCGATCGAAAGCAACGGCATCGTCGGCGCCGTGCTTGTGATCCGCGACATCACCGCGCTGCAGGAGCTCGATCGCAAGAAGGACGAGTTTCTCTCCGTCGCCTCACACGAGCTTCGCACGCCGCTGACGACGATCAAGGGTTACACGCAACTGCTGTCGCAAACGATCGGCGATCTCCCCCCCGAGGAGCGGTCAACGTACCTCAACGCCGTGCTCGGCGAAGTGGAGCGGATGATGGGCCTGATCTCCGAGTTGCTCGACGTCTCGCGCATCGAGACCAACCGGCTGCAGATCGACCGGCAGCGCATCCACTGGCGCGAATTCCTCGACCGGCGTGCCAACGCATTCCGCGTGCAGAACCCGGCGCGGACGATCAGCTTTTCGGCCGAGGTGCCGGAGACGGTGCTGCTCGTCGACCCCGACCGGATGCGGCAGGTGGTCGACAATCTGATCTCGAACGCGATCAAGTACTCCGCCGAGGGGACCGACATCGAGTTGGTCACGCAGATCGACGGTAATCACATGCTGACCGCGGTCATCGACCGCGGTATCGGCATCCCCCGCGACGAGATCCCGAAGCTGTTCGAGCGTTTCCACCGCGCGCGCAATGTGTCCAGCCGCTATTACGGCGGCCTTGGCCTTGGCCTCTACATCGCCAAGGCAATCGTCGAAGCGCATAACGGCTCGATCAGCGTGGTCAGCGAAGAGGGACAGGGCGCTACGTTCACCATTCGCCTGCCGCTGCCTTAGAGCTTCTGACCGTCACTCTGACCGCCACCCTTTCCGATACAATCCGCGCGCTTTCGACGGAGGTCCCTGATCGTGCGTTTCAGCCTGCTCCCCCGTGAAGAGACTTTCTACGCCGACTTTATCGCCATGGCCGACCAGCTCAAGGTTGGCGCCATGCTGCTCGAACAGATGTTCGCCACCGATCCGCCGATCGCCGACAAGGCGCACGAGATCAAAGAAGTCGAGCACAAGTGCGACTTCCTCACCCACGAGATCATCCAGCGGCTCAACAAGACCTTCGTGACGCCGATCGACCGCGAAGACATCCATTCGCTGGCCCGCACGCTCGACGACGTGATGGATGCGATCGACAATGCCGCCGCGCTGGTACCGCTCTACCGCATCGACCGCGTCCGCTTCGGCGCGCGCGAGCTGGCCAAGATCATCTCGTCGTCCGCCGAGGTTGTGCGAAACGCGGTCATGGCACTGGAGAAACACAGCGGCGTTCTCGAATGCGCCGTCGAGATCAACCGGCTCGAGAACGAGGCCGACCGGGTCCATCAAAAAGCCGTCGGGCAGCTCTTCGACGAAGAGCGCGATCCGATCGCCGTGATGAAGTGGAAGGAGATCCTCGATCTCCTCGAGGATGCCACGGACCGTTGTGAAGACGTGGCCAATCTCCTGGAAAACGTGGTCGTGAAACATAGCTGATGCCGAGCCACCTCTTTCTGATCGTCGCCGGTCTGATCGGCGTGGCGTTGGTGTTCGACTACATCAACGGGTTTCACGACGCCGCGAACTCGATCGCCACGATCGTCTCCACGCGCGTGCTGTCGCCCGGTCAGGCCGTGATCTGGGCCGCCTTCTTCAACTTCGTGGCCGCGTTCGGCTTCGGAACGGCGGTGGCCAAGACCATCGGCAAGGGGATGATCGACATCCGCGCCGTGACCTTCGGCGTCATCTTCGCCGGGCTGATGGGCGCGATCATCTGGGATTTGATCACCTGGTACTTCGGCCTGCCGACGAGCTCTTCGCATGCGCTGATCGGCGGCTACGCAGGGGCGGCCGTGGCTCGGGCCATGTCGTTCAGCGTCATCGAGCCGAGCGGGTGGTCGAAGACGCTGATCTTCATCGTGGTCTCGCCGGTCATCGGCCTGATTGCCGGCCTCGGGCTGATGACGGCGACCTTCTGGATTTGCCGCCGCGTGACGCCGCAACGCGTCGACCGGTGGTTCCGCCGTCTGCAACTCCTCTCGGCGGCCGCCTTCAGCCTCAGCCACGGCGCCAATGATGCGCAAAAGACCATGGGCATCGTCGCCGGCGTTCTCTTCACCGCCGGTTACATCAAAGTTTTCGAAATCCCGTTCTGGGTCATCCTGGCCGCTCATGCCGCCATCGGCCTCGGCACCCTGGCCGGAGGCTGGCGCATCATCCATACCATGGGCTCGAAGATTACGAAGCTACAGCCGGTCAGCGGCTTCGCCGCGGAGACCGGCGCCGCGATCGCCATCTTCACGGCCACCTACTTCGGCATCCCCGTCTCGACGACACACGCCATCACCGGCGCGATCGTCGGGGTCGGCGCCACCAAGAGGCTATCGGCCGTCCGCTGGGGCGTCGCCGGCCGTATCGTCTGGGCCTGGATCCTGACGATCCCCATGGCCGCGTTCATGGGCGGCCTGATGTACTGGGTGGCAGCGGCGTTTGGGGCGAAGTAGACCCGGGAATCCGCGCGACATAGCCTCAATAACGGCAATGTCGAAGGAGCCTTGGGCAACCAACGCCGCCGGCCGTGCCGGCAGAATTTTTTGGATATACTGGCCGTTTCCAGAGCGACCCCGAAAGAGTCCTCAACGAGGTAAAGCCAATGAAACCAGAGATTCACCCGAAATATCAGCAGGTCCAGGCGCACTGCGCCTGCGGCGAAACGTGGATGACCGGCTCGACGAAAAAAGAGATGCGCGTCGAGATCTGCTCGAAGTGCCATCCCTATTTCACGGGCAAGCAGAAGCTGCTCGATACAGCCGGACGCATCGACCGCTTCCAGCAGCGCTACGCCAAGAAGGCCGGCCCGAAAGAAGCCGCGGCAAAATAATGTCCCTTCGGAAGGCATGGCTCGGAGCGGCAAAGCTGATCAGCGGTACGTTCGGCGCTGTGACGAATGGCCTTACCTCGGCGATGCCGGCAGCGACTGCTGACCGCAACGTCGACATGCTCATCGGCGGTCAGGCCGTGATCGAGGGCGTGATGATGCGCTCGCTCACCGGCTACTCGGTCGCCGTGCGGCAACCGAACGGCGATGTGGCCATCAAGAAAGACAAGCTCGTCTCGGTCACGACCAAGTACCCGTTCCTCAAGTTTCCGGTTCTTCGCGGCTCGGTCGTTCTGATCCAGTCGCTGATTCTCGGCATCCGCGCGCTGAACTATTCGGCGAACGTGGCCACCGAGACCCAGGTAGGCGAGCAGGAGATGTCGAGCTGGGCGGTGGCGAGCTCGATGCTGATCGCGCTGGTCCTCGGCGTCGGCGTGTTCATCCTGGCGCCGCTCGGAATCACTAACCTGATCCGTCACTACTTCGCGCCGCGGATGGGCAACATCGCCTACAACGCCATCGACGGCGTCCTGCGCGCGGTCTTCTTCTTCGTCTACATCCTCTCGATCTCGTTCATGGATGAGATCAAGCGCGTTTTTCAGTACCACGGCGCCGAGCACAAGACGGTCTACACGTTCGAAGCGAATGAGGACCTCACCGTGGAGAATGCGCGCACCAAATCGACCCTCCATCCGCGTTGCGGTACCAGCTTCCTGATGTTCGTGATGGCGATCTCCATCCTGGTCTTTTCACTCGTGCCGTCGACGGTGCCGTTCGCGGTCAAGTTTCTCGCCCGCGTCGTGCTGATTCCGCTGATCGCCGGCCTTGCTTACGAGGTCATCCGCTTCTCGGCCCGTCACCTCGCCAATCCGGTCTGCCGGATGCTGACCCGGCCGGGTATGTGGCTTCAGAAGATCACCACGAATGAGCCCGACGACATGCAGCTCGCCGTGGCCATCACCGCGCTGAAAGAAGCGCTCATGTACGACGTGGTGGACGAGACCCAGGCCGCCGTCGCTTAGCTACGCTTCTGATATCGATCGTGGGAAGGTGCATGCCGCGCCTTCCCATTTTTGTTTCTGGCGGGACCGCACCATGTACGAAAAACTGGACGAAATCGAAAAACGCTTCGAGGAACTGCAACAGAAGATGGCCGATCCGGCCGTGGCCACCGATGTGGCCGTGTTCCGCGACACGATGAAGGCGGTGTCGGAGATCGACGATGTCGTGGCGAAGTACCGCGAGCTGAAGGACATCCGCAGGCGTCTGGCCGACGCCCGCGAGATGCTGCGTTCCGACGATGACATGCGCGAGCTCGCCGAGATGGAGATCGCCGAGCTGGAGCCGAAGGCGCCGGCGCTGGAGAAAGAGATCCAGCTCCTCCTGCAGCCGAAGGATCCGAATGACGACAAGAACGTGTTCGTAGAGATCCGCGCCGGCACGGGTGGTGACGAGGCATCCCTCTTCGCGGCAGAGATCATGCGCATGTACGTCCGCTACGCCGAGATGAAGCGTTGGAAGGTCGACATGACGGATGCGAATTACTCCTCCGTGAACGGCATCAAAGACGCCACGCTGCTCATCGAAGGGAACAAGGTCTACTCGCGGCTCAAGTTCGAATCGGGTGTCCACCGCGTGCAGCGGGTTCCGCAGACGGAGACCCAGGGCCGTATCCACACCTCGGCCATCACGGTGGCGGTGCTCCCCGAGGTCGAGGACATCGACATTCAGGTGAATGAGAAAGACCTGCGCATCGACACGTTCTGCTCGTCGGGGCCGGGCGGACAGTCGGTCAACACCACCTACTCCGCGGTACGGATGACGCATCTTCCCACCGGCGTGGTCGTGTCGTGTCAGGACGAAAAGTCGCAGATCAAGAACCGCCAGAAGGCGCTCAAGGTGCTGAAGGCGCGCCTCTACGACATCGAGCGCCAGAAGCGGGAGGATGATCTCTCAGCCACGCGCAAGGGCCTGATCGGGACCGGCGACCGGTCAGAGAAGATTCGGACCTACAACTTCCCGCAGGACCGCGTCACGGACCACCGCATCGGCCTGACCGTCCACAACCTCCCCGACATCATGAACGGCAACCTCGACATTCTCCTCGAGGCGCTCATCGGTCATTTCCAGGCGGAGAGGCTGCGGGAAGCGGTCGAGGCGCGGTAAGATTTCGCCATGTCGCGAACATTCGAAGAAGTGCGCGATGAGGCGATGGCATTGAGTCCGTCGGAGCGGGGCTGTCTGGCCGAAGAATTGTGGGACAGTAATCGAACGGGAGAAGAGCTGGAAATCGATCGTGCCTGGGCTATCGAAGTCGATCGGCGGGTGGCTGAAATCGACGCCGGCATAGGTACGCTCATTCCCGGAGAAGATGTGATTCGCGAGCTTCGCGCAAAGTATGGCAAGCGTTCTCGTCGTCCGTGACGAAGCTCGTCGCGAGCTTCTGGAAGCGCGCGACTATTATGATGAGTAGCGCCGCGGGTACGGCGTGCGGTTCATAGAGGCTGTCGAGCGTGAGTTCGCGCTTCTTCTCCAATTCGAGAATATCGGCAAGTCAGTCGGTAGCGGTGTCCGTCGTCGCACGGTGAGTGATTGGCCGTACGGTATTTTCTATCGCCTTCGCGGCGACGAATTGATCATCGTTGCAGCCGCCCATCACCGCCGCCGTCCCGGTTACTGGCGCTCCCGCTTGCGCTAAGCTCCGTTCATGAAATCCCGCATCGATCAGGTCCTCAAACGCGCTCAGGCCGAATATCTCGACACGCTTCTCCCGCCACGCGATCCGCTGCTGGCGGGGATGGAGGCATTCGCGGCGGAGCATGGACATCCGATTGCTGACCCCGAGCTGGGGCAGCTCATGCGGCTTCTGGTGCGGGCGAAACAGCCGAAACACCTGATCGAGGTCGGCACCAACATCGGCTACTCCGTGATCGTTCTCGGGCGGGAGTGTCCGGCGGATGCGGTGATCGAGACCATCGAGCTCGACCGCGACATCCTGGCCACGGCCAAACGCTTCGTCGGCGAGGCGCATCTCACGTGCGAGGTGAAGTTCCATCAGGGAGCGGCTCTCGATGTGCTCCCGACGTTGGCCGGACCATTCGACTTCGTCTTTATCGACTGCGTGAAGACAGAATACGAGCAGTACCTCGATCAGCTCCTGCCGAAGCTGGCGTCTGGCGCGATGATCGTTTGCGACAACCTCCTGTGGGGCGGCAAGGTCGCGGAAGACGTCCACGATCCGTCGACCGATGCACTGCGTGCGTTCAACGAACGCATCGCCTCGGACCCGCGGCTGACGACGATCGTTCTCGCCGCGGGCGACGGGGTCGGGATCTCGATCGTCAACTAGAAGGCCGCCCGGAGGGCGGCCTTCTCGGTTGATTCGACTTGAGTCGGCTTATTTTGCCGCGGACTTGGCAGGCGCGCCGGCCTTGATCGTCGCCTTCATCGGCACGGTCACGATGGGATTCATCTTGTCGTTCGTGTAGATCTTTACCGTGCCGTCGACGTCGCCCGGCTTGGCATCTTTGGCGATCTGCAGCGTCACTTCGTACTCGCCCTTGTTGGCAGTCGGCTTCACGCTCGATACGACGGTCGGTACGCTCGACTCCACCTTGGAGACGACGAACGACTCGGGAGCACGAAGGTTGTTCGAATGCAGGATCACCGTGCGCGTCGCCGCAACATCGACCGGCGAGACCTCGCCGAAGTTCAGCGCCGTCGGCTCGATGCGAAAGGACGGACGGACCACGCCGGAAATGCTGACGACGTACTCCGGCTGATGCTTCGAAGTGGTGATGATGCGGACGTGGTCGGAGAGCGGGCCGAGCTTCGTGTCGGGGCCGCCGACGGTGATCTTCACCTTGTACTGATCCTGGCCCGGGCGCCCGACGTTCGGAGCCTTGTCCGTTTCGGTGGCGATCTTCTCGTAGGTCGCATTCACCCACTTGACCGGCTCGTTCGTGGTCGGATCGATGGGCAACTCCACCTTCGTGACCGCGAACGGCTCTTCCTCTTCGGAGTAGAGGATGACGTTCTGTGATTCGGTCTCGCCATGGAGAAGGTTGAAACGGACGAAGCCGGCCGGGAACGCCTCCACGTACGGCTTCACGATCGCATGGATCGTAAGCTGCGAGGTGGGCGTGGTCAGATCATTCGTCTCCAGCGTGACCGTCTTCGCGATCGGGCCGACGAAGGCGGTCGTGTCGACGTGTGCCGTAACCTTTCCGGTCTCGCCAGGCTTGATGACCTTGTCGAAATCGGCGACCGTGCAGCCGCATCCAGGCTTGGCTGAGGTGATCACCAGGTCGGCGTCGCCGGTGTTCTTGACCAGGAACGACCAGTCGAGCTTTTCACCCTTGGAGATCGTGCCGTAATCCTTGATCGGCTCGACGATGGTGAGGCGGGGTGCGGCGTCTTTGGCCGCGGGCTCAGCCTTCTTCTCGGCGGGAGCCACGCTCTTTTTCGCTTTGACCGGCTGATCGGCGGCAAACGAAATGGCGGCGGTCAACGCGACGAGGACCGCGATCATGACGACTAGAATTCGCTTCGACGACATGGACAAAATCCTCCTGTGTTGGACGACGTGAACATTTCTTGTGAACCGCCGGATTCGAACATCACACCGCGGATGACGATTCCCTCCGCCGGGCGTCGTCCATTCTACAATCAGCCGCCGCGGAGCACGCTTCTTGCTCAGTCGGCGCCGCAATGGCTCACATCAAAGAACTGCTACCAGTCAAAAAGGTCTATCTCGTCGGCATCGGCGGGACCGCGATGGCCTCGCTTGCCGGCATGCTTCAGGAACGCGGGTACGAAGTTGCGGGCTCGGATGAGCACGTCTACCCTCCGATGTCCACCTATCTCGAACGCCTCGGCATAGCAGTGCTCGAAGGGTATACGAAAGACCACCTGGTGACGTTCCATCCCGACCTGGTCGTGATCGGCAACGCCGCCGCCTCCACCAATGCCGAGGCGGCCGGTACGCTCGAGCTCGACCTGGCGTACACATCCATGCCCGTGGCGATCCATCAGCTCTTCATCAAAGAGAAACACTCCATCGTCGTAACCGGCACGCACGGTAAGACGACGACCACCTCGCTGATGGCCTGGCTGCTCGAATCGGCGGGCCGCGATCCCAGCATGGTCGTCGGCGGGATCCCGCTGAATTTCAATCAGAACTTCAAGCTTGGAAGCGGACAGGACTTCGTCATCGAAGGCGACGAATACAACACAGCGTTTTTCGATAAGGGTCCGAAGTTCCTGCACTACGGAGCGAACACGCTGCTCGTCAACAACATCGAGTTCGACCATGCCGACATCTACGCCAATCTCGACGCGATCATCGATGCCTTCCGCAAGGGCGTTCAACAGGTGGCGCCGGGTGACGTGATCGTGGCTAACGGCGACGATGCCAACGTGACGACTCTTCGTGCGGACGCGCGGGCGCGATGGTTCACGTTCGGGACATCGCGCGGCTGTGACATCACCGCCACGGACATGGAGTTCACTCCCGAAGGAGGCGCGTTCACAGCGCGGTGGCAGGGGAGCGAATGGTTCCGTTTCCGTACGACGCTTTCCGGGCAGCACAACGTCGTCAACGCTCTCGCCGACATTGCCATCTCCCGCCTGCGCGGCCTCTCCGCCGAGGAGATTCAGCGCGGGCTGGAGACCTTCAAGGGGATCAAACGGCGCATGGAGGTGCGGGGCGTCGAGCGCGGCGTCACCGTCATCGACGATTTCGCTCATCACCCCACCGCCATCGAAACGACCCTGGCCGGCGCGAAGCGACGCTACCCGGGACGGCGGATCTGGGCGCTCTTCGAGCCGCGCTCGATCACGTCGAGCCGCAAGGAGTTCGAAGCCGGATACATCCAAGCTTTCCACCAGGCAGACCGGGTCATCATCGGACCGATCTTCCACAAGGGGCGCTACGAAACGCGTTACGGCCTCGACAAGATGATGTCCGCGGCCGCGATCGTCGACCGGCTCAACGATGACGGTATCCGCGCGGAACAGATCGAAGATTTCGACGCCATCGCGGAAGTCGTCGCTCGCGATGCGCGGCCGGACGACGTCATCATGGTCATGTCATCCGGTGCGTTCGGGGGAGTGCACGAGAAGATCCTGGAACGGCTGTCATCGCGCTAACCACCACAACCCCGCCCACACCTTCACATCAATGAGCACTCCTTCGTCGCCCTTGCGCGTTAACCATTCGTCGATGTCGTTGCGCGGAACGCGGTGGACGGTGATGTCTTCGCCGGCAACTCCACCTCCAGCTCCGCGCTGCGAAAGTCCTCTGGCGCGGTAGAAAGCCACTGTCTCCGAGGTGATGCCGGGCGACGTCGGGCCGGCCGTGAGGCGCTCGACCTTCGCGCAGGCGTACCCGGTCTCTTCTTCCAGCTCGCGCCTAGCTGTTTCGTCGGGGTCCTCTCGGCCGTCTTCGTCACCGACAAGGCCGGCGGGGAAGTCGATGACGCGCGCGTTGACAGGGCGGCGAAGCTGTTCGACGAGGATGACGTGGTCGTCGTCCGTTACAGCCAGGATCACAACCGCCGACTTCCCCTTCTTCCGTTCGACGAACTCCCAGCCGTCGTGCTCCAGAACCAGTACGTGCTTTCCCTCGAAGATCTGCCGCATCGTCAGAAGAGACTACCTTGAGGCGTCGGGCGGCGGAAAGCCTCCGTCGACATCTCGTTCCGTTTCTCGTTCAGGTGCAGCCTGCGGCAGGTGACCTCGAACAGCGACTTGATCTGGTCGGCGAAGATCCCTTTGCCGCGCTGGCGGACACCCCATTGCGGGTCGTACAGTTTGCCCTCGCGCAGCTCGCGGACGCGGTTCATCACCTTCTCCTTGCGGTCGGGGTAATGCTCGTCGAGCCATCGCTCGAACAGCGGCGCCACCGCCCACGGAAGGCGCAGAACGACGAAGCCAGCCGATGTCCCGCCGGCCTTGGCCACCGCGGAAAGGATGGCCGGCATCTCGTGATCGGTGATGGCCGGGATGACGGGTGCCACGATCGCGCCGACCGGGATCCCGGCCTTGGCCAGCATCTCGATCGCGGCGAGGCGCAGTTCCGGCCGCGAGGCGCGCGGCTCCATCAGATTCGCGAGGTGCGGATCGAGCGTGGTTACCGAGATGTGCACCAAGACCGCATTGTGCGCCGCCAGCTCCTGCAGGATGTCGATGTCGCGGGTGACGAGGTGATTCTTGGTGATGATGGCGACCGGATTGCGAAACTCCGCCAGAACGGCCAGACAGCGGCGCGTGATCTCCAGCTTGCGCTCGATCGGTTGATAAGGATCGGTCACGCCGCTGATTGCGATCGTGCGCGGCGTGTACTTCTTCGACATCAGCTCCTCGCGCAGAAGCTCCGGCGCGTCCTCCTTGACCAGGATCTTGGTCTCGAATTCGAGCCCTGCCGAAAATCCGAGGAACTCGTGCGTCGGCCTGGCGAAACAGTAAATGCAACCGTGCTCGCAGCCGCGATAGGGATTGATGCTCGTGTCGAAGCCGACGTCCGGGCTGTCGTTGTGGGCCAGGATCGTGCGCGTCGGATCGCGGAGAAACAGCGTGCGCGGCAGCGGAGCCGGCTCGTCGTCGTTCTGCGCGGCATCATCGTCGTGGACGTATTCGAGGCGCTCAAAGCGGTTCTGCGGGTTCCAGCTCGCGCCGCGGCCCTTGATAGGAGTGTTGATCGGTTCGGGGTTCGACATCGAATCGAGCGTACCGCGCGCGTCAAGAAATTCTACGAAGGGTAGAAAAACGCCCGATTCAGCGATTGACCGCGTCGATTTCGCGCATCTTCCTTAACCGTGGCGCCCACGCCATCGTCAGCACTACGACGACGAGAGTCATAACGCCTCCGAAGATCACGGAGGGCACCGTGCCGAGGATGCGCGCGGCCACGCCTGACTCGAACGCGCCAATCTCGTTCGAAGAGCCGATGAAGATCTGATTCACCGACGACACGCGCCCGAGCATGTGTTGCGGTGTCAGCGTCTGCATCAACGTTCCCCGGATGACGACGCTTACGTTGTCAGCCATGCCGCTGATCGTCAGCAAAGCCAGCGAGAGCCAGAAATTGCGCGAGATGGCGAACGCGATGGCTGCCAGACCGAAGATGGCCACCGAGGCAAAAAGGGCCGCGCCCGTGCGGCGCATCGGCGGGCGGTGGGCCACGATGATGCCGGTGATGAGCGAGCCCGCCGCCGGTGCGGCCCTGAGAACACCAAGACCCTGTGGTCCCGCGCCGAGTAGGTGGGCAAAGATCGGCAGAAGCGCCACAGCACCGCCGAAGAGAACGGAAAAAAGATCGAGTGTCATCGCCGCAAGAAGGATGCGCTGACCGAGGAGGAACCTGATGCCGATGCGCAGGCTTTCGCCGATCGGCATCTCAAGGTCTTCCTGAGGCCTGGCGTCGTGCCGGACCAGCCAGAGCGAGGCCAGTGCCAGAGCCATCATGATCGTCACGACCACATAGGCTGCCGCTGCACCGGAAAAGCCGTAAATCATGCCGCCGATGGCCGGGCCAAGAACCGCGGCAAATTGCCACGTCGAACTGCGCCATGCCACAGCGTTGGCAAAGAGGTCGCGCGTCACGACCTCGGCCGAAAGCGCCGAGAAGGCGGGCCGGATGAAGCTGCGGGCGATGCCGCTGAGAAAGATGACGAGATAGATCGGCCAGACATGCCCGCTTCCGATCATTCCGCTCGTCGTGAAGAGCAGAAGTGCGATTGCCGACAGCAGCATTGCAAACGTGCCTGCCATGACGATCGGCCGTCGCGGCAAGCGGTCCGCGACGTGGCCGGCGTACAGTGCCACGGCAATGAGCGGCAGTGCCTCAGCCAGGCCGATCATCCCGAGGGCCAGTGGGTCATGCGTGGCCTGGAAGACCTGCCAGCCGACCACGACGATCTGCGCCTCGCGCGCGACTGTCGACGTCGCGTAGCCGAGGATTAGCCAGAGAAAGTTTCTGACGCGCAGCGCGGCATAGGGGTCGTGCGTGGCCAAGCGGGCGCGGAGCGTACCATCGTCAAATGAGGTTGACGAAGACACAAATCGCGTACGCGCTGCTGATGTTCTGTGCCTCCGCGCGGCTGCTGCTGCAGATGGCGGCCCTCCCACCGTATGCCGGACTCGACGAGGTTTACCACGTGGCACGGCTGGCGTTCGTGCGCGCCGAGCATCGCAATCCGACGACGACAGAGGTTTCGATTCCGCCGTATCTGATGAACAGTATCGCCACGGCGCGGGATGCGATGCCTTCGATGGGGGAGGCAGGCGAGCGATGGCCGGCGATCGTCGCCGCACGAAACGGCCGCGTCATCATCGACCGCCCCCTCACACCCGCTGACCTGAAACCATACGTCGTCAAGAACTACGAGGCGCAACAGACGAGCCTCTACTACTCGCTCGCCGCACCTTTCGTGCCGGTTCGCAGCGCTCTTTTCGAGTTGCGCGAATGGCGTGCCCTGTCGCTCCTATTCGCTTTGATTACGGTGATTGCGACCGCGGAGATCGGCCGGCGCTGGCTCGGACCGATCGGCATTCTCGGCGGGGCCATTCTCGTTTCGTTGCCGACCTGGGAAACGCTCGTCCTCCGCGCCGGCAACGACGCCTTCGCCTGCATGCTCGTTGCCGTGGCCGTGGCCATCAGCGTGTCCGCCCCTCGGCGGCCACTGGCGATCGCTGCCGAGGCGCTGGCGTGGGGGCTGGCGCTGAACGCGAAGATGTACACATGGCCGCTGCTGATCATCCTTCCGGTTCTGTGGTGGCGTCAGCGTGCGACGAAGAAGCGTCTCATCGCCGTGGTGGTCATTTCGCTGCTCGCCGTTCTGTTTACGTTCGCCGAGCTCTCCTCGCGTACCCACAACCCGCTGGGTGTCGTGGCCTTCGACCGGCCGGGTGGCGTGGTCTACGAGGCGAAGATCAGCATCAGCGAGATCGTTCGCGTCACGATCGCCAGCGCAGCGTGGACGTCGGGGCAGTTCAACGATGCGTTGCGGCCGGTGGCGATAGCGGCTTATCTGGGGCCGATCGTTCTGATCCTGCTGCTCGCGGTTCGGAGGCGAGACTCCGGGCCAGCCGGCGAGACGCCAGCGCTCCTGGCGTTTGCCGCGATTGGTGCGTTCGCGCTGGCGCAAACGTACAACGTCACTGCCTGTGTCCTGGCAAACCGAAGCGGCAATCCGATCCCAATTGGAGGAAAAGAGGGGTGGTACTGGTACGTTCTCGCGCCCGTGGTCATCCCGGCGCTGCTGATGCCGGCGCTGTCGCGTTGGCGAATCGCGGCATGGTGGCTTGTGGTCTGGGACGTTGTCATCACCGAGGTCGCCCTCTTTCATGACTTCGCGGGGACCTCGTATCCGACGCACGGATCGTTGCTCTTTCGCTGGGGTCCGCTGCACCTTCCTTTCACGGCGCATCTTGCTGATGTCGGTGTCGGGCCGCTGGCGGCGTGGACGACGGCCATCCGGATCGTCCATCTGGCTGCCTTCTTCAGCTTAGAATCGCTTTTGCATCGAATGAGGCCGAATGACCGAGACATTGACATTGCCAACGCACGCTGACGCACGCCGCGGCGCGCGCATCCCGGTGGCGGTTCTCGGCGCGACAGGCTCCGTCGGGCAGCGATTCGTCCAACTCCTCGAAGGGCACCCCTGGTTCCGTCTCGCGGAAGTCGTCGCATCGGAGCGCAGCGCGGGTCGATCGTACGGCGATGCCGCGGACTGGCGCCTCGATACACTGCTTCCCGCGAGCGCTGCATCACTCGAGGTCAAGCCGCTCGGTGCCGAGCTCGAGTCGCGGCTCGTCTTCTCCGGTCTCGACTCTTCCGTGGCCGGCGAGGCGGAGGATGATTACGCGAACCGCGGCGTCGTCGTCGTCACCAACTCCCGCAACCACCGGATGGACGCCGATGTCCCGCTGCTAATCCCGGAGATCAATGCCGAGCACCTCGGCGCGATCGATCGCCAGAGGAAGCGCCGCGGCAGCAACGGCTACATCGTCACGAACCCGAACTGCTCCACGATCGGGCTGGCCATGGCCATCGCGCCTATCGAGCGCCGCTTCGGCATCGATCAGCTTCATGTCACCACCATGCAGGCCATCTCCGGAGCCGGTTACGCTGGCGTTTCGTCGTACGCCATCCTTGATAATGTGATCCCTTTCATCGGAGGCGGTGAAGAGGAGAAGATCGAGACCGAACCGCGCAAGATCCTCGGCCGCTGGGAGAGCGAGCGCTTTATCGATGCTCCGTTCCGCATCTCCGCCCAGGTCAACCGCGTCCCGACGATCGACGGCCATCTGATGACGATCTCGCTCAAACTGCGCGACGGCGGCGCGGACCTCGACGCGATTCGCGATGCCATCCGCTCGTTTACCGGCGAGCCACAGCGCCTCGGTCTCCCCTCCGCGCCGAAACAACCCGTTCACTACGCGGACGAACAGGACCGCCCCCAACCGCGACTCGACCGCGACCGCGAAGACGGCATGGCTGTCACCGTCGGCCGCCTCCGCCCGTGCCCCCTGCTCGACATCCGCATGGTCGCCCTCGTGCACAACACCATTCGCGGCGCCGCGGGAGCCGCACTATTGAATGCGGAGCTGCTCGAGGCGAGGGGGATGCTGTGATCGTCGTCAAATTCGGGGGCACCTCGGTTGGCGACGCCGAACGCGTGGCCAACGCCATCGACATCGTCGCCGAACGCCGTCACCTCAATCCGATCATCGTCGTCTCCGCGCTCTCGGGAGTGACCAACGACCTCGTCGCCGCCGCCGACGCGGCGTGTGCCGGTGACGGACAGCGGGTCAAAGACATCGTCGCTCGCGTCCGCCAGCGGCATGAAGACGTGGCCATGCGTCTCGTGCAGCAGAAATTCGATTTCTTCGACGCCTTCGTCAAACGGCTCAGCAAACAGATCGAGGAGATCCACACCATCCTGCAAGGGGTCACGCTGCTGCGCGAGGTCACGAAGCGGGGACACGACAAGATCGTCTCCATCGGCGAGAAGCTTTCCTCCGTCCTCTTCGCCTATTCGATGATGATGCGGGAGCTGCCCAGCGAGCACGTCGAATCCGAAGAGGTGATCTGGACGAATGACCACTTCGGGGGCGCTACGCCGCGGATGGATCTCACCTCCGAGGCCGCGCGGAAGACCCTGCTGCCGATCGTGGAGCGGAACCACATCCCGGTCATGGGCGGATTCATCGGACGGACTGCCGGCGGCGCCACGACCACACTCGGCCGCAATGGCTCCGACTACAGCGCCGCCATCGTTGCCGCCGCCGTCGGCGCGGACGAGGTGCAGATCTGGACGGATGTCGACGGTTTGCTCACCTGCGACCCGCGCTTCGTGCCATCCGCGCGCGTGATCGACCACCTCTCGCACGAGGAAGCGGCCGAGCTGGCCTCGTTCGGCGCGAAGTTGCACCCGCGCACGCTGGAGCCGGCCATCGAAGCCGGCATCCCGGTTCGTATTCTCAACACACAGAATCCCGCCTCGCCCGGCACGCTGATCACGCGCGAGGGGACGGCCCGCGCCACCGGCCCACGCTCCGTGGCGCGCAAGCGCAACGTCACGGTGGTGCACATGACCTCGAACAAGATGCTCGGAGCGCACGGGTTCCTGGCGCGCCTTTTTCACGAATTCGAAGAGCTGAGGATCTCGGTCGACCTCATCGCCACGTCCGAAGTGTCGGTTTCCGTGACGGTTGACGAGCGGCACAACATGGAGCAGCTCCAGGAACGGCTTCGCGGCGTCGCCGACGTCGAGATCATCGACGGCCAATGCATCATCGCCATCGTCGGACGTAACCTGCTTGCGGATGCGCTTGTCGGCGCGCGCGTTTTCGAGGCCATGCGCGGCGTGCCGATGCAGATGCTGTCGCTCGGCCGGTCGGGGCTGAATCTCAGCATCGTCGTCAACGACGCCGATTCCGACCGCGCCATCCAGCGAATCCATCACGCGCTCTTCGAGCAGGCGGTCGCGGTATGAAGATCGCCATCCACGGCTACGGCAAGATGGGACGGACGATCGAGAAGGTTGCGGTCGAATCGGGCCATGAGGTCGTCTGTATTCTCGACGTGGATCGCGAGGAGCCGATCGGCGGCGCCGAGGTAATGATCGACTTCTCGCACGCTGGCGCGCTCGACGACACCCTGGCCCGTGCCTGCGACAACAAGCTCGGGCTGGTCATCGGCACCACCGGCTGGAACGATCGGCTGGCCGAGGTGAAGCAGCGCGTGGAGAGCGCTGGTATTGCCTGCGTCTATGCATCGAACTTTTCGCCGGGAGCCAACGTCGTCTTCGGGCTCGCGCAACGGGCTGGGGAGCTCGTTTCCCGATTCCCGCAGTACGAGCCGGGGATGGAAGAGCGCCATCACTCCCAGAAAAAAGATGCGCCGAGCGGAACGGCACTACGCATCGCGGCGGCGGTGAAGTCCGGGAGCGACGGCAAGCTCGATCCGACCATCGTCTCCTCCCGCGCCGGTGCCGAGTTCGGCCTGCACACGCTCTTCTTCGACTCGCCCGACGACCTGATCGAGATCTCCCATCGCGCCCGCGGCCGCGAAGGCTTCGCGCGCGGGGCGGTCATGGCAGCGGCGTTGCTGCGTGGCCGGAAGGGATTGTTTCGGTTCGATGAGTTGGCGTTTAACGAAGGATGAAAGCGGAAGGATGAAGGATGAATAGACGCATGCCGGCAACTCATCCTTCATCCTTCATTCTTCATCCTTTGGAGCTGCCATGACTCTCTTCCGCGGCCTCGGCACAGCCCTCATCACGCCATTTACCGAAAGCGGCGTGCTCGACGAATCCGCCCTCGAGCGTTTCGTCGATTTCCAGATCGACGGAGGCGTCGATTTTCTCGTCCCATGCGGTACCACCGGCGAGAATCCGGCCTTGAGCGCGTCCGAACATCGCCGCGTCGTCGAACTGGTCGTGCGCCGTGCGAACGGGCGGGTGGCGGTGCTCGCCGGCGCCGGAAGCAACAACACGCCGCGGGCGATCGAGCTGTCGGAACAGGCCATCGACATCGGCGCTGACGGCGTCCTCACCATCACGCCGTACTACAACAAGCCGACGCCCGACGGGCTCCGCCGCCACTTCGGCATGCAGGCCGACGCCATCAACAGGAAGAAGCCCGGCTTCCCGATGATCATGTACAACGTCCCGGGCCGCACTGGACTGAACATGACCGCGGAAACGACGCTGCGCATGGCCGCCGAGGTCCCGAACATCATCGGAGTCAAGGAAGCGTCGGCGAACCTCGAACAGATCATGTCGGTCATCCGCGGCCGCCGCGACGGATTCCTGGTTCTGAGCGGCGACGACGCCTGGACTCTGCCGCTCATCGCCGCCGGCGCCGACGGGCTGGTTTCCGTCTCATCGAACGAAATCCCTCGGCTGATGAGCGATCTCGTCTCCGCGGCGCTGCGCGGCGACTTTTCTGCCGCGCGCGCCGTTCACTATCGGGTTCTCCCACTCCTCACCGGCAACTTTATCGAGTCGAACCCCGGGCCGGTCAAGTTCGCCTGCAAGCTCCTCGGCATCATCGACAGCGACACTGTCCGTCCGCCGCTCGCCCCGATCACCGAGGGGAGCCGGAAAAAGATGGAGGCAATCCTGCGCGAGGCCGGACTGCTCGAAGCGGTGAGCGCCTGATGGCCATAACGATCCAGGAGCGCCTCGCGGCGATCGGTCCGGACAGCGATCGGAAGGAAGTCGTCAAAACGATCGGACTCTTTCTCGTCGAGCTGGAGAAAGGGGCGATCCGATCAGCGGTGCGCGATGAGTCCGGCGTGTGGCATGCGCAGACCTGGGTGAAGGAGGGAATCCTCCTCGCCTTCCGCGCCGGTGTGTCTACCGAATTCGCATCGGGCGCGCTGTCGTTCATCGACAAAGACACGATTCCGACACGGCGGTTCCGGACCCAGGACGGCGTCCGCATCGTACCGGGAGGCTCGTCGATCCGGCGCGGCGCCTACATCGCCAAAGGGGTGGTGATGATGCCGCCGGCATACGTCAACGTCGGCGCCTACGTCGACGAAGACACCATGATCGACTCCCACGCCCTGGTTGGCTCCTGCGCGCAGATCGGCAAACGCGTCCATCTCTCCGCTGCCGCGCAAATCGGCGGCGTGCTGGAGCCGGTCGGAAGCCTGCCGGTGATCGTCGAAGATGATGTCGTCGTCGGCGGCAACTGCGGCATTTACGAGGGGACGATCGTCCGCGCGCGCGCCGTCATCGGCGCCGGTGTCGTGCTGACAGGATCGACCCCCGTTTACGACATTGCCCGGGGCCAGATCTACCGGAAGACGAAGGAACGGCCGTTGGAGATCCCCTACGGCGCCGTGGTCATCCCCGGCTCTCGTCCCATGAGAGGCGACTTCGCCGAGCAGTACGCCCTGCAGATCTACACGCCGGTCATCGTGAAGTATCGCGATGAGAAAACGGATTCGGCGACGGCGCTGGAGGATGCGTTGCGGTAGGGTTGCTAGGTTGCAGGGTTGCTAGGTTGCAGAGTTGCTTGGTGGAGACTCTGAAACCAGCAACTCAGTACTCAGCAACCCAGCAACCCAGCAACTCAGTAACTCAGTAACTCAGCAACCCAGCAACCATGCAGCCACCTCCCTCCCGCCGCCTCGCCAACATCGAGCTCTCGCTGATCCGCCAGATCAACGCGCTGGCCACTCCTCTCTGCGTGAACCTCGGCATCGGCGAGCCGAATGTCGAGCCTGACGAGACCCTGCGCGAATTCGCCGTCCGTGCCGCGTCGACCGGCTCCTGGCACTACACGCCGAATGCGGGGATGCTGGGGCTGCGCAAACTCATCGCCGAGGAGACCCATCTCGACCCGAAGTCCGAGGTGTGTGTCACCGCCGGCACAGAGGAGGCGCTCTTCTCGATCTTTCAGGCCTACGTCGATCCCGGCGACGAGGTGCTCATTCCGAATCCCGGCTTCCTGTCCTACACCACGCTGGCGCGCATCGCCGGCGCCACCCCGGTTCCATACGATTTCGATCCTTCGGACTGGCGGCTCGACATCGATGCGCTGCTGCGGCGCGTCACATCGACGACCAAGCTGATCGTTGTCAATTCGCCATCGAACCCTCTCGGCAGTGTCATCGGCCAAGAGACGTTGCAGCGGATCGCGCATGCCGGACCGCTCGTCGTCAGCGACGAGGTCTACCGCGAAATCTGGTACGACGAACCGCCGGTATCGATGCTTGGAATGTCGGACAATGTCATCGTCGTCGGGGGGATGTCGAAGAGCCACGCCATGACCGGCCTTCGCCTCGGCTGGGTGCTCGCTGGCGAAGCGGTAATGAAGCCGATTGTTACGGCGCATCAGTACGTCGCCACCTGCGCCTCGGCCTTCTCGCAATCGCTGGCCGAATCGATCCTGACCGACCCGGCATGGAACCGAACATGGCTCGAGCGCGTCCGCGCACAATTCCGCGAGCAACGCGAGACCGCGCTCTTTTCGATCGCGCGCGAGCTCGAGGTGACCATCCCTCCGCCCGCGGGAGCGTTCTATGCCTTCGTCCCGGTGCCGGCGTGCGACACTGTCGTATTCGCGAAGACCCTCGCCACCGACGCGGCGGTGCTGGTCATTCCGGGCATCGCATTCGGCTCGCTTGGCGAGGGGTTCGTGCGCATTTCGTACGCGGCGCCGCTCGACGCCATCGGCACAGGAATCGAGCGCATCGGGCGGTGGTTGCGCGCGGGAGGTCGATGAAAACAGCGATTCCATCCGCCTCGGTCGCCGCGTCCGAAATCTCGCTTTATCGGAGCGTTCTCCAGATCAGGAAGGACCACGATCTCGAGGAGCTCGGTATCTCCTTCTGGGACGCGCAGACGACGATTCAATGGTCGTACAACGCCGACCATTACTTTCATGCCGCCTCGACGATGAAGCTCGCCGTTCTTCTCGGCGTCTTCCGCCAGGTCGACCGCGGCGAGCTGGCGCTCGACGCGCCGGTGCACGTCCGTAACCGCTTCACGAGCATCGTCAATCAGGAGCCGTTCATGCTGGACCTCGGCAGCGACGCTGATCCCGACGTCTACGGCCACCTCGGCAAGACGCTCACCATTCGCGAGCTGGCGTACTGGATGATCACGAAGTCGAGCAACCTTGCCACGAACCTGCTCGTCGACGTCGTCGGTATCGAGACGATCCAGCACGCGCTCGACGAACTGGCGATCGATGGCGTGCGATTTCTACGCGGCGTCGAAGATCAGGCCGCGTTCGAAGCAGACCTCAACAACGAAGTGACCGCCAATGGACTGCTGAAAATCCTCCGCATCATCGCTGACGGCAAGGCCTACTCGGAGGAAGCCAGCCACGAGATGCTGACCATCATGCTCGACCAGCAATACCGGAGCGGCATCCCGGCCGGGCTTCCGAAGGCCGCACGCGTCGCACACAAGACCGGTAACATCTCCACCGTGCATCACGACGCCGGAATCGTGTTTCTGGAAGGGCGCAAGCCCTACGTGCTGGTCATCCTCACGCAGTTCAGTGCCGACAAAGCTCGCGGAACGGCGGTGGCCGACGTCTCTCGCGACATCTACAACGCGCTCGCGGAACTGACGCATGAGTGAACAGCAGCCGAACGATCACTCCATTAAGGTCGTCGACGCGTTCGATCTCGATGACGAGCTGCGATCGCTGCTCAAGCCCGGCGAGATGGTGCGCGACGCGGAAGGCCGGCGGCATCGCCTCCCGCGCTACTTCTACGAGATCCCCGATCGCGAGGCAGCAGTGGGCATCCGGCTGACGCATCATTTCGGTCTCAACGAATTCACCCTCGTCGATCTGAAGGAAGCAGAACGTCTGCAGCAGTTTCCGCGCTACGTGCCTTGCGCGGTCCGCGTGCTGGCCTTCTACCTCGAACAGTTCCGCCGCGAGGCCGGCGCCTCGGTGCATATCCCCGTCAACGGTGGTTACCGCTCGCCGTCACACAAGCTCTCCCTCACCGCGACGCCCCATATGTGGGCCACGGCCGCCGACATCTACCGCATCGGTACGACCATCCTGAAAGGGAAGGAGACGATCGAGAGGTACAACGGCATCGCCGAGGAGCTGAGCGACGACGTCCATGTTCTCCCGTACGGGCATGTCACCGGCGCCGGCGCCGACGATCACATCCACTTCGACCTCGGATACATCACCGTCATCCCGACGGAGATCAGCGAAGACCGGATGGAACAGCCTCAGGAGAACCGCCCCCGATTCGCCTTCGAGGATCGCCGGCGGCGCGACCGGCGGACGGTGGCCGAGTGAAGGGCGCCTTCGGCGCGTTGTCTGCGGCTCCGCCGCGTTGTCTGCGCTCCGCGCGTTTATCTGCGCATTCGCGGGTTATCTTGCCCTTCGCGCGTTCTCTCCAGCTCAAGACCACGCACGCCGCAGCGTGCAGACAACGCGCTTGGCGCAGACAACGCGGCGGAGCGCCAGAAGTCAGGCCTGCCGTTTGCTACTCCACCTCAGCAGTAGCAAACAAATCGAAGCATGCCCAGAACGCCCAATTCCAAGGATCAGAGCGGACTCGACAGGCTGTTGCGGCGGACACGCCTCGGCATGCCGGTCATCGGCATGGAGTCGGAGTTCAACGTCTGGCTCGATGAGGTCGAAGTCGATCCGCGAGAGTACTGGGGACACCCCGGGGCGTTCATCGACCGGCCCCTTCTGCCGCGCGAGAAGACGTCGTTGCAACTGCCCACCGGGGGTGCGGTCTACTTCGATCGAGGCGTCATCGAAGTCGTCACACCGGTCATCGAGCTGGCTCCGCATTCAACCGCCCGCATGGTGCGCAACTTGTGGGAACAGATCGGCTTCGTGAGGGACCAGCTGACGAAATGGGAGAAGGCCAGCGGCCACACCGTCCGCCTCAAGGCATACAGCAGTCACTACAACATCTCCTACGAAGTCCCTAAAAAGGAACAGAGCGCAACGAGGAATGAGAAGGCGCTGGCACTCCTGCTCACGTATATCCTCCCCGTGCCTGTGATGCTCATCGCCTCCAATCGCCGATCGACCGGCGTCGGCGTTCGGCCCCGGGGTGGCAGGATCGAGGTCACGGTCGACTTCACGCCTGATCCCGGCCTGATGATCGCGGCGGCGACGTTGATCGTCGGCATCGTTCGCGAGGTGATGAGCTGGCCGTCCTACGACCTCTCCATCCTCGACAACCTGCCGATCCCGTTCGTCGACGGCGTTGTTCCCGGCAAGCACACGACGCGGAAGGGGTGGCTGACCAAGGACTTTCACTATCCCCAGAGTCCATACACCTCGGATGTGAACGCTTCGATCTGGACGACGCAGTTCGGCGAGACCATCTCTTTGCGCACGATGGCGGCGCGGGTGGCCTGGTTTTTCCGCTTCTCGATCCGCAAGTACTCCGATCCCTTCAGCATGCGTCTGCTCTTCGCCGTTCTCTTCGGCCGCGCGCCGTCACTGCTGGAGCTGGCCGATCGGCCGGCCGCCTACGACGACGTCGGCCATCTCTGCCGCTGGGGATCGGTCCTCCACGAGCTGATGAACTACGGGATCGAGTCGGGCTTGATGCCCTCGAAGCCAACAACGATCGATGACCACGTGATCGAGCGGACCAACGCGCGGCGCGTTCATCTCCTGGAGCGTGAGACTCATAAGGCTGCGTACGCAAAGACCCCCGTTGCACTCCCACCACCCCCTGCCGTTCCTCCGAGCCCCCGCGCCACGTACTCACGCCGTACGACACCGCGTAAGCTGCTCCCTTCCCGGGCGGCGCAGTACCTCGACCGCCGCGGCACCTCGCTGATGTCCGGCAATGGGCTGAGCCGCGAGCGCCGCAGCGCCGATCGCAGAAAGACGAGCTACAACACACCATTTCCCGACCGCCGCCTGACACGTTCCGTCTATGAGCAGGTCTTTCTGAGGCTCGTCTCCGGCGGAAAGTTGCGAATGGGTCAGGAGCTCTATAGCCCGATCGGGATGAAGGGCTGGTACCACGCCATCTTCCGCCGCGACTCCGACGGCACCGAACGGGTCCTGACGATCGATCAGTTGCTGCAGCGGATGAGGGATTGGATTTGAAGAGTGGATCAATGGATTGGTCGATTAGTAGATGAGACTAATCCATTGATCGGCCAGTCAACTGACCTACTCTTCCCCCCGCCGCCGCTCGATGTCTTCCTTCAAGGCCATCCCCGGCGAGCGATTCTGAAGCCGCGGTCGCTCCAGGATGGTGGCCAGGAAGTCGGCTACACCCCAGGCGAGGAAGGTGGTCGCGGCGACCGTGAGGAATTGCGACGGCGTGCGTAATCCGAGAAGGAAGAAGATCGTCAACGGGACACCGATCCCCATCACGATCACACCGACGATCAAACGAGGCCCTGACATCGCCCGGTATTGTATGCGGGTCTACTGGGTCGCCCCGGTGATATCACTCTGACTGTCGACGCGCGCGCCGAGGTCCTGCTGGAACGTGCGCACGCGCTGGACGTAGTTTCGGGTCTCTCTGAAGGGCGGCAGGCCGTTGAATCGCCGGACGTTCCCTTCACCGGCGTTGTAGGCCGCGATGGCCTTCTGCTGATCGCCGGCGAAGCGGTCGGTCAGGTAACGAAGGTATTTTGCTCCTGCCTGGATGTTCTGCGCGGGATCGTTGAGATTGTCCGCGCCGAGCCAGCGGCCGGTGCGGGGTACGAGTTGCATCAGGCCCACCGCGCCCCGGTTCGAGCGCGCCGTCGGGACGAAATGGGATTCCGTATGGACGACCGCCGCGAGCAGTTCCGGGGGGAGGTCATTTTTCTTCGCCTCGTCGTAAATGATGGCGCCGAACGGAACCTCCTTCTGGAAAAAGCGCTGTTTCACCACCTCGGCGATGTCTACGAGGGTCCGAGGCGCCTCGGCGACCCGGGAGGGAGTTGAGGCTACGGTCGTCGCCACATCCTGCACGGCGCCGGTGACCCCGCCGCTGACCTGATCCGCGATCTCTTTGGCCGTGGCCAGGTCGTTCGCAATCTGTCCTTGGGGGTCAGGCGGGAGGGTAGATGGCATTTCTGTCGTCGTTTCAGGCTTCTGATGCGGACTCGAGCCGGCGGACTGGAGCGGGCTGTTCACCTTCAGAGGGATTCCGATTCCGCCTAGAGCCAGCGACGCGCCCAACGCCAAGCCGGCGTATTTCCGGCGCAACCCACTCAACCGGCGCGGTTTAACCTTCTCTACCTCATTCCGAAGTTGTGAACGTTCGAAGCCGTCGAGGAACCTCTCCTGGAACGGCCTGCTGGTCTTGGGCTTGTCCATCTCGTTTTACCCCTCGACAACGGATCGTGTCAGAACGTTATTTTGCAATTCAAGAGCCACCCGAGCTCATCTGAACTAATTGATTAAAAAGAAGTTATATCTGCCTACCCAATCAAGACTGGCATGGATTGGCTCGGCGACTGAAATGTAGATAAGATGGCAAGCTGTGCATGACTGATTTGAAGAAGAATTTGATACTTGGCCTGTTTGCAGCCGTCGCGCTTGCCTTCGCGCAGCCGTCGCGCGCGCAGGGGTTTCTCTGCGAGGACACCTTCACGCTGGACGACGCTGCGATGCAGTCGTACCGTTTCGGTCCAGCCGTTCCGCCGCCCCCCGCCCCGGTCGTTGTCGCGCAGCAGCCCGATCCCGACCCGCTCAAGCTGCGGGTTCTCAAATACGCCGCCGTGGCGGTGAAACACCGCCTGTCGGGGCTGGCTAGTTACTATTCGACATCCCTCGACGGCACCCTGACCGCCAATGGCGAGCGGTACCACAACACGAAGATGTCCGCGGCTCACCTGACCCTCCCGCTCGGGTCGTGGGTCGAGGTGACGGCCCGGGCCACGGGGCGCAAGCTGCGTCTCCGGGTAAACGACCGCGGGCCCTACGCGAACAAGTTCGCGATCGATCTCTCCCAGGCGGCCGCCAAGTTCCTTGGCGTCGACGTCGCCGAGGACCGCTACGTCAGTATGCGCATCATCGCTCTGCCGGGCGAGGATCCTCTCCCCGAGGACGTGATCGCAGGACCGAAGGCGCCGGCTCTCGAAGAGACCGCGACGCTCTCGCCTGCAGGGCGTTAGCTCTCACATCGACAATATCTACCTCGAAATCAAGAGCTTGCGCATTGAGGATGAAACTGTGCGCCTCGCCATTGAAAACGGCTGCCGCGATACCAGAATCGTGCGCTTCAACATTGAAAACGTCTGCTTCGATATTGACCTGGCTTCACTCTTCTAACGGCATTTTTTAGTTTCGAAGAAGCCGTTTTTCAATGCGAAGGGGAACGTTCTCGATATCGAGGCAGACGTTTCCCTTCCCGGGGCGGCATTTCTCGATCTCGAGGCACACGCTTCCCTGCGTGGGGCGCACCGGTGCAATCGTGAGGGAACATCTCTCATCTTCGAGGAGCAGCTCGTCGTTGACGAGGTGTTCGTCGCCATTCGCTCAGGGCGGGATCGTGAAACAGACCCTGGCGCCCTGATCCGGGGCCGACTCGACGGTGATCGCGCCGCCGTGGCTCTCGATGATACGCCTGGCGAGGTAAAGGCCGTATCCAGGGCCGCCGCCGCGGGACTTGTCGAGCTTCAATCCCGGCTCGAAAATCTGGTCCGTGTAGCGGGGATCGATGCCGATACCGTTGTCGCGGACACAAATCCGGTAGCCGTCCGGGTCGACGTCGCAGTCGATGGCAATCGTCCGTTCGCCCTTCGGCCGGTCGTTGAAGAAAAGTGCGTTTGCGAATAGGGCGCTGATCGCTTCGCGCATCTTCTCCGCGTCGACGTTGACGGCCGGCAGCTCGTCGGGGAGGGTGATCGTCACCGCTCCCTCTTCGATCTGGTAGTTGCACTTGAGGATGACCTCTTCGATGATCTCCCGCAGTGGCATGGAGAGGCGGACGTTGGGTCGCGCCAGGAGCTTGACGAGATGCGACATCTCGTCGAGCACCCTCTTCATCTGCTGGGCGCTGGAGCGGATGCGCCGGAGGAAGTCCTGTCCCTCCTCGTCCAGCTTGTCGTTGTAGTCGCTGAGCAGAAGGTCACTGAATCCGTCGATGGAGAAAATCGGCGACTTGAGGTCGTGAGACAGCACGCTGAAGAGGCGGGTCAGCTCTTCGATCGTGAGAACTTGTTTGCTCTCTTTTTCCGTGGCCAAAGTAGAAATCGTCAACCTCCGCAACGAGCCCAACAGTGCAACTAGCGGGCCTGAGCCTTCCGGAACGCGGCCACCTTGCCGCCGCCGGCGATTTCCGTCTCGCCGGCGCTTCGAATCGCCAGAGCTGTTCCGGCGGGAATCCCCAGTCCGAGCAGTGTCTCCGGCACGGACATCAGACGCCGCAGATTCGCGTCGTTGTCCGGCTCGAAGGCGGTGTCGACGACTGTATTGGCGAGCCATCCCAGCGCCGGCAGCGACGCGGCGATTCCGTGCATGTCGCGCGCGGCGATGCCAAAACAGGATGCCGACGCTCCGATCGCCGCGATGACGGTGCCATTCGCGGCTGCCTCGCGCATGGCCAGATCGGCAGCCGATTCGCGCAGCACCGCCAGGAGGTTGTTCGTAACGCCTCCGCCGAGGTAGATCATACCGGCGGAGAGGAGCTGGTTCAGGTTCTTCTGCCGACGGCTGTCGCGTCCCCGGTAGATCGGAACGTTCACCGTCTCGACCGTGGGATCGATCCCGTGCAGGTACTTGCCGAAATGCCCGGCGTACTCCGCCGATCCCGAGGCCGCCGGGATGAACGCGACGGTCCGACGGTCCGACGGCATGCTTCGCAGCAGAAACTCATCGATCTCGCGCGTCTCGCCAAAGGAAAACTCGCCGCCGCCGATGAGCACGAGAAGATGGACGGGGACGGCGAGATCGACATGGAGCGAGGTCACGGGTGCATCTTCATTCAGAGGCATATAACCACAGAGGCACAGAGATCACAGAGAAACCTCTGTGTCCTCAGTGCCTCTGTGCCGCCCTTTATGGCGTCAACGCCTCGCTGCTCCGTGGCATCAACAGCACCTCATTCGCATTCATCGTGAAGTCGATCCACTCGGGCACCGACTCCTTGTGGCGGATGAGGAACTCCGACAGCTCGTCTTCGATGTAGCGTTGGATGGCGCGGCGCAGCGGACGGGCGCCTGAGTTCGACTCCTCCTCGGCGCGACGGAGCAGCCAGTCGATCACCGAGTCGTCGATGGCGATCTGGACGCCCTTCGGCACCAGGGCGATGTTTACGTCGTCGACCAGCAGGCGGCAGATCTGGCGGAGCTCGATCTGTGTCAGCGGGTTGAAGATGATGATGTCGTCGATGCGGTTGATGAACTCGGGGCTGAACTCCTTTTTCAGCTCCTGATGGATCATCGCCTCGGCGGACTTCTGGTCGGCCTCGCTCGACTTCTCGCGGAAGCCCATGTGGCCCTTCGTCGTCAGGAAGCGCGTGCCGAGGTTGCTGGTCATGATGATCAGCGTGTTGCGGAAGTCGACTTGGTTCCCGAGCGAGTCGGTCAGGATGCCGTCCTCGAGGATCTGCAGCAGGATGTTAGCGATGTCGGGATGAGCCTTCTCGATCTCGTCGAGCAGCACCACCGAGTAAGGATTGCGACGCACGCGCTCGGTGAGCTGGCCACCCTCTTCGTGGCCGACGTAGCCCGGTGGTGAGCCGATGAGCTTCGAGACCGCGTGCTTCTCCATGTACTCGGACATGTCGAACCGGATCAGGTGCCGCTGCGATCCGAAGAGGAACTCCGCCAGCCGCCTTGCCACCTCGGTTTTGCCGACGCCGGACGAGCCGAGGAAGATGAACGAGCCCATCGGCCGGTTCGGAGAGGCCACGCCGAGGCGCGAGCGGCGGATCGCGCGCGAGATCGCCCGGATGGCCTTGTCCTGACCGACCACGCGCCGAATCAGCGAGTCTTCCATGTTGATGAGCTTCGCTGCCTCGTCGGCCTCGATCGAGGTGACCGGGATGTCGGTCCAGGAGCTGATGATCTCCTCGACATCCCTCTTCGTCACTTCCATCAACTCTTCGCCGATCACCTCGCGCTCCTGCTTGAAGCGCTCGACCTCTTCCTTCAACTCGATCTCGCGCTCGCGCAGGAAAACGGCCTTCTCGAAATCCTTGTCCGAGATGGCCTTCTTCATCTCCTTAACGATCGAACGGATCTCCGACTCCAGCCGCCGCAGGTTCTGCGTGTCGGCCACCCGGCGCAGCTTCACCTTCGCGCCCGCCTCGTCGATGATGTCGATGGCCTTGTCGGGGAAGAAGCGGTCGGTGATGTAGCGGTTCGATTGATAGACCGCGCTGCGGATGGCCGTGTCCGAGTATTTGACCTTGTGGAAGCTCTCGTAACGCTCCTTGACCCCCTCGAGGATCTGCAGCGTTTCGAGCTCGTTCGGCGGCGCGACATTGATGGCCTGGAAACGGCGCAGCAGCGAACGATCCTTCTCGATGTAGCGCCGGTATTCGCGGATGGTGGTCGCGCCGACGCAGGAGATCTCGCCCCGCGACAGCGCCGGTTTGAGGATGTTGGCGGCGTCGAGCGATCCCTCGGCGGACCCGGCCCCGATCAGCGAATGGATCTCATCGATGAAGATGATGATGTCTGTGTTTTCCTTCAGCTCCTTGATGATCCCTTTGAGCCGCTCCTCGAACTGGCCGCGGTACTTCGTGCCAGCCACGATGAGCGAGAGATCGAGCGAGAGGATGCGCTTGTTGGCGATGAATAGCGGCACGTTGCCGTCGACGATGCGCTGCGCCAGCCCTTCGACGATGGCTGTCTTGCCGACGCCTGGCTCGCCGAGGAGAATCGGATTGTTTTTCGTCCTCCGGGAGAGGATCTGGATGATGCGCTCGACTTCCTTCTCGCGGCCGATGAGCGGGTCGAACTGCGCTGAATGTGCCATCGCCGTCAGGTCGCGCGAGTACTCGGCCAGGAAGGGCAATTCCTTCTTCTGCTTGTCCGCCTCGCGTTCTTTGAGGATCGAGATCGTCTCTTCGCGCACGCCGTAGACGTTGAGGCCGCGGGCGGTGAGGATCCGCGCCGCGGTGGACGATTCGACGCGCAGGATGCCGATCAGCAGATGCTCCGTGCCGACGTACTGGTGGAGCATCGACTCCGCTTCATGCGCGGCGTAGGCCAGGATCTTCTTCGATTCCTCGGAGAGCGGCAGTTCGGCGGACGAGGAGATGCGATCGACGAAGGGGCGGTCGCCCTCCACCTCACGGCGGATCTGCTCCGGCTTCACGTTGAAGCGCGAGAAGATTTCCTTGATGATTTCCTCACCCTCGCGCAGGACGCCGAGGAGGATGTGCTCGGACTCGATGACGCGCGAGCCGAGCTTCGAAGCTTCGTAACGGGCAAAGAAAAGAGCGCGGCGTGCTTTCTCGTTGTATTTTTCGAACATGGGCGTTGAACGTAGTTTAACCCCTGACGCCAGCGCTCATCTCGAACACCCGATCGCACCGGGCAGCCAGATCACGGTTGTGTGTGACGATCACCGACGTCAGACCGCGCTTCACGTGACATTCCCGCATCAGATCGAAGACCCGCTCGCTCGTCTCCAGATCGAGATTCCCGGTCGGTTCGTCGGCCAGAAACAGGAGCGGATCCACCAGCAGCGCGCGCGCGATGGCCACGCGCTGTTGCTCGCCGCCGGAGAGTTGATTCGGGAAGTGACGCGCACGCCCTTCCAGCCCCAGCTCCGCCAGCAGTGCCGAGGCTTTGTTCAACGCGTCATCCTTGTCGAACCTTCCAATCCATCCCGGCATGGCCACGTTCTCCGTCGCCGTGAACTCCGGCAGCAGATGATGAAACTGGAAGACGAAGCCGACGTTGCGGTTGCGGAACCGCGCCAGCTCGTCGTTGCTCATCGACGACACCTGAGCGTCCGCCACGCGAATGGTGCCGGTGTCGGGACGATCGAGCCCGCCCAACAGGTGAAGCAGCGTCGACTTGCCGATGCCCGACGGACCGACGATGGCCAGCATCTCGCCGCGCTCCACGGTGAGCTCCAGATCGTTGAGCACCGGCACCGGCACCTCGGCATTGCGATAGGTTTTCGACAGCGACCGCGCTTCGAGAAAGGGCATGTCTGTTTTGTGGCACAGACACTCTTGTCTGTGGTCCGTGACGCCTCACCGCGTCGTCGAGGTCCCCTGCAACGCCGGAGCCGGGGTATTGCCGACGCCGACCGTTCCCGTAACGGCGAACACCGGCATCTTCTGCTGCAAGCCCTTCAACGCGAACTCGCCGAGCGACTCCGTCTCGAAGCTGCCCATGATCCGGTCCAGCGTGTTCTGCGAGATGACCACCTGTCCCGGCTTGGCCACGCCGCTCTCGAGCCGCGAGGCGATGTTCACCGAGGTGCCGAGCACCGTGTAGTCGACGCGCTTCTCCGTTCCGACGTTGCCGACGACGGCCAGGCCGCTGTTGATGCCGACGCGCACCATGACCGGCGGAAGATCCGTCTTGGCGCGTTCCACGTTCCACTCGTTCACCATCCGCTGGAGCATCAGGCCTGTCAGCACGGCCCGGTCGGCATGATCGTCTTGCGGAAGCGGCGCTCCGAAGAAGGCCATCACCGCGTCGCCGATGAATTTGTCGAGCGTTCCGCCGAACGCGAAGATCGACTCCACCGCGCACGAGAAGAAGTGCGACAGGAACTCCGCCACTTCCTCCGGCTTCTTCGTCTCCGAGACGGTGGTAAAGCCGCTGATGTCGGCGAAGAGGATCGACACGTCGGTGCTGCGTACCTCCGACTCCGTCGAGATCGAGCCCTTCACGATCTCGTCGACGACGGCCGGCGAGTGGTAGCGCTCCATGCGCGCGCGGATCTTGCGCTCTTCCTCGATCTTCTCCGCGAGCTGCGCCCGCTCGATGGCCACAGCGGCGAAGTTCGCCAACGCGGTCAACAGGTCGAGGTCCTCTTCCGTGAAGCTGCCGATGTGGATCGGCGAGTCCACCTGCACCGCGCCGATGACCCGCTGCCGGTTCCAGAGCGGCACGCACATCGCCGAGCGGATGCCGTGGATGGCGATCGACTTTCCGCCGAGGAGACGGGCGTCTTCGAGCGCGTTGGAGGTCATCAGCGCCACCTGCTGTTGCGCAACCATTTTCAGGATCGTGCGCGAGATGGGGATGTCCTGCTGTTCCGCGCCGTCGATGAACTTCGTCAGCTTCGGGATCGGATTCCCCTCTTCGTCGAAGAGGATGATCAGCCCGCGCTCCACCGGCAGGTAGCGGAAGATGATGTCCATCACGGTGGTAAGCACCACCTGCAGCTCTTCGGACGCGAGCAGCGCCTTGGCCACCTGCACCAGTACCTGGAAGATCTTCTCGCGCGACACCGCCGGCTCGCGAAGGCCCGGCTGCGACGGCGGCCTCGTGACCGGCCCTTTCTCGAGGGCCTCGGAGATGTCCAGCCCGAACTCGGAGTTGAAGTCCGAGATGCGTCGGATGACCGTGCCCGACGGGTTGTCGAACATGGAGTCGGCGTTGAAATCGACGGACGGCATCGCCCGCGCGTCGAGCAGCACGGAGCCGACGGAGAGCTTGTCCCCCGCCGCCACCTGCCCCTCGGTGATGAGGTTCCCGTTGAGCTTCACCCCATTCGTCGACTTCAGGTCGACGATCCACCAGTGCTCCCCCCGCAGCTCGAACTTCGCATGCTTTCGCGACACCGAGGGATGGTTGAGAATCAGATCATTCCCCTCGGTGCGCCCCACCGACAGCTCATGCTTCAGGTCCATGACCCGCGGCACGCCCAGATCGACGTAGTGAAGTTGGAGCTGCTCCATCGAGGGGATGGATTATAGCGGGTGACGCGCGAAGCCCTGTCTGGAGACCGGAGGAGGCCCAGCTGCAGCTCCGCGAGCGCCAAGGCACAGACAAGAGTGTCTGTGCCACATTTTCCCGCATCTGCGCTACCGGGCGTAAAGTACCAACGAGCTTGGCCGATGTGACATGGCACAGACACTCTTGTCTGTGCTTTGGAAGCCACGCAACTCTAGGCGATTGCCATCCCCTCGATATCCAACTCATGGATCGGCATCCCGAGCGTCCCCAACGGCTCGCGAATCTGCTCCGCGTTGCCGACGATCACGATGATGGCGCGATCGGGGTCGATGTACTTCTGCGCCACGCGCTCCACATCCGCTTTTGACACGGCTCCGATGTTCTCGCGGTAGCGATCGAAGTAGTCGGTGGGTAGCTCGTAGAGCTCCATGTCCAGCAGCCGGCCGGCGATGTCGCTGGAGCTTTGGACGCTCGAGGGGAAGGAGCCCATCATGTAGTTTTTTGTGTCCTCGAGCTCCTGCGTTTCGACATCGCCGGTACGGATGCGTCGGAGCTCGGAGAGAACCTCGGTCACCGACTCGCGGGTGACTTCGTTGCGCACCGGGGCGCTGACGACGAAGGGGCCGGCCTGACGGCGGAAGGCAAACAGTGATCGTGCGCCGTAGGTGTAGCCGTGTTTTTCGCGGAGGTTGAGGTTGATGCGCGAATTGAACAAGCCGCCGAGGAGTGCGTTCATCACGGAAAGGGAGAAATAGTCCTCCGTGCTGCGGGCGATGCCGATGTGGCCGATACGGATCTCTGACTGCACTGCGGTCGGGCGGTCGATGAGATAGATGCGGCTCGATTCGAACGTCTTCGGTGAGACTTCGGGCCGCGGCGGGATGTTGGCGGCGGGCCAGTCGGCGAAGAATCGCGAGGTCGTATCGAGCGCCGATTCGGCGTTGACGTCGCCGGCGATCACGATCGAGCCGTTGTTGGGAACGTAGTGCGTGGCGAAGTAGTGGTGCACGTCATCGACGGTGACCCGCGCGACCGACTCAGGATTGCCGATGATGGTGTTGCCGTAGGCGCCGCGTCCGTAGATGAGATTGGAGAAGCGCTTGCCGGCGATGGAGGCCGGCTCGTCGCGCTGCTGGATCAACTCCATCAGCCGCTCGCTCTGCACGCGCTCCAGCGATGCCTGCGGCAACATCGGCCGGCGATTCACATCGGCGAAGATGGCGAAGGCCTCGGCGAAGGTGCGCGAAAGCGAATCGACGGAGATGTACGAGGCATCCCAGTCGGCGCCGCTGCCGAGGGAGGCGCCGAGTAGGCCGAGGTCCTCGGCGAGAAGGACGGCGTCGCGGGTGCCGGCACCTTCGTCGAGCAGGGCCGCCGTGAGCGAGGCCAGACCGGCCAGCTCGGGAGTGTCGAAATCAGCGCCCGAGCGGACGAGCGACCGGACCGAGACGAGCGGCGCGTTGTGATTCTCGGCCACAAGCAGGCGCAGGCCGTTGTCCAGCGTGCGGCGGGCGACGTGCGGGAAGTGATACGGCCGCGGCGGCCCGGGTTGGGGAGCGATATTGCGATCGACGGTCATGCGTTCTCCGGGACGAACAGGCTGGTCACGCGATTCCCGGCCACGAGGTACTGCCGCGCCACGCGCTGCAGATCGCCTCCCGTGGTGGTGCGATATGGATCGAGCCAGGTGTGGACCATTGACGGATCGCTGAAGTAGGTCGCCATCATCCCGATCATGTCGGCACGCGAGTCGTAGTTTTCGATCTGGTGCGCGTGCTCGACCTCGGCACGGTTCTTTGCGCGCGTCAGCTCGTCGGCCGTGATGCCGTCGCTGGCGATGCGCGCCAGCTCCGCGTCGATGGCGCGCTCGATATCTTCGATGGGAACCCCCTCGTTCGCTGTCGCCTGCATCATGAAAATGCCGGTGGCCTCGGTGGGGAGGATGTACGCGGAGACGTCGGTGGCGATCTGCTGCTCGAGCACGAGGGCCTTCTCCAGGCGGCTGGCCTTATCGCCGCTGAGGACGGAGCTGAGCAGATCGGCCGCGATCCAGTCGGGGTGGCCCATTTTCGGGAAGTGATAGAGCCGATAGACGCGTGGAAGCTGCACGGGCGACGGGAAGACTTCCCGCCGTTCGCCTTCCAGCGGGCGGCGTTCGAGGTCGAAGGGGGGAAACGAGCCGCCGGCCGGGAGAGGGCCGAAGTACTGCTCGACGAGAGCCTTTGCTTCCGCGGGAACGAAATCGCCGACCAGCGTCAGCGTGGCGTTGTCGGGGCGATACCAGGTGGCGAAGAACTCGCGGATGTCGTCGAGAGAGGCCGCGCCGAGGTCTTCCATCGATCCGATGGTGGGCCAGTGGTAGGAGTAGTCGGGATCGTAACCGAGATTCAACAGGCGCTCGAAGGCGGTGCCGTAGGGGACGTTGTCGTAGCGCTGCCTCCGCTCTTCCTTGACCACTTCGCGCTGGATGTCGAGCTTTTCCTGTGTCAGAGCGGGGAGGAAGTAGCCCATCCGGTCCGACTCCAGCCAGAGGCCGAGGGCGAGGTAGTTCGAGGGGAGCGTCTCGAAGTAATTCGTTCGATCGAAGAAAGTCGTCCCATTCAGGACCCCGCCGACCGACTGCACGTAGCGGAAGTGCTCGTTGTTGCCAACGTGCTCCGAGCCGGAGAAGAGCATGTGCTCGAAGAGGTGGGCGAAGCCGGTACGGCCCGGACGCTCGTTCTTCGAGCCGACGTGATACCAGAGATTGACGGCCACGAGTGGTGCGGAATGGTCTTCGTTGAGAACGACGCGGAGGCCGTTGGGGAGTCGGTAGTCTTCGAGGGCGAGCATCGGGGCGCGGTTTGTATCACGATCGGAAGGCAGAAGGCAGAGGGCCAAGGTTCAGAGAAAGGACAACACGTCTAAATTTGCCACTTCTGCCTTCTGCCTTCTGCCCTTATCCTTCCCCCGTGCCGCCTCTGCCGTTTCGTCAAATCGCCGTCGAAGGGCCGATCGGCGTCGGGAAGACATCGCTGGTCAACCTGCTGGCGAAGCGGTTCCGCGGGACGAAGATTCTCGAGGACGTCGACAACCCGTTTCTTGCCGAGTTCTACAAAGACAAACGCGGTGCGGCCTTCCGCTGCCAGCTCTTCTTTCTGCTGTCGCGCTACGACCAGCAGAGGTCGATCTCGCAGCGGGACCTCTTCACCGAGCTGATCCTGGCCGACTACTCCTTCCCGAAAGACAAGATCTTCGCCTACCTGACGCTGGAAGACTCGGAGCTGATGATCTACAACCGGCTCTACGAGATGCTGCGGGAAAGCGTGCCCAAACCGGACCTGGTTATCTACTTGCAGGCTTCGCTTGATACACTATTGAAACGCGTGAAGAAGCGCGGGAAGGCATACGAGAAGTCGATCTCGCAGGAGTACTTGAAAGAGATCAGCGAGGCGTACTCGCACTACTTTTACCGGTACGACGAGACGCCATTGCTGGTGGTGAACACGAACGAGATCGATTTCGTCAACACGCCCGAGCATTTCGATCAGCTCATCGAGCAGATCCGCAATGCGAAGAAGGGAACGCAGTACTACGTACCGCTTGGATCCTGAGTCGACGGACCGAGACGGGGGTAGAGGAAGTCTGAAGGATGAAGGACGAAGGATGAATCGCCTGTATTCATCGTTCATCCTTCATTCTTCATCCTTCGCTCCTCCTGAAGGTCCACTGGAGGAGCAAATGGCAGCAACACCGAAACACATCACCGTCCCGGCCATCCGCGCCATGAAGGGCGTAACGCGCATCGGGATGATCACCGCGTATGACTATCCGAGCGCGAAGGTGGCGGACGCCGCCGGCAGCGACATCATCCTGGTCGGCGACTCTCTCGGCATGGTCGTCCTCGGCTATCCCGACACGCTGAGCGTAACGGTGGACGACATGGTCCACCACACGCGCGCGGCCGTACGCGGCGCGACGCGAGCGCTCGTCGTCGGCGACATGCCGTACCTCTCCTACCATGTGTCGGTCGAGGAGTCGGTGCGCAATGCCGGCCGCTTTATCCAGGCTGGCGCCCATGCGGTGAAGGTCGAAGGGGGGAAGGCCTCGCGGATACGCGTGATCGAAGCGATCCTCGATGCCGAGATCCCGGTGATGGGCCACATCGGTCTCACGCCGCAGTCGGTCAACACACTCGGCGGATTCAAGCTGCAAGGAAAGAATCGCGACGATGCCCGGAGGCTCGTCGAAGAGGCGCAGGCACTCGATCAGGCAGGCTGCTTCTCGATCGTGCTCGAGTGCGTCCCATCGGAACTGGCGGCGATGATCACCGAGCGCGTGTCGGTGCCGACGATCGGGATCGGCGCCGGTCCCGCCTGCGACGGGCAGGTGCTCGTCTTTCACGATCTCCTCGGCCTGTACGACGGCCACACGGCGAAGTTCGTCCGTCGTTACGCCAACATGGCCGACGAGATGCGCGCCGCGATCGAGCACTACCTCGCCGACGTGCGCGACGGCAGCTTCCCCGACGACGTGAAGGAGTCGTTCCACGCCGCGAGCGCGGACGAGTTGCGGGAGTTGTACGGCGAGGGCGTCGTGATCGAGATGCCGAAGGCGCAATGAGGGTTACTGGGTTGCAGGGTCGCTGAGTTGCTGGGTGAGGCAAAGCCCTGCTACGGCATCGAGCAACCCAGCAACCTAGCAACCCAGCAACCCATGCAAACAACAACCACGATCTCTTTAGCTCGGGAAGCGATCGCCCGCGCGCGCGATTCGCGCAAGACCATCGCCTTCATCCCCACGATGGGCTTTCTCCACGAAGGTCACCTCTCGCTGATCGACACAGCGCGCGAGGCCGGCGCGGAGTTCATCGTCGTCTCGATCTTCGTCAACCCGAAGCAATTCGGCGCGAATGAAGACTTTGCGCGCTATCCGCGCGACGAGGCGCGCGATCAGGAGCTGTTGACGGGGAAAGACGTCGATCTCCTCTTTCTGCCGTCGGTCGGGATCATGTATCCGCCGGGCTCACAGACGACGGTGTCGGCCGGAGCCGTGGCCATGCCCCTCGAAGGCGAACGGCGCCCCGGACACTTCGATGGCGTGGCCACGGTCGTGATGAAGCTGTTCAACATCGTCCAGCCCGATCTGGCCGTCTTCGGACGGAAGGACGCCCAGCAGTGCGCGGTGATCGATCGGATGGTCGGCGATCTCGATGTCCCGGTGCGGCTCATCTTCGCCGAGACCGCGCGCGAGCACGACGGCCTGGCGTTGTCGTCGCGCAACAGCTATCTGTCTCCGGACGAACGAAGACTCGCGCCGGCGCTGTATCGCGCACTGCGGGCAGGAGAAGAGGCTGTCATCCGCGGCATCCGGGACGTGAGCGCCATCGAGACATTGATGCGAAAGATGATCGAGAAGAGGCCCGGAATCGAGATCGATTACCTCACCGTCGTCGATCCGGAGACCTTTCTGCCGCCCGCTGATCTCCGGCGCGACCTCCTTCTCGTCGGCGCGGTACGAATCGGACGGACGCGGCTGATTGATAACATACGAATTGCGCGTGCCTGAGGCCAAAAAACGCCGCGCAGTCAACCGACAACCGACAACGCGGCGAAGCCGCAGATCATGCGTACTCTCCTTCACGCCGTCATCCAGAACGCCGTCGTCACCGGTGCCGCCACGCTTTGGCCGGTGGCGTTGCGGGTGGATGCGTTCGTGCTGCGCGCCGCGGAAGTCCTGCCGTTCGAGGAAGTCGACGTCATCAATATCGCCACCGGTGAACGGTTTCGTACCTGGATCGAGCCGGCGCCGCAGGGAAGCGGGGAGGTAGCCGTTCACACCGGCGCGCGCGCGCCGGTGCGTGTGGGCGACACCATCAGCATCGTTGCCTTCGCCACGTTTCATGAGGGGCAGACGCTCGCCCACAGACCGCGCATCGTCGCGCTCGGCGAAAACAATCAGGTAGTCTCGGTCGGCGAAGGATGAGCGAACGTCCGGTCATCCCGCGCATCGCATGCGCGCTGCTGTTTTTTTCGCTTGCCGTGACGACGCTGCCGCGGCTGGTGGCGCTCGTGAACAACGCCCGCACGCTGCTGCCGCTGGGCTACGAGGCGAGACGGGAGAAGCAGATGGGGCCGTGGTACGCATCCGTCGAAGCGCTTCGCCGCGAGCTGCCACCTCACGAGCAGGTCGCGCTCATCGCCAGCCCGCGCGACGTCGAGTCTGCCGTTTTTGCCAGCTACTACCTCCACCCGATCCGCACGCGGCTGTTCATTGGCCGCGACGACTATCGCAATGCCGCTCCCGATCCGATGCTGCCGAAGACCATCGTTGCCGTGACCGCGGACCGCGTTACGCAGACGACATACGATGCACTGCGCGACCGCGATCTCCGTACCGGACATCGGGTTGTCGGCGCGCCAACGCTCAGTGAGCCGCGGACGACGTTCATCCTGCCGATCGCGGCATCGCTCGACGGTCCGGCGCCGGAGACGTTCGTGATCGAGGCGACGATCGTCAACCCGAACCGAGTGCCAGCCGAGCTTCGCGCGACATTCTGGCCGAAGGGCTTGGTACGGACGATCACGATCGCGCCGGGTTCGACCGCGAAGTATTACGACCTCGTGCACCAACTCTTCGGAGTCCTCGATCGAGGATGGATGCACGTCGATTCGCCGCTGCCGTTGCGCGCGGCGTTCTACTTTGTAAACCGCGGACATGGAGATGCCACCCTGCTGCCGAACATCGCCGGCGCGGCAACCGGCCTCGCGGCAGCGCCGATCTATCGCGACACGAAGCTCTTCGTGATCAATCCAGCCGCGACGCCGGTGACGGCTGTGGTCGGAGGCGTATCGTTCCCATTCGACCCCCAGGCATTCGTCTCCTGGCCGGTTACGAACGTTCCGCGCGTCAGCGGTGATGTCTACGCCTTCGTCGCGACACGCGAGATGAACGGTCGCACCGATTTTCTCTGGCCACGATGATCGGACTCGTCGTCACACTCGTCCTTTTCCCACTCGCCGGTTGGTGCCTCGGACGACGCGGCATCGGCGAAGCATTTCTCTTCGGCGCCGGTCTGGTTGGCGCGCTCCTCTTTCTCGCCGGCGTCGCGCACGTGCCATTGGTTGTTGCGTTGGGGTTGATCGGGGTTTGGATCGTGGGGAGTGGGTTGTGGGAGCTACTGCGTCGCTCAACCCGGCGACCTAATCCCTACCCCCTGCTTCCCACAATCCTGATGTGCCTTCCCCTCATCGCGCTAACCTTCGTCGCCGCAATCACTCCGCTCAGCGATTTCGATGGCCGCGCGTTCTGGGTGCTGAAGGCGAAAGGGATCGCGCAGGAACGCGCCATCGACGGGCCGTTCTTTCGCGGTGCGACGCTCGATCCGCGCAATCACTATCCGATCCTGATCCCGCTCGACGGCGCTGTGATCTTCGGTGTCGCCCACGATTCCGATGACCGTCAACTTCGCTGGCTGTACCTCGGCCTGCTCGCTGCCTTCGCGTTGCTTGTGCGCGAACGGATCGGCCGCATGGTCTCTCCGACGGCGGGTGCCTGGTGTGCGGCGCTCCTGGTCTGGATCCCGCAATTCGCCGTCGAACCCGAGGGCGGCGCGCTGTCGGCCTATAGCGACATCGCGCTCGCGGCCTTTGCGGCAGGGGCCTTCTTCGAACTGGTTGATGCGGTCGCGGGGTCTCGCGGTCTCGCGGTCTCGGGGTGCTCCGCTCCTTCATCACCGCGAGACCGCGCCATCCGCTTTGGTTTGTGGCTCGCGTTCCTCGTGCTGACAAAAAGCGAAGGGTTGCCGTTCGCCCTCATCTTCCTCGTCATCGGGGCCTTTGTCTTTCGTAAACGGATTGTGATTCCGGCGATTACGAGCGTGATCGCGGCATTGGCCCTCTTCGTCTGGCGCGCGCGCATTCCCGCCGGCGACGAAGAGGACATCCTCCACAAGCTTCCGACGATTTTCCGGAAGCTGCACCACCTCGGCGACGCGCTGGCGGCGTTTCCGGCGCACATCTTCCTCTTCCCGCGATGGGGCCTTTTCTGGATCGCTGTCGTCATCGCGGCAGTGCTGGCGTGGCGCGTCGACCGCAGCGGGGCCAAGGTGGCCATCAGCGTCATCATCGCCATGCTCGCCGTTTACGCGGGCGTCTATATCGCCACGGAGTGGGTCGCATCCGACCTGATCGCTGTAACGGCTGACCGGCTGCTGATGCATGTGATCGCGCCAGCGCTGTTTCTTCTGGCGCTCGGAGCTCGCGCCGAAAAAGGAGAGCGGGCGTCTTCGCCTGCTCCCGACGGGCGTCTCGCCCGGCGGTGGGGACGAAGGCGAACGTAAGTGTCGGGTAAAAACGGCGATCTCTCCATCCGCGTTTTCAGTTCAACCCTACTTTCGGCGGGACCACCGCCGGGCGAGACGCCACGGCGGGAGCAGGCGGGACGCCCGCTCTCCGCCCCTATCGGACGAAGTCGATGTAGCCGCGTTCGACGTTCACGTCGACCAGCTTCACGTTGACGCGGTCGCCGACGTCGACTCCATGAGCGCCGTGGATGACCTTTCCCTCAACGGGCGGATGGAAGACACGGACCCACGTTCCTTTCTCCGACGCGCCGGTGACGATTCCGTCGAAACGCTGGCCGACGCGCGGCTCGAGGATGCAGGCCGCCGCAGACTTGCGAACCTGCCGCTCCACTTTGTTCGCAGCATCCTCTGCCTCGGTGCAGTGCTGCGCCAGCGCCGCGAGCTCGTCGTCGGTGTAGCCCGGTTTTTCGCCGTCGAGGGCAGGTTTCACCAGCCGGTGCGTGATCAGATCGGGAAAGCGGCGGTTCGGGGCGGTCGAGTGCGTGTAATCGCGCACGGCCAGGCCGAAGTGTCCAATCGACGATTGGCCCGGCTTTTCAACGACGTACTCGCCCGCGCCCATCGCCTTGACGATGGCCAGCGAAAGATCGGGAAAGCGCAAGGGGTCAGCCTTGCGCCGGCGGACGAGGAACTCCTCGAGCGCGACCGAATCGGGATCAGCCGGCAGTTTCTCGCCATATGTCGCGGCGATGGCCTCGATGCGGTCCCAACGCTCTGGTGAGCGGACCACGCGTCGCAGGCCGGAGAGCCCTTTCGCCGTCAGGAAGCGCGCGGTGACGCCGTTGGCGGCGATCATGAAATCCTCGATCAGGTTCTTGGCGTTGTTGCGCGCCTCGACCTGCAGATCGACCACGTGCCCATTCTCCATCACCGCGCGAGCCTCGATCGTATCGAGGTCGAGGGCGCCGTGCTCGTGCCGCAGCTCCCGCATCGAGTCCGCGACGCGATCCTGCAGCTTAAGATTTTCGGCCAGGCGGGGCACCGCCTTCACCTTCGGAGGCATGTCGGCGTGGCCCTCGAGCCACATTCCGACGGCGTTGTACGCGAGCTGCGCTTTGTTGTGGACGCGGGCCCGGTACACATCGCCTTTCGTGACCGAGCCGTCGGAGGCGACGACCATGTCCATGACGATCGCCAGCCGTTCCTCGTGCTCGTTGAGCGAGGTCAGGTTCGTCGACAGCTTTTCGGGAAGCATCGGAAAGATGCGCGCGGCCGTGTAGATGGATGTCGTGTTCTGCCGCGCGTGATCGTCGATCGGCGAGCCCTTCTTGACGACGGCATCGACGTCGGCCACCGCCACCATGGCCCGGACGTTGCCTCCGCCGAGGTCTTCGGCCACCGTGAGTTGATCGAGATCGCGGGAGTCGTCGTTGTCGATCGAGCACCAGAGAAGGTTGCGGAGATCGCGGATCGACGCGTCAGAGTCGGTTGCGGCGCCGCTTATCCCATCCGCCTGTTTCTGCGCGGCGTCGGAAAAATCGGGTGCGAGCCCGCGATCGATCATCGCCTGGCGCGCAACATCCTGAAGGATCGAGCCGTGGTTGCATCCCTGATGTACGTGGTCGTTTGCCATGGTGGGGCGGCACGTTACCATCAGCGCGCATGCAGCCGAAAGTGACGCGGGCCGGCGACCGTGGAATCCTCGCCGACTTCGGCGCGGACGTCACCGCGGCGGAGTTGCATGCACGCGCGGCCGCGTTGCACGAGGACCCGCACGTCGTGGCCTGCGTCGTCGGCCAGCAGTCTCTTTACGTCGTGTTCGATGGCGACCCGGCGATTGATTTCGACGATGTGCCGCCGATCGCATTCACACCGCGCACGCACGTCATCGACGTCGATTTCTCCGGTCCCGACCTCGACGAGCTCCTCGCGTATGCGCACCTCGCGCGCGGTGATTTCCTGAAACGCGTTCCGTCCATCCGCCTCACTGCCCGTTACCTCGGTTTTTGCGCCGGGTTTGCCTATCTCGAAGGGTGGCCGGACGAATGGCGGATGCCGCGCCGGACGACCTCGCGCAATCTCGTACCGCGCGGCAGCTTCGCCATCGCCGGCGCCATGGCCGGCTTCTATCCCGTCGATTCGCCGGGCGGCTGGAACCTCCTCGGCAGGACGAACGCGTCGCTGTGGGACTCGAATGCGGACCCGCCAAATCGATTTGCTCCCGGTGATGTGATCGAGATTCGTCCGGCCTCGATCGACAGCTTTGACGCGCCAGCGGCTGCGAACGTGGAAAACGGCAGCGAAATCGTCGCGGAGGTCGTTGCGCCCGGGCAGCTCACGACGATTGTTGGTGCTCGTGATTGGAAGCGCGCCGATTACGGCGTTTCCCCTGGCGGACCGTTCGACGTCCTCGCCGCCGCCCTGGCCAACCGCGCTGCCGGCAATGACGACGATGCACCTCTGCTGGAGTGCGTCCTCGTCGCGCCCCGTCTTCGATTCCGCACGGCGCGCCGCGCCGCGTTCTGCGACGGTGGCGGCGACGTGCAGACGTTCACGCTCGCCGCGGGCGAGGAGCTGAACCTCGGTCGCTTCCACGGAGGCTTGCGAGGCTATCTCGCGATCGAAGGTGGCATCGACGAAATGCGCGCACGTTATGCCGAGGCGCCGACGGTGGTGCGGGTGGGGATGGCAATACGATCGTTGAAAAGGGAAGCATCCTACTTGCGCGTCTCAACCGTCGAGAGCCTTCTCCCCCGCTTTTTGGGGGAGAAGGTGCCCCTTCGTCGCTATCGCTCCTCAGGGCAAGCTCCGGCGGATGAGGGGGCGGATCTCTCGCGGAAGGAGCCCGAAGCAAAGGACATCCGCATCATCCTCGGCCCACACGATGCACCCACACTCCCCGAAGAATGGGAAGTAACGGCGCAACTCAACCGCGTCGGTATTCGCCTGCGGCCGATCGAGACATCGTCGTTCGTGGCGTCAGCGAATCTCCCATCGTGCGGGATGCAGTTCGGCACCTTGCAGTGGCACCCGGATGGGAGCCTAGTGGCGATGGGGCCGGACCACCCCGTCACCGGCGGCTATCTGCAGCCGGCGACGGTGGTGTCCGACGATCTCTGGAAGCTCGCCCAGCTTGCGCCGGGCGAGCGGATCCGCCTGATCGTTTGCACGGCCGGTTGAATCGGGCGGCAATGGAGGCCGAGCCTTGGGCAATCAACGCAGCCGTGCCGCTAGTCGCCGTATGAGTAACCAGACCGAGAGCTGACCTTGAACTCGGGGTTGCGCAATGCGACGTTGACCTTCTGGAAGCCGTGCTCGCCGGGGCGCTTCTTCGTGTAGTAGCTGATGAGGTAGTACCCGGCCGTCTGCTTTTCAATCTGCTGAAGAGGCGAGATGTAGCTCGTGTGGAGGCGGTAGTAACGTCCGTTCGTGTCGCTGGCCATCGTCGAAAGATTCTGGTGCACGAACTCCGGCTCGTTGATGCCGCTCTGCAGCGAGACCGGGTAGAGGGTCACGTCCGCGCTGTTGAGCGATGCGATCATCGGATCGTAGTAGCGGCTGCGGGTCAACACGATGTTGCCGCGTACCTCTTCGTCGGGGCCGATGATGCCGTTCGAGAAGATGACCACATCCTTGCGCGCATGAATCGGACGCAGCGCATCGCCGAGGAGATCGAGAGCCTCGTAGACCGACCCGGTCTTGTTGATCATCCGATCGATGTCCATGTTGGCAAGCAAGGACGTGCTGGAGCTCGAGGTGTCCTTGGTGCGGATGCCAAGACCGTATGCCGTGGCATCGTTCAATGCACGGTGGATCTTCGTCTTGTCGGAGGTGAAGTCGCTGTAGACCTTGAGCCTTACGTCGTGGCCGACGATGGCGACGCGGTCCTCGGGACGCAGCCTGTCGTCGAGGAACCGGAAGGCGTCGTTGCGGGCCCGGATCATCTCGGCCTGCGAAGCGAAATCGGACGTGACTTTGTCAAAAAAGAAGATGAGGTACCGCTCGTCGTGGACGCGCTCGACCTTGAAGGCCGCGGTCGATTCAGGCGCGTTGATGAGGCGGCGGTTTGTGAAGTAATCGACTGAATCGACTGGCAGAGCCAGACCGTTCTCGGTGACCACGAAATCGTCCTTGCCGAGGCCGAGTATCTGGCTGCCGCGGGAATCGGTCACGATCGCGTCGAGCTGCACCAGATTGACGTCGACCCTCTCGTTGAACGGCTGTGGATTCTTTTGCGTCTGCTGCGCGAGCAGCGGCGCGGCAACGATCATGAGTAAGGTGATGAAACGCCTGGACATAAAGTCGTCCCCCTTCGCCGGTGCAAACGACGATGCGAGGAGAGGGGATTCCGCCGGGGTAGCCACGGCGCGCGGTTCACGACGCATTGTCACCGCTATGTACAGACGGTCCTCGAGTCTTCGCGGCAGGAGGATGAAACGAAGATGGTGGTCGAGCCGTGGGCATCCAACGCAGCCGGCCGTGCCGGCCTTGCCGGCGCTTCTGACGGAATGAACCCCGGAGGGGGCCGGTTTGACCGGGCTGCGCGGTTCCCCTAGAATCCGCGTCTCTTTTTCGCGCCTTCCAGCGCGTCTGAACTCCCGGGGCATAGCTCAGCCTGGTTAGAGCGCACGGTTCGGGACCGTGAGGTCGGAGGTTCAAATCCTCTTGCCCCGACCAATTGGATTTTGACCGGCTCCGCGTCACGCGGGGCCGTTTTCATTTCACTACAATGCGCGCTCCGTGAAACGACTCATCCTCGCCCTTCTCCTCTCACTCGCCGCCGTCCCCGCCTTCGCGTGGGGGCAGGCAGGCCATCTGATGGCAAACGAGGCAGCCACGTTCGGACTGCCGGCCGACATGCCCCAGTTTTTCTATCGCCAGTTCCCGCAGCTCATCTGGCTAGGACCGAATCCTGACCGCTGGCGGGGCGGCGGGCCGGCGCTCGACGCGTCGAACGCTCCCGATCACGTTATGAACTACGAGTACATCGCCGCGCTGCAACTGCCGCGCGACCGCTACTCGTTCGTGGCGTTGCTGACCACGTCCGGCACGTTGCGCAGATACGGCATCCGGAACACGGATCCCGGCTTTCTGCCGTGGCGCATCGCCGAGATGTGCGAGCAGCTCACCGTCGAATGGCGTCTCTGGCGCAGCGCGGCGCCGGACTCGCCCGACCGCCTCTTCATCGAGCGCGACATCGTCCGCGACTCCGGCGTCCTCGGGCATTTCGTCGCCGACGCCTCGAACCCGCTGCACGACACGATCAGCTACAACGGCTGGATCATGCCTAACCCGAACGGTTACGCGAACGACTGTCAGATCCACGCCCGTTTCGAGTCCGACTTCGTCTCCCACGCAATCTCGACCGGTGACATCGTGTCGAAGATGACCGCGCCGAAGTTGCGCACCGACTACTTCGACACCGCGATCACATTCGTCCGCCAGTCGAACGCACTGGTGGAAGAGGTCTATCGCGTCGACAAAGCCGGCGGCTTCGACCTCTTCCGCAAACCGTCATTGCCGGAAGGGAAGACGTTTGCCGCCGAACGTCTGGCCGCGGGAGCCTCGCTCTTGCGCGACCTGTGGTGGTCCGCTTGGCGCAACTCCGCGAATCCGCCGAAACGGCGGGAAGCAGGCGATTAGTACTGGAAAGGATATCCGTCATCAACGGAACCGGCGAACGAGCACGTATTGCCGGCGGAGCCGGCGAGAGGTCGTAACCCCCGGCTTTTAACAGCCTCCGAGAGGCAGTTAGTAGCCTTCCAGAGGCAGTTAACAGCCTTCCAGAGGCAGTTAACAGCCTTCCAAAGGCAGTTAACAGCCTTCCAGAGGCAGTTAACAGCCTTCCAGAGGCAGTTAATAGCCTTCCAGAGGCAGTTAACAGACTCTCGGAGGCCTAACCCCTGACGAGACAAGACGTTCCTGTGCTCCGCAGCAGGGCTGGAGTGGGCCGATCTTCGGTCGTCGTCCACGTGACGTCATGCCAAACCTATGACCTATCGAGACTTATCGGCCTTGACCGTATGTGATGGCTAAGTGATCGGTAGCACTTGCCAGGGAGCCTACCTCCCCGTCCATGGCACGTCGTCCACGCCGTGTTTGACGTTTGCGAACCTCGCCGCAACGAACAGGAAGTCCGACAGCCGGTTCAGGTAGGTGATCGAGGCCTTCGTGGCTTCGTCCTCATCCCTGAGTGCGACCACCAGGCGTTCCGCGCGCCGGCAGACTGTGCGGGCCACGTGAAGGTGTGCGGCGGCGAGGCTGCCGCCGGGGAGGATGAACGACTTGAGCGGTGCGAGCTCGGACTCCATGGCGTCGATGGCCTGCTCCAACGCCGCCACCCGCGCCGGATCGGGGCCGGCGAAACGCGATGTGCCGGGCGACGCCAGATGCGCTCCGATATCGAACAGATCCGACTGGATGAGATGCAGCTCACCGTCGAAGGACGACGACGGCCAGATTGCCCGCGCTACGCCGAGGAACGAATTCAGCTCGTCGATCGTGCCGTACGCCTCGATCCGCGCATCATCTTTGCGGACGCGCGTGCCGCCGAACAACGACGTCTCGCCGGTGTCACCGGTGCGGGTGTAGATCTTCATGACGAGGTTGCGGAGTCTCGTGGTCGCGAAGTCGCGCGGTCACTTCGAGACCGCGCAACCGCGAGACCGCGCAACCGCAATCACGCCTCCGCTTCGAGCTGGCGGATCCTCTCCTTCACCACCATCTCGGCGAGGTCGGGGATGACTTCCCAGGCGATGTTGCGGACGACCTGTTCCGACATCATCTGCACCACGCGGCGGGCGATGCGGTCGACCTGTTCGTCGGTAAGGTCGGTAATCTGCGGGTTGACGTCGGTGATCTGCGAGTTGACGTCCGTAATCTGGTCATTGACGTCCGTGATCTGGGGGTTGACGTCGGCGATCTGCGGATTCACATCGTCGGTGATCTGGCTGTTGACGAGCGGCTCGCTGGCCTCTTCGGGAATCGGCGCCGGCATCGACCAGTCCGGTTCTTCGGCGGCCGGCTCCGGCGCCGGTTCTGCGAACGGATCCGCGGTCGGAGACCATGACGGCTCAGGTGACGCGGGGGGAGCCGACGACAACTGCTGCATCTCTTCGAAACTCATGCGCGTGAAGGCACGCGTCTCAGCGGCGAATGCGGCCGGCTGTTCATCCCACGGCGACGCTTCCGGCTCCGGTGGCGGATTGGGTACCTCGAATGGCGCCGGCTGTTCCTGCGACGCCTCGGCCATCTGGCGCATCTCTTCGAAGCTCATCTTGGGAATGGCGCGCGTCGAGGCATCGTCCTGCGGCTCATCCCATGGTGACGGCTCGGGAGCAGCCGGAGGTGGCGGCGGAGGCGGAGCCGACGGCTCTGCCGCCATCTGTTGCATCTCCTCGAAGCTCATTCGGGGGAAGGCGCGCGTCTCACCGCCGAAGGCCGATGGTGCTTCGTCCCAGGGCGAAGGCTCGATTACTGGAGCCTCGGCCGGTGAAGCCTCGACCGGCGGAAGTTCGGGCTCGGGCATCGCCGGCTGCGGCGCGGTCGTCGGCAGGCTCGGCTCATTCGCCATCTGCTGCATCTCCTCGAAGCTCATACGCGAGAAGGCACGCGTCTCTCCGCTGAAATCCTCGGACGGTGCGTCGAACGGCATCTCCGCGGCGAACGCCGGCGCCACCGGCGGAGCAGCCGAAAAGATGTCGTTGTCATGCGCGAAGGGATCCGCGGCCGCCGCGGCCGGTTCCTGCCCGGCGGCGGCAATGCTCGACTGACTTTGCTGAATCAGTTCCTCGACCTTGTGGATGAGGCTCTGCGACTCGAACGGTTTCGTGACCACGGCATCGCAGCCGGCCTTGTCGGCACGGTCGGGATCGAATGGCTCGAACGTGCCGGTCAGCAGGATCACCGGGATGTTGCGGTACTCGGGATGCGACTTCACGTACTCGCAGACCTCGTAGCCGTTCTTCTCCGGCATGATGATGTCCGAGAGGATGATGTCGGGCCGCATCTCGGCCAGTTTCTGGATCGCCTTCGCGCCGTTGTTGACCGCGGTCACTTCATAGTCGCCATCAGAAAACGTGAGCTCGACGACCTTCTGAATGGTGATGCTGTCATCCGCGAGGAGGATTTTCTTCGGCATGGGATGTCACTCCGGTTGATTCCAGGGAACTGTAGCAGTTACGCGGGTTGTTGTTGCTTCTCCCGCTTGAAGACCATGCCGATGTGATCGGTCGCGCCGGTCTTGAAGTTGATCGAGGTGATGCTAACGAGCTCCCATCCGTCGTCGCCGAGCCGATTCAACTCCTCGGCGCGCCGCGGATCCATCGAGTAATTCTCCGACCGGACATTGATGATCTTGTACTCCCAGGTCTTCATGGGTCCGCCCCCTCCCGCGGTGCTGAACGCTAGTGCCGAAAGTGTAGCAGGGTTCGAGGGAATGCGGCTTTGCCGCGTTGTCGGTTGTCGGTTATCGGTTGTCGGTTCGTCTCAGCGTCTCGATCGTTTGATATGGTGCCGTCGGCGATCGGGAACGTGAGAAATCGTCGTATCGCGCCCTGACAACCGATAACCGATAGCCGACAACGCAGCGAAGCTGCAATCATGCCCGACCACCTTTTCCTGATCCTCATCGTCATCGACGGCTTTGGTTGCCGCAAGGAAACCGAATCGAATGCCATCGCCGAGGCCGAGACGCCGTGCTTTGACCGGCTGTATCGGGAGTCGGCGTGGACGACGCTCGAGGCCTCGGGGCGCGCCGTCGGTCTGCCGCGCGACCAGATGGGGAACTCGGAGGTCGGTCATCTCAATATCGGGGCCGGCCGTATCGTCGATCAGGACATCGTCCGCATAGGGAAGGCGGTCTCGCGACACGAACTGGAAGCGAATCCGGTGCTCGTCGACGCCGTGAGGGAGGGCAAGGCGATTCACTTCGCCGGCCTCTTGTCGGACGGCGGTGTCCACTCGATGCAGTCGCACCTGCACGGCCTCATCGATGCCGCCATCGCACTGGGGGCGAACGATGTTTTCATCCACGCCATCCTCGACGGCCGCGACACGCCGCCGAAGTCGGCCGAGAAGTACCTCGGCGATCTCCTCGCCCACATCGATGGCAAACCGCAAGCTCATCTGGCCACCGTCATCGGCCGCTACTTCACCATGGACCGCGACAAGCGCTGGGACCGCGTGCAGCGCGGATACGACCTGATGACGGTCGGCGTCGGCACGGAGACGAAAGACGCGCTGGAAACGCTGCGCCGCTTCTACGAGCAAAGTGTGACCGACGAGTTCGTCGAGCCGATCTCGGTGCTGACACCGGAAGGGGCGCACCGCGGGCGTATCGAAGACGGCGACTCGCTCGTCTTCTTCAATTTCCGCGCGGACCGGATGCGCGAAATCGTCACCGCGTTCAAGGACGACAATTTCGACGGCTTCCATCGCGCCATGCGCCCGAAGGTTCATCTCGCCACGATGAACTCCTACCGCGAGAACTGGACCCTTCCGGTGCTTTTTCCGCCGCAGGAGGTAAGGAATGATCTCGGCGAAGTGCTCTCGCACGCCGGCCTCAGGCAGCTCCGCATCGCCGAAACGGAAAAGTACGCCCACGTCACCTTCTTCTTCAACGGCGGTTCCGACACCAAATCGCCCGGCGAGGAACGGATCCTCGTCCCGTCGCCGAAGGTGGCCACATACGATCTCAAGCCGGAGATGTCGCTCGTCGAGCTCACCGACAAGGTCGTCGAGGCGATCGCGTCGAAGAAATTCGACGTCATCATCATGAACATCGCCAATCCCGACATGGTCGGCCACACCGGCGTGATGACGGCGGCGGTCGAAGCGGTCCACGATACAGACGTCGCCATCGATCGGATTCTCAAGTCTGTCGATGAGGTCGATGGCGTAGCTCTCATCACCGCGGACCACGGCAACGCCGAGCTGATGTTCGATCCGGCCACGGGCCAGCCGCACACCGCGCATACCATCAACCCCGTGCCGCTGATCCTCGTCGACGCGCAAAAGCGTTTCGGCTCGCTGCGCGGCGGCGGCGCGCTTCAGAATGTCGCGCCGACCATCCTCGATATCCTCGGCATCGAGCAGCCGAAGGAGATGACGGGCCAGTCGCTGCTGGAACGGAGCACTACGTGATCCTGGAACAGATTACCGAGCAACTCACCGAAACACTGACCGCGCGCGTGCTGACGCTCTTCGGCCACGCCATCGATCGCGTCGTTCTGCAGGCCCCGCCGCGCCTGGCGATGGGAGATCTGGCCACGCCGCTTTGCCTGGAGCTGGCCAAGGCGCTGAAGCGCAAGCCGCGCGAGCTCGCCGAGGCGATGGTCAACGGCCTGCAACTGCCGATGTTCGTGCAGTCGGTGACCATCGAAGGGGCCGGCTACCTCAACTTCCGCTTCGACCGCGGCGCCTTTACCGCGGCGCACATCCGCAGTGTGATGGCGCCGGCCTCACCGACCGGCGAGCGCGTCATCGTCGAGCACACGAACATCAATCCGAACAAAGCCGCCCACATCGGCCACCTTCGCAACTCCGTCCTCGGCGACACGCTCGTCCGCTGCATGAAGTGGCTCGGCTACCGCGTCGAAACGCAGAACTACATCGACGACACCGGCGTGCAGGTTGCCGACGTCGTCGTCGCCTTCCGGCATCTCGAGCCGAAATCGCTGGCCGAGGTCAAAGCGATGATCGACGACCCGTGTGTGCGCTTCGATTACTACTGCTGGGACGTCTACTCGAAAATGGCCGGCTACTACGCCGAGAATCCCGAGGCGCAACAGTGGCGGCGCGACACGTTGCACGACATCGAACGCCACGAGGGCGACACCTTTGAATTCGCATCGACTATCGCCCGGGCCATCGTCAAACTTCATATCGCTACGATGCTGCGGCTCGGCATCACCTACGACCTGCTGCCGAAAGAGAGCGACATCATCACGCTCCACTTCTGGGACCGGGCCTTCGAATTGCTGAAAGCCAGCGGTGCCGTCATCCAGGAAACGGAAGGGAAGCACAAAGACTGCTGGGTGATGAAGCTCGACGAGAGTGCCGAGTTCGAAGGGATGAACGAGCCGGACAAGATCCTCGTCCGCTCCAACGGCACCGTCACCTATACCGGCAAGGACATCGCTTATCAGCTCTGGAAGTTCGGTCTGCTCGACCGCACCTTCAACTTCCGCAAGTTCTCGACATACCCGGGTGGCCATGTGCTGTGGGAAACGACGAGCGGCGATGGCTCAACTGACGCGCCACGGTTCGGCGGGGCGCAGAGAGTGGTCAATGTCATCGACGTGCGCCAGGCCTATCTGCAGAAAGTCGTCAAGGAAGGCGTACGGCAACTCGGTCACCCCCGCGAGGCGGAGAATTCGATCCACTTCTCGTACGAGATGGTGGCACTGACACCGGCTACCGCGAAGGCCCTTGGAATCGACGTCTCCGAGGAGGACGCGAAGAAACCGTACCTCGAGATGTCAGGCAGGAAGGGGCTGGGCGTCAAGGCTGACGATCTGCTCGACGCGTTGCAGTCGAAAGCCGCGGAGTCGGTGCGCGAGGGGAGAAGCGAAGGGCTGACCGGTGAGGAGTCGGAACAGCTCGGACGCCAGATCGCCGTGGCCGCGCTCCGCTACTTCATGCTCAAGTACGGCCGCAACAAAGTCATCGCTTTCGACTTCAACGAAGCGCTGACGTTCGAGGGCGATTCCGGCCCATACCTCCAGTACTCGACCGTCCGCGTGGAGAACATCTTCCGCAAGATGGCCGAGCGCGGCGTCGACGCACGGCTCGACGACGCCTCACTCGACGAGCTGACGCTCACTGAAGGTTTGACCGACGAGATGTGGGAGCTGGTGCGTTTGAGCGCCGAGCTGCCTGCCGCGATCCGCCGCGCCACCGAGGCGCTGGAGCTGTCGATCATCACGCACGACCTGTTCGTGCTGGCGCAGAAGTTCAACAGCTTCTACCACAAGTATCCGATCCTCAATGAGAAAGACCCCGCCGAGCGCCAGCGTCGCGCCGTGTGCGCCGAGGTCTTTCGTCAGACGATGGCGGCGACGCTCGGGTTGTTGGGGATTCCGGTGCCGGAGAGGATGTAGCGCGCGGCTTCGCCGGGTTGTCGGTTCTCGGTTCTCTGTACTACTAACCTTTAATTTCTGCGCGCGACGGGAAGATTTCGGTTGCGCGCTGAGGCGCGCACTCCAATTCAGCCCCGCGCTCGGCGTAGCGCGGGCGCGGGGTATCGATGGGATGTTGAGGTGCGGCCGCGGAGGCGGCTGCCACAGGCTGTGAGGATCTCGCTTCTCGCGCGAACCGGGCGGTTGTCCCGGCCGCCTCCGCGGCCGGCAAATTGCTGACACTTCTTACCCCGCGCTCGTGCTCCGCCGAGCGCGGGGCTGGATTGTTGAGCGCGCCTTCGCGCGCATCCGGCCCAGGGCTGGCGTCAAGTCCCCTCGGTTGCGAGAGAAGCCCGCGCTGTGAACTCAGCTGCAAAGGGGATGATCTCCAGCTCAGCGCCGGAATCGACCCTGGCAAGGGTCTCCTCCACTCTCCGCAACGTCGGATCGTCGATCGAGTACTCGTAGCACTGCGGGCACTGAATCACCGGAAGAGACTTAATGATCACGATGGACCGCTCTCCTGTCTTGAAGGGGAGATCAGTGTTTGTGGGTTGCTGCGTCCCTCCGCAAACTCGGCATTTCATCGAGGATCCTTCCAATCGGTCCAATTATGACTGCGGTGAACCACTCTGTTCGCAACCGACAACTGACAACCGATAACCCGCCGCAACAAACCCCAGTCATGTACAATAACCCTCACGGCGCTCCAATCGCCGTATCCACGTCATGCGATTCGATCTACAGGACGTAGCGTTGCGCACTCTCATCCTCATCGCCGGCGGGCTTGCGGCGCTGGTGCTTGCGCTCAAAGGACAGGGGGCGGCCCTTCCCGCGTTGGCCGTCGGCGGCACGCTCGGAGCCTGCGTGATGGCGCGGTTCGGGCCAGGCGAGAGCTAGAGCCGAAACGTTCTTGCGCCACTGGTTGCGGAGCCTTGGGCAGCCAACGCAGCCGGCCGTGCCGGCTAGGCGGTACGCGCTTCGTCCGCGCGGCGGACGTTCTCGGCTTGCAGGCCCTTCGGGCCCTGCTTGACGTCGAACTCCACACGCTCACCTTCATTCAGCGTCCGGTAACCTTGCGCTTGAATGGCGCTGTGGTGCACGAAGACGTCTTCGCCGGTATCGCGTTTGATGAAGCCGTAGCCTTTGTCGTTGTTGAACCACTTGACTGTGCCAACTTCGGCCATTTCAACCTCCGGCCTGGTAACGCGGTTCCCGGCCGCGTGAATCCGGGCTATCGCTGAAATCGTGCAATGTTCACGCCGTGCCTGCCACTCGGGAGTCACCAGATCAGGGCCCGATTCATCCCGATGCGCTGAAATCCGAGCTCCTCGTACAGCGCGATCGCCGGCAGGTTGAAGTCGTTCACGAAGAGCGTCACCGCCTTTCCCTTCCGCGCGCAGTGGCCGCAGACCTCGCGAAGGAGCGCGCGGGCGTAGCCGCGGCGGCGGAACCGCGGATTGGTCCAGACGCCCATCAACTGCACGGTCTCGTTGGTGACCGCCGAGTATTCGCACTTCGCGGCGATGACGCCATCGACGACGCGGATCACGGAGCGTTTCTGCTCGACCAGCTCCCGCACCCGCTCCCGGTAGCCGGCGGCATCGCGGTCGAGCGGATCGATTCCGACCTCCTCGCGATGCATGGCCGCGCAGGCGGGGACGAGCGCTTCGAGATCGCGCATGGTCGCATAGCGCGACTCCTTCAGATCGGGGTAGTCGAGCCGTCCTCGGATTGCGTAGACCGGCTGATTCATCCGCACGACGGTGGGAGGATCGAGCCGCGTCCTGAGCCGCAACCAGAGCATCTCCACCAGATGTGCCGGTGAGATGATCGCCCGCACCGGCAGCATGCGTGTGAGGATACGCTCGGCGATGACGGCAATGGCCGTCTCCGTGACGTCCTGCGGCAACTCGCTGTCGCCGGCCAGGACGATGTTCGTCGCCAGGGAGGCCACCAGGACGACGTCGCGGTTATGACGCACCTCCACCGTCTGCGTCGACGGCGCGAAGCGCTCCTCGAGGATGCGCGAGATGAGGTAGACGTTGATGAGCGGATCGCGACGCAGGAACGTCAAGGCTCCCGCCACGTCGTCATTAGCGATCGACTTGATCGACCAGCGTCCTTCGACAGGCAGAGTGGCCATGGGTGGAAGTAGATTAGTAGATTAGCCGATTATCAACGCTCAGGCCCTTTCGGCTATGCGGTCAGCACCGTCACATCGGGATGCTTCCATAGCGCGCTGGCCGGGAACTCCTCGCTGATCTCGCCGCTGCGCAGCCGTTCGATGGCGTCTCGCTTCCTCTCCCCGCTGGCGAGCAGCACGATCGATTTCGACTCCAGGATCGTGGCAATCCCCATGGTGATGGCGTGGGTCGGGACGTTCCCGTCGGGAAAGAGCGAGGCGTTGGCGGCGCGCGTCGACTCGGTGAGCGTGACGGACCGCGTGCGCGAGTGGAAGGATGTTCCGGGCTCGTTGAAGGCGATGTGGCCGTTGCTGCCGAGGCCGAGGAAGGTGAGATCGAGACCGCCGGAAGCAGCGATGTCGCGCTCGTACCGCGCGCACTCCGCATCGACATCGGCCGCCGCGCCATTCGGAATGTGCGCGTTCGCGGGATCGATGTCGATGTAATCGAAAAGGTGCCGCTTCATGAACGTGAAGTAGCTGCCGGGATGTATCCGTTCGATGCCGACGTACTCGTCGAGATTGAACGTCACCACATCGCGGAAGCAGTGATAGGCGCGCCCGCATGCGGCGACGGCGCGCTCGTACATCTTCACTGGTGTTCGTCCGGTCGGCAGTCCGAGAACCGATCGCGGGTTGCGGAGGATCGCTTCCAGGAGAATCTCGGCGGCGCGATCGGAGAGGATGTCGTGGTTGGGAAGGGTTTCCCAGTTCATATTCGCAGTCTCGCGGTTTCGGGGGTGCGCGGTCTCGGGGTTTTACCGCGAGACCTCGCGACCTCGCGACCGCTAAACCCTCTCCCCTCGCAAGTACGTTGCCGCAATCTCGAAACGGTCGGTGAGGACGACGATGTCGGCGTCGTATCCCGGTGCGAGCTTTCCCTTCCGGTCGCCGATGCCGAGGATGCGGGCGGGGACTTCGGTGGCCAGCGGAAGGACGAGCTCCAGCGGCAGTCCGGCCAGCTCGACCATGTTCTGGACGGCGCAGCGCATCGTCAGCACGCTGCCGGCGAGGGTGCCATCAGCGAGGCGTGCCGCACCGTCGGCGACGGTGATTTCGTGCTCGTAGAGCTTGTACGTTCCGTCAGGCATCCCGCAGGCGCGGACGGCGTCGGTGACGAGCGCGATGCGGTGCGGCATGGCCAGCGCGGCGATCCGGAGAACGGCGGGATGGACGTGGATGCCGTCGGCGATCAGCTCCGCGGTGGCGTCGACCGACGTCAGGGCCGCTCCGACCGCGCCCGGCTTACGATGCTCGAGTCCGGTCATGGCGTTGAAGAGGTGCGTGAAATGCGACGCTCCCCATCGCAGCGCGGCGACGCAATCGGCGTAGTCCGCCGCGGTGTGGCCGATGGAGAAGAGGATTCGATCGCGAAAATGCTCGATCAGGGCGCGCACTCCTTCGATCTCGGGCGCGACGGTCATCATCCAGCGAAGGTGCGGCCCCTCGGCGAGGAGCGCGGCCAGCTCGCCGATTTCGGCCGGCCGAATCGAGCCGGCGTCCTGCGCCCCCGCACGGGCGACACTGATGTACGGTCCTTCGAGATGGATGCCGCAGATTGCCGCACCGACGCCGCGTGACGCCCGCGCGATCGTGGTCACCGCCTCGTGCAGATGCTGCCGCGACGCGGAGAGCGTCGTCGCAGCCAGCGCCGTCGTCCCCTCGGTGGCGTGAAAGCGCGTCACGCGCGAGACCGCGTCCGACGTGGCGTCCATGAAGTCGGCGCCGTTGCCGCCGTGAACGTGGATGTCGATGAATCCCGGAACGATGACTCCCTCGGCCACGTCGCTGCCCGGTGGCGGATGGGCGGCATCGCGGACGTCGGCGATCCGTCCGTCGTCGATGGCGATGAGCGTCCCCTCGCGCAGCGCGCCTCCGACAAAGGCACGGCCGAAGATTTTCCGGTCAGTCATTGCGTTTCGAGCACCTCGCGCAGGTTGCCGTGATGCGCTTCGAGCAGGGCACGGGCGTCGTCGAACGTCGTTTTCTTCTTCGCCATGATGGTGGCCAACTTCACATTGCCGCCGGCATCCCGGATGGCCTGAACGGCTGCCGGGCGCGGCACGCCCGCGGCCAGCTCGACCATCCGCACGGCGCGGTTGCGCAGCTTTTCATTCGTGGCCGGCATGTCGGTCATGAGGTTCGAATAGACATGCCCGAGACGAATCATCACGCCGGTGGAGAGCGTGTTGAGCACCAGCTTCTGCGCGGTGCCGCTCTTCATCCGCGACGATCCCATGATGACCTCGGCCCCCGTTTGCGGCGCGATGGCGATGTCGGCCTCGCTGGCCAGCGGCGAATTCGGATTGGATGTGACGGCGACGGTGAGCGCGCCGAGCATGTTGGCGCGGCGAATGGCGGCAACGGTGTAGGGAGTCGTCCCCGAGGCGGCGATGCCGACGACGGCATCCTCCGCCTTGACCTCGGCGTTGACGGCTTCGATGGCGGCCTCTTCGTCGTCCTCGGCGCCTTCGACGGCGTGCAGGAAGGCGCGTTCGCCGCCGGCCATGAGCACGCGGACGAGCGATGGGTCGATGCCGTAGGTCGGAGGCAGCTCCGAGGCATCGAGCATGGCGATGCGGCCACTCGTGCCGGCGCCGGCGTAGAAGAGCCGGCCGCCATGCTTCAGGCGATCGGCGATCTGGTCGACGGCGTGCGCGATGCGGTCGGCCTCCGCGGCGACGGCGGCGGCGACGAGTGCGTCCTGCTCCTGAATGATCCGAACGATCTCGCGTGCCGATCGCTGGTCGATGTCGAGACTCGCGTCGAGCCGCTCCTGGCTCATGGCTTTGGAAGATATCATTCGAGGCATGCCTACCCTTATGCAGAAGATCCGCCTCGTCTTCCGCGGCTGGCAGCGGCGGCGGGAGGAGCGCGAGAAGGAGTTTCTGACGCGCAACGCGGGGTGGAGCACGACGCCGGCCGCGGCAGCGGCGCCGCCCGCGAGAGAACGTTCCTTCGATGTCGACACCGAGGGGTTGACCGTTGCCTACCTCGACGATTCGGGCCAGCTCGCGCACTTTCTCGACACCGAGGATGGCGAAATCGTCGATCTTCGTGTGGCGGAGTTGAGCGCGCATCCGGAACTGGCCGCGCCGCGGTACCGTCGTGTGCCTTCGCGTACCGGAAAATCGGAGGCCGAGGATCGGCGTGCATTCATCGAGTCGCTCGATGCGTCGCCCGCGCGCGACGAGCTCGCGCGCAGCAGCGATGCCGAAACCTTCCGCCGCGCGCTTGCCGCCGACCGCACCATCGAGCGTGCCTGGTACAACTTCCGAAACGATCGCGCCATCGCCGCGATCGAGGCGTGGATCGAGACGCTTTGACAAAAAAAGGCCGCGCCTTTCGGCGCGGCTCATCGGTAGGGGATCGATTTCGATTTACGGCTGCGGAAAGTGGGGTACGTAGTTTGTCCGCGGAACCGGTACGATCTCGACTTCGACGACCTGGAGCTCGGGGTAGAACTCTTCTCCGTGCCGCGGCATGATCGTTTCCGGCCTTTGTTTGTCGGTCTCGCTCACGCCCTCTTCGGTCCATTGATCACCGTCGTATATCCACATGGGGGCGTCCTTTCCACTGCTTGCTCGGTTTCTCCGAGTTGACCACTCCTACTTCAATTGGCCTGCCAGCTCTGCCAGCTTCCAACATCACTGGTTTCAGTAGTTTCTACGGATGGTTCCGGCAAAGGGTTTAGGCGTACTGTCCTCGGTGGGACTCAGTACGTCCGGAGCGCGGGTCAGCCGTTTTCCGCCACGAGGCAGGCGGCAAGTTTCCGGTAAGCCTTGCCGCGATGCGAGACCCTGTCCTTCTCCTCGGCGGTCATCTCGGCGAACGTCTTCTCTGATCCGCGCGGCTGGAACCAGGCATCCCAGCCGAATTGCCCTTCGCCGCGCGGCTGAACGAGGACCTCGCCCTCGCAGACGCCGCAGAAGATCTCGACCTTCGTGCCGTTCCAGTAGCCGACGCAGCACTCCGCTTTGGCGGCGCGGTTGTTGAGGGCGTAGGCGATGGCGGCAAGCCCCTTGCCGCCTGCTGCTTCGAGCAGCCAGCGCACGTAGGGGCCGGGGAAGTTGCCGAGCTCGTCGAAGCCGAGGGAGACATCTTCGACGATGAGACGGCTGTAGCCTTTCGTGCGTGCCACCTCGAGCTTGTTGCGGGTAATCTCTTCGACACCCGAAGCCTGAATCTCGGGTAAAGCGATGGAAACACGGAGCAAAGACATGCCCAGGATGCGCTCGGCTTCGATGCCTTTGTTCGGATTCGAGGAAACGAGAATCAGCTTGTCGCGGTCGGACACGCGGCGGATTCTATGTCTCGGTGGTCAAGGCACGGAACGTTCGCGAGAGGCGTTGCCGCAGGTGTTGCGGGGCGGAATCGCGGCCGAGGCGTTTGACAATGAAGATGCGCAACCGGCGGTGGATGCTGACGCGCTGTTCGCACTCGGGGCAGAGGCTGACGTGGGTCTTGAAGTCGGTCTGTTTGCGCTCGCCGAGGTTTCCGTCGAGGAAGAAGTAGGCAACCCGTTTCACATCGTCACAGATCATTACTGCGGTTCTCCTTGGCTGTCGAGGTGACGACTCTGCAACGGTTCGCAACTGGCAGGAGGCAAGCCGAATTCCGAACAAAAAAAGGGCGGCCAGTTTTGTGGCCGCCCTTCGCGTGATCGTTTGATGGAATGCGTTACTCGATCTCGAACTGCTCCGGCTCTTCTTCTTCGATCTCCAGCTCGAGGTCTTCGTCGTCGGCGAAGAGAATGGCCTCTTCGTCGACTTCCGGTTCCTGGATTTCAGTCTCATCTCCAGACTCGGAGTCCTTCTTCTTGCGGCCCTTGGTCTCGTCCTTGCGGGAGCGCATCTTGGCGGGCTCGGCGCCGCCGCGGATGTAGCCGTACTTGCGGGCGTACTCCAGCAGCGTCCGCTCCAGCATCTTGCGGCCGCGGTAGAGGCGCGACATGACGGTGCCAACCGGGCAGTCGAGGATCTCGGCGATCTCTTTGTAGGAGAAGCCTTCGATGTCCGCCAGCAGGACCACCATCTTGTAGTCATGCGGAAGCGAGTCGAGCGCGCGCTTGACGTCGGCGTCCATCATGTCCTGGAAGATCTCGCTCTCCGGATCCTTGATCAGGTCCGGCGCGTTCTTCTGGATGACCCGTTCGTACGACTCTTCAATCTCGGAGAAGTCGATCTTGTGCGGCGTGAGCTTCTTCTTCCGGTAGTTGTTGATGAACGTGTTCTTCATGATCTTGAAGAGCCACGCCTTGAAGTTCGTGCCTTCCTCGAACTTGTCGTAGTACTTGTAGGCCTTGAGATAGGTCTCCTGCACGAGATCCTCAGCGTCTTCGGAGTTCCTCGTCATGCGATAGGCAGTGTTGTAGAGGGAGTCGACGTAAGGCATGGCTGCCTTCTCGAAGTCCCATCCCTGCTCGTGATCAGTCGCTACAGCGGTTTTCATCGTGTCTCCCGTACGTCTACTTCCAAAAAATGCGTAAGTCGTGCCGTTATCGTTGTTAGATGCGGCGATCAAAAAAATGGTTACCAAGGGCGTCGAAGTTTCCGGGGTTTGCTGCCGAAGTCGTTGCCGATGCAGGGGTTACGACTTCGGTTGGCAATTGCTGAAACGCTCTCTGCGACCCGGTGAACCGTCGGCGTCCGCGTCACCGCGACCGGACACGTCCGTCCTCAAAGTTGTTGTCGTCGAGATTTACTACGGTTTACGGAGGGGAAGTGCCGGTGAACAACCAGTGAACAACCCGAATTCCCAGCGCGCATTATACACGGTCGCCGGCGAAGGGCAAGCCCTTCCTCTATTCGCTGTAGATGACGAGGAGGGTTTCGTAGGCGCGGGTGATCTCGATGAACCGCGCCGCCGCCGCCGTCTGCACTTCGGCGGGCTGGCCGAACACCTTGTCAGGATGATGCTGCGCGGCGAGCTTGCGGTAGGCGGCGATGATGATGGCCCGTGTGGCAGGGCCCTCGACACCGATGATCCGGAGCAACTCCGATGTCTCACGCTGGTCCCGGGAGTAAAGCGGCGTGGTCACTCCGCCTCGGTCGGCGCTCCGTGGCCTGGCGGCCTTGGCGTAGTCGACATAGTCGAAACCGTAGGTATCACGCAGCTTAGCCAGGGCGTCAGTCTGGAAACCGAGGCCGAAGCTGAGATCGAGAAGCGCCGAGTATTGGCGCAACGGAACCGGTGTGGTCCGGTCAGCGACGAGCCGGACGGCGGTATCGAGGAGCCACATGCGCTGTTCCGCCGTGGCCAGCTTCGCGAAACGCTCGCTCCAACTGACGACGTCGATCGACGACGTGACGGGCGCAGCCACCCCTGCTCCCTGCCGGACCGCGCGCTTTGCGGCATCCGGAGGTGTTCCACCGGCGACGAGCAGATTGACGAGGAGGGAAGCCGCGATGTGATTGCGGTCCGGCGCGACACTGGCGCGCGTGGCCCCGCTCATCTCCGCCTCGCGCTGCGCCGCCGCAAAGGTGATGATGATCGAGGCCGCCAGCCCGACACCGATGGCGAGCATGATGATGACGACGGTCAGCTCCACGGGGCGATTATGCGTGAACGGGGAGGAGCAACGCGTCGATCGCGGCGATGCGCGCTTGTATTGCCTCTTCGCCCAAAGCGGGGAGCGAGCCGTCGATGCCGATCTCCTCATCGATGCTGACCCAGCTCCGGCATCCCGCGTACTCTGCCTTCATCACCACCTCGGCGGGCGTGGCCAGCCGGTACGCGCGTACGGCGATGACGTTGATGGCCTGGTCGGGCCGGAAGCGGTAGCGGGTGTTGATGGTGTCGCGGTCGAGGACCGTCAGAGGCTCGAGGCGTTGCAGTAACTCGCTGTCGCGGATCTGCCACGTCTTCAGCACTTCGGCCCAATGCGTGATCCGCACATGCGACGGCTCAGCGCCGCCGGCGTCGTGGTAGTTCGTAGGAAAGAGGTAAAAGCGGGCGGCTTCGACGCCGAACGTCTGATCGGCGAGGCCGCCTTTGCGGATCAGCACGACCTGATCGCCGCTGCCGAGGGCGTCGATGACGGATGCCCACTCCTTCAGCGACGTGTGATTCGGAATCTTGTTCATGGTCATGGACGGAACGTTACCGAGTTCACCGGTCCTTCCCATATGGTCACAGCCAGAACGACGGCATCCTCCCCGGCCACCGCCTCACCGAGCTGGTCCGCGAACCATTCGGCGATGTTCTCCGCGGAAGGATTGATCTCGTCGAAGGGCGGAACGTCGTTGATACAGCCGTAATCGAGCCGTTTGGCCAGCGCTTCGAGCTTGCGCCGGGCAGTGACGAAATCGACCGCGATGGCATCGGAGTCGACGCCCCCCGCCCGTGCGGCGAGGTCGGCTTCGACCTTGTAGGAGTGCCCATGCAGCGGCTCGGAGATGCCGCGGTATTCGCGAAGGAAGTGTGCGGCTTCGAAGCGGGCGGAGACGCGGACTGTGAAACGTTTGCCGGTTGTCGGTTGTCGGTTCCCCGACTCCCGAAAGACTCTGGCAATCATCTCTTCGCTCATTCCCAGCCCCCGCACTTCGTCCGGCGACGATTGCGATCGCAACAGATCCTCGGCGCGGGCATCGTCCCAGCAGTCGGAGGGACTGGAGCCCTCGGCCAATTCGATCAGCGTCCGCAGTGTTTTGCGGCGTGCGGCATCGTCCGGAAGCTCCATGGCTGGAAGTGTACAATGCGCCCCGCCCGACAATGCCGCTCCCCAAAAGCATCCTTTGCAACTCCTGCAGGAAAACCTATCCCGAAGGTTGGAAGCGCTGCCCGTACTGCGGTTTCGACGAGATGCGGGCCCGTCAGGACGGACCGATCCGCAAGTACATGCAGCGGAAGCTGCAGGAGTTTGAGCAGCGGACGGGCAAGAAGGACGAGCGTCGCGCGGGTGGTGGTGGCGGCGGACGTCCTCCGCGGCCCGATGCCAGGCCGCAACAGCAGCAGCGCGAGCGAGGCCGCGATGGCCGTCCGCAACGTCCGCAGCGTGGCGGTCCGCAGCCACAGCGTCCTAACCAGCAACGCCCTCCGCAGCAGCCGCGGCCACAGCAGCAACAGACATCCCCGCAAGCCGAAGGAGAGCGGACGGGCCGCCGTCGCCGCCGTCGTCGCGGCGGCAAACCAGCAGAATCTGCCGCGGCCAACCAGAATGCAGCCCCGCTGCAACCGAGGCCGCCGCGCGAGCCGCGTCCGCCGCGCCCGCCCCAGGCGGCGCGCCCGAATCCTCAGCCTCCTCGCGAGGATGGCGGAACGCCGCGCCCCGAGGGTGACGGTCCCAAACGGCGGAGACGTTTCCGCCGGCGCCGCGGTGGTGGGGGTGGTAGTGGTGGACCAGAGACCCCGCCGTCATAGTTGCGGCTGCGCCGCGTTGTCGGTTGTCGGTTATCGGTAGATTTTGCCGAACCGCGGCGAGCCTCGGGACCGAAATCGCATCAAATTGGACTGATACCGCTCCAAACGGATCGATATCGCATCAAATCGGATCGATACCGCATCAAATCGGATCGATGAACGCTCCAAATTGGATCGATACCGCGTCAAATCGGATCGATACCGCTCCAAATTGGATCGATACCGGTCCAGATTGGATCGATGCCGCATCAAATTTGACCGATACCGCTCCAAATTGGATCGATACCGCATCAAATTGGACCGATAACCGACAACGCGGCGCAGCAGCCGTTTACGCGAGCGTTGCCGTCGCCGGCGCCTGCGCAGCAACCTTCGGCCGGTTGAGCTGGAGATGGCGGGCCGTGCATTCGGCGAACCCTTCGCAGCGGATGCAGTAGCGGTCTGAGTGCTCCGGCTTGAAGTCGATCGGCTCGCAGATGTTGACGCCGTTGACTTTCTCGCGTTGCGCGAGGTCGATCAGACGATTGATGTCGGAGTCAGACCCTGTGACTAGAGCCCGTTTCATGGCCGCTACGCGGGTGATATTGCGTGTGGCGGCGACCACCGCGGCATCCTCCGATCCGAGCCTTGGTGCCGGACCAGTCTCCCGCGTTGCGATCGCCAGCACCCGCACACGCTGCGAAACGTAATAGCCGAAACCGACAACAGCCCCGGCCAGCGCCGCCAGATTGGTCTTGCTGCCGAAAAAGACGCCGGTAAGCAGCGCCGCCAGCGCCAGCCAGGCCAGAAACGTTACGCGGATGGGCAGGATCGTCGAGAGATAGAACGTCTGATCGCGGTTGAGCGCGGCGTAGACGAACAGCAACGTGAAATTGATGAAGAAGGAACCGAGGAGCGGCGTGTTGAACCAGGCTGCCACGAGCGCCGTCGCCAGTGTCGACATCAGATAGAAGCGAAGGAAGTTTCCCGTTCCCCACTGCTCCTCGACGGCGAACCCCATCAACGAGAGCAACACGAGATTGAGAAAGAGGGTCAGAACCGGCGGGATCGTGAACGCGCCGACATGACCGGCCTGCGCGAACTGGTAGGTGAACAGGCGCCAGATCTGTCCGGTGGCAACGGCGTTCCGGTCGAATCCGAAGAGGCGGGTGAACTTCTGGGCGTCCTGGTATTGGAGAAGGAAGAACGCGACATTCAGGAACAGGAGAATGTACGTCGAGCGCAGATTTTCACCGCGACTTCGGAACATGACGATCCGAACGTAAGTCCTGGATTGAATAATTCAATGCCTCCCGTGCGGTTGTTACGCATTGGACGGCGAGAGTGTTGAATTCGTTTGCAGGCGTGGTTGCGGGGTCTCGCGGTTGCGGGGTCTCGCGGGATGCGACGTCATCACGCCGCGTGAGCCCGAAACACCGCGAGACCGCGCAACTTCGAGACCGCGAGACTCCAATTTCAGAGAGCTCCCCGCAACTTCGAGACCGCGCAACCCCGAGACCGCGAGACCCCGCAACCCCTACCGCACCACTACGTTCTCCAGCCCCTCGAACCGCAGCACGTTGCCGTTGGCAAGGTGATGCTTGGCCGCCACGCCGGCGGCCAGTTCCAGGACGGATGAGGCCTGCGCCTTCGGCGGATAGTTCGGGCAGGGGTCGGCTTTGCAGGGCTGGACGTCATGGGCGATATGGACGATGCGGTGCTGGCTGTCCATCCAGATCATGTCGAGCGGGATGAGCGTGTTCTTCATCCAGAACGGATAGTCGCCAGGCTGCACAAAGAGAAAGATCATCCCCCGATCGTCAGCCAGGTGATCGCGGTACATCAGGCCCTGCGACCGGGTTTCATCGTCCGAAGCCACTTCGACCGCAACGACGAAGTGGTCGGGAAAGACGATGCGCTGAGCGCTCGCCGCAGCCATCGTCGTGGCCGGACTCGGCGTTGGCGTCCGCTGGGTGCAGGCAAGAGCAAACATCAACAGAATGCTAGCTTTCATTTTCCACCTCGACCACCTCGTCCAGCCGCTCGCGGGAGATGAGGTCATATTTCTTGGCGTAGTAGCGGAAGGAGCGGAACGACATCCGCAGCAGCTCGGCTGCCTGCGTTTGGACTCCGCCGGTGCGCTCCAGCGCCTTCAGCATGAAGATCTTTCCGATTCCCTCGAGGTGGTCCACCAGCGAGATCCCGTCGGCCGGAAGATCAAACGTGACGTCCGGCATCGAGCCACCGAGAAGAACATGCTCCGGGAGCGACTTCGTCGTCAACACGTCCGACGCTTCCAGCGCGATCATCCGTTCGATGACGTTCTCCAGCTCGCGCACATTGCCGGGCCAGTGGTACTTCTCGATCGAGCGCATGGCATCGGACGAGATCCTTTTCTGGGGCACCCCCATCGACTTGGAGTATTTGGTGATGAAGTGCTCCACCAGCAGAGCGATGTCCTCGCGCCGCTGCCGCAGCGGCGGAAGGGCGATCGGGATCACGTTGATGCGGTAGAAGAGATCCTCCCGGAACGAACCGGCGCGGATCGACTCGGCGAGATCGCGATTCGTGGCCGCGATAACGCGCACCTCGACCTGCGTCTCGCTGTTCGAGCCGACGCGGCGTACCACGTGGTCCTGCAGCACGCGCAACAGCTTGATCTGCATGGCCGTCGAGGTCTCGCCGATCTCGTCGAGGAAAATCGTCCCGCGGTCGGCTTCCGTGAAGAGTCCTTTTTTCTCGCGGATCGCGCCGGTGAAGGCGCCGCGCTCGTGTCCGAAGAGCTCCGACTCCAGCAGCGTCTCCGGCAGAGCGCCGCAGTTGATCGAGACGAACTTTCCGCGGCGGCCGGAGTTGTAGTGGATGGCCCGGGCGATCAGCTCCTTGCCGGTGCCTGAGTCGCCCGAGATCAGCACCGTCGAGGTGGTCTTGGCAATGCGCTGCACGATGGAGAAGATCTCCTGCATGCGCGCGCTGCGGCCGATGATGTTGGAGAAGGTGAAGCGCTCCTCGAGCGCCGTGCGGAGGTGGATGTTCTCGTCCTCCAGCTCCTTCCGCTCCGCGGCGTTGCGGACGATGATCTTCAGCTCGTCGATGTCGAATGGTTTGGCGATGTAGTCGAAGGCCCCTGCCTTGAGCGCCTCAACCGCCGACTTCGTCGAGGTGTGTGCGGTGATCATCACCACGGCCACGGACGGCGTCGCGGTTTTCACTTCGCGCAACAGGTCGATGCCCGATCCGTCCGGCAGCATGAGGTCGCAGAGAATGATGTCGGGCTCGTGTTTCGCCATCGCCATTCGCGCCTCGGCAAGCGAGCCGGCCGTCTCCACGCGCCAGCGTTCCTCTTCAAAGACGATCGAGAGAAAGTCGCGTAGCGACGCCTCGTCATCGACGATCAGCAGGTTCACAGCTCGGATTATAGGAGTCTGCCGCGGTGGAACGTTATTCAAGCGCTGTTGGCGGAGCTTGGTCAACCGACGGTCAACCAACGCCGCCGGCCGTGCGGCCTACTCGCGGATGGCGATCGCTGTCGCTGCCGCAATGACCTGGCCGAGGAGAAACAGTTGCGAGATGCCGTGAAGCATTCCGAACTGTCGCCGCACTGGATCATCAGACGGAAGGCTGCTGATCGGGGCAAACGACTCGGCGCGGATGATCCGGATGCGGGTGTCGAGCAGCGCCTGGAACGACGCCAGGAGGATGGCCACGAAGAGGATGACCAGCATCACAGTCCGGCTGCGGCGCCACTCCAGGAACAGGAGAAAGAGCGGCGCGAGAAGGGCGATGTAGTGCCAGCGCGTGAGGATCGCGCCGACGACATTGGCGGCATCGGTGGGATTGGTCGCCGCGCTGAATGCAGCCGAGGCCGAAAGCATGAGAAATACGCCGCTGCCGAGCCAGAGCGCCTGGATTAGGCGGGTAATTGCCAGCGAGGACTTTCGCGGCTGACGCGATTCCTCAGGCGGGACGCTGACTTCGACGGGTGTTTCCTCGAGCGCCGCCGCCGGCGCAGGCTCGATACTCGGATCCTCGGTCATCGAAATACCTCGCGAATCGATTCGTCGTACGGCGCGCGCAGCAGACCGCGGTCGGTGATGATGGCGCTGATCAGGCGCGCCGGCGTGACATCGAAGGCCGGATGGCGGACGTTGATCCCATCCGGCGCGATCGAAACACCGTTCATCGACGTCACCTCCGCCGCGCTCCGTTCCTCGATGTCGATGCCTGCACCGGTTGGTGTGTTCACGTCGATCGTCGACAGCGGCGCGGCCACGTAGAACGGAACGCCGTGGGCGTTCGCGAGGACGGCCACCGTGTACGTGCCGATCTTGTTCGCCGTGTCGCCGTTCGCGGCGATGCGGTCGGCGCCGACGATCACGGCGTCGAAACGTCCCTGTTGGAAGAAGTGACCGGCCATGCTGTCGGTGATGAGGGTGACGTCGATGTTTTCCTGCTTCAGCTCCCACGCCGTCAATCGCGCGCCCTGCAGGTAGGGACGCGTCTCGTCGGCGAAGACCGCCACGCGCTTGCCCTCTTCGACCGCCGCGCGGATTACGCCGAGCGCCGTGCCGTAGCCCGCGGTCGCCAACGCTCCGGCATTGCAGTGGGTCAGAACGGTGACCGATTCGCCGAGAAGCTCGGCGCCGTAGCGGCCGATGCGCTTGTTGGCTTCGACGTCTTCGCGAAACATCGACTCGGCCTCGGCGGTCAGATCGCGGCCGGCCTCCCGTGCTGCGAGCATTCTGTCCAGCGCCCACATCAGATTGACGGCCGTCGGACGCGATGCCCGCAACTCCGCCGCGGCGTCATCGATATCGTCGCCGCGCCGGGCCGCAAGCGCGACACCGAATGCCGCCGAAACACCGATGGCCGGCGCGCCGCGGACGATCATGTCCCGGATGGCCACGGCGACCTCGTGCGCGTCCGTGCAGCTCACCCAGCGGACTTCCCGGGGCAACAGGCGCTGATCGAGGAGGTCCAGCGCGTTGCCGCGCCAGCGAATAGGTTCAACGTGCATGCGGTTCGCAGTGAAAGGCGGTCGTTATACTACGGCTAGCTTTCGGAGGATCAATGGTCAGGGTAGGAATCAATGGTTTCGGGCGTATCGGACGCAATGTGCTCCGCGCCGCGCTCGAGCGCAATCTCGATATCGAATTCGTCGCCGTCAACGATCTCACGGACGCCGCGACGCTGGCGTATCTCCTGAAGTACGACTCGGTTCATCACACCATTCCGAACGAGGTCGGACATACGGCCAATGGCATCACCATCGACAGGAAAGAGCTTCGTGTTTTCTGCTCTCCCGATCCCTCCGACATCCCGTGGGGCGAAGCCGGCGCCGAGATCGTCGTCGAGTCGTCGGGCCGGTTCACGTCGAAGACGAAGGCATCGCTCCATCTCCGGAAATCGGTCGAGCAGGTAATCATCTCCGCCCCCTCGAAGGATGCCGACGTGACCATCTGCATCGGCGTCAACGAGCAGGATTTTGATCCCGCCGCGCACAAGATCGTCTCGAACGCCTCCTGCACCACCAACTGCCTGGCGCCCGTGGCGAAGGTGCTGCACGAGAAGTTCGGCATCGAGATGGGGATCATGACCACGATTCACTCCTACACGAACGATCAGGAGATCCTCGATCTCCCGCACAAGGACGTCCGCCGCGGACGCGCGGCAGCGATGTCGATGATCCCGACGACGACCGGCGCCGCCAAGGCCGTAGGCCTGGTGCTGCCCGAGTTGAAGGGAAAGTTCGACGGCATCTCCGTCCGCGTTCCCACGCCGAATGTTTCGCTCGTCGATCTGACCTTCCGCACCGAAAAGGCGACGAACGCGGATGAGATCAACGCTGTGCTGCGCGAGTCCGCGAACGGCGCGCTGAAGGGCATCCTGACCTACTCCGACGAACAGCTCGTTTCGGTCGATTTCAACCACAACTCGTATTCGGCGATCGTCGATACGACTTTCACCCGTTCGGTCGACCCGCACATGCACAAGGTGCTGTCGTGGTACGACAACGAGTGGGGTTACTCGAACCGTATCCTCGATCTGATCGCGCACGTGGCGCGGGTGAAGAGGGAGTCGTTTACGATGTCGTCATGAGACGCTGACGCGAATTGGTTGTCGGTTATCGGTTGTCAGTTGTCAGTTGTGGGTTGTGGCCGCAACCGAGAACCGATAACCGACAACCGATAACTTCTCATAAAAATGATCACGATCCGTACCCTCGACGACCTTTCGCTCCCGGCCGGCGCGCGTGTGTTTTACCGTGTCGATTACAACGTGCCGCTCGACGGTGCAAGGATCACCGACGCCACCCGCATCGAGGAGACGTTGCCGACTCTTCGCCGTCTCCGCGCTGCCGGAGCCGCCGTCGTGATCGCCAGCCACCTCGGCAGACCGAAGGGGGAGCGGAAGGCGAAGTACTCGCTGGAACCGGTCCGCGCAAGACTGGCCGAGCTGCTCGAAGCCGGCGTGCAATGGTCGGATGACTGCATCGGCAGCGAAGCCGAAGCGAAGGCGTCAGCCCTAGCGCCGGGACACGTTCTGCTTCTCGAGAACCTTCGTTTCCACGCCGGTGAAGAGGCGAATGACCACGCCTTTGCCGAGCAGTTGCGCAAGCTCGCTGGCTACTACGTCAACGATGCCTTTGGCGCCTGCCACAGAGCCCACGCCTCGATCGATGCGCTTGCGCGCCTGTTCGACAAGGCGCACACCGCCGGCGGCCTCCTGCTGGCGAAAGAAATCGAGTTCCTGCAGAAGATCACCAACGTTTCCGACCGCCCCTTCGTCGCCCTCCTCGGCGGCGCCAAGATCGCCGGCAAGATCGAACCGCTCGAAGCGCTCGTCAAGCTCGCGGACACGGTCCTCGTCGGCGGCGGGATGGCGAACACGTTTCTGGCCGCCCGAGGCGTCGCCATGGGCGGCTCGCTCGTCGACAACGATTCGCTCGAAGTGGCGAAGAGGATCACGAACGTGACGCTGCCGGTCGATCTCATCGTCGCCGACGATCTGGAACAGCCGAAGACAATCGAGACGGTCGATGTATCGAGCGGTCTGACCGCCGGTCAGAAGGCCTTCGACATCGGACCGAAGACGATCGCGGCGTACGACGCGATCCTGAAAGGAGCGCGCACGATTTTCTGGAACGGGCCGATGGGCGTGTTCGAGAACGAAGCCTTCGCGAAGGGAACGATGGCCGTGGCGCGATCGGTGGCCGAGGCTGGCGGGACCACGGTCGTCGGCGGTGGCGAATCGGTCGAAGCCGTGAAAGCGTCCGGGTACGCCAGCCGCATCAGCCATATCTCCACCGGCGGCGGCGCATCGCTGGAGTTCATCTCGGGGGAAACGCTGCCGGGAGTGGAGGTGCTGCGGGAGTGAGGTTGCAGGGTTTCTCGGTTGCTGCGTTGCTGGGTAGAGTCAAATCACTGGCACCGAGCAACCAAGCAACCCAGCAACCGAGCAACCCACGCCATGCCTCAGGAAATCGAAGTCAAATTCGCCCTCAAAGACCGCGCCGATCTCGTGCGGAAGCTGCATGACATCGGCGGGCAGCGGCTCTATCCCGAGACCTTCGAGGACAACATCGTCCTCGACCGCCGCGGCGAGCTGCGGACCAAAGGCTCGCTGCTGCGCGTGCGCAAGTTCGGCAAGTACTCGATCGCGACCTACAAAGGGCCGATGTCGATCGAGGGAGGGGTGAAGTCGCGCGAGGAAGTGCAGACCGGCGTCGAGAGTTTCGAGCTGGCCATCCAGCTCTTCGATGCCCTCGGATACAAGCCGGTCTTCCGCTACCAGAAGTTCCGCGAGGTCTGGCGCATCAAAGAGGTCGAAGTCGTCCTCGACCGCACCCCCATCGGCGACTACTTCGAGATCGAAGGCCCCATCGACGTCATCCGCACCATCGCCGCCGAGCTGGGGATGACGATGGAGCAGGCCATCCGGCAGACCTACGCGGACCTCTATCGATTGGCGAGACGGACACGGCCCGATCTGGGCGAGAACATGATCTTTCCGCCGGAGCAACTGTGATGCGCGGTCGCGGGGTCTCGCGGTTACGCGGTCTCGCAGTTTCTTCGCCCTACACAACCGCGAGACCGCGCAACCTCGGGACCCCGCAACCGCAATGAAGGCCATGATCCTCGCCGCCGGCTACGGCACGCGTCTCCGGCCGGTCACGTACACGCTGCCGAAGCCGCTCGTGCCGTTGTGCGGACAGCCACTCGTGGCCTGGGCGATTGAATCGTTGCTCGCATTCGGTATCCGCGATTTCATCGTCAACCTCCACCATCTTCTCGAGCCGATCGAGCGATTTCTTCGGGACCGGTTTGCGGACGCGCGGTTCGAGTTTTCGTACGAGCCGGAGATTCTCGGGACCGGTGGCGGTGTACGAAAGGTGCGCAGTCTTCTGGAGCGGGACGCCGAGTTTTTCCTTGTCAACGGTGACACGATTCAGTTCCCGTCATACGACGCCTTGCTTGCAGCGCGGAGCGACGCACTTGCGGTATTGACGCTGCGACATCCACCACCGGGTGATCGCTTCACGCCGGTTTACTTCGAAGATGGCCGCGTCAACGGCTTCGGCAGAGGAATCGGCGAGGCGCTGATGTTCTCCGGCACACACCTGATCTCGAACCGCATCTTCGACTACCTTCCGGACAAAGACTTCTCCGGCATCGTCGACGAGGTCTATCAGCCGCTCATCGACAGTGGCCGTGAAACGATTGCCGGCGTTGTCGACGACAGTCTCTGGTTCGACATCGGAACGCCGCAACGCTACGTGGCCGCGTCACGCACGCTGCTAGACCTCACCGTGCTTGGCCGTCTCGCGCCCGCGCGCGGCACGCACGTCGCCGGCGACTCGCTGTTCGATGACACGGCCGTCGTGACCGGTACGATGACGCGCAGCATCGCCGGCGCGCGCAGCGTCATCGAGGGGAGATTGGACGGCAGCGTTGTCTGGGACGATTGCTGGATCGCGAAAGGCGTCGTCCTCGATTCCTGCGTCGTCGCGCACGGCGTGGAGATCGCCGCGCCGGTCGAGCTGCGTAACGTCCTGATCTGCCGCAATGATGCGGCCATTCCGCGTGAAGGAGAGCACCGCTTCGAGCACGGCCTCGTCCTTCTGGACATTTGACGTTCGATGGCCCTGTTCTAGACTCCGCACATGTCGATCCACACGCGCGTCGACGCGCTCCTGACCCGGCTCGCCTCCGAGCAGCAATTCCCGACGCAGGGGGAGACGATCTTCGTCGACCTCGAGCGGCGGGAGGTGCGCCGGGCCTGGATTCCGCTTCGCGTCGTCAACGCTCTCCTCGGCGGGCGCGGTGTAAACATGTTCCTGCTTCACAACCTGCTCGATGAAACACTCGAGCCGATTCATCCCCACGTCCCGCTCATCTTCGGCACCGGCATCCTGACGTCGATGGTGCCCTCGGCATCGCGCGGCAACGTCACCTCGTGGTCGCCGGAGTCGCGGGTATTGATGGATTCGAACGCCGGCGACTACTTCCCGTCGTTCATGAAGCTCAACGGCATCGATCACCTCGTCCTCTACGGGAAAGCGCCGGCCTGGACGCTGCTGCACTTCGAGGGGAATGAGCCCAAATTCGTCGATGCCACGCCATGGGTCGGGCTCGACAACCTCGACCTGCGTGCGAAGATCGCCGAAGACTTTCACGGTGTCGAAGGGAAGGACTATGGGCTGGCGGCCATCACCACCGCCGGCGAGAACCTCGTCCTCTGTTCCGGGATCATGGCCGGTCCGAAAGCGATCTACGCCCGCGGTGGCCCGGGCGCGAAGATGGGTGCGCTCAACCTCAAAGCAGTGCTGATTCAGGGACGCCACGCCGACCTCACTACCGCCCGCCCGCACAAGCTCCGCAACCGGGATGTGGCGTTGAAGCTCCTCAACACCTCGGTGGTGAAAAATGCCCTGAAAAAGCGCGGCACGCCGTTCCTCTACAAACCGTCGCGCATGCTCGGCGCGATGGGGACGAAGAACAATCAGGAAACGACCTGGACCGACAAGCTCGACGCCGAGAACATCGATCCCTACCGCCCGGGCATGGAGGGCTGTTTCGCCTGCCCGGTCAACTGCCGTCCGTTGAATGACATGTCGAACGATACGAACGTCCGTCCCGACAAATACATCAAAGGCGACGGTCCCGAGTACGTGACACTCGGCAAGTTCGGTCCGAACGTCGGCATCACCGAGGTGACGCAAGTGCTGCGTCTGAACAACATCTGCAACGACCTCGGACTCGACACCGCCTCCTCCGGCTCGGCCATCTCCTGGGCCATGGAGCTCTACCAGCGCGGCATCATCACCCGCGAAGAGACGCGGCTCGATCTGACGTGGGGCAACTACGACGCCATCGAGCAGCTCCTCTTCATGACCGCGAGGCGCGAAGGTTTCGGCGACGTGATCGCCGATTCGTCGCAGGCGGTCGCAAACGGCAAGTATCCGGTCGAGTCGCTCGACTACCTGATGGCCGTGAAGGGTCTCACGCAAAGCGATCCGCACGATGCCCGCATCCTCAAAGCCTTCGCCCTCGGCCTGGCCGTGGCCACGCGCGGCATGGACCACCTTCGCAACCGGGTGACGCTGGAGATCAACGCCAAGATCAACGACTCCCCCGATTTCAAGGCCGAGCTATACGGCGGACCAGTCTCCGCGGAGCCGAACAGCTACGAGGGGAAAGAGATCGCCGTCCGCCGCTGCGAGAACATCTACGCCGTGGGCGATTCGGTCGGCATGTGCCGTTTCACCACGAAGCTCTTCAATTCCCCCTCGCTCCCGGGCTACGAGGAGTTTGCCGATCAGGTAGCCAACGTCACCGGTATCGAGCTGACGAAGCAGGCCATCGACGGCATCGGTCTGAACGTGATGGGTGTCGAGCGTCTCATCAACGCCAGACTCGGCGTCACCCGCGCCGACGACACCCTCCCCAAACGCTGGTTCGAGGAAGCGATCGGCGTCGGCCCCTACAAAGGCGAAAAAATCGACCGCGGCGAGTTCGACAAGATGCTCTCCCGCTTCTACGAGGTCTCGAATCTGACCGAGGAAGGGATGCCGAAGCCGGAGTGGCGTGAGGAGCTGGAGACGGTGCTGACGGCGTAGAATAAAGGGGCTATGTTCGTATTCATCAGTCACGGCGACGCCGATCGCGATTTCGCCGCGGAGATTGCCAACTCCCTCCGCGGCGCCGGTATTGATGCGTGGCTCGACGCCAGCGACGTCGAACCTGGAACGAATTGGCTGCGGTCGGGAGCCAGGGCTCTCGATCGTGCAGATACGATGATTCTCGTGCTCTCTGCCAAAACGAGCGGTTCTCCGGACTTGAAAAAGGCATTCGAATTCGCGATGACGACGCCGCGCTTCGAGAACCGGGTCATCACGGTCGAGCGCCGCGCTCCGTCGCAGACGCCGTTCCCATATCCATGGATCCTGCGAGATCTGCCGTTCATCAAAGAGGCCCAGGACCCGCAACGGACGGCGGAAAAGATTCTCAAGTTCCTGAAGACGGCCGCGTGAGCTGATGGTCACCGTCCGCTTGCCTGAGCCGCTACAGAATGGTCGAGGTGCCATCATGACGATGGACGCAACCTCCCTCGGCGACATCATCGCCCGCCTCGATCTTGCTGAGGACCGCGACGAGTTGTTCAACTTCGCCGTCAACGGCGAGCTCGTGTTACATGGCGAAAAAAGCATCATGCTGAAGAACGGCGACGAAGTCGAGATCGTCGTGGCCATCGCGGGCGGCTGAGCATCAATACGGCCGCACCTCATTGATGGCGACGCGAAGCGGCGAGTCTTGCCGCGATAGCGGCAACAAGACGATAGCCAGGGGTGCGAGCGCTTTTTGCGAGCACCCCTGGAAGCGGACGTTATGGATTTCGTGCCGCGTCAGCGGCACCGGAAGTCGTCGCGATCGTCATTCGTCTCACTCATCCAGTGCCGCTGACGCGGCACAATTTCAACGCACACAACGACCAGAGGTGCTCGCAAAAAGCGCTCGCACCTCTGGCTACCCTCTTTGTGCCGCTATCGCGGCGTCGTCAATGTTCCAAGGCGCCGCGAAGCACCGCCGGTTACGCGCGCGGAGGCGCGCCCGGACAATCCAGCCCCGCGCTCGGCGCGGGGTACGTTCGTGAGCCAGGAATTGCGGCCGCGGAGGCGGCCGCGACAAACCGTCGCCGGATACGTCGGAATCCTCTCGATCGTTCGACTTTGTAGCGGCTGCCTCCGCGGCCGCAATTCCGGTCGATACACAAACCCCGCGCCGAGCGCGGGGCTGGATTGTCCGGCGCGCCTCCGCGCGTGTAACCCCCACTCCAGCTAAACTCTCCTCATGCCTACCTTCCAACCCTCCCGCCCGGGCGAGCGGATGATCCCTGTCGAAGAGGCTCAGGAGCGCGTGCTGGCGGAGGTGCAACTGCTCGGTACCGAGCAGGTCGTCTTCACCGACGCTCTCGGGCGCGTGCTGCGCGAGGACGTGCGTGCGCGTTTCGATGTGCCGCGCGGCGACAACACGGCGATGGATGGCTATGCCGTACGGGCGGACGACATCGCCAATCCTCCTGTGTCGTTGCGTGTCGTCGAGAACCTCCCCGCGGGGACGGTGGCGACGAAACGGGTTGAGGCGGGGACGGCGATTCGCATCATGACCGGCGCGCTGATGCCGGACGGCGCGGATACCGTCGCGCACGTCGAGATCACCGACGCCGGCTCGGAGATCGTGACAGTCAACGAGTCCTTGAGCCGCGGAACCAACATCCGCAGGCGCGGCGAAGACATGCACGCCGGCGACATCGTGCTTGCGGATGGGACTCCGATTCATGCTGCCGAGGTCGGTGTGCTGGCCGGTGTTCAGAAGCCGGTCGTCCGCGTCGGACGGCGACCGAGCGTGGCCATCCTTTCCACCGGAGACGAGATCATCGACGTCGGCGACGAGATGGCGTACGGCAAGGTCGTCAACTCGAACTCCTACTCGCTCGCGGCGCTCATCCGTGAAGCGGGGGCGGTTCCGAGGATGGTCGGCATCGTGCCCGATACCCCCGAGGCCACCATCGCGGCGATCGAATCAGGGCTCCAGTCCGACTACATCATCTCCTCCGGCGGTGTCTCGGTCGGCGCTTACGATTTCGTCAAAGAGGCGCTCGATACATTGGGAGCGGAGACGAGGTTCTGGCAGGTAGCGATGAAGCCCGGCAAACCGGTGGTCCTCTCGCGGATCCGCGGCCGGCTCTACTTCGGGCTGCCGGGCAATCCGGTTTCGTGTCTGGTCTCGTTCCTCCTTTTCATCGCGCCGGCGATCCGGAAAGCGATGGGACAGACGACGAACCTCCTGCCGCCGATCGTGCAGACGCGTGTATTGGCGCCGCTGAAATCGCGCGGCGACCGCCGCAACTACATGCGCGCCCGCGTCATGGCGCGGGATGGCGAGCTCGTCTCGCAGCCGATGATTTCGCAAGGCTCCGGGGTATCGACGTCGATGGTGCAGGCCAACGGCCTCATGATCGTCGAGACCGGTGTCACCGCGATCGAGGCGGGGTCGATGGTTCCGACCGTGCTCGTGGGTCCAGTGCAGTCGTAACGCGGTTGCTGGGTTGCTGGGTTGCTGAGTTGCTGGGTTTCTTCCAATCCCTAGCAACTCTGCAACCCAGCAACCCAGAAACCCGCCTTCAACGAACCCGGCACCTCATTCGTAACCCTCCATCTGGCGTAAATCGCGCAGCAGGGGGCTAGCGAGATGCGTTCTGTCGGTATTGTCTGTGGTTACGATCTCAACGACGGCCTGCCCGGGTACGTGAGATCGGTAGCGCCGCTCATCGCCCGTGAGAATCTCGACTTCGTGATCTTGTCGGGTGGCCGCACGTCTCCGCGATCGAATCATTCCGAGGCCTGGGTCATGGCTGGGCACCTGCGCGACATCGTGCCGGCGCCGACGATCGTCCTCGAAGAGCACGCCATGACTACGCTGGAGAACCTCATCTTTGCGCGCGGACTGGCCGAGTATCACGCCGGCGTCGTGGCGCGATTCGTCGTCTTCTGCGACCGGGTGCACGGGCGCAAGGTCGCCGCGCTATCCCGCCTGATCCTCGGCGCCCGGACGAGCGTTCTTTGCGTCGACCACCAGGTCGCCATACGCGTTCGCCTTTTTGAGCCGGTTTCGCATGTCATCGAGGCCGCGGCCGCGCGCGCGCCATGGTTGCGCAAGTACCTTCGCGCCGCCGCCATCCGGCTCAAGGGTGTCCACGAAACGATCCCGGCCTTGCCGAAGAGCACGCCGGATGGCAAGCCGCAACGTCGCCGCGATCCAATGAGTGACGCGGAATCGACTATCCTCGCGGTCGATTGAAATCCGCAACCATCATCAAGCTCGCCATCCTCGCCATGCTGGCCCTGTTGTTCGGAGGCTTTGCTCTGCGCGCGGCGATGAGACTGGTCAGCACCGCCACCCACTCGCTCTTCTTCGGTCTTCTGCTGCTGGTCTTCGTGGTATGGATTTACGCCACGAGGAAGCGCGAGGAGTAGTGACAATCTCTACGGCGTCGGCTGCGCGAAGCCGGTGATCACGTACGACCCGCTCTTCACGTCTTTCTTGATCTTGATGATCTCGTTCTTTTGCGCGTCCTCGAGCAGGTCGCTAAACGTGTTGTAGCCGTAGTACTCCTCGTTGAAGGTCGGCTTCTTGCGCTGCATGGTCTGCTTGACCATCGAGCCCCAGAGGATCTCTTTGTTCTCGCGCATCAGGGCCTTGATCGAGTCGATCAGGAGCTTGAAGACCTCGCCCTGCTTCTTGTCCTTGAAGGTCACGTTCGACGGCGCCTTCGTGCCGCGCACGAGGTCCTCGTAGAAAATGAACTCGTCGCAGTTGTCGATCAGCAGATCGCTCGACGAATTCTTCACCCCGACGCCGATGACGTGTTTGTCGTTCTCTTTCAGCTTCGAGACCAGCGGCGAGAAATCGGAATCCCCCGAGGCCACCACGAAGATGTTGATGTGATCCTTCGACCAGGCCATGTCCATGGCGTCGACGACCATGCGGATGTCGGCCGAGTTCTTCCCCGAGTAGACGCGGCCCGGGATCTCGATCAGCTCGATGGCGGCCTCGTGCAGCTCCCGCTTGTAGTCGGGGAACTTGTCCCAGTCGGAGTAGGCGCGTTTGACGACGATCTTCCCCTTCTCCAGCAGGCGCTCGAGGAGGAGGTTCACTTCGAATTTCTTGTACTTCGCGTCGGTCACGCCGATGGCGATGTTCTCGAAGTCGATGAAAAGGGCGATTTTGCTTTCGTTCATGCTGCTTCTCGATGGTGGCGGTCCGACATTCGCGTCGTCCTCGGCCGCATCGTTGTCGAAGTTTGGCTTACGGTTCATGTGCAGTTAATCCAGCAGCCTAACACCGAACGGGAACAGCAATTCCAGTGCGGTCTCGCGGTCGCGGGGTTGCGCGGTCTCGCGGCGGGCTGCCGGGCCCGACCACGTAACCCAGCAACTCAGCAACCGACAACTGATAACCGACAACCCCGCGCAACCGGGCAACCCCGAGACCGGGCAACCCCGAGACCGCGCAACCCCGAGACCGCGCAACCGCATATACACTTCCCCCCCTTGAAGCACTACATCGCCCTCGCCCGTCCGTTCACCCTCCTCCCACCGCTCCTCGGCATCGTTTCGGGAGCGGTCTGCGCGTGGGGATCGGCCCACAATCCCGATCCGGCGCGTGCGCTGACGTCGTCGGTGATCTGGACGATCGTCCTCGGCTCGCTTTGCGCGTCGTTCCTCAACGCGGCGAACAACTCACTCAATCAGATCTACGACCTCGAGATCGACCGGATCAACAAGCCGAAGCGGCCGATCGTCACCGGCGAGGTGTCGATCCGCGGCGCCTGGATCTTCACCTGGATCATGTACGTCCTCGGCCTGGTGCCGACGTGGCTGGTCGTCGTCTATCCCTACACCACGTGGCACGCCAAGTTCTTCGCGCCGCTGCCGCTCCACGAATGCATCGCCATCTACCTCATCGCCTTCATTTCGACCTTCGTCTACTCGGTCCCCGCGCTCGGACGGACGAAGGCGCATCCGATCGGCGCGAATCTGACCATCGCCATCCCGCGCGGCTGTCTCCTGAAGGTGGCCGGCTGGACGATGGTGGCGAGCGCGACGACCGCGGAGCCATGGTTCATTGGCTCGGTCTTCATGCTCTTCCTCCTCGGCGCGGCCTCGACGAAAGATTTCAGCGACATCGAGGGCGACCGGGCCGGCGGCTGCCGCACCCTGCCGATCACCTTCGGCGTGAAGCGCGCCGCCTGGATGATCGCGCCGTTCTTCATCTTCCCGTGGCTGCTCATGCCCCTCGGCGCCGCCACGCACATCCTCACCGGCAACGCCCGGTTCCTCACGATCCTCGGCATCGCCCTGTCGCTCTGGGGCGCCTACACCGTCTGGCTCATCGTCCGCAATCCCGACGAGCTGACCGCGACCGAGAACCATCCGTCATGGCGGCACATGTACCTGATGATGATGGCTGCTCAGGTGGGGTTCGCGGTGGCGTATGTCGTCTAGGGCCCCAAACCCTCATCCTGACGTGGAGCGAAGCGACACTGTCAGGATCTCCGGTTAGACCGCTGGGTAGTTGCCAGTGGCAGGGGCTGCGCGGCCTGACCGGAGATCCTGACGGTCGCTTCGCTCCACGTCAGGATGGGACTCTCCGGATCACCGGAGCCGCAGAACCCGATACATCCAAACCCCCGGCGGAAAGTCGTACGTGTAGTCATCCACGTAGTTCGCCGCCAGATACGCGTTGTACGCATCCCTCTCCGGCAGTTGTAGATGCACCGCGTACAACCGATCGACGAACGCGTACTGATAGCGAACCGAAGGATCCCGCTTCGTGAACAGGACGAAATTCGGTTCCGGCCGTTCGAGCGCATTGTTGTCGGCGACCAGGATCTTCACGTTCGGGTCGCGCGCCAGCAGCCGGTCGATGTAGGCATTCACTGGCCCGCGGTCCTGCGCGTGCATGACCGCCGGTCCGTAGAACTCGCCGATGAACCGGTCGCCGTATTGCGAGCCGTAGAAGAGATAGTTCGGAAAGAAGCGGACGACGTCGTAGAGCTGCAGGGCGAAGCAGACAGCGATGACGGCCACGAGCGGCGCGGAGACGCGGCGCCGGAATTCGTATCCGAGGAGAACGGCGGCGATCACGAGGTAGACCAGCGGATAGAACTGCACCTGGTGATGCGGCGCGTCGTAATGGAAGACCAATCCCTTCAGCGCGAAGTTGATGGCCAGGCTGATGGGGATTGCGGCGAGAAAGGCACGCTGCGTCGTACGTGGAGCGGGGCGCCGTGAGATTGCCCAGCAGATCGCCGCCAGCGCCAGCCACCACGGCCCGATTTTGATCGCGAAGATGACCAGCGAGAAGTACCAGGGCGCGTACGGCGATCCGAGCCCGAGGTAGTTCCAGAACGGATAGGGTTTTGGCAACGTACAGGCGCGGATCAGCGCCACGAGCAGCTTCGGCTTCAGGTAGATGACCGATGTCGCGAAAAACGTGGCCACGGCCACCGGCAGAAAGAGGAGGTCGCGCCACAACATCCGCCGCTCGCGGCCGATCGTCACCGCATAGAAAACGGCGATGAAGAGGCCGTTGAAGACGCCTACGATCGAGCACGACGTCGCCAATCCGAACGCGACGGCGCTGATGAGCAGCGGGGTTGTGGCGGGGTCACGCGGTTTGGAAATCGCGGACCGCGCGACCTCGAAACCGCGAGACCGCGAGACCACGTAATAAAACGCGACAAACGAGACCGTCGTGAACAGCGTGAAGAGCATGTTCGCGTGCGTCAGCAGCATCCGTCCCGACGCCAGGAGCTGGGGCGAGGTGACATACAGTGCGGCCGTCATCGTCGCCACGGCCACGCCGAACTCACGCCGCGCGAAGGCGTACAGCAGGAGCAGCGTCAGAGCGCTGGCGACGAAGCTGACGGCGTACTGCGCCTCCATCCGTGGCGTGATCGCCAGGACGGCGGCGTGAATGTAGAAGGGGAGGCGCGTCTGCGAGATGTCGTCGGGGCAGGCAAATGGATCGTGCGTCGACGCCAGGCAGTGGATGATCTCGATGTCCGTCCCCTCATCCCACGTCGGCGAGATCGAGGCCATGCGGTGGAGGTGCAGGAAGGCGAAGGCCGCGAAGATCACGGCGAAAACGACGTTCGCGGTTCTGGGTCGGGAGATCACGACGGCTCGAAGTAGAGCACGAGCACCGCGATCGCCGCCCACAGAAGCGCGCAGACGATCATCTGCGGGTCGCGCACGAGCCGGTCGGTCGGCGATTCCTCGTGATTGATTTCCAGGAGGTACCGGTAGCGGAAGACGCCGAACAACACCACCGGCACGGTGGCGGCGAGCTGGGGACGCACGGTAACGATGTACAGACCGTAGAAGACGAATGTGGCCACCACGGCGATCCCGGAGTAGTAATCCATCAGCGCCACGGAGTAGTGCTGCAGCACGGCCCGGAACCCGCCGGCGGCGGTCGTCGTCAGGAGTTCCTGGCGCCGTTTCGTCGCGGCGAGGTAGAGCGCCAGCGACAGGGTGGTGATGAACATCCAGACCGAGAGCACCACGTCGATCGCCACCGCCCCGCCCCACACCCGCAGCACGAAGCCGCAGGCGATGGCGAAGAGGTCGACGATCGGCATCGTCTTCAGCCGGATGGAGTAGAACGTCGTCAGCACGAGGTACAGAGCGACGGCCAGCAGAAATTTCGGCGCGACGAAGAACGCGGCGATGAGAAGGAGGGGAATGGCAATCGTAACGATCGTTACTGCTGCCTTTGCGGAGATCTCGCCTGACGCAATCGGCCGCAGACGTTTGACCGGATGCGCGCGGTCGCTCTCGCGGTCGAAGAGGTCGTTGATGATGTACGCGGCCGAGGCCGCGCCGCAGAAGATGGCGAAGGCGGCCAGGGAGTGGAGGACCGCGTTCGCCGACGTGAACGACCGCGAGAAGATCAACGGCGCGAGCACGAACCCGTTCTTCAGCCACTGCGCCGGGCGAAGCAGACGGATCACAACCCGAGTGTAGCCTACGGAAGTCAATCCGCAGATGACGCAGATAGAACGCAGATAGGAATCCGAGCGGGCCTCTATCTGCCTTTATCTGCGTCATCTGCGGATTACAATCCCTCTATGCTTTCCCTCGAACCCGAGCTGACCGCGAGCGGCGACCCTGCCGCCGCCCGTCTCATCGCCATCGAGCGCCGTGACGTCGTCAGCATCTATCCCGAGCTGCGTCTGTTGACCTGGGCCGGCGTGATGCTGATCGTTTCGGGTGTCGGGCTCTACATCTCCAAACATCTCGACGACATCGGCCCGCTGGCCATCGCCGCGGCCATCGGCATCGCCGCCATCGCCTGCTACGTATGGTCGTTTTACAAAAAGGCCCGCCAGGCGGCGCTGGTCGACGACTACGTCCTCCTTCTGGGCGCGCTCCTCGCCAGCGCCGACGTCGGTTACATCGAGTATCACTACCACCTCCTCGGCGAAAGCTGGTCGCGGCACTTCCTCTTTCTCGCCCTCCTGCATGCCGTGACGGCGTACATCTTCCAATCGCGCCTCGTGCTCTCTCTCTCGGTGGCGTCGCTCGCCGCGTGGCTCGGGATCGAGCGGCGAACCTTCGACGCCATCTTCGACTCGCCGGTCGCGACCGCGGGCCGGGCCTTCGTCTGTGCGGCCGTCGTCATCGTCTGGCGCGTCGTCGATCGGGCCGTGCGGAGTAACACGACGTTCAGTTCTCTCTTCGATCACGCCGCCGCCAACCTCGCCTTCTGGGGCGCGCTGACGCTGGCGGTGCACAAGGAGACGCGGCTGCTGGGATGCGCCATCGCCATCGCTCTGGCCATCGCCTCGATGCTCCATGGCTGGCGCATACGCGAAGCCACATTCGTCATCTATGCCTGGGTCTACGGAACGATCGCCGTCGACATCGTCGTCTGTCATGCCATCAGCGACGAAGCTCTCATAGCCCTCTATCTCCTCGTCTCCACCGTCGCTGCTATCGTCGGTCTTTTTGTTTCACACGCGCGGATGCGGAGGGCGGCATGAACGACTGGTTTCCGGGACCGTCGGTCGCTGACGAGCGCGCCGAGGCCTTGCAGAAGTTGCTGCCGGGCACGAAGCCGGAGACGGCGTGGCGGCACAACGGGCTGCTGCTGCGCATCGTCTTCACCGTTCTGGCCTTGATCGCAACGGCGGCGATGTTCGGATTCCTTTCCCTTCTCTCTTTACCGAAAGGCCTGCTGACGGCGGCCGCGGCGATCGGCATCTCGGAGTTACTGATCCGGAAGGAACACTTCTTCCGCACCGGCATCGAGTCGGGCCTCTGGATCTGGGGCACCTTCGCCTTCATTTTCGGTCTGTCCAGCACTGGGAAAGTCGAGGCCCTCCTCGTCTTCGCCGCCGCCGCGGCCCTCTCGGGCTGGAGGATGCGCAACACATTCTTCGGCGTGTTCGCGGCGATCCTGGTGGTCGCCTATGTCGCGTTCAAATGGGAGCACGATCCGCTTTCGGCGATGGCTGTCGCCTCCGTCGTGACCATCGGCGCGACGATCGCGCTGCAGCGTGTCTGGCAGCGGCCGTCGACCGAGCGTCTCTTCGCCGGCCTGGTGCTGGTGATGCCGGTGGCCGGCTACCTGGCCAGCCTTGTCCACTCAATCTCACGGTCGGGACAGGCGAATGTCCCGATCATCGCCATCCTCGGCGCGACCGCGATCGTTCTTCTCGCCTGCGGCGTACTTTGGCGCAACCGCGTTCTCCTCGTTTCTGCCGTCCTGACGATCGCCTGCGCGGCCATCGAGTTGCGCGACCTCTTCGACTACTCCACCGAGGCCAAGCTGATCGCCGCCGGCGTCCTCGTCGCCGCCATCGCCGCCGCCCTCGGCCGCGCCCTGCGCAACGCCACCCGAGGCTTCGTCGTTACCCCCGTGCAGAGCAGCGGCTACGAAGAAGCGATGCAGATCGGCGGCATCATCAGCGTCGCCCCGCACGGCAGCGCTCCCGCCTCGCACGAGCACACCGGCCCCGACCTCGCCGACTCTTCCGGCCCCACCGACAAATCCTTCGGCGGCGGTGGTGCCGGAGCGGGGTACTGACTGCGGTTTCGCCGCGTTGTCGGTTGTCCGTTGATTGCGCTTCGCGTGTTGTCGGTCGGATCGATTAATTGCATCCAATTTACGCCGGTCAGTCGCACCGAGCCCGACAATTGATCACCGACAACCGATAACCGAGAACCGACAACCCGCGAAGCCCAGAACCCGCAGTGTTCCACGTGTCACAACCGTTGTGCATGGCTGCGCCGGAGCATTTCGGAGGACGAAAGACCGGGGTCTGCGGCGATCCGCAGCCCCTTTTCCGCAGCCAATCCTCCACCTCAACCCCCAGGCCAACGTTTTTTCCAGCCGGGTCTGCTATTTCCTTCGGAATCACATCGTAAATCCTGCGGAAAAAGAACCAGTGAAATCTGCACGAAAATCATGTGCAAAACATGTGGAAAAGACGTTGATTTTCTGCGGATTTGCCCTCGAAAGACTGTCGAAAACCCTGCGGATAACCTGCGTAGAACTGGCGGAATAATGGCGGAGAACCATTTGAACGGCCGTCTACATCCTGTGGACTAACTCATTGATTCAGCGAATACTTACGCTTCCTGTTGTGTTCTCACCAATTACGACCACAACATCTTGTGGCCTCAGACTTGACATCCGTTTCCACCCGGCGTACGTTGTCCGGCACAACATATGACTGGAGAGCGCGGGGAGGATTGATGAAGGATTTGAAACACGTTTCCCGTCTTGCCACCCGGAGTCCACTGCGATCCGTTTCACTGCAGATTCGCGAGTATCAGGTCACCGTCAAAGTCAAGACGCCAATCCCTCAGGCCCGCCCCACCGGCGCACGCTTGCTGGCTCGCTAACAAACTACACAACTAACCCGGAGCGCCCCGCGTAGGGGCGCTTTTGCGTCGAATCAAGGAGAACAGGCCATGACGTCCATCGAGATCCCCAACAGCATCCGCCCCCGCTCGAGCAGCAAGGCGCCCCGCAGAAAAGAAACCAAGCCTGGCGGCATCGAGATCGGACGTTTCTTCACCAAGCCCGGCGTCGACGTTTACGACACCACCGAATGGGAAATGCGCTCCGCGGCCATCACAAGCGAGAGCGGCGGCATCGTTTTCGAGCAGAAAGACGTCGAGATGCCGAAGTTCTGGTCGCAGATGGCGACGAACGTCGTTGTGTCGAAGTACTTCCGCGGCCACGTCGGCACACCCGACCGCGAGACCTCGGCACGCCAGCTCATCGGCCGCGTTGTCCGCACCATCACCAGCTGGGGCCGTGAGGGCGGCTACTTCGCCTCGGAGGAGGATGGCGATACCTTCCGCGACGAGCTCACCCACATCCTTCTCTACCAGATGGCCGCCTTCAACTCGCCGGTGTGGTTCAACGTCGGCATCGAGCCGCATCCGCAGTGCTCGGCGTGCTTCATCAACTCCGTGAACGACACCATGGACTCCATCCTCGGCTTGGCAAAAACCGAGGGGATGCTGTTCAAGTACGGGAGCGGAACGGGATCGAATCTCTCCAGCATCCGCTCGTCAAAGGAGCTTCTGGCCGGCGGCGGCACCGCCTCGGGGCCGGTCTCCTTCATGAAGGGCTACGACAGCTTCGCCGGCGTCATCAAGAGCGGCGGCAAGACCCGCCGCGCCGCCAAGATGGTCATCCTCAACGCCGACCATCCCGACATCGTCGACTTCATCGAGTCGAAGGAAAAGGAAGAGAAGAAGGCCTGGGCCCTGATCGACGCCGGCTACGACGGCGCCTTCAATGCCGTCGGCGGCGCGTACGATTCAGTCCAATTTCAGAATGCCAATCACTCCGTCCGCGTCACCGACGACTTCATGCACGCCTACGAGAAGGATCTCGACTGGCAGACGTGGTCGGTCACCGAGCCGAAGCAGGTCATGGGCACCTACAAGGCCCGCGAGCTGATGCACAAGATGGCCGAGTCGGCCCACCTCTGCGGCGATCCCGGCATGCAGTTCGACACCACCGTCAACGACTGGCACCCCTGCCCGAACACCGCCCGCATCAACGCCTCGAACCCCTGCTCCGAGTACATGTTCCTCGACGACTCGGCCTGCAACCTGGCCTCACTGAACCTGATGCGCTTCTACAGCGAAACGACCGGCTTCGACGTCGAGGCCTACCGCGCCGCGCTGCGCATCGTCATCACCGCCCAGGAGATCACCGTCGATTACGCCTCGTATCCGACGTCAGCGATCGGCAAGAACTCGCACGCCTTCCGCCCTCTCGGCATCGGTTACGCCAACCTCGGCGCGCTGCTGATGGCCCGCGGCATTGCCTACGACAGCGAAGACGGCCGCGACTACGCCGCCGCGATTACTTCGATCCTGTCGGGCGAGTCGTACGCGCAGTCGGCCCGCATCGCCTCGAAGCTCGGTCCGTTCGAAGGGTATGGTTTGAATAGCGTCCCCTTCCTGCGCGTGATCGACAAGCACCGCCGCGCCGCCTACCGCATCAACACCCGCCCGCTCCCGGCCGATCTGGCCGACGCCGCCGCCAAGGTGTGGGACGAGGCCTATGCTCTCGGCCAGGAGCACGGCTACCGCAACGCCCAGATCTCCGTCCTCGCCCCCACCGGCACCATCGCCTTCATGATGGATTGCGACACCACCGGCATCGAGCCCGATATCGCCCTGGTCAAGTACAAGAAGCTCGTCGGCGGCGGCATGCTGAAGATCGTCAATCAGACCGTCCCCACGGCCCTGAAACGCCTCGGCTACGACAGCAAGCAGATCAACGACATCATCCAGTACATCGATGAGAACGACACCATCGAGGGGGCCCCGCACATCCTCGACGCCCACCTGACCGTCTTCGACTGTGCCTTCAAGGCGACCAACGGCACCCGCTCCATCCACTACATGGGGCACCTGAAGATGATGGGTGCCGTCCAGCCCTTCATCAGCGGCGCCATCTCCAAGACCATCAACATGCCCGCGGCGGCAACGGTCGATGAGATCGAGATGGCCTACGTCGAAGCGTGGAAGCTCGGCCTGAAGGCGGTAGCCGTCTACCGCGACGGCTGCAAACGCTCGCAGCCCCTGTCGACCGGCAAGGACAAAGAGAAGCTCACCGACCTCGGCGTGACCGCCACCGCCGTCCGCCGCAAGCTCCCCGACGAGCGCGAGTCGATCACCCACAAGTTCTCCATCAGCGGCCACGAGGGCTACATCACCGTCGGCAAGTATGAGGACGGCACCCCCGGCGAGATCTTCATCACCATGGCCAAGGAAGGGAGCACCATCTCCGGCCTCATGGACAGCTTCGCCACGATGACGTCGCTGGCCCTCCAGCACGGCGTCCCGCTCAACTTCCTGGTCGACAAATTCACCCACACCCGCTTCGAGCCCAGCGGCTTCACCAAGAACCCCGAAATCCCCATGACCAAATCGATCATGGACTACATCTTCAAATGGCTGGCCACCAAGTTCCTCGACCGCGAAAGCCAGAGCAACGCCGGCGTCATCCTCCGCGAGGAAGCCGCGCCCGTGGCCCCCAAACCCGCCCCCAACGTCGCTCCACTCTCGAAGGACGACGCCTCGTTCGTGACCTCCCTAGGCACCTCCCCGATCATCGCCGCGCCGAAGGATGCGGATGGGCCGAATGCCCGGAACACGGCGACGTTCCGGTATCAGCAGGATGCGCCGTCGTGCAGCGACTGCGGGTCGATCATGGTGAGGAATGGGGCTTGCTACAAGTGTCTGAACTGCGGGAGTACGAGTGGGTGCTCGTGAGCCGCTAGTTTGACGGCCATAAGTGGATAGCGCGGCCCGAGTGCTGCGCTATCGGGTGTGCTTACACCACATGACGGTTCAAATCTTCATGAGTTACGGCCGTGAGGATGCCGAGGCAGCGGCTCGGCTTCGCAATGACCTCAAGTCTGCCGTCGACGTGTGGTTCGATCGGGATTCTCTTCGTCCGGGCGAGCGCTGGAAGGTAGCAATAGCTTCAGCGATCCGCAGAAGCAAGTACTTCATCGCATTGCTGTCTTCGTCGTCTGTAAGTCGCCGAGGGTATCTCAACGCGGAGATTCGCCAAGCGCTCGATGTGGCTACTGAGCTTCCAGCGAATGAACCGTTTATTATCCCAGTTCGGCTCGACGAGTGTGAGTCGACTCATCGGGAACTGTCCGAATATAACCGGGTGAATCTGTTTCCTTCATGGGATGACGGTGTTCGTCAATTGCGTCAGCTATTTGAACAACCAGTGAGGGATGTCGAGTACTCCTCTTGGATGATACGCGCGGAGCCCGGCCTTTTCGATCAGCTCCTACAACAGATAGCGACGCTGCCTGGCCTCGTTTCAACTTCTACTCTGTTGGGCAAATCTGATCTTCTCGTGGACATTGCTGGTATGGACATACGTGCCCAGATCAAGGTCCTTCGGGAAATGCCTGGTGTGAAGGAGGTCACCATGATTTTTTCTATCGGGCCAGGACACTGGAGCCTTCGCAAGGACTGATTCTCTTTGTGGCTACACTTCGAGGAAGTGTCAAACAGCCCCTTCTAAGCAACGCAAATGCATATTCTGCGTAGTACCGTTGATGAAGGGCAATACTTCGCGCGAACACTCGAGAGGACGTGTGAAAACGTCCATTCGTCACAGAAGGAGCGGCCGATCAACATAGCCCTGAAGAAGTCGAGTGGCGGATTCCGCATCGTTCTTTAAGATTGTTGCGGCTTCTATCGCCAACTTACGGTGCTCTGCGATCCAATGATAGAAGCCATCGCGGTCCTTTGCTGCCTTAAACGTGCCCTCTCGAGCTGCAAACTCTTCAAAAGTTGAAACGAGGCTGGAGGTCATGAGGTACACGCGAAGAACGTGGTCGCGAGCGTCTCGATCAGGTATCACACGCAACCACGCACGACTCGCTGCGGCTCCTTGTGTTGCGAACGACTTCCATTGCTGAAGATACACCGTGACCGACAGATCCTCGCGAGAGGCGAGCAAGACATCACAGAGTTGTGAGGTTGCGGCGATCTCTCGCTGCAATAAGACTACTTCCTTGTGATTGCCACGACCTTCGCGCCACAGTTCCATGACCGCACCGCCTGCGGTTGCTAGACCGGCACCGAAAAGAAGATGAAGTATGTCAGAAGCCATGGCGCGAGTGTACAGCACTCCAAGCATAGGCTCAAAAGGCGCGGAGGCCTACTTTATGCTTGTTAACCTTGGACGACCTGCATTTTAGTGAGGATGCAGAGCCACTTCGCAAAAGTAAAATCTCTCGCGACAATCGGCAGCGCTAGTCGTTGATTGTGAGGAGTCACCCTCACCGGTTGCCAGAAAGCATACGCACAGTACGGGAGTCGAAACCTTCTAGCAGTTCGGGGAGTGATAGCTCGAACGCGGCGGAGAGCCTCACCAACACGTCCAAACTCGCCGTCTTCTCGCCGCGCTCGATGTGGCCGATGTAGTTGCGGTGGAGGCCAGACTTCTCGGCGAGCGCTTCCTGGGATAGCCCGGCTGACACGCGCAGCGCCCGCAGATGTTCGCCAAAGATGATCTCGGCGGTCCGGCGTGCTCTTGACATCCGCACAATTGCACACTATTGTGTGCCGAGTAGCTACACACTGAAGTGTGCTAGAGCACGGAGAGGCAAACATGACGCGCACCGCAACCTCACCACGCACGCCGCGAAGGCTTTGACCCGGCGGCTGACCATTCCGATCGAGCTGCCGGAGTTTGCGATCCGGGCGCTGGAGCATCGGGTGGAGATGACCAATGCGGGAGCACACGACGAAGAGATGGTGTCGTTCAACGACGTCGTCGAGTGGTATCTCTTCTCGCCGCTTTCGGTGAAGGAGATACCGCACCTCGAATTCGCCGTCCCCGGCTTCACCGCCGCGCTGATGCGGTGGATGATGGATGCGACATACAGCGGGCCGGAGTAGGTCACGGGGAGACGGTTCACGCGGAGGCGCGGAGAAAACGAGCGGTGCGCGGTAGAATGTCGTCCATGGCACGCGACCTACAGACCATGTTTCGTGACGCGTTGGAGCTCTCCGAGGGCGATCGGGCGACGCTTGCCGGTCTGCTAATCGAAAGCCTGGAACCGCCTCCTGATCCCGAGGTCGAAGAGATTTGGGCCGTCGAGGCCGAGCGTCGCTGGCAGGAGATCGAGTCGGGCGCCGTTCAGACCATCCCGTGGGAAGAGGTTCGCGCGCGATTGTTCCGTCGGGGATGATGCGGATCAGGTTTCACCCGGAAGCCGATCAAGAGCTCACGGAAGCCACGGCTTGGTACAGCGAACGGAGCGAGGTAGCCGCACAGGCCTTCGCACTCGAGATCGATCATGCCGTCCGTAGTATCAGGGAAGCGCCATTGCGATGGCCGCGGGGCATGCGAGGCGAACGCCGTTTCGTCCTGGATCGCTTCCCGTACACAGTGCTGTATCGGGTACGGGATGACCATGTCTTCATCACGGCGGTCGCGCATCAAAGCAGGCGGCCCGGATACTGGCGTCACCGAAAGTAGCCCATTCGACTCGCTTCGCTCGCTCAGGGCAGGATGTACAGCGAGCCGGAGTAGGTTTCATCTGCGTACATCTGCGCAATCTGCGGATGGATGTTTCTTATCCGCAGATGAGTGCCGCGTGGCTCGGGAGGGCAGCCGGTTTTGGGCGGTCGAGGCCTCACGCCGGCTTCGCCGGCGGGGGTCGTGCATAACTGCAACACGACGTAAGTCCCTGCATACTCGGGAGATGACCGCCGCATCCTGGCGACTTCGAGCCCTTTCTGATCCCGAAAAGCGGGAGGTTCTTTCGAATCTTCTCAGGGGTCTCCGGGGACATCGTCTATCCCGAGGTCGGTGACGAATATTGGTGTCGGTTGCCGACTAAATGATTTTGGCAACAACAGAACATTATATCATTCTGAAGGAGCGAAAAATCATTCCGTCGGAACGAATTTTGTTTCTGCCGGAACGGGCCGGCGCTCCTTCGGAAACAAAAATCATTCTGCAGGATTGAATTTCGTTTCCCGTGGAGCGGCCGGGCGCTCCGCCGGAAACGAAATTCGCTGTGACAGAATAATATATTGTTCTGACGGATTGAATTTTGGCAATGACGGATTGATTTTTGGCAATGACGGATTGATTTTTGGTTCTGACGGATTGAATTTTAGTTCTGACGGATTGAATTTTGGTTCCGCCTCCGAGGGAAGTGGTTCCGGTGACGGAGGAGAGGGCTTCTTCGCGCTTCCGTCACCAACCGTGCCCTCGTGGGGAGCGGATTCGTGCAGAATGCACGGATGATCCGTTTCGAAGGGACACTCACGCCGGAGCTCTACCGTCGCGCGATCGGTGTCACCGGCCGATCGATCCGGACGGTCGCCTGGGGAATGATCCTGGCGTCAGTCATCGCCCTTTCCTCCGCCCACATTGCGGTTCCTGTCTCCTGGGGGGCGCCGTTGTTTCTGGGATTGTTCGGGGTGATGTTGTTGATCATGCCGAGGATCACCGTAAGCCGGGCGTTCGCCACCGATCGGCTCCTGGCGGACCAGGTCTCGGGGGAAGCCGACGAGCAGGGGGTCCGCATGGAGTCGGCGCACGGCCGGGCCGATCTGCCGTGGGCGCTGATGCACAAGGTCGTGGTGACTCCGAACCTGGTCACGATCTACCAGTCGGCCAGCAGCATTCGCATTCTTCCCCGGGAGTTCTTCGCGGACGACGAGTCGTGGGAAGGCTTTCGCCGTCTCGCGGCCGCGGCACCATCCTCGGCCAAACCTTCGCTGCGGCCGATTCGCGTCTTTCTGCTGTGGATTGCCATCATGATCGTGGTCTTCGTTCTGTTTATGCTCTTCAATCGAACCTGACGGAAACGGTTCCGTCCCTTGGCCGGCGAAGCCGGCGTGAGATCGTAGCCCCCGCCTTCAGGCGGGGGAAAAATGGGGTCCCCAACGTTGGGAGCCTGCTTCAGCGGGCGACAGAAATCGCGCGGACGGCTCTCTTTCGCCCGCTCAAGCGGGCTCGCGAAATGGGAAGGGGATCGCGGTTCCCCCGTCTGAAGACGGGGGCCTGGAGTTTGGACATTACCGAGTCAGGCAGCGGGAGAGAGAACGAGATTGGCCGCAGGGATTTGAAGTCCGGAAGTTGAATCTCGCGTTTCGTTCAGATCTGTTCGTAGCAGACGGAGCAGATCGGCGATGGAAGGGCGCGTCGAAGCTCGCCTCCATATAGGCAGAGGCGAATATCGGTCGATTCGTGAGGAGCCGAACTCGAGAAGCCCGGCCAGATGGAGAAGGCTGTAGCAGGAGACCACAAAGGCGGGAACCCGCGGCACAGATAAAAGGGCCCGAACTTGGGCTTGGCCAGCGCCGAAGTGCTGCTTGATTTCACGATGATTGACTTCGATCTGCCAACGGTCGAAGTAGCTCTGGAGAAGTGAGGTCAGCGAAGAGGCCAACTCGTCGGTGAGCAGGTAGGCCGGATCGCGGTAGTTGATCGAAGCATTTGGGGAGAGCCGGTAGGGAGTTGGTGCCAGGACGATCAGTCGAAGGGTTCGGAGCCCCGAGCCTCGCCGCCACAGAACTTTGTTGACGACCTTGAATCGGACCTTACGACGCTTTCCGCCAAAAAAGACCGTGGCCTTGTGCCAGGGAATGGAGTCGTCCTTGCGGACAGCCTCGGGAGTAAATAGGTTCGCGTCATAGCGGCGTCGCGATCCGGCGGGGGCGGGAAAGCAAAGACGGGCATCCTTGCGAGCACGGGCCAGGATGTAGGTGCGATCGAGCGGTTCACGAAAGAAGCGCCGATTGCAGAAGCTTCCGTCCACGGGTAGCAGCAGTGAGCGATGGGCTTGACCAAGCTGATCGAGGTGCTTACGGATTTCCTCGGCCGTGGTGCGCGCTTGGGTCGAAAGATTGGTCTGTTTGACCTGCTGTCGATACGCCTCCCACTGCTGGAGCGAGCCTCGGATGCCTGGCTTTTTGAGGGCCGGAGCATCCTCAAAGCGAACCGGAAGCGAGCGAGCCGGAACCAGGCCGTTTCGATGGAGCGGAAAGATCAGCGAGAAGTGGAGAAAGCGCTGAGCCCAGATCAGATTGGCATGGAAGGGAGGCGAGAGCGGATCGCGCTGCCAGAAGGCAGAACGGATCTTCTTTCCTACCTTATGCGCCTTGGTGTCGTCCACGGCGATGGCGATCGGGCCTGAGGGGAACATCTGGAGGTAATGTTCGAAGACAGGCCGAAACCGACCAGCCTGGTTCCAGCGTGAGCGGCTGAAGAACTTGTACGCGCCACTCCAGTCCACCTGGGTGCGGCCCAGAACCGACAAGGCATTGGTGATGGTGTGCCGGCCCACGGAAGCCGGCATAGCCAGAGAGAACTCCACCGAGCGGCGAGCTGTTCTCTGTTGCGCGAACAGACCACTGGTAGCTTCCAGCAGCGAGCGATAGCGTGCGAGCAGGCTCATGGCGCCTCCTGCTCGAGGATGGCGAAGGTGTTGGGGGCGGTGCGGACGAAGCGTTGGTGTCGATTGATGTACTTGGTGATGGCCGAAACGACCGACTCGCGATCGAGAGGTTTACGCTTGCGGGCGGCGAGCTTGAGAATCTCGTCGATGTGAAGCGGAGAACCAGCCGTACGTAAAATATCAAAAACAATATCGACCTGTGACTTACCGGAAGGCGGGCGTCCGCGCCGAGGTGCCGAGGACTCAAAAGCGACAGATCCGAGTGAGCGAAGAGCCCGTAGTTGTGCTTCAAGACAGCGAATCTGAGCCTGAATGAAGAGAGAGCGAATCTCAGCCTGGAGCGTCTCGTCCATGCAGTACCTCCTTCGTACTGCTGAACAAGGTAGGTCTATATAGTATCAATGTCAATATGTCATACAACATACCGACCTTCAAATGTCCAAACTCCAGAGCACGCCGGAGGCGTGCCGGATATTGGCCGGCGGCGAGCGCCGCAGGCGCGCCGCCACCGGATTCCGATCCCCTCCAGTTGCGCACCCCGGATGGGGTGCCGGATCGCCGTCCGCGACCCCTGCCGGGGTCGGGAGTGTGGTGGCGATTGGGACCGGCGGCGGCGCGCCTTTGGCGCTTGCCACCGGCTGAGAGCGTTATGGCGACCAAAGTTTTCGTATTAACTTACTTGACTCACAGCCTTTCGGGGGTTTCCCCTCCGGGGAACAGGCCGGTTTCGTTTTTGTAGGGCTGGCGCTTGCGATCCTCGCGGCGCTGGCCCCATACATTGCGGCTCATGTACTGTATCCACTTAGCGCTGCCCCGATCGTATTTAGCGGCGTACTGAAACACTTGTCGGTCCTTAGTGCCAAAGATGTCGTCATACCGCACGCCGCCCGCGACGTACATGCCGCACCGTCCTTCAGCGACGTCGGCAATATCATCGATACCGTAAATAGATGGCGCTTGAACGTCCAAGCTCATCGTGTCGTTGGCTCCGATAGTAACGTTGCTTTCGAGAAGGTTCTGCGGATCTTCCGATCCGGGGCTTCCCGGCATGATGCGCGACTGCCTGACAAACCGATCTCCACTAAGAGTCACGTTGATTGCAGGAGTTTGGCCGGTGTTCCTGAAGGTTACGCTAATGTCATTTGGCACGTTGTTTTCGTACCAAGATGTAGTCTCGATACTGTCAATTACAATCCGTGCGCGAGCCAGTGCATAAGCATGCTCGCGGCTTGCTGTCATCTCGGCAAGTTGGCCGGCCATCAACTTTACTTGACCCGACGCGGCGTCGGCAGCTTTCCTAGTTTCCTTCAACGCGCCGCGCATATAGACAGCCTGTTTTTCCATAGCAAGCCATTGTCGAAACATGAGAATCACCAGCAGGGCGGTAAAGAGCAGATTCAGGGCGGTGGCCGCGATGGGCCACCAATCGGTAGGTGGTTTGTACTCGGCCTGATTGCCGAGCTGTTGCTGTATCCAGAGTGGCGACGGGCTGCCGCCCTGACTGCCTCCGGCAGGCGCCGTGCTGGTCGTCTTTTGATTGGCTTCAGTTTTGCTTGCTGCTGGGGCGCTCTGATTCTGATTTTCCTGAGCTGTTTTAGCTGGAACTGGGGGTGGTGGCTGTGATGTCGTCGCCGTTACCACGAGAGCCAGAAACGCTACTGCGCGAAGCATCGGGCGATCATACCGCGCTCGCTCGCTAGGACGTGCGCGATCCCACCAATTACGACGCCATCAAATAACTTCCGATCAACTCGCGCGGAGGGAGAGTAGGGTATCGACATGGCTGAGTCGATATCGCACGGACGCCTCACTCTCGTGCGGAAAGTGTTTATCCGACCGCTCATGTTGATCGCGATCGTATCGCCGTGCTCAGTTTTTGCACTCATGAGCGGGTTCGTGCTCATTCGTGACGAGTTCGTTCAGCCAAAAAACCCAGAGAAGTGGAAACTTATCGTCCTTTTTCACGCGTTGCCGTGGTGGGTCTGGGTTATGGCCACTCTAATCTTGATGATGATCGTTGTTATAGAAGGCGCTGTCCGATATTCACATCCCAGCGCTGCCCAGTTACCACCGCAATCGCCCAAACCCACCACGACTGCTGAGGAGCAATACTGGAATCTAAGGCGAACATCCGAAGCCCCGGAACTCGTCAGGAAGTATTTTTCGGAACCGCTTGGATCGGCCCCTACAGAGAAATCCCTGCCAAGACAATGGCTGAATGGTCCAATAGTCGAACCGGAGGTGATTCAATCCGCTGATTTGCGCTCCGTCAATGTGTTCGTAGCCAACCTCGGCGATGATGCGGCTATTGACGTTACCATAGCACCAATCGGCGGCGGCTCGATTTCGTTCGGAGTAGTTCGCGTCCTGATGGCCTCGGAGCCAAAAGCAAAGGTTCCGATATTTATTGGTGCAGATGTGCCTATGCTTAGTTTGCTTGATAGTCGCTCTGAGTTTCTTGTAGCGTGGGAGCACGTAAAGCGGAAGAACGTTGAAAAGTCGCGGGGAGCCCTATGCTACGTTGCTTATGTGCGCTCGTATTCTGGTACCACGGTGGCCGGTTACGTTCCGCTATGCCTGACGTACAACTATAGCCACGGCCGCAGTTTCCACACTCACGCCTACGTCTTGGCAGACGTCTCTGAATATCAGATAGCTATTCGGCGGAAGTCGGATTCCGAGGCTGTTTTAGGCGCTTCACCGGAACATGCTTAGGTACGTCCCGCTTATCGACTCGGAACAGCGAAGAAGGCGATGAGTGCCAGGCCTTCGTTTTGCGGTCAGCACTAAGCTACTGGGACTCTTGCACTTATCGCCGTCGTTATCCGCTGCTCCATCGAGTCGAGCGTTATTTGAATATGCAGGTCGCCGACCGTTGATCAACTCCGGATTGACAGGAGCAGCCCCACCTTCTGCAAGACCTCAGCGAGAACCTCGGGTGGCAACGACGCAATGTAGCGCACGTTGCGCACTCGCCAATCCAAACTCTTCAACTGATCCGCGAGCACCACGCCGCCGACCGCAAGCCCAGGCGGAATCAGCACCTCGAACGGATAGCTCTTGACTTGGCTGGTGACCGGCGCGAACACCGCCAGAACGGACTTGGCATTGTAGATCGCCGGCGACAGAACCACCGCCGGGCGCCGGCCAGCCTGCTCATGGCCGGCCTGAGGATCAAAGGAGAGCGCGACGACATCGCCCCGATCGGGAACGTAGTTGCCACTACCAGACTTCGTTGCCAACGGCGTTCCCCGTCTCGACCTCGGCGTGCCGGTTGCTCGGTGTGATCTTCGCGACGAGATCCTCGAGCGTTAGCTGCGGCTCCTCGATCGCGACGACGACAAGCTTCCCGCTGCGAACCGTCACATCGACAGCAGAGTCCTCACGCAGACTCGCTTCCTCCGCGAATGGTTTCGGGATGCGAAGAGCCAAGCTGTTACCCCACTTCTGAATGCGTGCCTTCATACCTTCCCCTTGTTTCTACAAAGAATACACCAAGGTTCACGCGGAGGCCGGAGGCGCGGAGGCAAGGGATTCGCATCTCCTCCGCGCCTCCTAGTCTCCGCGTGAACCTTACTTTGCGAACTCGGCGAGCTTTCGCAATCGGATGCTCGGATCGCTGGCGAAGTCGTGGCGGAGCCAGCCGAGGTGGCCGGCGCCGAAGATCACCAGGAGGCGCTCGTTGGGGGAGTCGGCGAGGCGGACGACGTTGCTGTAGATGCGCATGTTGCGGCGGAACCAGTCGGCCACCAGGTCGGCGCCGGACCAGTCGCCGGGCTCGCCGAAGTGCGCTTCGCGGTAGTAGAAGCCGACGTCCTGGGTGACTTTGTCGTCGGCGTTCATGTAGAGGAGCGTTTCGAGGACGGTGTGGGAGAGGAGGTAGGCGTTCTGTGCCTTGACCATGTCGCCGACCTCGGCCAGGAGCGCGTCGAGCTCCTTCGAACGGCCGCTGGCCTTGGCGTAGTCGACGATGCGCTGCCACGGGAACTCGCCGTCGGCATCCTCGGGGTAGACGGTCTTGTGGCCGAGCTCTTTGGCGAGACGGAATCCGATCTGCTCGATCTCGTTGCGCGTGAGCTCGTGCTTGCCGGCCAGGTAGTCGGCGTAGTTTTTGGTGATGCGGGTGTCGAAGACGTCGCCTTCGACCACGATCTTCGTGGGATTGAATTTCTTCAGGACAGCCGTGAGCTGCGCGATCTCAGCCTGGCGCTTCGGCGCGAGCACATCGTCGGCCTGCGTGTTGAAGACGTCGCGTCCCGGATTGGCCATGTGGTAGACGCCGAGCACCAGCACCTCGGCGCGGGCGGGTGCCGTGGGTTTCTCCGCCGGTGATGATTGCGCGACGGCAGGAAGTGCGACGCCGAGGAGCAGAGCGAACATGCTGAGAGATCTCTTCATCGGACGTTCTCCAATCATTCCGGCGCGGCCCAACCGTCTAAAATCCGGACACGTTGGGGACACTCGCTGGTTCGTGTGTCGAAAGGATTTTTACTAGCTCCGTAATCGCTGGGTTTCGGCGTCATTCTTTGGCAGCATCACGACCATACGCGGTAGCATTGCAACCGGACGAAGACCGTTAACTGCCTCTGGAAGGCTGTTAACTGCCTCTGGAAGATCGTTGACGGCCAGTTCCGGATGCTTCGAAACACCGGTAGGATGGAGTCGAACCCTGAGCAGGTCCCAGGGGCGCACAACGAGAGAGGAATCGTGAACGCGATCTACGTGCACGGCTACGACACGCGGGAGAACACGCGTCTGCAGGATCAGGCTGGGACGCTCGCCGACCTGCTGCACTCGGATACCTTCTATCCTGCTGGAAGCGTCATCCTCGAGGCCGGGTGCGGCGTTGGCGCGCAGACGGTTACCCTGGCTCAACGAAGCCCAGGCGCGGAATTCGTGTCGATCGACATCTCCGCGGACTCCGTCGCGGAAGCCAGGAGTAGGACCGACGCGGCCGGTCTCACGAACGTGCAGTTTCGGCAGGCGGATATCTTCGCGTTGCCGTTCGACGCGGAATCGTTCGACCATGTCTTCGTCTGTTTTGTCCTGGAGCACCTCTCGCGGCCCGTCGAGGCGTTGAGGCTTCTGGCAAGGCTGCTCCGGCCCGGCGGTACGATCACCGTCATCGAGGGTGATCACGGGTCAACGTACTTCCATCCCGACAGCAGCGCGGCGCAAGCGGCCATTCGCTGTCTGATCGAGTTGCAGCGGGCGGCGGGTGGCAATGCGCTGGTCGGCCGGCAACTCTACCCGCTATTGGTCAAGGCCGGCCTCGATGAGGTTCACGTCTCGCCTCGGATGGTGTACGTCGACTCGAGTAAGCCCGAGCTCGTCGATGGCTTCACGAAAAAGACGTTCACCGCGATGATCGAGGGAGTTCGCCAGTCAGCGCTCGACGCCGGCATGATCGAGCCCGAAGTGTTCGATGCCGGTGTCCGGGATCTCTACCGGACTGCCGAGGCGGACGGTGCTTTCTGCTACACATTCTTCAAGGGCGTGGGATCGAAGAGGAGCCGCTAACGCCGGGGGGATGGCTCACGCGAAGGCGCGAAGACGCGAAGAGGAGCCGCCAATCTCGTCTCCTCTCCGTGTCTCCGCGTGAGTCAATGCCGAAAGTGCCGCTCCCCCGTGAACACCATCGCCACTCCGCGCTCATTCGCGGCCTCGATCACCTCCGCGTCGCGGACGGAGCCGCCGGGTTGGATGATGGCTGTGACGCCGGCGTCGGCCAGGATGTCGAGGCCGTCGCGGAAGGGGAAGAAGGCGTCGGAGGCGGCGTAGGTGTTGGCGGTGGGGAGGATCGACTTCATGATCGCTACCTTCGCGGCATCGACGCGGCTCATCTGGCCGGCGCCGATGCCGACGGATTGCGACTGATTCGTCAGGACGATGGCGTTCGATTTCACGTGGGCGCAGACGATCCAGGCGAATTCGAGGCCGTCCAACTCCTCGGGGGTGGGGTGGCGGGAGGTGACAATCTTCCAAGCGCCGGGCACAGACAAGAGTGTCTGTGCCACATTGGCCTCTTTCTGCGGCTCGGTTCCGGGTGTCGGTGACAAAGAAGATGTATGTGGCACAGACACTCCTGTCTGTGCTCTTGAAGCCACGCTGTCCACACTCTGTTCGAGAATGCCGCCGGCTGCGCTGCGGTACTCGGTGGCTGTGGTCAGCGGCGGCGCCACGATCAGCCGGAGGTTCTTCTTCCTCGCCAATATCCCACGGGCGTCGACACTGAACGACGGGGCGACGATCACCTCGAGGAACATTGACTCGACGATGCGGGCGCTCTCCTCATCGAATTCCCGGTTCGTGCCGATGATGCCGCCGAAGACGGAGACAGGGTCGGATTCGATAGCGGCGCGCAGAGCCTCGGCGAGCGAATCGCGCCGCGCCACGCCGCAAGGGTTGGTGTGTTTGATGATCACCGCGGCAGGCGTCGCGAACGCGTGCGCGAGGCGCATGGCGGAATCGAGGTCGAGGATGTTGTTGTACGACAGCTCCTTCCCCTGGATCTGTTCGAACGGGTGCTTCCCCTTCGGCACGTAGAAGGCGGCGCTCTGCTGCGGGTTCTCGCCGTAACGGAGGTCCTGGAACTTCGTGAGATTTGTCAGGAGGTTGTCGGTTGCCGGTTGTCGGTTGTCGAGGAAGTTGGCGATGGTGGCGTCGTACGTGCTCGTTTTCCGGAAGACTTCGATGGCGCAGCGAAGGCGGAAGGCGTCGCTGATCTCGCCCTCTTCGAGCTCGCGCAGGAAGTCGGGATACAGCGACGGGTCGCAAAGCGGCAGTACGTAGCGATGGTTCTTCGCCGCCGCCCGCAGCATCGACGGGCCGCCGACGTCGATCTGTTCGATGGCCTCGGCGATGGTCACGCCTTCTCTGGCGATGGTCGCTTCGAAGGGGTAGAGGTTGACGACGACGAGATCGATCGGCGGGATGTCGAGCCGCTCGACGTCGGCGCGGTGGGAATCCTCGTCCCGATTGAAGAGAATCGCACCGAAGACGCGGGGTGTGAGCGTCTTGACGCGGCCGCCGAGGATTTCCGGGGCGCCGGACCAGCGGGAGATCGGCGTGACGTCGACGCCGTTGTCGGCCAGGTGCCTGGCGGTGCCGCCGGTGGAGAGGATCTCGACGTCCTTTGCCCGAAGTGCGCGGGCCAGGTCGACGATGCCGGTTTTGTCGGAGACGGAGAGGATTGCTCGCTCAATTCGCATGCGTGAGGCGCGGCTGGGTGCGTACGCTGCCGCCGGCCGCCTTCCAGATGAAGTAGTAGATGTTGACGTTGTCGGTGATGGCGTGCGAGTAGCAGACCGAGGCCACGCCGAATGCGGTCGATCGGTCGTCGAACGTTGCGCCGCTGCCGCGCGAATACTCCTCGGCCATCAGCGGCGAGAAGCGCGTCGTCCGCTTGAACATCTTGTCGAGATACGTGTTCAGGACCAGGTTCGTGTCGAGGCCGTAGAAGACCGGCGCGAAGCGGGCCAGGCGCCGCTCGAAATACTGCTCGAAGTCGATGCGCGAGGCGGCATCGTCGTCGCCGATGTGGAAGGGGTTGTTGGCGTCGCCGACGAGGTGGGAGAGATTGCCGAGCTCCCCAACGACGGCGCTCATCGGCTGATTGGTGCGGATCATCCTCACGATGCCGCGCGTCTGCTCGTCGATGCGCTCGCGGAGCCGGCGGCGATGGATGTCGGTCCCTTCGCTGGCCAGGGCGTCATCGACGCCGCGGAGGTACTCCTTGTTGTATTTGCTGATGATGAGCCGCAGATCGGGAGGCGCCAGCTCCGCGCTTTTGACGGCGATGCGCTGATCGGCGGCCCTCGTCCACGCCATTGCCGGAAGTGCGGTCGAAAGCAGGAGCAGGGCGGCGCCAAGGCGTTTCATGGGTGGAGGCGATGGTATATCACGCCCGTTTTGGAGCGGCGCAGGTACGTGGGGCGTCCCTCTCACCTGGACCGGACCGGTACGGTTTCGTGGCAGAAGCAGGCGTTCACATAACGAAGGTGGTTCTCGCCCGACCACTCCGGTTGCTGATCGTAGAATCCGAACACCGCGAATCCTTTCGGGACGAGGAAGTCGCGCACGTCATCGAACAGCACGTGCCGGTCGTCACCGCGATGAAAACCCACCTCAGCGAGAACAAACGCCACGCTGCCGGCCTCGAGCAGCTGGTCCGCACCCTGGAGAACTTCCAGGTCGAAACCTTCGGCATCCACCTTCAGCAGATCGATTCGCTCGATGTGGTGCTCCATCGCGAAATCGTCGACGGTGGTGACGCGCACAGTCTCCTCCCCGAGCGGGGCGTGTGGCCGGATAAGAGAGCTCATAGTGGAGTGCTCGGTGAGGTAGATCTGTGCGACGCCGGGACTTGCGCCTACGGCCAGTTGATGACAGTAGATCCGCTTGTGACCGGTCACGTTGCCTCTCAGGAGGTTGAAGGTCTTCGTCACCGGTTCGAACGAATGAATCGTGGCCGCAGGAAACGCGTCCTGAAACTTGATCGCCGAGACGCCATCGTTCGCGCCGACATCGAGAATCGTGTTCATCACGGCGCCGGTGCCCTGAATGTCGTGGCAGTCATCGCGGCCGTGCGGGCGAGTGCTGTACACCCGCACGTCGAAGAGTGCCTCCATGAGGACTTTGAATGGCTTTCTGGGGAGATGCACGCTGCATCGTAGGGGATGGCTGGACGCGCACGCAAACGAGGTCAGAGGAGTTTCAAGAACTCTTCGGACGCCATTGGACGCAAGCCGAATTGGCATCGCGCCGCTTTTTGACCAGCGTTTACGTCAAAAAGGCTTCTACCACAGAGGCACAGAGAACACAGAGAAAAACAGAGAAAACAGAAAAAACAAACCTCTGTGTCCTCTGTGCCTCTGTGGTGGAAGCCTTTTCCAACGCTAATAGGCCGCCAAACTTATCTTCCCTCCCTCCCACACCCGCCCGAACTCCGCTGTTGTAGACGACGCGTCCTTCTTCTGGGCGCGCAGGGCGGCGGCGAGGCCGAAGAGGGAGCGGGGGTTGTTGGGGTTGCGGGCGAGATCGGAGCGGAAGACGGTTTCGGCGTCCGGATAAAGGTGAGAACGGAGTAGCGCGGCGCCGAGGGTTTCGCGGGTGGGGTAGAACCAGTCGGTGGGCTCGTCGTAGTCGAGGGTGTCTTCCTGGGCTACCGCTTTGGTGTATTCGGCGATGGCCTGTTTGGAGTCGCCGCGCGCTTCGGCGATACGGCCGGCGAGGATGTGAGTGGCCACCTCGGCGACGGCTTTCTGCGAGTTCTGGAAGATGCCGGGATCGTCGGGCACAGTCGCGCGGGCTGCTTCGAAGGCTTTCTGTTCCGACTCCGCGCCGGCGATGTTGCCGAGCTTCGCGAACGCGGAGCCGCGCGCGAAGTGGGTAAATGTCGTCGAGAGGGGACCGGCTTCGGCCGGCTTCTCGTGGAGCACGTCGGACCAACGGCCGAAGCGGACGAAGAGCAGCAGCGTGCTGGCGGCGGCGTATTCGACCGGCGGCATCTCCTTCGCCATCGCCGCGGCGTTAGACGAGAACTCGTCCGCCATCTTCTTCGCCGCAGCGAAGCGTCCCGACATCGAATACGACGCGAGACCGAACTGGAGATTGTGGTTGTAGTACATCGCCGCGTAGACGCCCTCGGCGCCGTGATGCTTGATGAAGACGCGGTCGGTCTCGGCGGCCTTCGTGTTCGCCAGCGCCGCGCCGGCGTAGTTGCCGGTACGCTGGTAGATGTGCGCCGGCATGTGGACGAGATGTCCGGACATCGGGGCAAGCGTCTTCAAACGGTTGGCGCTGGCGAGGGCGCGCTCTGGATGGGACGACGCCTCGATGGCATGGATGTAGTAATGATTCGCGCCGAGGTGGTTGGGATCGCGGCGCAGGACCGACTCGAGGACCGAGACGATCTTGGTCGTCCCCTCGTTCGGCTTTCCGTCGTGTGACCAGAACTTCCAGGGATGGAGATCCATGAGGCTTTCAGCGTAGAGCGTGGCGATATCGAGATCGTTCGGGTATTTCTTCGTCAACGATCCCATGGCCTCGCTGTAATCGACGGCGAGCTTCTTCAGATCGGCCTTCGGATCGTTGCTGTAGCGCTTTGAGAGCGCGGCGATCAGGCCGCGCTCTTTCGCGCTGGCGTGCGCCTCATGCGTGTGCGCCGCCTGAACGCCCTCGTAGGCCTGCTTCTCGCGATCGGGATCGACGTCGAGGTTGATGTTCGGCCCCAGCGCCAGCGCGACGCCCCAGTAGCCCATGGCCAAATCGGGATCGAGCTGGGTGGCGCGCTGGAAGGAATTGACCGCCGACTCATGGTTGAAGCCGTAGACGTACTTCATCCCCTGATCGAAGAAGCGCTGGGCCTCGGCGATCTTCGTCGAGACCGGCCAGTGCAACTTGCCGAGGCCGGGCTCGATGGTGACCGGCTTGGCGGTGCCTTGAGGCGGCATGTCGTGCTGGGCGAGCACCGGCATCGCCGCGATCAGTGAAAGAAGGAGAACGCGGAGCATACGCATTGTTTGCCTCCTCGAGAGATGTGGCCGGATCGGGCGGGATTCTACGATGCCGGCGGCTCGACCGGAAAGGCTGGCGACGTCCCGCCGTCGTAGAGGATCTCGTAGCGCAGCTCGGTGGCGCCGATGCGGATCTGATCGCCGCCGCGAAGGAGCGCATGGAACGTGCGGGCGCCGTTGAGCCAGGTGCCGTTTCGGCTCTTGAGGTCCTCGATGGCGTAGCCGTCGGGGCCGCGATAGATGCGGACGTGGTGACCGGAAACACCGAGGTCCGCGAGCGAGATCTGATTGTCGCGTTGCCGCCCGATCAGATACTCGGCCTCGGTGAGCGGAAACATGAGCCCCGTATCTTCGCCGCTGACGATGGTGAGCTGGGCGATGGTCGGCTTGACCATGTCCTTGTACGAGAGTTTTGCTTCGACTGATACGAGCAGGTTGGTGTCGTCGCCGACTTCGCGGACGGTCGAGTCGGCGCTGAAGGTGGCCGGCTTCTGGCGCATCGTCTCGTCCATGATCGCCGTGGCCGGCCGCGCGCCGCCCGTATCGTCGGTCGAGAGCGTCCGCGTGACCACCTCGATCAGCTTGTTCGCGAAGAGACCGTAGACGACGCGATAGACGTGGAGCGGATCGTCGCCGGCATCGTTCGTCAGCTCGGCGAGCGTGCGCCGGCCGTTGATGAGAAAGAGGATCTTCCACTCATCGAGCGACAGCGTGATCTTCTCGGTCTCCGGGTTGGAGACGACGCGGAAGATGGTGGTGCTGTCGGGGAGCAGGCGGACGCACTCCTCCCATTCGGCGATTCGCCGCGCCCCCTCCATGATCAGGTTGGCGAGATCGACGGAGATCGTGACCGCGTACGGCGGGAGCTCGGTGTCGTCGATGAAGACGAACGTCCCGCCGGGCCAGACGAAGCAGTCGTAGAGGATCTCGGAGACCTGCACCTTGAGAAAGTCCTGGAGCTGACCGTCGGTCAGCAGACCCTGCTTCACCGCGAGCTGACCGAACCGTCCACCTTCGGTTTTCATCAGCTCATCGATGGCGTCGCGCTGGGGGGGCGAGATGTGTTTCTTGCGCAGTAGGACGGCTCCCAGGCGGAGCGTCTCCTGGTTCGAGCCGGCGTAGACGACGGCGCCGGCGTCGAAGTGGACGGTGGCTTCGTTCGAGCCGCTGGTGAGCGTCAGCGTGCCGCTCTTCCGTGTCGATGCCAGAAAGGTCAGGACATCCGGCAAACGAAAGGATGCAAGACTCCCGCGAAGAGACGGCTCGTTCATCGATGCGGCGATTGTAATCGCGGTTGCGCGGTCTCGGGGTTGCGCGGTCGCGCGGTTGGGGTTTTCGAGAGCGGCGTTGATCGCCTCCACCGCGAGACCCCGTAACCGCGAGACCGCGCGACCGCGTTTACAATCCCGCCCTCATGCAATCCAACTCGCGACACGCCGTCGCTGCCGGTTTTCTCGGATGGACGCTCGATGCCTTCGACTTTTTCGTCGTGGTCTTCCTGCTCGACACGCTGGCGCTGCAGTTCGGCGTCCCGAAGACGAGGATCATCGCCACGCTGACGGCGACGCTGGCCCTGCGTCCGGTCGGCGCCATCATCTTCGGCATGCTGGCCGACCGGTACGGCCGCCGCATTCCGCTGATGGCGAACGTCGTCTATTTCTCCATCATCGAATTACTCTCCGGCTTCTCGACGACCTACACGCAGTTCCTCATTCTACGAGCCTTGTTCGGCATCGGCATGGGGGGGGAGTGGGGAGTGGGCGCCTCGCTGGCGCTGGAGAACACGCCGCGGAAATGGCGCGGCGTTCTCTCCGGTCTCCTGCAGAGCGGCTATTCGGTCGGCTATCTGCTGGCGGCGATCGCCACGCGCACCGTGCTGCCGCACTTCGGGTGGCGGTGGATGTTCTGGATCGGCGCGCTGCCGGCGCTGCTGGCGCTCTATATCCGCAGGAACGTGCCGGAGTCGGCGGCGTGGAAGGAGCATCGCGTCGCCAATTTCGCGCAGATGTTCCGTGCGGCGAAGGGACACGCGCGCGGCTTCCTCTATCTCGTGCTGCTGATGACATTTATGATGTTTCTCTCGCACGGGACCCAGGATCTCTATCCGGATTTCCTCAAGCACGCGCATGGCATTGCCGCGACGACGGTGCCGTACGTGGCCATGCTCTACAACGTCGGTGCGGTGATCGGCGCGATCATCTTCGGCCAGCTCTCGCAGAAGATCGGCCGGCGCTACAGCATGATCGCGGCGCTGGTGGTATCACTGCTGGTCATCCCGATGTGGGCTTTCGGCGGATCGCTGGTGATCCTGGCCGCGGGCGCCTTCTTAATGCAGGTGGGAGTTCAGGGAGCGTGGGGCATCATCCCGATCCATCTCAACGAGCTCGCCCCCGACGCCGTGCGTGGCCTGATGCCGGGGCTGGCCTATCAGTTCGGAATCCTCTTCGCCTCTCCGACGAACTCGATCGAAGACGCGCTGCGCGACCGCTTCGGCTACTCCTGGGCGCTGGCCGGCTTCGAGATCTTCGTGATGGTGGTACTGACGATCATCCTGCTGCTGGGCCGCGAGAATCACGGACGGTCGTTCCACTCGGGGGACCTGGTTATCGAGAAGGACTGATCACAGCGTCCGCATCACGGCGAAGAGCGAGACGCACGAGATTACGATCCAGAGCACGACGCCCAGGATCAATGGCCGTGCGCCGACGGCGGCGATCGACTTGCGCGAGAGGCCGGCGCCGATGAGGAAGAGGGTAATGGTCAGGCCGATGCGCGCCAGCAACGTCAGCGCTGACCAGACCTCCGGTGGTGCCGTCACATAGGTCCGGATCACCGAGGCGATGACGAAGCCGCCGATGAACCAGGGGATGGCCACGCGCGCCGACTTGCGCTTGAAGAAGAATGCCGTTGCCAGCGTCAGGGGGACAATCCAGAGGGCTCGCGTCAGTTTGACCGTCGTGGCGATCTGCAGCGCGTCCGCACCGTACTTCGCGGCGGCGCCGACGACGGAGCTGGTGTCGTGAATGGCGATGGCCGCCCAGACACCGAACTGCGGCTGCGTCAGCCCCAGGCGGTGGCCGATCATCGGAAAGATGAAGAGCGCGATCGAGTTGAGGATGAAGACCGTTCCGAGCGCGACGGACATCTCCTCGTCGCTGGCATTGACGACAGGGCCGACCGCGGCGATGGCACTTCCGCCGCAGATGGCTGTCCCCGACGAGATGAGGTGCGCGGTGGTGTGGCTGATGCCCATGGCGCGGCCGAGCAGGAAGCCGAGGAGCAGAGTGCCGGTGATGGTGATCACGGTGAAGACGATGCCGGTGCGTCCCGCCTCGACCACCTTCTGCAGATTCATGCCGAAGCCGAGAGCGACCACCGAGGCCTGGAGCAGCAGCTTCGTCGCCTTCGAATTGCGCGCCGGGAAGGGATGGCCGAGCGTCAGCGCCAGCGCCAGACCCAGCGCCAATGCGATCGGCGACGATCCCCACGGTGTAACGCAGAAAACGAGCAGCGCAGCGAAGACGACTACACGGAGCGCCTGCACTACGTCACGTTGGCGCGGAAGAAGGTGACCGCTTTCTTCCAGGCGTCGGCCGCTGCCTCGGCGTTGTAGTTTTTGCCGGTGTCATTGCAAAAAGCGTGGTTGGTGTTGGGGTAGCTCACGAGCTGCACGCTCTTCCCCATCTCTGACAACTGATTAGCGAGGGCGCGCCCCTTCTCGACCGGAACCCCCTGGTCGTTCTCTGCATAGATCAGGAGGATTGGCGCGGCCAGGTTTGCCCAGGGGAAGTCGGTGTTTTTGAAACCGCCGTAGAGGCTGACCGCGGCGCCAACGTTTTTCTCCATCGTCGCCGTGAACTGCGCCAGTGCGCCACCCATGCAGTAACCGATGACGCCGTACGACTTCGATGTGCCCTCGGGACGGCCGAGGAGATAGTCGCCGGCGGCGGCAATCTCTTTTTCGGCGCGCTCCGCATCGAGCTCCATCAGCATTCGCCCCGCTTCGTCAGGGGACGTCGTCGTCTTGCCGTGAAAGAGATCGGGAGCGATGGCGGAGAAACCTTCGCCGGCGAAACGATCGACGATCTGCTCGATGTGGGGCACCAGTCCCCACCACTCCTGAATGACGACGATGCCCGGCCCCTTGCCGGCGAAATACCCCTGACAGGTGTGGCCGTTCGACGGAAATTCGATTCGCTCGCCCATGGGGATGCCCTCCTCGGAAATCGGCGCGGATTCTAATGCACCGGGAACCGCTGCCAGGAACTGATGGTGCGGATGGTTCGTATTCATGTAACAATAACCTGCCAGAGAAGAGAGGGATACGATGACATTGACGAAGGAGCAGGTCTCCGGACTCGCCAAGACACCGCGCTGCCCCCGTTGCGACCTCAACAAGACGATCGGCACCGCTCTCTGCCGCAGTTGCCGGGCCAAGCTGCCCGAAAACATGCGTCTGGCGCTGGAGCGGATCCCGTCGAAAGATGCCTGGACCGTTTCCCGTGCGGTACGCGCCGCGGCACGTTACTTCGACGTGCACTTTCAGTCGGTACGCAACTTCGGAGGCGGACGGCCGAGGTAGTGGTTGCGGGGTTGCTCGGTTGCAAGGTTGCTGAGTAACTGCCCGCCGAGCCAAGCAACTCAGCAACCAAGCAACTCAGCAACCTCCTACTGATTCCTCTCGACGCGCTCGACGATGTCCGCCAAATCGTCGATGTGTGCCTCGCGCGCTTTCGCTACGATGGCCTCGGATTGGGTGTGTGACTGCGGCGTGCGCGCCCACGTGGCCGCCAGCGAGGCGCGTTTCATCCTCGTCGATGCGGCGTTCCAACGGCGGAGATCGGTCACGCGGACGACGCCCTCGGCTTTACCAGCCCGGACGGTGGCGATCGTCTGATCGGGCGTCGCGTTCGGTTTGAATTCAATCTCGTACAACGCGGTCTCATTGGGAGCAGGCGAACCGGTCAGAGCGTGATGCGCGGCGACCGCGTCGCCGAACTCGAGATCGATCGACGTAGCGTTCGTAACGGGACCATCGACGGAGACGCGCAGCAGCCACTTCGAGGCATTGAGAGGTGCGGCCGACGCTTCGAGCTCGACCCGGAGGTCGGCCGGACGCCGCTCGGGCGCCGCGAAATGCTGCACGATCGCGGAGGTGTCGAGATGACCCAGCGTGGCGCCATGCGAGATTGCCTCCTGGATTGCCACAAAGTTCCTGACCGGCGCATCGTCGCGCGCGGCGATGCGCTCCTGGGGAACGGCCGTCTTGGCAGCCGAGGGTTCGGGTGCGAAGACACGCCCCTCGGCGACGGCACCCGCCGTCGCCGCCCGATCCCGAGCCAGAGCCAGAGAAGGTGGAGGCGGCGGCGCGGCGGCGGCCGGGGCCGGCGCCGCCTCGGCGACGATCGGTTGGGGCTTGACGGCCGGACCTTCGTTCTCAACGGAACTGCTGTAGGACGGTCGGCCGGTCGACATGCCGTCGGCCTCTTCACGTTTCGCCTCCGCGATCCGGGTGTTCGGAATGGTGGTGACGCTCGTCGTCGGCGGCGTGCTCGGCATCACCGGAAGATCGGTGCGGGGCTGCTCGCGGGAGGTTCCCGGTTGCGGAGGTGTGTTGGGGAGCGCTACAGCCATGCGCGGCGCGGTGGCAGCAGTCTTGTCGTCCGCAACCGGCATCGATCGCATATTCGCGTCTGTCCGCGAGAGAAGATGGAGCACGAGGTAGAGCGATGAGACGAGCAGGATGATCGACGCGGCGATGCGGAGATTGAACATCGCGGACTTCCGCGATTGCGTTCGTTCGGATTCGAATCCCATGTTTGAAGGGATTTCGCTTTTGATGCGGCCGGCCAGCCCGGCGGGAGGTGTCGCCACCGGCGCCATGGTCAGCTTCCTCTGCAGGTCAGCTTTGCGGTTCCGTGTCATTGTCTTTCTTCCTCAACGTTCCCGCCGAGGGCTTCTTCCAGCAGTGAGAACGCTTTGTGCAGCCGTTTTCGAATCGCAACGGTGGTGATCTCTTCGATCGCCGCGATCTCCTTGACTGCCAGACCGCCCCAGAAATGGGCAGTCACCGTGAAACGAAGATCTTCGGGGAGTAAAAGCACTTGTGCGCGAAGGCGTCCGCCCTCCTCGGCATTGCTCAGCACCTCGTCGGCGGCGGGTGCGCTGTCCGGCATCTCCGGCGCGTTCTCGTCATCGAGCGACTTCATCAGCCGCGGCCGGCGGATGTGATTGAGAAACGTCGTGTAGCCGATGCGGTAGAGCCAGGTGAAAAACTGCGACCGGCCGTCGAATCCGGGTAGTGCTTCCCACGCCTTCCGGTAGGTTTCCTGTGTCAGGTCGGCGGCCAGGTCGCGGTCGCCGCAAAGGCGGAAAAGCGATGCAAAGACCGAGGAGTAGGTTCGATCGACAAGCTCTTCGGCGGCACTGCGGTCGCCGCCGCGAATCGCGGCAAGAAGACGGTGCTCCTCATTAAAGGCGGGGATCACCGCATCAAGCTCCGGCAGCCGGACCGGGAAGGACGCAACATTGCTCACCCCGATTGGACACGGCTCTGCGACATTTGGAAACCAAGGTTTGAGTATCCTATCCGACCGATGAAACGCTCCTTCGCCATCCTCCTCCTCTTTGCCGCCTGCCGCTACGAGCCTCCCGCCGAAACGATCGACGGCTCATCGCATCAAAAAGACGTCGAGGCATGGCGCGCGCACCGTGCCGAACGGCTGAAGGCGCCCGACGGCTGGCTGACTCTGGCCGGTCTCTACTGGCTCAGCGACGGCAACAATGATGTCTCCCTTCCTTCGAAACCACCCGTTCCGGCGCAGTTCGTTCTCCAGGCCGGAAAGGTGAACCTCCAGCCGAACCCGTCGCTGACGATCGAAGGAAAGCCGGTAACCGCGGCGGTCGCGCTGAACAACGATATGGAACCGAAGCCGACTGTCGTGCGCACGGGGACGCTGTCGTTTGTCGCCATCCGCCGCGAGGACGCCAAGCACGGACCGCGCTTCGGGATCCGCGTGCGCGATACAGACGCCGAGGCACGCAAGCACTTTCTGGGGCTGGAGTATTTTCCGGTCGATCCAGGCTCGCGCGTCGAAGCGCGGTTCGAGCCGTACAACCCGCCGAAAAAGATTCCGATCACGAACGTTCTCGGTATGACCAGCGACGAAGTCTCGCCGGGCGCGCTCGTCTTCACGCTGCAGGGGCGGGAGTTCCGCATCGATCCGATCCTCGAGCAAGGCGAGACGGACTACTTCATCATCTTCAAAGACGCTACGAGCGGGAAGGAGACGTACGGCGCGGCGCGCTACCTATACGCGCATCCCCCCGACGCGAGCGGAAAGACGATCGTCGATTTCAACAAGGCCTACAACCCGCCGTGCGCGTTTACGCCGTATGCGACGTGCCCCTTACCTCCACCGCAGAACCGGCTGCCGATCCGGATCGAAGCAGGGGAGAAGAAGTACGCGGGGGGGCACGGGTAGGGACGCGGTTGCGAGGTCTCGCTGTTACGAGGTCTCGCGGTGGTTTAATCCCTTGCGCAAATTGTCGTCGATGAACACTGCGAGACCCCGCAACCGCGAGACCGCGAGACCCCGTTACCCCGAGCTTCTCTCGTCCGCCAGCACCTGGGCCACACATGCGGTTACGTTCTTACCGGTCTGGATGTCCAGGAACTCGTTCGGTCCGTGGGCGTTGCTGTGCGGTCCGAGGACGCCGGTGATGAGGAACTGCGCGTTCGGGAAGCGCTGGCCGAGCATCCCCATGAAAGGGATCGAGCCGCCTTCGCCCCAGGTGGTGGCGGGTTTGCCAAAGTATGCTTTTGAGGCGGAGTCGATCGATTTCTCCAGCCAGGTATCGACCTTCGGTACTTCCCACCCGCCTGCACCTTTTTCCGGTTCGAATTGAACGTGGGCGCCGTAGGGCGGGTCGCTTTCCAACAGTTCCTTCAGTTTCCGGTCGATATTCGATGCGTCGAGCGTGGGCGGAATGCGGAGAGAGAGCTTGATCGATGTTTTCGGGCGGAGCACGTTGCCGCCCTGCACGAGATCGGGGAGGCCGGCCTGGCCTGTGTAGGACAGCATCGGACGCCAGGTCCGGTTCAGCAACTGTTCGACCGGATCGCCGGTCATCGGATGCATGCCGGGGAGAAACGGGAACTTGTTGAAGATCTCGTCGCCGAGGATGCGGGCGGTTTCGCGGACCTCGGCCATGCGATCGGGCGGTACTTCGGCGTGCAGCCACTCGGGGATGATCCGGCCGGTGCGCGCATCTTCGAGCCGGTCGAGCAGAATGCGGAGGATGCGGAAGCTCGAGGGGACGATGCCGCTGGCGTCGCCGGAGTGAACCCCCTCGCTCAGCACTTCGACGGTGAGATTGCCGACGATCGCGCCGCGGAGCGACGTCGTCATCCAGAGTTGTTCGTAGTTGCCGCAGCCGCTGTCGAGACAGATGACCAGCCGCGGCGTGCCGATCTTTTCGGAGAGAAGGTCGATGTAGGCCGGTAGATCGACCGAGCCGCTCTCTTCGCAGCATTCGATGATGACCACGATGCGTGAGTGCGGCGCGTTCTGCTGCTTGACCGCGCCAATGGCGGAGACCGCGGCGAAGATGGCGTAGCCGTCATCGGCGCCGCCCCGTCCAAAGAGCTTGCCGTCGCGAAGAACCGGTGTCCAGGGGCCAAGGCCGGCGTCCCATCCGACCATGGCCGGTTGTTTGTCGAGATGCCCGTACATCAGTACGGTGGATGAATCGTCGCCGTCGACTTCGATGAAAATCAGGGGCGTGCGGCCTTCGATTTCGCACGTCTCGATCCGAAGCCCTTCAATCTGCTGCTCCTCGACCCATGCGCGCGCAAGCGCGACCGCCTGGTGCATGTGGCCGTTCTGCTTCCAATCCGGATCGAAGAGGGGAGATTGATTGGGGATGCGGATGTATCGCTGGAGTGTCGGGACGATGGATGCGTCCCATATCTGACCGACGCTCATGGCGATCTGTTCTGATTTCATCAACTTACCTTCTGTCGGGCGGCATTTTGCGACGGCGGAGGATAGCATCAGATCCCGGACTTCGAGGGAAAAACGGGCGGTTTGGCCGTCTAACCGATTACCGACACCTTTCCGCTACTACATCGGGTATGCTTGGCATTATTCAAACGGGTCCAGGTTCAAGAAAAGTGACGTACCAAAGGAATCTCGCACTTTTCCCGTTTCATGGTATCTTCGTGAGAACGCGTCCATAATTATCGACTCGCAACTTCCGAGAGAGAGGAAGAGGGAAGCGGTCGTGCTCGATCCGAATGTGTTGGAAACGATAACAGGTGCCCCGGCAACGCTCCCGGTCACGGATGCGAATGCCGTTCTGCCGCCGCTGGGGCCGTTCGACGAGCCTCAGCCGGAGGACATCGGCGAGCTATACGTACGGCACAGACCGCTGCTGCTTCACGTAGGTTGCCGTAAGTTCCGCATCCCCGAATCGGAAGCGGAGTCGCTGATCCAGGAAGTCTTCCTCTCGTTCATGACGACGACCACCAAGGTCGAGAATATCCGGGCCTGGCTGGTGGCGGCGATGTGCAACGCCAGCCGGCACTATTGGCGCGGCCAGGGACGTACCGAAGGGTTGCCCGAGGATTTCGACGAGCACACCGATCCGTCGTCGAGCGGCATCGCCGAGAAGATGGCCATGATCATCACCATGCAGCAGGCGCTCGGTTACCTGCAGCCGCGCTGCCGCGAGACGCTCTACCTCCACTACTACGAGGGCCGCTCCGCAAATGATGTCGCGGTCTCGCTCGATACGACGTCGCGCTACGCGGAGAAACTGATCCATAACTGCCTCAAACGCGTTCGGGAGATCTATCTCAGTATTACGGCGGTGAAGCGATGATGATCGAACAGCACTACGATGAGGAAGTGCTCGCCGGGTTCCTCGGCGAGCCGATCGATTCCGCGGCACGAGACAAACATCTCGCCGGCTGTTCGCTCTGCAAGCGGACACTCGATTCCCTCCGCGGCACTGCCACTTTGCTGAAACACGGCGATGTCTGGCAGACGCAGTCGTTTTCGAATACTCCTCGCGCGGAGAGCCTGGCGTTTCTGCGCGGTGTTCAGAAAGCGATGAAAAACGAAGACGCCGCCGCCGACGTCTACGCCAAGCAGCTCCTTGCCGGATCGCGCGACACCTGGGCACCCCGGCTGGCGCAGCATCCCGAATGGCGGACGGCAGGCGTGGTCAGAAAACTGATCGCGGCCACAGACCGGGCCATCGACATGATGCCGGCCGATGCCGTCGAAATTACCCGCCTCGCGGTTGAGATCGCTGATGGTCTGCTGATCGCCGAATACCCGACCACGTTCGTGGCCCGCCTTCGTTTTGCCTCTCTTCTGGAGCGGGCATACGCGCTCATGTGTACAGGAGCGTATACCGAGGCCATGGGGGCGCTTGCCGCCGCCGACGCTCTCGAGCCGACGATCGGATCAGAATTCGACCGGGCCCGTCTCAATCTGGTGCGTGTTCTGGTCTATCGGACGCTGGAGCGGCGGGACGAGGCTCTGTTCATCGCTCACGATGCCGGGCGGGTATTCGAGGAGTACGACGATTTCGGCCGTCATGCCGCGGCCCGATCGGCTGAAGCAATCATCCTGTACCACGCCCGCCGCTATCAGGAGGCGGTGGCGATCCACACGGCTCTCGCCGAAGACCACCGTGTCGACCCGCGTTGGCGCGCTTCGTCACTTCACAACGCCGCGCTGTGCTACCGCGAGCTCGGGGCTTTCGATGAATCGATTCAGTACACGATGAAGGCGATCGATGCCTTCGACCGTCAACAGATGGTTTCTCATCGGGTCAAGTCGCGTTGGAACCTGGCGCGGCTTCTCGCTGCGCAACAGCGTCACGCCGAGGCGCTCAAGATCCTCCCGGAGATTCAGGAAGAGTTCAATGACCTGGGCATGGAGGTCGACGTCGCGCTCGTCGCCGTCGACATGGCCGAATCACTGCTCGCGCTCGATCGGGTCGCCGAGATTCCCGACGCTTGCAAGGTGGCCATGGATTACTTCCATTCCGCGAACCTGGCCTTCACGGAAGGCGCTCTGACGGCTCTCGCGACCCTCAGGGAGGCTGCTGCCCGCAGCACCCTCACCCTTGCCGACATCCGGGATTCGCGTGCGTACTTCGAGTGCTTGCCCCGCGGCCCGCACACGATGTTCGCAAGCCTGCCAAGCTGAGTCCGGTGGACATTCAGCGAATTTCTTCAAATTCAGGGTAGGGAAAAGTCTCGCTGCAACACTCCTCTAATTGGGCGCCCTCAATTTAATAGGCTCATACGAGCCCGAGGAGGGTGTATGTATCGTCGTGGTGCACTTCGTATTTCTGTTCTCGTTCTGACTGTTTTCCTGGCGGTCGCTCCAGCTTTTGCTGCGCCGAAGAGCGATTCGCCGACCGGTCCAATTGAGCGCATCATCCTGAAGCTCAAGAAGATCTTCATGCCGGTGGTGACCGAAGATCCGTCATTCCCGCATCCCTGATCAGAACTCACTCTTCTCTCTCTCGTACAATACGCCGACTTTAGCCTCAGGGAGCCTTGCGAATGTCGGTCGTTTTGTGCGCGCGAGACGTGGTGAAGACTTTTGGCGCCGTGCGGGCGGTGGACGGAATCTCGTTCACCGTCCAGCGCGGTACGATTACCGGGTTGCTCGGCCGCAACGGCGCCGGGAAGACGACGACCATCCGGATGATTACCGGGGTCTTCTTCCCTGATGCCGGATCGATCGAGTGGCTCGGCAGCGAGAGGGATGCGCGAGACCGCATCGGCTACCTTCCGGAAGAGCGCGGGCTCTACCGGCAGATGAAAGTGAAGGAGCACCTTCTCTTTCTCGCCGAGATCAAAGGGTGCCGCGGCAGCTCCGTGGCCTCGTCGGCGGAGCGATGGCTCAAACGCTTCGAGCTGTGGGATAAGCGGGACGCCAAGGTAGAAGAGCTGTCGAAGGGCAACCAGCAAAAGGTCCAGCTCATCGGTACCCTTCTGCACGATCCCGATCTCATCATCCTCGACGAGCCGCAGTCGGGTCTCGACCCCGTCAACATGCTTCTCGTCCGTGACCTTCTTCGTGAACTGAAGGAGGAGGGGAGGACGATCCTTCTCTCCACCCACATGATGGCGGAAGCCGAGAGGATGGCCGACGACATCATCCTCATCCACAAGGGTAAGATCGTTCTCTCCGGCGGGCTCGACGAGGTCCGCAACTCCTTCGGCAAGAACACGCTGCACATCGACTACGAAGGCGATGGCGCGTTCCTCGAGCAGCTCCCGCAGGTCAAGCGGGCCATGATCGGCAACAACAGTGCCGAGCTGAGCCTCGTAGACGGCGCCGATCCCCAGCACATCCTGGAAGCGACGATGGGGCGGTTGCGGATCCGCAGATTCGAGCTTGCCTCGCCCTCTCTCGAAGAAATCTTCATCGAGCAGGTTGGCGCCGAGACCATGGAGTCCCTTCGATGAACAAAATGCTGGCAGTCATCAAGCGTGAGTATCTCCAGGCGGTCCGGAAGAAGATGTTCATCTTCATGACCCTCTTCTTTCCGGTCCTGATGGCCGCGCTTTTCATCGTGCCGAGCCTCATGGTGGCGCGGGGTCTGGGGGGCAAGAAGGTAGCGGTCATCGACGGGACAGGCGTGCTGCGCGACTCGTTCTCGCACCAAATCGAGCCGGCAGCTCCCGATCCGAAGAAGGCGCTCTCCGGAGGCAACCGCGGACAACTGCCGCAGTCGCTCGACGTTGAATACGCCGATGCCCATGGACAATCCAATCTAGACAAGACCTCGAAGCCCTATCTCGACCGCCTCTACCTCGACAAGAAGGCGGAGAACGGACTCGATGCCGTACTGGTGATTCCCACCAACGCCTTCGAGGGCAGCGATGCCAAGATGACCTTCTACAGCCGGTCGTCAACCGATCTCTTCACGCAGGAGCGGCTGGCCTCCGTCGCCAACCGGGCCATTCAGCGCCAGCGGCTCACAGGACGCGGTATCGACCCCAATGTCGTCGACACCCTGACGCGCGAAGTTCCGTTCGACAGCGTGCAGCTTTCACGGAGCGGTGAGCAGAAGAAGGGGAGCGAGGCCAATTTCATCATCGGCTTCATCTTCGCCGCTCTTCTCATCATCCCCTCCTTTATCTATGGGCTGGAGACGATGCGTGGGATCGTGCAGGAGAAGAGCGAGCGCATCGTGGAAGTGCTCATTTCCTCGATGTCGCCGCGCCAACTGCTCACGGGCAAGATCCTTGGTGTCGCCGCGGTCGGCCTCACGCAGGTCACCGTCTGGCTGAGCCTCATCGCCGCTGTGGGCGCGTTTGGCGCGGCCAGCGCCCTGATGGCCGGGTTCGACGTCTCGCAGTTCCTGCGGCCGATGGTCTTTGTCTACTTCGCCCTTTTCTTCATCCTCGGCTACCTGACCTTCGTCTGCATCTACGCCATCGCCGGGGCGGCCTGCAACACCGACAAGGAGGCCCAGCAGCTCGTCGCGCCGATCCAGATGGTGATGATGCTGCCGTGGTTCATCATGTTCGCCATCATCACCAACCCCGACTCGCCTCTCTCTGTAGCGCTCTCGATGGCGCCCGTCTACGGACCGATCACGATGTTCGTGCGGACGCTGGTCTCCGAGCCGCCGGTATGGCACATCCTCGTGTCCATCGCCGTCTCGATCGCCACCATCGCGGTTTTCTTCTACGTCACGGCCAAGATCTTCCGGGTCGGCATCCTCTCGTACGGAAAGCGGCCGACCATTCCTGAATTGTGGCGATGGATCAAAGTCGCTTAGGGGCTATGATCCGCGCTTACTCCACAATCGGGGGGTCCGCGGATGGAGATCAAGACTCTCAACGACATCTACACCGTCACCTGTACGCTGGAGCGGCCGGCGGCGACGAAGTACAAACGCGGCGGGCGCTGGGTCGACACCAGCGTCGACGAGTTCCGTGACACCGTTCGTTACTTCGCAACGGGCCTTTTCCATCTCGGTCTCAAGCCCGGCGACCGCGTAGCCATCCTCTCGGAGAATCGCCCGGAGTGGGCGATGGCTGACTTCGCCATCCTGGCCAGCGCGGCCGTGACCGTTCCGGTCTACCCGACGCTCCTCGGCTGGCAGATCGAGTACATCCTCAACGACTCCGGCGCCGTGGCCGTCATTTGTTCGAACGAAGAGCAGATGAAGAAGGTGGCCGGTATCCGCGACCACTGCCCGCACATTCACAACGTCATCGTTTGCGACCCACCGCCGGCGCTGCCGGATGGCGTGCTCAGCTTCGAGGGGGTCGTCGACACCGGCCGCGGTGCCGATGACGCCGCCGCCCGAGCCCGTTTCGACGAGCTGCGCGCCAAGCCGGCGCCCGGCGACGTGGCCACGCTCGTCTACACCTCGGGGACGACCGGCAATCCGAAGGGCGCCATGCTCACGCACGGCAACGTCGCCAGCAACGTGCTCGCAACTTGCAAGGTGCTGCCGATCGCGCACGGCATGATCGGCCTCTCCATCCTGCCGCTCTCGCACATCCTCGAGCGGATGGGCGACTACTGCTACTTCTACCGCGGCTGCACGATCGCCTATGCCGAGAGCGTCCTGAAAGTCAGCGACAACCTCCGCGAAATCCGGCCGCATCTCTTCGCCGCGGTGCCGCGCCTTTTCGAGAAGATGCGCACGGCCATCCTCGATAACGTTGCTGTCCAGCCGGCATCGAAGCAGAAGATCTTCAAATGGGCGCTTGGAATCGCCGAGCAGCGCCTGCCGTATCGCCTCAGCGGCAAGCCGATGCCGTTCGGGCTCAGCTTCAAATCGGCCATCGCCGACAAGCTCGTCTTCCGCAAGATCCTCGACCGTCTCGGCGGCCGTGTGAAGATGGTTCTCTCCGGCGGCGCCCCGCTCTCGGCGGAGCTGGCCGCGTTCTTCATCGGAGCCGGCCTCGATATCTACGAAGGCTACGGCCTGACCGAAACGTCTCCTGTCATCGCCGTCAACACGCCGCAGGCGCGCCGCGTCGGCACCGTCGGCCGCATCATCCCCGGCGTCGAAGTGAAGATCGCCGAAGACGGCGAGATCCTCAGCCGCGGCCCGCACATCATGAAGGGCTACTGGAACAACGACGACGCCACGCGACAGGCCATCGATCCCGACGGATGGTTTCACACCGGCGACATCGGCGAGATCGATGCCGACGGATTCCTCAAGATCACCGACCGGAAGAAAGACATCATCATCAATGCCTACGGCAAGAACATCGCCCCGCAGCCGCTGGAAGCACTTCTGAAAAGCTCTCCCTACATCGGAACGCCCGTCCTCATCGGCGACCGTCGCAAGTACCTGGTGGCGCTGCTCGTCCCCAATTTCGACAAGCTGGAGCGCGACTCGAAGGCCATGGGCGTCCCGTTCAACTCCCGCCAGGAGTTGATCGCCAACGAGAAGGTCCAGCAGATCTACCAGACCGAGATCGACCGTTTCAATCTGAACCTCGACCGTCAGGAGAAGATCCGCCGCTTCGCCCTTCTGCCGCGTGACTTCACCATCGACGACGATGAGATCACTCCCTCTCTGAAGGTGAAGCGGAAGATGATCGACAAGAAATACAAAGAGATCATCGACCAGCTATTCAAGGATGAAAACCTGGAAGATGAGCGTGAAGGAAAACGGGCCTGACCGATGACTACCCTGGTTGAAACGGCCCCGCGGACGGGGTCAGCATTCCGGATCGAGCGCGACGGCAACCTGGCCATCGTCTGGTTCGATCTCCCCGGCGAGAAGGTCAACAAATTCTCCTCGACCGTGATGTTGGAGTTCGCATCCGTCGTCGATGAGCTCGAACGCGATGGCGTCATCAAACGCATCATCATCGCTTCCGGCAAACCGTCGATTTTCATCGCCGGCGCTGATGTCACCGAGTTCTCCAGGGTCACCTCGGCGGACCAGGCCGCGGAATACACCCGCTTCGGACAGCAGACCGTTCATCGCTTCTCGAAACTGCCGCAGGTCACCGTTGCCGCCATCAACGGGGCCGCGCTCGGCGGCGGCTGCGAGCTGGCCATCAGTTGTGACTATCGCGTCATGTCCGACAGCCCGAAGGCACAGATCGGATTGCCGGAGACGAAGCTCGGCATCTTCCCCGCCTGGGGCGGCGTGACCAAGCTGCCGCGCCTCATCGGCCTTCCGGGAGCGCTCGACATCATCCTCCAGGGAAAGACGCTCGATGGCAAGCGGGCCAAACGCATCGGCCTGGTCGACGAAGTCGTCCCGGCTCCGATCCTTCTCGACATCGCCAGAGAGTTCTCCACGAAACCGAAACGGCGAGGAAGCGACCGGACGAAGTTCTACGTCGAGGGGAACCCGCTGGCCCGCCGCGTCATCTTCGGCAAGGCGCGCAAGTCCGTTCTCGATCTGACCCACGGCCACTACCCAGCGCCGTTGAAAGCAATCGACGTCATGGAGTACGGCATGTCCAACGGTGTCGAGCGCGGACTGGCGCGGGAGGTCGAGGAGGTCGTGCCGCTCATTACCGGCGCGACCGGCGACGTCGCCCAGAACCTCATCCGGCTCTTCTTCATGATGGAGGAGTCCAAGAAAGAGCGGATCGCGGCGGCGCCCGCCGAGGTGCGTGATGCCGGCGTGCTCGGCGCGGGCATCATGGGCGGCGGGATCGCGCAGCTCATCGCCGACAAGACCGACGCCGCGGTGCGCATGCGCGACATCAACTGGAAAGCGATCGCCGGCGGGTTGAAAGCCGCCGCGCGGATCTGGAAGAAAAGCGTCGATCGGCGGCGCATGACCCGCGGCGAGATGCAGCGCAAGCTGGCCCGCATTACGACGGCCATCGACTGGAGCGGTTTCGAACGGGTCGGCCTCGTCGTGGAGGCGGTCGTCGAAAACATCGACGTCAAACGCCAGGTGCTGCGCGAATTCGAAGCGGCCGCCGGCCCGAACGCAGTCTTCGCCACGAACACCTCCACCATCCCCATCACCGACATCGCCGCGCAGGCGGCCAGGCCTCAGAACGTGGTCGGGATGCACTTCTTCAATCCCGTCGACCGCATGCCGCTCGTCGAAGTCATCCGCGGTGCGAAGACCTCCGACGCCGCCATGGTCACGGTCGCCAACTTTGCCCGCAAGCTCGGAAAGACCGTCGTCTACTGCAACGACGGACCCGGCTTCGTCGTCAACCGCATCCTCGGGCCCTACATGAACGAGTCCGGTTTCGTTCTGGAGGAAGGCAACGCCATCGAGTCGATCGACAAAGCGATGGTCGACTTCGGGATGCCGATGGGACCGATGGCCTTGCTCGACGAAGTGGGCATCGACGTCGCCGCGAAGGTGGCCAGGATCCTCAGCGCCGCATTCGGCGAGCGGATGGAGCCGTCGCACGTCGTGGCGGCACTTTACGAGGACGGCCGCTTCGGCAAGAAGAACGGCAAGGGTCTCTACCTTTACGAAGCCGGCAAGCGCCAGGGTCCGGATCCCTCGGTGTACAAACTCCTCAACATCAAGTCGACGCATCCCGCCGATGCGCAGGCGGTCGTGGAGCGGATGATTTTCGCCATGGTGAACGAAGCAGCCATGATCCTCGACGAGAAGATCGCTGCCTCCGCCGCCGAACTCGATCTGGCCATGATCATGGGCACCGGCTTCCCGCCGTTCCGAGGCGGGCTGCTGCGCTACGCCGACAAGCTCGGCCTCCCGTACATCCTGGCGCGCCTCGACGATCTGGCCCAGAAACACGGCAAGCGCTTCCTGGCCACCGCTGCCCTTAGGAAGCTGGCCGAGAAGGATGGGAAGTTCTATCGGTGAGGTTTCTGGGTTGCTGAGTTGCAGGGTTTCCGGGTTGCGGAGTCTCGCGGTTCCGAGGTCTCGCGGGAACGCTTCGGCCGCAACACCCCGAGACCGCGCAACCGCGAGACGCCGAGACCAAGCAACCCAGCAACTTAGCAACCCAGCAACCGTCCCATGGACCTCACCCAACCACGACCAGCCCTGACGCCCCGCCAGCGCCGGACCTTCGGTCTCATCGCACTCGCCTGCGCGGCGACGCGCTTCCTGGCGATGGCGCGCACTCTTTGGGACTGGGACGAGGCGCTCTTCTGCCTGGGAATGCGGTCCTATGATGTAACGAGTCACCATCCCCATCCCCCCGGTTTCCCGGTCTACATCGCCCTCGGCCGCATCGCGCGCACGATCATCCACAACGATTTTCGTGCGCTGCAGGCCGTCAACCTCATCGCGGGGATGCTCGTCTTTCCGGCGATCTTCTTTCTGGCGCGCGAGCTTCGCCTGTCATTCGTTACGGCGGCCGTCGCCGGCGCACTGTGCGCCTTTTTCCCGAACGTCTGGTTCTTCGGCGGCGGCGCCTTCAGCGACATCCCCTCGCTGGTCCTCGTCGTTTTCGCAGTCGGCTTTCTCTTTCGCGGATGCCGCGACGCCAACGCCTATCTCGTTGGAGCGGCGTTACTGGCGCTTGCCGCCGGCATCCGTCCGCAGAACTTCCTGATCGGTCTGGCCCCGGGCGCGCTGGCGACGTCGTACCGCGCGCGCGCCGCGTGGCGCGATGTCGTCTTCGCCGCGCTCGTCGGCGCGGTCACGGTCGGCGTTGCCTTCGGCGGCGCCATCGCGGCCACGGGAGGCACCAGACCGTACTTCGACGCGGCGGAGGAGCACGGCCAATACATCACTCGGGTCGACTCCTTCCGCAGCCCGGCCCGCCCGCCGCTCTGGCGCCTCTTCGACCGATTCTTCATCAAGCAATACCAGTCGCTGGCGCTGGGCTTCATCACCTCGATCTTCGTCGCTGTCGCCATCGCCGGGGCCATTGCGTCGCGTGACCGCGCCATCGGCTGGCTCGCCCTCAGCTTCGGACCCTTCGCCATCCTCGCCTGGATGATGCTCGACCGCTACAGCATCAACCGCTTCTCCATCGGCTACTGTCCGCTCTTCGCCATCCTTGCCGCCGATGGAATTCGCCGCCTTACCCGCGCCTGGCCGCGCGCGGAGCCGCTCGCCGGCGCGGCGCTCATCGCCTCCTTCTTTTTCTGGACCCTGCCGGCCCTGGCAACCGTTCGGGATACGGTCGCGCCGTCGTTGCTCGCCGTCGAAGCGGTGACGCAGCATCTCGATCTACGCACAGGCCAGCTCTTCGTGGCGCGCGACATGGATCCGTTCTTCCAGTACCTGTTGCCGAACTATCCGTTCATCCACGTTCTCGACAAGCGCGCCTTGCCGCTTTCGATCGACAACCGCAATGCCTGGATCCTGGCCGAGGCCGATTCCGACGACCACGATGGATTCGTCTTCCATCGCCAGCGTGGACACCTCTGGAACATCGCCCGCCGGCACTATTTCGATGCCGGACTGATCCCCGCGCGCGCCATGCCGCAATTCGTGGCCGGCTGGGATGAATCCCATCGGCAGGGATCGGAGGAACTGCGTCCAATGTCGGGGCACTCGCTGACAAGCCTTCCTCCGTCGACAGGCGAAACGATTCTGCGCATCGAGTTTCGTTTTTCGCGGGCGGCCCTTGCGGCGCATGCCACTGTCTCGATCGTGCTCAACGGGCGGCTCGTCGATCGTTTCACGCCGTCGGTCGATGACGATGACCGCGAATACCACGTTACTCCCGCTCCGAAGGGTGCGGTGAATATGCTCGATCTGTCGGTCGATCCGCCGCCGATGGGCATGTCGATCAAAAGCCTTTCCTTCGGTCCGGAGTAGGACGGCACGGCCGGCAGCGTTGGTTGCCAAGGCTAACGCCAGCTGTGGCGTAAGGACGCTTCTACGCAGGCTCCCGGTTCCCCCCCGGCTCGAAGTAAGATCGAAGCCGGAATGAACGATCAGGAAGTTTTGCTCAGGATCACCATCCGGGAGCCGCCGGCTGGTGTCCGTTTTCAGGTTCAGCGCGGCAAGAATGAACTACTCGCTCCGGGTGGCACGAGTGCGCGCGAGATCGTGTTCGAGTTCCCGATTCGAGTCCGAAACGACCGGCCCGACGGAAGCCCAAACTTCCTCGGGCCGTTCGCGCAAGGTCCGGTCGGCGGCAGATTCGTCTACGTCAATTCCGGCACGATGGCTGGTGAATCGGTGTCGCCCTGGACGCGCCGCGCGAAAATACCGCTTGGTGGAATCACCTGGCCGATGATCGCGAACGCAGCGATCGGTGGATTCATCGAGGCAGGAATCGCCGGCACGGCGCGTGACGGAGGCCCCGCCTGCGCGACCGTGCCCCTTCTCGATAAAGGCTGGAAGTTCTCAAAGAGCTGAGGGAAGGCGCTCAGTAACGCCAGAATCCTTCGACCCACACCCTTTCAAATCCGCGGCGTTCCCAATGCGGTGCGATCCAGACGGCGCCGGCCCTTGGCGCTACAACCCAGCGGCCATTGACGAGGACTAATCCCGCCCGAGGCGGACGAACGATTACAGCGGTTGTACATGCCGCGCTCCCGAGGCTCGCGACGATGATTGCGACTGAGATCAGGCGTTTCATTGGTGTTTGCTCCTTCCCACAATGGACGGGAAAGTCACGCGCACGTTGACAACGCGGTGGAGATCATTTGGATGTGCTTCAGAGTCAGCGTCCGGCGGAGACGCTCTTTTTCCTGGCAGTCTTGTGCGCCACGCTCGCCTTCTTCGCCGGCGGCGGATACTGCTTTGCGGCGACGCCGTTCACATAGCGGACGAACTTTCGGAAGAGCTGTTCGCTACGGTCGACAGGAGCGATCTCGCGGTTGAGCGCATCGACGTAGCTGCCGGCGGTGAGTTGGAGCTTGGGATCGCGTGTCAACATCGCCACCATCATGTCGGAGACGGCGAACTCCTTCGGCGGCGCGATGCCGAGGCTCCTGGCCGACTCGATGATGGCGCGGCGAGCGGAAGCCGAGAGCTCCGGCAGCTTGCCGACCAGCGTCGTCTCGATGTGGCTCGACTGCGGCGTGATGATCGTGACCGCGCTTCGCGACGCCACAAAGTCCGTTGACGCATCGACGATCCCTTTTGTAGCCGGGAGAAAGAGCTTGTCACCGTTGTTCGGATCGAGCCGGTTGTAAATCGCCGGCCGTAAGAGCCGCCCGGAGTTACACGCGCTGATGATCACGTAGTAGATCCCCTCGGGCTCGAGGCGCTGTTGCAAGGCACCGGCGGCGATGTACGAGCGGTCGGCGTCGCGAGCGTAGCTCGTCTGGATCTTGAGGCCATTGCCATTGGTGCCGTGGGTCTCCAGGATCAGCGTGAAGACCCGTCGTTCGGGATAGAGAACGTTGTGGCGGTGAACGTCATCCAGAATCTTCGCCCAGTCCGCCCCTTGAAAACAGGCAAAGCCGAGCGCCTCGTAGAAGCGGCAGTTGTCCGACACGGAGAGATCGGGACTGAAGACGACGCCTATTCCGCTCCCGATCGTGTTCACGCTTCTGACAGGAATGTCGGGCCAGGCGTGGTCGAGCAGCCCCGGGGCGGTGTCGAGCGCGGCCGCTGAGGTCGCCAGCAGAAACAGGAGAGGAAGGATGCGAGCCGGTGTCTGGGAAATGCGCATCATCATCCGGTAGAGCAATCGCCGCGCCCGGTTGGTCCATTATGTGAACACCCTGCTTCGTATGGCTCTTCGTCGCCGCACGTGGCGCGGCATCTGGAGCGTCGACGACGCCCTTCGCCGGAGGACGCCGGTCGTCATGAGGACATAGGAAGAAGACGCTGAGAGAAGACGTTAGACCGTGTGCTACGCTGTCCACGGCGGAGTTGAACCATGACAAGTCAGAGCAGCACCTTCGGGACGTTTCTCGATACGTACGACCGTCTCACGTCGCAGAAAAAGCAGACGCCGGGCGATGCTACGGCGAGTCTTCTGAAAAGGCTCGTGGAACGCCAGGAAATCTCCTTGTCCGAGCTCGTAACCTCTTCAGGAATCGACGTGCAGGACCTCGACAGCGCCATCGCTAAACTGGTGAAGCTCGGTGCGATCGAACTTTCAGGTTCCGGCCTTCAGCAGAAGGTTCGGGTTACATCGAAGGCGGCGGATTTGCTCGATCTGTTCAAGTAACCTTCACGGCAACACTCGATGACGCGGCGTCGGCGGTAGCGGTGATCGTAGCCGAGCCCGGTATCACTCCCTGAACGACGCCGTTCACGTCGACCGTGGCGATTGTCGGTGTGTCGCTCGTCCAGGTGAATGCCTTTCGCGGGATCTCGGTATCTGTACGATCGAATGCTTTCGCCCTTGCCGGTGTAGAGCTGCCG